>CAZIQF010000006.1:0-78327 GCA_964541525.1 uncultured Staphylococcaceae bacterium | reverse complement strand
TTTTTTTGTATATGAAAACATTAAAATACCTCCATATCCTTATAAACATACAAACGCCATTTTGCATTAAATATTAATACATCTTTCGCTTTTAAATTATAATATCCAACTGTATTTCCACCTCTTTTATTGCATTCACTAAAAAATTCATCTTGTATATTAAGTGTTTCTTTAAATTTTTCTAGAACATAACCTACTTTTTTATATAACAATTTGTTATTTAAACTTTCTAAGTATTTCATTATTTTGATTTCATCAATTATATTAATATTATTTATGCACTCCAATAGTTCATAATATTCAAAATTAGCACTATCTTTAATACAATCCACAATAGCTCTTTCAATGCTACTAATCATTATGCCAGTTAATTTATTCACTTGAATTAAATTATCACTTTTGTGATATTTATATAAAACATTATCAAAAACAAAATCACGTTTAAATGTATTTGTTGTGACATCTACAATATTATAAACTTGATTATTTAATCCATAAAATTCGAAAACACTATGATGTGAAATAAAATCATTATCTCCATTACCACATGCGATTTCGTATTTATTTGCAGCAGGCGTATCATTAACTAGATCATTAATAACAAAATAATCTTTTTTTATTTTTGTTATATACCCTTTATCTATATATGATTTTAAAACATAATTAGCATTATGAATGTTTCCACATACACTTATTACATCTTTTTTATTAAACATTTTCAAACTTGATAATTCTTTTAAATATTTCATAAGTATAACCTCAATATTATTATACTTCTTTTTGAAAAATTTATCAACTAAATTGTTTAATTTTTTTGCTTATTATTTAGTTTTATTTATATGTTGCATTAATTTTTTTAAACTTTTTTGCCAGACAAAATACAATGCCAGAACCCTTAATACCAACCAAATAATATTTCATAAAAAAATCACTTAATACAAAATCTGTATTAAATGATTTTTATTTTACTATTTAATTACAATTTTTTCTTGAACCGCAATTTTTTTAAAATGTAATTGTAACTACTGCCTGATTGTTTTCTACTTTATTAAAAGTTAATGTAAAATTACATGCAGTATTGTTATACCATTTTGCATTAGTAAATGATGTGCCTTCTTTAAATAAATCGCTATTAGAACTGTAGTCATTATTTTCTTCAATTGAATTAGAACCACTAGCTTGGACTAAAGATATTAGTTTATGACTTGTATCAGAATTGTTACTTTGATAGATTTCCCAAATACTATAAACTTCTTTTGAAGTTAAGGTTGCATCAACATGATAGATTCTAATTCCTGATGTTGAGAATAAACCACTAAAACCAGCTTCAAAGTCATTTAGACCATCAGGAGTATAATAATCAATTACATAGTATTCATCAAAATAAGTACCATTCCAATTCTTACAAATTAAAATACAATCACCACTTGAACCAAATGAAGATAGATTAACAGTGCCTGTTTCATTGGTAACTACATATGGTGTAACCCAACCTAAAATCATTTTACTAAATGGATTATGGTCACCAACATTATAATCCATCATATCGCCACCACCAAGACCACCATTTGGACCAACTGTATCATCATAATCATAATAATCATCTAATCCTAAGATGTGACCTGTTTCATGAATAAATGTTTCAGCATTATATTTTAATTCTTTTCCACATGCTGGTGTTTCAAACATGAAATCATATCCTGCAAAGAAATAATAATCAGCTTCAACACCATCGTAGTATTCAGGGTCTTCAGTCATATATTCATAAGTATATGCCCACCATAACGAATCATCCGATGAATAATTAACAGGGCATGTATAAATAATATATAATGCATCAATATATCCATCTTGATCAGAATCGTAATCAGCATAGTTAATTTGCGAATCATAATGATCTAAAGCGGCTTTAATAATTTCATAGTCTGCATCTTGACCTTTTTTATATAGGTTTTCATAATATGTGCTACTTTTACCAGTATTGAAAACATCTAATACTTCACCAGTGATTTGTAATTTGCCATATGATGCTTTCGCATAGTAACTACTTAAACTTTCCCAACCAGTTTCTTCACTAGTACCAAAGAATGTTGTTTCTAAATCTTTTTTAATCGTTGGTTCAGCAAGATAATCAGTAAACGCAACTGGGATAATTAACGCTTTAGAATTGCCAGTTGATGGCATTCCACGAGTTATACCTAAATTTTTACTTACATCTTGTAATGTGGTAATATCTCCAGTTGGTTTAGTAATATCTGTACTTGGTGGTGTAACGTTACTTGTAATCATAACCGTAATTACTGTTTCTAGATTACCTAAGTTAATTACAACTTGATAGTTACCATCAGTATATGAATCATAATTATCACATTGATATGTGTATTCAGTGCTTAATGCTTGTTCACTTGAACCATTACTATAGTTTTTATAAACAATAATATCTTCCATTACAGCTTCTAATGATGTTCCGTTTAGTACACTTACTGTTGTTCTGTTTGTGCTAATGGAAATAAGGGTAACCTCTGAATCAGATTCAATGTTTGGTGCCTTAAAATCGACTTGACCAAATTCACTTAAAATGATTTCATATTTTGCATCATAATTACCATATTCAGTGCTATTAACAGTTGATGTAATCACGATGGTACTTAATGTATTATTTTTTAGCGTAATTTCTAGACTGTTATATGTTTCACCATCAATTGTTCCACTTAAAATTCCATCAGCTTGTGCAAATAAATATTCTTTTTTAACTTGATAAGTTCCATTTACTTCACTGTAATATTCTGGATTAATAGCAGTTAAATCAACAAAATCAAAGTACATTACATAATATGCAAACGATTCATCAGTGTCAGGAATCATATAATAACTTCCATCTTCTTCTTGCCCATAGAAAGTATAACTTTCAGTTTGTTCATCATACATCAAGTAATCAGTATAGTTGATATCATCATATACATAACTAGATTTGATACTACCATTTAAATATTCATAATTACTTTCATATGAATAATCCTCCGCTGGATCATTATCACTATATTTAAATGTATATTTAAAACTATTAATATTCTCTAAGGCCTTTTTTAAGCCATCTTCACTTGGAGTGATAATTGGATCATTATTATTAATTTTTTCCCATTTTGCATAAAAAGTTAAATCGCCATACATTTCAGTTGAAATGAATTCCACCTTATCACCGATATAAGTAGGAGTCTTATACCAACCAATAAATGTTTCATCTTGAGTATCCTCCAAAACTGGTAACACTGTAGTTGATCCTGCTAGATATCTACTTAAATCTAATTCTAATACTTCATTGTGTGAAATGAATGTTACATTATAAGCTGTTCCACTATGAGGATTTCCTGTAATAGTACAACTAACTAATAAAAGTAATACGGTTAATCCTAAAAACATTTTTTTCATTTTAATTCATCTCCTTTAGCAAGCACAATTATAAGGTCCACTTTCTAGGATAAAGGAAGTACTGGCTTGTGCTTTTAATAATTCATATAACCCCGTATATATATATACCCATTGATAATGATCTTCTAAGAAGTTTAAAAAGTTTTGATCGATTGGATTTTCACTAAAGATAAAGACATAATACTTTTTAGAATAATTACCTTTAAGCCAAGTGGTAAGTTCTTCCAAACTTCCACTATCTAAATCATAGTTTTGAAATTGTCTAATATGTTCTTCTTCATAATAATCTTTTGTTCTTAAATCAACTGCAACATATTTTAGTTTTTCATCATTGATTGTATCATACAACTCATCTAAATATTCATTGATATTGGCTTCTTGATAACTATGGATTTGTTTTTTTGTACATCCAATTAGACCAATCGATAAGATTAATATCATTATTAATAATTTAATTCTTTTCATAAGCTAATTCTTCTTTAATTTGATTTAATATTTCTTGTTCCTCACTAGATAAATTAATTTTCTGTAATAATTCGGGACGAACAAGATAGGTCTTTTTGATTGCTTGATATTTTTGCCATTTTTTAATATTCGCATGGTGACCTGATAATAAGACATCCGGAACTGCTTGTCCATTAAAATTCTGTGGTCTAGTATATTGAGGATATTCTAAAAGTCCCATCGTGAAGGATTCTGATTCAATGGAATCATTTGCTATTACACCTTCAACTAATCGTGAAATTGAATCAACGATTGCACAAGCAGGAATTTCACCACCAGTTAAGACATAATCACCAACAGAAATTTCTTCATCAACATAGTTAAGGATTCTGGCATCTATCCCTTCATAATGTCCACAAACAATAACAATATGATCTAGTTTTGACAATGTTTCAGCTTTAGCTTGATTCCAAACATTACCACTGGGGCTAGTTAAGATTTTATAAGCTTGATCAATCCCCTCAATCTTTTGCATTGCTTGATATATTGGTTCAACTCGAATTAACATTCCCGCACCACCACCATAAGCGTAATCATCAACGGTTGAATGTTTATTTCCTGCATAATCACGGAAATTAATAATATTAATTTCAATTAATTTTTGATCAATAGCCCGTTTTAAAATTGAAGATGAAACCATTCCTTCAATCATTTCGGGAAAAAGAGTTAAGATATCAAATTTAATCATAAATCTTCCTCAGGCATTTTAACAATAAGTTTTGTATCAGTTACTTCTAAAACAAATTCATCAACAAAAGGAATTAATTTTAATGTACCATTCATCATTTTGATTTCTAAAATATCATTTGAAGGAATAATAATTACATCATTAACTATCCCAACTACTGCTTGATTTTCATCAACGACTTCTAAACCAACTAAATCATCAATTAAATATTCATCTTCATTAAGTGGTGGAAGATCATCTTTTAATGCAAGAACAATTGATCCAACCAAATGCTCGACAAGATTGATATCATCTAATTCATTAACACAAATAATAACATTACCTTTTAGCATCCGCATTGAAGAGACTTGATATTCTTCAATGATTCTACCTCTTTTTAAATAAATTTTATGACCAACACCAAAGCGATAATCAATAAAATCACTTTCACTTTGAATTTTTAATTCACCTTTTAAGCCAAAAGTATTAACTACTTTTCCAATTTCAATATATTTATTGTTCATTACTTTCCACTTCTCCTTGATCAATTTTATGTTGTTTTCCAAATATACGCATAATTCTTAATGAATTTAAAATTGCAAGAAGGGATACGCCAACATCAGAGAAGATTGCAAGCCATAATGACATTGTTACAGCATTTCCTCTTCCTACTAACGCGATTACCATTACAATAACTTTTACAGTTAAAGCAAAAACAATATTTTGAACTACTTTATGTCTTGTGCGCCTTGCAAGATATTGTAATTCCGTTAATTTGTTTAAATCATTGGTCATAATTACAATATCAGCAATTGATATTGTAGCATCACTGGCGGTATCACCCATTGCAATTCCAACATCACTTGAAGCAATTACCGGAGCATCATTAATTCCATCCCCAACATAAGCCGTTGTACCATACCTACTTTTACGGTTTTCTTTAATCTTATCCATATATTCTACTTTTTGATCTGGTAATAATTCATAATATACTTCATCAATATTTAACATATTACCAACATTTAAAGCGATTTGTTTGGCATCACCAGATAGCATAATAATCTTTCTAACCCCTTCTTTACGTAGATTTGCAAGGGTTTGATAAGCTTCTTCTCTAACTGTATCACCAATTAATACATGTCCAATATAAGTTTTATTTTTAAATACATATAGAACTAAGTTAGGACTATCTACTTCTGGAAAAACCATCTTTTCTTTGATTGCTAAATTTTTACTGGCAATTAAAACATGATTACCATTAATTAAAGCTCTAGCACCACCACGTAAAGATTGATATTCACTAATAATTTCAGTTAAAACATTGTTTCTTCCATACGTTTCAACTAGTGATTTGCCAATCGGATGCTCCGAATAGTATTCAGCATAAATTAATAATCGTTTTACAGTCTCTTCTTTAATTCCTTCAGCGGGAACAATCTTCGTAATATTAAATTCCCCTTTAGTTAGCGTTCCTGTTTTATCAAATACCATGTTTTCAACATGATACATTGATTCTAGATAATTACTACCCCTAATCAAAATTCCTCTTTTACTTGCAACACCAATCGCACAGAAAAATGAAAGTGGCACGGAAATAACCAATGCGCAAGGACATGAGATAACTAAAAATTCCATAGCAACATAAACCCAGTGTGTCCACTCAACCTCTTCAACAAAGAATGATGATATCACGCCTATCGCTAAAATCATTGCTGCTACTAATACCACAATTGGCGTATAATACTTACAAAATTTTGAAATAAAATTTTCGGCTTTAGCTTTATTAATTGTTGCATTTTCAACCATATCTAAGATTCTTGTCATCATTGAGTTATTATATGTTCTAGTAACCCTAATTTCAATTACACTACCAATATTAAGACTACCAGATAAAACCTCATCACCGATATTAACACTACGTGCAGTTGATTCACCAGTAATATTTTTCGTATCTAAATAAGTTTTACCTTTACATACCTTACCATCAACTGGAATCATTTCGCCTTTCGCAATAACAATTAAATCATCAACTAAAATCCCTTCGACTCCGACTTCAGTTATTTCTTCACCAATCTTTAATTTAACATTTTGAACTTCATAACTAAGCAAATCCGCAATTGACTTTCTTGAACGATTTACTGCAACATTTTGTAAAAATTCACCAAATTGATAAAGCACCATAACCACAGCAGCTTCAACAAAGTGTTGGGTAATAAGAGCACCTATCGATGCAACGGTCATCAAAAAGTTTTCATCAAAGACTCTACCTTTAAAAAGATTCTTAATAAAACGAAAAATAATTTTATGTCCGATCATTAAATAACCAATAATAACTAAGGCAACACCAAAAATAGAATTAGTTTCACCGGTATTATGAATAATATCCTCAAAAGTATAAGCAATTAAACAACCGATTAAGAAAACCAATACACCTGCCCAAATTACAATTACCGATGGCTTCTTAAATGTTTTTTCAATTTCATTATATCTTGGTTTACCCTTTTCTGCTGTTTGAACAACAATTCTTTCATCGACCTTATGGGCGATTTCACTAACCCTTGCCTCAAGATTGTCAACTAAAGCTTTATCAGTAGTTTCAATAATAAAACGATACGTCGGATAATCAACAACAATTCGCTGATGGTTTAATTCTTTTTTCGCAAGATTTTCAATTTTTGTTCCACAATATGCACAATCTAATCCATTCAAATAAAGGACTTTTCTAAAGACTTCTACATTATCAATACTTTGGAGTTTTGCATGTTTTTCAAAGACTCTTATAATTTTCAAAATTCTTTCTTCTAATTTATGATAGTAATTTTCTACCTTAATTTGTTTTTCTGGTGGCATGCATTCCAAAATCATAATTTTTGTTGTTTTATCAATTGTTACGTTAAAAATACTATCAATTTTTTTAATTTCTTTAATTATTTTATTAATTCCCTTCACGGAATTCATTTTGAGAATTTGATATTTTTTAACTTCCATCTTAGCACCCCGTATGAATCATACCTAATTCTATAATCTTTTCAATATGCTCATCATTAATTTTATAGATAGCATTTTTACCAACTTTATCACACTTAACAACTTTGCTATCCTTTAAAATTCTTAAATGATGGGAAACTTTCGGCTGAGATATGTTCAAAGATATACTAATATCACTCACATTAGAAGGATTTTTTAATAAATAAATCGAAATCATAAGCCTTGTTTCTTCACCTAATGCTGAAAAAATTTGTGATAAATCAGTCATATGATCATAATTTATAATTTGCATGTTTCTACCTCATATCTAAATATCTATATATGTTTATATTATATTATACTATATTTTATTATGAATTGCATTAAAATAGAATAGCTATTTTTTTTCCAAAATAAAAAAGCTATTTAGTTTTACCAAATAGCCTTCTTAATTAGTCTTCTTTACTCGTAAATTCAATCTCAATTGATTGTTGGTAACGAATAGCAGCAGCATGTGCAATTGTTCTAATCGCTCCTGCAACACGTCCTTTTTTACCAATAACACGACCTAAATCATCTGGATGTACATAAGCTGTAACTTTGATTAATTCATCGTTTTCTTGTTCTACTTGTGCTTCCACTTCTAAAGGATGTGTAACAAGTGGCTTAATCAATTCCACAATCAAATTTGCATAATTAACTTCGCCCATAAGCATCACCTATTTTGAAGCTTGGTTAGATGCGAATTTTGCAAGAATTCCTTGTTCTTTTAATAAAGATTTTACAGTATCAGTTGGTTTAGCACCATTTTCTAACCATTTTAAAGCTTTTTCTTCAACAATAGTTACTTTAACCGGTTCAGTTAAAGGATTATAAGTGCCAATAACTTCGATATAGCGACCATCACGAGGGTTGTGAGAATCTGTTGCCACGATACGATACACTGGATTTTTCTTTGATCCAAATCTTTGTAATCTTAATTTAACCATTTTTAATACCTCCATAATTAATCCGTAAATATTTTACCATAATCTTTAATATCTGTCAAGTAAAATACCTTTACACTTTATATTAATTACTTAAATATTTAATTATACCATTAATAAAATCAACTTGTTTACGTAAATTATCAATCTTATCCGCTGCAGTTATCTTTAAAGTCGTTTTTACTTCTTTTTCAAAGGCTGGATATGCAGTAGGTTGTTGATTTAAAATAATATACCAATTAGGATGGTATCGCAAATAAGTTAAATATAGATCATTAGCATAGATTTTTTGTAAAATATCATTACGCATTAATCCCACCAACTATTATAATTTGCATTATATAATCCTGGCGTTGGTTTAGAACCAAAACTTTGCGTAATTTGTAACACCTTTTGAACTGTATTTAGGGTCTTACTAATTGTATCAGGATTGATTTTCTTTACATATTCTATAATACTCTTAATATTAGTCGAGGATAATAAATCATCAAGTTTTCCTGTTGGATTAGTACTTGCTTTTTGTTCTCGATATTCATCCCATATTGAATCATTTTCACCTAAAATTACCCAATTCTCATATACTTGTTGCCAACTCATTTTATTAGATGTTACAGCAGTTCTAATTTTTGGATACTTATTGATAAATGTTCTAAATTCATCCATTCTACTTGCCATCTTTTCACCTCATTAATAAAATATGAAAATGACAATTTAAACGTGACTATTTTTGTCACATAATTCAAAACTTTATCATATCTTAAAGTAGAAAAAGGAGGTAACTAACATGTTTAATAAATTTAGAAATCGGATGCAAGGAATGGGTGATGCTAATTTCCAACAACCATACAATATGATGATGGAACAATCTCCATATAATCAATATGATTTATCAAGAATCGATGAGCAAATAAATGAATTAAGACGAGTTAACACCGATTTAACTAGGAGAATCACCAGACTAGAAAATTATTTAGGAATACGTTCTGAAAGTGATGCAAGCAATTATCAATAAAAAAATTAGAAAACTACTGATTTTCTAATTCTCTCATTGTTTGATATATCTTTATTCCTGTTTTATCTTCAAACATTTTATTATATCTCTTTTCAAAAGCAATACTATTTAACACACTACGATAAGTATGGTAAGCATTAATTAAATCACTTTTCTTCACCTTACCACCTTTTACATAATAGGAAATTAAATTAAAAAAATCAAAAATCTTAATAATTTCTTCAGTTGTAAAAGTTTCGTAATCAATATCAATTGCTATTTGTTCGACAGTTTTTGCTTTCATTATATCACCAATTATATTATATCAAATTTAAAAATTTTTATCAAGCAATGGGCTAATATATACAACTTCTTATATATGTTAGAATACATTAAAGTAAAGGAGGTGCAAACTATGTATCAACCTAATTATGGATATGGTTGCTGCAGTCAACCTACAACATCTTGTGGATGTGGAAATGGTAGCTTTGGTGGTTATGGTTACGCTTTAATTTTAGTATTATTTATCTTGTTAGTAATCATTGGTACTGCTAGATGGTAGTTTATACTACTTTTAAAAGGGGACAATTAAGTCCCTTTTTTGATTTATTACTTAATCTGTCGACAAATAAAAAAAAGGTGATATAATAATCCTATATTATTTATTATTAAAATAATATAATTTAACAAAGAGGTACTGAAATGAAAAAAATGAGAAAAAGTAAAAAACCAGGAATTATTGCAGAATTCAAAAAATTTATTTCTAGAGGTAATGTTGTTGATATGGCCACTGGGGTTATTGTTGCTAGTGCATTTACCAAAATCATTACTTCACTTACTAACAATGTGTTTATGCCATTTGTCAACTGGATTGTCTTTTCCATTACAGGTGGTAAACAAGTACTTTTAATTACAATTTTAAATAAAGAACCATATTTTGTTGATAGTACTGATGCTGCAGGAGCTGTAACCCAAGTTGTTAATAGTGCTTGTATCTACATTAATTGGGGCATTGTAATTGAAGCAGTAATTAACTTCTTATTAATTGCAATAATTATTTTCGCTTTAGTCAAAATTCTAAATAGTATTAACGCAAAAATTGAAGCAATGAAAGCTAAACTTCGAGAAGATGAAATTAGATTAGAAGAAGAAAAAGCTAAAGAAGCAGAACGTCTTGCAAATGAAGAACTTGCAAAAAAACTTGCTGAACAAGCCATTGCTGATCAAGAAAAAGCCCAAAATACTTCTACTAATGCTTTACTAGTAGAAATTATTAACCTATTAAAGAAATAATTACGAAAGGTAACTTTCGTAGTTTTTTTCTTGTTAAATCATAAAAAATATAGTATAATGAATATAATTTAAGGAGGTATCAAATATGTTAACAATGAAAGATGTTATAAAAGAAGGTAATCCTTTATTAAAAGCAAAATCTAGCGATGTACAACTGCCATTATCTAAAGAAGATGAACAATTAATTATCGATATGATGGAATATGTTCACAATTCAATTGATGATGAAATGTGTGCTAAATATGATTTACGCCCTGCCGTAGGAATAGCAGCACCACAACTTGGAATTTTAAAAAAAATGATTGCAATTGTTGCTCCAGATGAATCAGGTATTGAACATGAATTTGCATTAATCAATCCGAAACTGATCAGTTATTCGGATGAACTTACATATCTTGAAGGTGGAGAGGGATGCTTATCCGTAGATCGAAAATGTGATGCATTAATTCACCGCCCAAAACGAGTTACTTTTGAAGCATATATCTATAATTTTAAAAGTGGCACTATTAATAAACAAAAAATTCGCTTGTCTGGATATTTAGCAGTCGTATTTCAACATGAATATGATCATTTAAATGGAATTTTATTTGTTGATCGTGCTAACCAAGAAAATCCTTATTTTATACCTAAAAACTCAACACCAATTAAATTTAATTTTGAAGAAGAATAAAAAGCCTGTTTAGACAGGCTTTTGTTTTATTTTTTGATAATATAATTATCAATTGCTTTTTTAACACCATCATTTTGAACATCATCAGTAATGAAAGTTGCTGCATTTTTTGCATTAATCGAACCATTATTCATTGCAATACTAGTTTTAACTGCTTTAAACATTGGAACATCATTATCTGAATCCCCAATGGCATAAGTTAAATCATAATTATAATTCATTAATTCAATAATCGTTTTAATTCCACTCGCTTTACTTCTACCATTAGGAACAACATCACAACCAAAGTTACCCCAATTAAAGAAAGTTAAATTGGGAAATAGTGTTTTTAGAACTTCAATTTTGTCATTCATATCTAATATCCACAATTCAATAATATCATCAAAGTAGAAATCATCATCAACTGTTAATAACTGATATTCACATTTTACTTCAGCATCGATTCCTTTTTTAATATCGTCTCTAAAATACATTCTTAAATTAGACTTGCTTGTCATAACAGCATATGATATTTGATTGGCATTTAAATAAGTAATAAATGGTTCAACATCCTTTCGCATAAAAGGATATAGATATTCTTTACCATCAATAATTACCTGACACCATTGGCAAGATTTAGTCCTCTAAAATATGGTAGGATATGTGTAATTTCCCCTAAAGTTTCTTTAGCTCTACCACTAGATACATATAAATCGACATCATCACGAATTGATAACTCTTGTAAAATTTGAATGGTTGATGGCTCGACGATTCTTTTTCCTGGGGTTAACAATGTACCATCAATATCGAAAAAAATCACTTTTTTATTAATCATGATTTATTCACCTGTTTTATTGCAATAACTAGTAATGGCTTTCTATCCATTAATTGATATATATATTGATTAATTGTATTGGTAATTTGTTTTTCAACTGTTGAAAGCACAAAGTGTTCTTTACCTTTAGTAATTTGATTAAAGATTTCTAAACTTCTTGCTTTGATTTTATCAATCAATGGTTGTGCTGTTTCACTTGTTGCAAAACCTTTCATTATAACTTTTGGTTCATTTATTAATTGTTTTTTCTTATTAATAAAATAAGTTACACTGACCATTCCCCCATCAGCCATTTTCTTCCGTTCTTTTAAGACATTACTATCAACATCCGATAAGGCTGCATCTAAATAAACATCTGATGCAGGAACCGCTTTTTTCATTACTTTAGCACTTTTTTGATTAATACTTAATACATCACCAGGTCCTAATACAAAACAATTTTGTTTAGGAATTCCTAAATTTTCAGCAATTTCAACATGCTGCTTAAGCATTGCATATTCACCATGAACTGGAACAAAATACTTAGGGCGCATAAATGACAGCATCATTCGTAATTCATTTTGTGATGCATGACCAGTTGTATGAGTATCCGTAAGTGGGCTATTTTTAATTACATGGGCACCTGCATGAACTAATTTATTGATATTACGATTAATAAATTGTTCATTACCTGGAATTGGTTTTGATGAATAAATTATAGTATCATTCTTTTGTAACTTAATTTGTTTGTGAGTTCCTGAAGCAATCCGTGAAAGTGCTGCGAGTGGTTCACCTTGGGAACCAGTACAAAGAATTGTCACATGTTCAGTTTCAATTTTCTTTAATTCACGAGCTTTAAAAACCCAACCTTTGGGAACTTCAATATATTTTAACTTCATCGCTACTTCAATTGTTTTTTCCATACTATGACCAAAAACAATAACTTTTCTTCCAGTCGCAATGCTCGCCTTAATAATTTGTTCAACCCGATATACATTAGATGCAAAAGTTGCAACAATCAGTCTTCCCTCTATTTGATTAAATAAATTCGATAATGTTTCACCTATTTTTCGTTCACTAGCAGAAAATACGGAAATATCAGCATTCGTACTTTCAGATAGTAAACAACATACACCTAATTCACCCAGTTTTGTCATCTTATAATAATCTGATATTTTACCGATTGGACTAAAATCAAATTTAAAGTCACCAGTGTTAACAACATAACCCAAATATGTTTTAATAGCAATCCCAAACGAGTCAGGGATACTATGATTAGTTCTAAAGAAAGATACCTCAAAGTTCTTAAATTTAAAAAGATCATCATCTTTAAATTCCGTAATATGATAACTAACATTAGGAAATTCAGCCATCTTATTGTTAATTAATCCAACAGCAAGACCAGAGGCATAAATTGTTGGAATCTTAACTTTTTGTAGTAAAAAGGGAATCGCCCCAATATGATCTTCATGACCATGCGTAATAAATAAACCGATTATCTTTTGTTCATTTAACGCAAGATAAGTAAAATCAGGAATAATATAGTTAACACCATGAACCGCATCATCAGCAAATAAGATTCCTGCATCCATAATTAAAATCTCATCATTTTGTTCAACAACATACATATTCATCCCAACTACACCTAATCCACCTAATGAATAAATCTTAATGTCATTATTAATTTTAGGTGCTTTTGGCTTTTTAGGTACCGGTTTAGGTTTGACTGCTGATTGCTTGGCAGTCAGTTTATTTGGCGATTGTTGATTTATTTGTTCATTTTTGGTTTGAACATTAGTTTGTTTAGCAGTTGGGTGATTCATCTTTGGTTTTTGATGATTTTGATTTTTACTCTTGTTAACTACTTTATGTGGTTTTTTAACCATTTTCAAAGTTTCATTCTTTTGATTTTCCACCTTTTTCCTCCTTTCTTTAATATTTTATTTATAATATTTATTTATAATTTATTTTTTATCTTAACTAACTTAAAGATACCTAGTGATATAAAGAATGTCCCAATATTTTGAAATAATGTTAGTGCTACTGGATAAAATCCTTTAGTAAGATTCATCAATAGTTTTAGGATATCATTATTTGATGTTTCATTTAAAAACATAAAATTAGTATCATAGATTTGATTAATTACATAAGAAATAATACAAAATACTGTTGTAAAAATAAAGTATGGTAAGAAATCTTTAAGACTTGGAACAATCAATTTTTTAATCATAATTACAAGTCCAGTATATACCATCATTGTATGATAAAGCATACTATGAAATGATAAAAAGTGAAAAGCTGGAAATTTGTATAAACTAGTTGTTGGAAATAATAAATAAGCAACTCCACCAACAATACCACCATAAAACATAAAGGAAATTGCAAGATGTCTTACTCTTCCTTTAGTAACTGAAGCAAGAATACTTGCAGGTACAAATAAACTACAGAACCATAGTGGTAAATATTCAACCCAAACTTCATACCGATTAACACTCGTTCCCCAAACAATTTTAATTAATTCAAAAAGTAATGCTCCTATTCCGATTGACAATAGGAATTTATTCATATCCTGAACATATTTAACTGTAAGTATAACCCCGATAATAATTAAGAAAATGCAGAAGATCAAAAAGACAAGATGTCCAATTGAAAATCCTCCACAAGCAGGTTTGGTTGTTGGAAACTGAAAAAAATCACTCATCTAATATCTTTACTCTTTAATCTCCTTTTCAAATAAATGGAATATTTCAACTGTAGCTTGGGCATCGTGTAATGCATTATGATCTTGAATTTCGAGTGGTGGTTTATAACCTAATAAGTCAAATGCTGCAAATAATCCTATATCATTTTTTAAACTATAATAATTTTTAATAATTTGCATTAAATTAACAAAATGTTTTCTTTCTGTAATGGGTTTAACTTGATGTAACTTATAAGACTTATCAATCATTAAATAATCATTTTTTCCCCACACATAAATCGTTGGTTGATAATACATCACAAAGTCCTTTAAAACATTATAAAACGCTGAATATGGCGGAGCTTTTTTTAACTTTTCTTTTGATATATGTAAAAATTCAAACATTCGATCACTAATTCCTAATTCACAGATTGGTTTAACTAATCCTTCGGCTGAATCAATGATGATTCCATCAGGATCTTCTAAATACATTCCATATTGAACGATTTCTGAATAAAAGACTTGATCAGAATTATGACTATAATTATAAGGAGGCATTGTAAATTCTAAATCAATAAATAAACGATACCCATCTTTATTTAAAACTTTTCTTACTCCTTCTTTTATTGTTTGAACATCATAATAACAAATAGTCTTTCTGCCAACATGTCTAACTAATTTAATAAAATTAATTACATCATAACAATTAAAACGACCAATTTTTTTGGTTTCATCAAAAGCTTTAAAAAAAACATACAAACCATCTTGTAGATATGGTTGAAATTTTTTCATTTGACTTCTTGTTAAATGAAAATACATGATGCGTTTTTTATAAAGTAATTCAAATATTCGATCATCTTGATATACTGAACGAATCATACCACAAAATGTTTGCATAATTTTTTCCTTTCTACTTAAATTTAATTTCACCTATTTTAATTAATTCTAAAATAGCTTGGCTTCTTCCACTTACACCTAGTTTTTGAATTACATTTGAGATATGGTTACGCACGGTCTTCGTACTAATAACTAACTTTTCAGCAATCCGATTGGTATCATATTGATTGACTAATAATTCAAAAATTTCTCTTTCTCTAGGTGTCAAAAAACCTTTTTTCAAAATACATCACCTTTTCCTTCATTTTATATTATGATTATTTTGGTGATGTGGTGACTTTTAATTATGATTTAATGTTTCTAATAATTTTACTGCAACTTCTTTAGGAAATCCATAAGATTGTAATCGTTCAACAGTTGTATTTTTAATTTCTTCAATCGAATTAAAATTTTTAAGTAAAATCATTTTACGTTTTTTACCAATCCCTTCAATTTCATCAAGCATACTTTGGAAAGTATTTTGGGTATGTTTAGTTTTAAAGAAACTAATGGCGAAGCGATGAACTTCATCTTGCATTGCTTCTAACAACAAAAATAAATTGCTATGTTTATCAATCATAATTTCTTGTAAATCACTCGTAATAATTGCTTTGGTACGGTGATTATCATCTTTTTCTAGACCAATAACATTTATATCAGTAATCTTTAATTTTTCAAAAACAATTTTGCAAGCATTAACTTGTAACGTTCCACCATCGACAATCACTAGATTAGGTTTTCGCAAATTATCTTTGATTACTCTTGTATATCTTCTAGTTAATACTTCCTGCATCGTATGATAATCATCAGCACCAACTACGGTTTTGACATTATACTTTCTATAATCTTTTGGTGATTTAATTCCATCAATATAGGTAACCATCGCAGAGATAGGACTTGCACCTTGAATGTTCGAGTTATCAAATAATTCAATTACTTTCGGATATTCAATCTTTAATAACGCCGATAATTCCACTAATGGTTCTTTCGTCTTACTCATTTTAATTAATCTTAATTTATCAATATTTTCTAAATTATTACAAGCATTCTCGGTTACTAAATCAACAAGTTTTTTCTTAATCCCACGAACAGGAATCAACACCTTAACTTTTAATAGTTCACTAATAATACTAATACCTTCTAAATATGGTACTAAGATTTCTTGAGGAACTAGATTACCTGAATCATAGAAAGCATAGATATAAGAAATAATCAGATCATCTAAATTATCAACTAAATCAAAGACCTCACCATTTCGTTCAATGATTCGACCATTACGCATATGTAATACTTGTATACAAACTTTTTCAGCTTTAACATAAAAACCAAATATATCTCTAGTCTTACCATCATTTAACGTCATCGTTTGTTTTTCAATTAAAATCTCGGTACTATTAATGATATTTCGATATTCAATTGCTCTTTCAAATTCGAGATTTTCACTCGCTTTAATCATCAATTCATTTAACAAGTCTAGTAAAACTGTATCATTACCATTAAGAAATTTAATTGCACTTTGGATATATGTCTCATAATCGCTAGCTTTTACTGCATTTTCACATGGAGCTAAACATTGTCCTAAATCATAATATAAACAATGTTTCTTAGGAATTTGGTTACATTTACGAAAAGGATAGACTTTATTTAAAACTTCAACAATTTCACGACAAGCTTTAATATTCGGATAAGGTCCAAAATAACGATTTTTGGATTTTCGTTTATTTTTAGAAAGATCTCTAGTTACAATTAATCTTGGATGTTCTTCACCAGTCAAACAGATATATGGATATGTTTTATCATCCATTAATAGAATATTATAAAATGGACGATGTTCTTTAATAAAGTTATGTTCTAATAGAAAGGCTTCAGTTTCACTATGAGTAATAATATATTCAAAATTTACTACTTCACTAACCATTTGGGTTGTTTTTGCATCATGGCTACCAGTAAAATAACTACGTAGTCGATTGCTTAAGTTTTTAGCTTTACCAACATAGATAATAATTCCTTGTTTATTATACATTTGATAACAGCCTGGTTTATTTGGTACTAGTGAAAGTTTAGCTTTAATATGTTCTTTAACTTCGATATCCATAAATCACCTTTATTTTTTGTTTTATTTATTTCGACGATATAAAACAGTTTTTCTTGCAATATAGCGACATAGATCTTGATTCATATCATTCTTTTCCATTCGCCACATCCAGTTACCACCAAGTTGAGATGGTGTATTGATTCTTGCTTCACTGCCTTTTTGTAGATAATCATAGAAAGGAATAATCGCAAGGTAACATACAGAAGCAAGGGTTGCGTTAATTACTTTATTACCAATTTCATAAGGATTATCAAAATCTAAATATTCATGAACAAAACGTTTTTCTTCATCACTTAAAGTTTGATACCAGCTAGAAATAGGTGGATTATCATGTGTACCAGGATATGCAACATTATTATATGATAAATTATGTGGCATACTATCACTATCACCATTTGGATCAAAACCAAATTGTAAAATTTTCATTCCTGGATATTTCAATATATTTAACATCTTTTCAACACTTGGAGTGATAAACCCTAAGTTTTCAGCAATAATATCAATATCACCTAATTTTTTATTAATTGCTTTAAATAAACTAGTATTAGGTCCCTTATGCCATTTACCACCTGTTGCATCTTCATCACCAAATGGAATAGCATAATATGCTTCGAATCCTCTAAAATGATCAATTCTAATTACATCAAATAATTGATGGGCAAGTTCGACTCTTCTAATCCACCATTCATAACCATTTTCTTTCATTTTCTTATAGTTATAAATCGGATTGCCCCAAAGTTGACCCTTTGGTGAAAAATAATCTGGTGGGCAGCCCGCAACTAATACTGGTTTTAAATCTTTATCTAGTAAAAATTGTGAAGGATCGCTCCATACATCAGCTGAATCTAAGGCTGTATAAATAGGCATATCACCAATGATTTTAATATCCTTACTATTAGCATATGTTTTTAATGCATTCCATTGTTTGAAGAATTCATATTGTAAGAATTTCCAAAAATTAATTTCATCAAGATGTTCTTTTTTGAATTTAGCAATCGTTTGTTCTTCCCTTAATTTAAATGCATCATCCCATTCTAAAAATGAAGCACCATTGTAGTGGTCTTTAATACTCATAAATAAAGCATAATCTTCTAACCAATCATGATTTTCTTGTTCAAATGCATTTAATCGACTTAAATCAAAACGACTAAATGCAAGTTGTAATACCTTATATCTTGTTGCATATAGTTTACCATAATCAATTTGTAGTGACTCATCAAATAAATGTTCATATTCATGTTTTGCTAGTAATCCTTCTTCTTGAAGTGTATCTAGATCAATAAAATATGGATTCCCTGCAAATGAAGAAAATGATTGATATGGTGAATCACCATAAGATGTAGGTCCAATCGGCAATACTTGCCAATATGATTGTTTAGCATTATTTAAAAAATCAACAAATTGATAAGCTTCTTTACCTAGAGTTCCAATTCCATACGAATTAGGCAAACTAAAGATCGGTAAAAGAATCCCAGTTAAACGCATAAATTTACTCCTTTATTTTTTTAAATTTTCTAATACTTCACTAATATGATTACCATAAGTTAAAGATTCATCATATTTAAAACGAAGTTCTGGTGTTTTTCTTAAATCAAGGCGATGGGCAAGTTCACTTCTAAAAAAGCCTTTTGCTGGTTCTAATGCCTTCTTAGTTGCTTCAATTTCACCATCATTACCTAATACAGTGTACCATACTAAAGCAACACTCATATCTTTGCTTAGTGCTACTTTAGTAATTGATACATATTTTAACAATTCATTATGAACTTCACTAAAAATAATATTAGCAAGTTCTCTTTCAATAATCTTTTCAACTCTTTCAATGCGATATCCCATAATTACTCTCTTTCAGTTTCTTCCATTACGAAGCATTCAAGACGATCACCGACTTTAAGATCATTAAAGTGTTCAATCGTAATACCGCAATCATAACCTTCTTTAACTTCTTTAACATCTTCTTTAAAACGGCGTAGTCCAGCGATTTTTCCAGTATAAATAACAATACTGTCACGAATAACCCGAATACTTCCACCACGTCTAATTTCACCACGAGTTACCATTGATCCCGCAATTGTTCCAACTCTAGAAATTTTAAATAATTCTCGAACTTCAGCTTCACCAGTAATTTTTTCTTCAAAGACTGGATCAAGCATCCCTTTAGCAGCTTTTTCAATATCTTCTTGTAATTTATAGATAATGTTATATAAACGGATTTCAACTTTCTTTTCTTTCGCAAGATCACTAATTTGGCTTGTTGGACGAATATTAAAACCAACAATAATCGCATGTGAAGCAATGGCTAAACTTAAGTCATTATCTGTAATGCCACCAACACGAGCACTAATAATATTAATTTTTGTACCTTCAATTTGAATTTTTTCCACTAAGCCTCTAATTGCTTCAATTGAACCTTGAACATCACATTTAATAATTAAGTTAAGAATCTTTAATTCACCATTAGCTTCGGATAAAATATCATTAAGTGAAGCTGCACGATTACTTCCCATTTCTTCATTGAATTTATTTTGAGCACGAACTTCAGCAATCGCACGAGCTTTTCTTTCATCTTCTAGTGCCATAAATTTTTCACCAGCAAATGGTACTTCTGCAAGACCTGTAATTTCAACAGGTTTAGCTGGAGCAGCTAATTTAACCACTTTGCCATGTTCATCTTGCATTGCACGAACTTTACCATAGGTTGTACCAACAACAATCATGTCACCAACTTTTAATGTTCCATTTTGCACAAGTAACGTTGCAACTGGTCCACGTCCTTTATCAAGACGAGCTTCAATAACTGTACCAACAGCAAGACGATTTGGATTAGCTTTGTAATCTTTCATTTCACTAAGTAGAATAACCATTTCTAGTAATTCAGCTACCCCACTACCAGTAAGTGCTGAAATTGGAACAAAGATGGTATCTCCACCCCATTCTTCACAAACTAGGTTGTATGCCATTAATTCTTGTTTAACTCGATCTGGATTAGCCGAAGGTTTATCCATTTTATTGACTGCGACAATAATTGGAACACCAGCAGCTTGTGCATGTTCAATTGCCTCTTTCGTTTGTGGCATCACACCATCATCAGCAGCAACGACTAAAATAACAATATCAGTTACCTCTGCACCTCTTGCACGCATTTCTGTGAAAGCAGCATGCCCTGGAGTATCAATAAAGGTAATTAATTTACCATCTTTTTGAACTTGATATGCACCAATATGTTGTGTGATTCCACCAGCTTCACCGCGAACAACATGACTACTTCTAATTGTATCTAATAAAGTTGTTTTACCATGGTCAACGTGGCCCATAATTGTAACAATTGCTGGACGTGATACTAAATCTTTTTCATCATCTTCAATCGTAATTTCATCGAAACGAATTAAATCGGTAATTTGTTTATCTTTGACTTCAAAATTATATTCCATCGCAATCAGTTCAATTGTATCACGATCTAATGTTTGTGTTGCCGAAGCAAAGACCCCCATTGATGTAAATAATTTTTTAACCAAATCAGTTACTGAAATTCCCAAAGCTTCAGCAACATCCATTGTTGTCATATTTAATTCATAGTAAAGAACATTTTCTTCTTTCTTTTGATTGATAGTACCAGCAATTTTTTCTGCACGGCTCTTTTGTTGTTTAGGTTTCTTACGATTAACTTGTTCTGAAGTTCTAACTTTTGGTTTAATTCTTGAATTTTGACCACCATCATATTGGTTATCAGCTAAAAATTCATCATACTTATCTAAAAATTCTTCATCAACAACTGTCTCAACAATTTCATCTTTGTAAGATGGAATATTAACTGGGTGATTATTTTGTTTATTATTATTTGATTTATTAGATTCTGGTTTTGCATTATTTGGTTTATTACTGTTTGCTTTGCCAAATTCTGGTTTTGCATTATTTGGTTTATTACTGTTTGCTTTGCCAGATTCTGGTTTTGCATTATTTGGTTTATTATTACTTTGTTTGCCAGATTCTGGTTTTGCATTACTTGGTTTATTACTACTTTGTTTGCCAGGTTCTGGTTTATCCTTTGGTGCAACCTTTTTAGGTTCACTTGGTGCTACTGGTGGTACCTTTACCGCTGCTGCAACTTTTGCAGGAGCAGGCTTAGCCTTCGTTTTAAATGGATATGGCACACCATATTTTTTAGCAAGTTTCTTTTCTAAGTTTTTATCTAGTTCACTATCAATGGTATATGTTTGTGACATTGATACATTTTTTAGTAATTTAAGTAATTCATCACTAGAAATCTTTAAAAATTCTGCTACTTCTTTAACTTTCATTAGTTTGCTCTCTTTCTACTTTTTCATTAAGTTCAGAAATCATCTTTTTTGCAAATCCTTCATCTGTTATACCAATAACTTTATTATGAAGGGTTCCTAAACTATGACTTAATTCAATTGATGAAAAAGATTTTATAACTTGGACGTTATAATAAAACGCCTTTTTTTCTAATTTATCGATTGTAGATAATGAACTATCACTAGCTACAAAAATTAATTTTAATTTATTATCTTGTAATTTGCTGATTACTGCATCAGTTCCGACAATAATTTTTCCTGCTCGTTTTGCAAGCCCTAATAACATTAATACCTTATGCATTAATTATTTAACCTCGCTAGTAATTCATCATAAATAGTATCTTCAACTTTGACTTCTAAGTGACGATCTAACGCATGACGTTTTTTAGCTTGCAAGATTACAGCTTGATCTTTAGATAGATAAACACCATGTCCCTTAACTTTGCCACCATCATCAATTGATACAATTCCTGAAGGTTCTCTAACTATTCTAAATAAATCTTTTTTAGGTAGTTGATTACCAGTAATCACACATTTACGCATCGGTACTTTTTTTACCACAGTTTGTTTCATTCTATCACCTTAAATGTTATGCTGTATATACATTAGGTTTGAAACGAATTTCTTCACGATATGCTGTAGTTTCATCTTTAATATCAATTTTCCAACTAGTAACTTGAGAAGCAAGACGAACATTTTGCCCACCTTTACCAATTGCTAAACTAAATTGATCATCAGGGACAATAACAACTGATTTGTGTGTTGCTTCATCAATTAAGACCGAAATAACTTTAGCTGGAGTTAATGCTTCTGCAATCAATAAAATTGGATTTTCGTTCCATTCAAAAATATCAATTCTTTCACCATTTAATGCTTGATTAATTTGTTTAATTCTAGCTCCATTCACCCCAACACAAGCACCTTTAGCATCGACATTGGGATTATTTGATTTAATGCCAATTTTAGTTCTGTTACCTGGTTCTCTCACAATTCCCATCACTTCAATTACACCAGAAGCAATTTCAGGAATATATAATTCAAATAAACGTTTAATAATTTCTTTATTTGAACGCGATACTAAGACTTTAGGACTCTTTGTTGTTTCTTCGACTTTGGTAACTGTTACTTTAATTTGTTTACCTTGAGTATAAGTTTCACCAGCAAGTCCATCTTCAATTGGCATAAATGATTGAGTATCCATACCAAGATTTAAAATAACATATTTATCGGTAGCTTTTTCAACATAAGCCGTAACAACTTCACCTTCCAAACCTTTAAAATATTCATAGGCACGTTTATAGCCTAACTCTTTTAGATTTTGAATAAATGTTGTTTTAAAACGAGTTGCACCTTTTCTACCAATTTCTGAAAAAGGAATTTCTCTTTTAATTACTGAACCGACTCTAACTCTATCCCGAATCTCTTTGGCTTGTTCTAAAGTAATTTGACCTTCTAATTCTAGTTCAGGATCAATTTCAGCAACAACATTAAATGTTTCCGAAATTCTAACTTTCTTTTGTTCATCATTAAATTCAACTTCAATAATTCCAGTATGTCCTTCTGCTTGTACACCTTTAATCAATGCAATTTCTACTGCCTTTAATACATCTGCCTTTTCTAAGCGACGAGCATCAGCAATCACTTCTAATTGTTCATAAAAACCTTTACTAATCATTTTTTTAAATCATTCCCTTCTTAAAATTTTACTGCAAGTCTTATTTTTGCAATTTTTGCTTTTGCAATTTCAATTTCTTTTTGTCGATTTTTTATCTTAACGTTAATCTTAATGGTTTCATTATCAAACGATAACAAGTCACCATAAAACTCCTTTAGTTTCACATCTGGATGTTTTTCATAACAAGAAACATAGACATATTTACTAATGGCTTTAGTAAAATCTTCATCCGTAACTAATTCACGTTCAACACCAACACTTGTTACTTCTAAATAATATTCATCTGGAAGTAAGTCATTAACTAAATCTAATAGTTCTTGATTGATTGACGCAACCTCATCAATATCAAGGTCAAAAGTATTAGGATCATCAATAATTACCCGAATAATATTAATACCATATTCAAATACATCAAGAACATCAACCAATGTTTTATGATGCTTGTTTACAACATCTAAACTATATTCTTTTATTTTAACTATATCAATCATTATCCTTTCCACCTTTCATAACAAAGGGTGAGCCTTTTTAAATAGCTCACCTTGTTTAATATTGATTGCTATAAGTATATTACCATAAACAAACAAAAAAGTCAAGTAAGATATCACTTTTTTATCTGTTTCAATAAAAAAATTATACTTTTACTTTTAATTCAGCATTTTTTTTGGTAAAATACTATATACTAGAAACGAAAAAATAAAAAGGAGGTAAAAAATGTATCAGTTAAAATTAAATAATCGTATTGTTAATTTTGAAGAAGGAACAAAAGTCTATGAACTACTAACCAAAGAAGAATTAGATCAATACTTAATTTGTCAAGTTAATAATTTAATTAAAGAGCTTAGTTTTACTTTACATAAAGAAAATCAAGGTGACACAATTACTTTATATGGTTTAAATCATATTGAAGCTGGGCGTGCCTATGAAGCAACTTTAAGATATGTTATTTCAATGGCATTTTATAATTTATATCCTGATTTAGACATTAAGTTTAGTTATAATGTTAGTCGTTCAATCTTCTGCTATATCTTAAATAAAGATGAAAAAATGAGCCATTATACAGAACAAGTAATTGCTGAAGTAAAACGTATTATCGCTTCTGCTCTGCCAATTGAGCGCGTTACATTAACAGTTAAAGAAGCAATTGAAATTTACAAGAAATTAAAGCATGATGATAAAGTTAATATCTTAAAATATCGTCCCGACAAAATTGTCCATCTTTATCGGTGTGGAGAGTATTATGACTATATGTATTGTTATATGTTGCCTAATACTTCACTGCTTAAAAATTACATTATTCGCCCATATAGTCCCGGATTAATTATTCAATATCCTAGATATGAATTAAATGCCCAAATTCCTAATTTTCAGGAAGAACCAACATATGGTAGAACCCTAAAACAAGCTAGTACATGGGGTGAATTAACCAATACATCATCAATTGTTGGGATTAACCATAAAATTGAAGAAGAAAATATTACGGATTTCATTCAAACTTGTGAAACAAAACATACTAATATGTTAGCAGAATTAGGATTAAATATTAAAAAAGAAATTGAAGATATTAGACTAATTTGTATTGCTGGACCATCTTCTTCGGGAAAAACAACATTTTGTAATCGTTTAAGAATTGAATTAATGTCCAGAGGTATTAATCCAATTATGATTTCAATGGATGATTATTATCTATCAAAACCAGAAATCGCCAAAATTCAAGGAGTTAAAGATATCAGTGAATGTGATTTAGAACATATTAACTGTTTGGATATTGAACTTTTCAATAAAAATCTATTTGATTTAATCAACGGTGAAGAAGTGACCCTACCTAAATATAATTTTAAAACAGGTCAAAGAGAGATTGGTAAAACGCTTAAGATTAATGACTTAACACCAATTATGATTGAAGGAATTCATGCGTTAAATGAAAAATTAACATCATCAATTCCTAAACACCAAAAATATAAAGTATATATTGCACCACAAATGCAAATCAATATCGATGATCACTCACCGTTATCAACAACTGATTTAAGATTAATTCGCAGAATTGTTCGCGATATGAAGTTTAGAAATTGCCCAGCAGAAGAAACAATTTCAATGTGGCAAAGTGTTCGTAATGGTGAATTTAAATGGATTTATCCAAATCAAGAAGGAGCTAATTTTGTTTTTAATAGTGAACTTTCTTATGAACTATGTGTCTTTAAAAAATATGCATTACCGGAATTATTAAAGATTCCTAAAACATCAAAAGAATATGTTATTGCCAATCGATTAATTAAATACTTAAAATATTTTAAAGATATCCCTGATGAAAGTGCGATTCCATGTAACTCACTAATTCGTGAATTTATTGGCGGTTCGTGTTTTAAAGTATAAAAATAACCTATAACTAATAATGAACCATAATCAGTTCAATTTAGTTATAGGTTTTTTATTGATTTAATTCCCACATAACAATTGCTGATGCAATCCCAACATTAAGACTTTCAACATCATTATGCATTGGAATTACTAAATTACAATCAGTAAGGGCTAATATTTCATCACTAACACCATGAGCTTCATTACCAAAGACAACACCAAAGCGATTTTCATGATTAACTTGGTCTATCTTTATTGCTTGTTTTAAACTTGTACCAAAGATTTTAACCCCACTATTTTTTAATTCTTTGATAACTTCTGCTAAATTTTGTTTTAAAAGTTTAACTCGAAAAATCGCACCTTGAGATGCTCTAATCACTTTTTCATTATAATAATCAACCGTATTTAAACTTGCTACTACTGCATCATATCCGAGTGCAGCCGTCGTTCGAATAATTGTTCCTAGATTACCTGGATCACTAACATCATCAAGAATCACAACTTTTAAATTATTTTTAGTAATTAGATTATTTAAACTATCTAGACTTGGCATTTTAACCACACCAATAATATTTTGTGGTGTTTTAGTTGTTGATAACTTTTTAATAATCGCATCATTTACTAAATATGCCTCTTTCGCATTAAAACGTTTTAGAGCCACTTCATCAGTTGATAATATCATTTCTAAAAGTGAAAGCTTTGATGCTTCTTCAACTAAATGATAACCCTCAACTAAAAACATTGATGTTTCTAAGCGTTTCGCTTTATCTTTTAATCCGACTAAACTCGTAATCAAGGTATTGTTAAGTGAACTAATAATTTTCATAATAATTAGTATCCACCATAGTATTCCAAACGATAATAATAAATAGCATATTGATAATCTAGTTGTTCAAAGAACTCTTTCCAAGTTTTAAATTCACCTAAAATCATAATAAGTGCTAGACTAATGACAGTTAAACCAATATGAACAATTAACAACCATTTTGTAACTTTAGCATTAACATCATTTTTCTTTCTAAAAATCAAGTAAATCACAGTTGATAATATAATGATTAAAAGCGGAAACCAAAGATATGATAAAATAAATTTAAAATAAAATTCAAATCCCCCCATCATATATTCGCTCTTCGCAAAATCATACATCCCAACCCCTTCATTATAGGCTTTTTCGAAACAACTATTCATAAAACCATTCATTGAGGTATTACCGATTGGCTTTGTTAAGATTCCACATGCAAAAATAGTAGAAATAAATCCATATAGATAAACGACCCAATGAATTTTATCCCAAATGGTTTCTTTTACTTCAACCGTTCCATCTTCTTTGACAACTTTATCGTTTTCTGTTAATTTCATCATTTTTTCTTCTTGAGAAAGAGCTAAATGATCATTTAAGATTTGATATTCTTCTTGAAGCATATCAATTTCTTCATCACTATATGGAAGTTCTTCACCATTAAATAATGCTGTATTATAAGCATTAATTTTTTCTAGAAGTTCTTGTTTTAGTTTATATGCTTCATCGTAATTTTCTGGAATTTTAAATTCATAATCACTCATATTATTTTCACCTCTTGTTAAAATTATAACATAATCATTGAATTTTTTCAAATAATAGTATTATAAAAATCTTTCATCTTGTTGTTTTATTAAATTTGTGATATAATACAATCAAAAAATAAAAAAAAGAGAGCTAAATTATGATTTATTTTGATTATACTGCAACTACTAAACCAAAAGATGATTTAGTAAAATTACATCAAAAAATTACCAATGAATATTGGTATAATACCGAAAGTCTCTATGCTTTAGGAGTTAAAGGTAATAACCTACTTCAAAAATCGGTCAATGTCATTTGTGATACTCTAAAAGTTAATCATAAAAAAGTGTTATTTACATCTGGAGCGACCGAAGCAAATAATACGGCGATTTATGGTGTATGCCATCCTTACTTCAGTAATCCAAAACAGATTATAACTACTGTATTTGAACATGCATCGGTATTAAAAGTTTTCAAAGATTTAGAAAAGCGAGGATTTAAAGTAACCTATTTGAGCTATGATGATCATGGAAATTTAGACCTTAATGCTTTAGCTAAGGCTTTAACTAATGAAACCATTTTAGTCTCAATTATGTGGATTAATAATATTACAGGAGCCGTTTTTCCGATTAAAGAGATTATTAATATTGTTAAAAAATATCCTAGATGTAAGCTCCATGTCGACGCGGTTCAAGGTTTTGGTAAAATTGTGCCTGATTTTGCCTTTAATGACCTTGATTTAATCACTTTAAGTGGTCATAAATTAAATGGTCTAAAAGGAACAGGTGCCCTTATCTATAATGAAAGAATTAATTTATGTTTCATGCAGGGAGGACATCAACAAAATGGAATAAGGCCTGGTACGGTTGATTTAGCCGGTGCTGTGGTAATGGCCAAAGCAATTAATCTTGCTAGTGTGGATATACAAGAAAAATATCTAAATGTATGTCAAAAATATGAATATTTAGTTAACGCATTAAAAAACGAATTATATCTAATTCTCAATATAAACAAACATCAATCACCATATATTTTAAGCATTACATTTAAGCAAATTAAAGGAGAAACAGTTCTTCACTTTTTAGAAAATAATGGAATTATCGTTGGAACTGGTTCAGCATGCAATTCAAAAGCCAAAGAACAAGAAAATACTTTAATCTATACTTTAAAAGATCAAAACTTACCGATTAACACCATCAGAATTAGCTTAAGTGATGAAACAACTTTTGAAGAATTAGATTTACTAATCACAAAAATTAAAGAGATAGGAACCAAATAATTATGGAAGATCATATTTTAATTAGATACGGAGAACTTGCATTGAAAAAAAGCAACCGTAATCAGTTTATTAATCGAATTAATAATAGCATTAAACGAGCTTTAAGTCACTATGAAAAATTAGCATATGATAGTCGAGGACTTCGCTTTTATATCATTTTAAATGGTACAGATACCGCTGAAATTGTTGAAATTTTACAAAAAATTCCAGGGATTTATTCATTTTCAGTTGTATCTAAATGTAATTCTAATCTAGATGATATCTGTCAAAATGCTTATGAAATTTTAAGTCAAGAATTACAATCAGGATTAAAAACAATTAAAGTTGATACTAATCGTGGTGATAAAAACTTCCCAATGACATCATTAGAAATAACCAAGGAAGTAAGTCGCTTTTTATTCAAAAAAATCGAAGGACTAACTGCGGATGTCCATAACCCCGAAATCACTATCCATTTAGATGTTAGATATGAAGGAACATTTATTTTTACTAAAATCTATTATGGAATGGGTGGAATGCCTGCAGGATCAATAGGTAAAGTTATGTTAATGGTATCTGGTGGCATCGATAGTGTTGTTGCTGGATACTTAACCCTTAAAAAAGGAATGACAATTGAAGCTGTTCATTATGCTTCACCACCTTATACATCTGATTTAGCTGTTCAAAAAGTAATTGATCTATTAGAAAAACTGACTTGTTATACTGAATATCAAAGTATCAACTTACATATTGTTCCATTCACCAAAATTCAAGCTGCCATCTATGAGCATTGTAGAGAAGACTATGGAATCACGATTATGCGAAGAATGATGTATCGAATCGGTGAAAAGTTAGCTCTAAAAACAAAATCACTGGCAATTGTTAATGGTGAAAATATCGGACAAGTTGCCAGTCAAACACTAGAAAGCATCGCAACAATTTCGGAAGTAGTAAATATTCCTGTCATTAGGCCTCTTGCAACTTTTGATAAAAGTGAAATCATTAAAATTGCTGAAGCAATTAATACCTATGATATTTCCATTAGACCATATGAAGATTGTTGTACTGTCTTTGTTCCAAAGCATCCTCAAATCAAGCCATTAAACATTAAAGCCAGACAAGAAGAGGAAAAATTTGATTATCAAACATTAATAGATGAAGCTATTCAAAATACCACAAAATATGTAATTAAATCAAATCAACATTTAGACATTTTTAATTCAAATGAAGATGAGATTTTCTAATCCATAAATTGGTATGATTAATAATGATTAAATCAATAATTTTGGTACATACTATTTTTACAGGAGGTGAAAATCATGAATAACTCATCTTATACAGGAAAACAAAAATTAGTTGTACCTGGTGCTGAAAATGCTGTTTCACAAATGAAATATGAAATCGCTAATGAATTAGGTGTTAATTTAGGCCCTAACGCAACAGCACGTCAAAATGGTAGTGTTGGTGGCGAAATCACTCGTCGTCTAGTTTCAATGGCTCAAAGTCAATTAAACACTAACACTAAATAATTAACGACTGATAATTATTAAAAAAGTTCTTAAGCAATTTAAGAACTTTTTTATTTATAGGAAAATTCCATATCGCGAGTAACAATATAAAATGCTTCTTATAAAACTAAAGTTTAATCACTAAGTAGATTTTTAAAAAAATCATTTTGTTCTTTAAGCAAAGATATGGCAAAACCAGTCATTTTTTAGTATAATTTTAATATAGGAGGAATCATATGAAACATATTGAATACACACCAACTGGTGTTTGCACAAGATTGATTAGTTTTGATATAGATGAAAACAATAAAATTCATAATGTTGGTTTCCTAGGAGGATGTTCTGGAAATTTAAGAGCTATTTCTAAACTAATTGAAGGTAAAGATGCAAAAGAAATATATAACATACTAAATGGTAATACTTGTGGGCCTCGACCAACAAGTTGTGCCGATCAGTTATCAAAAGCTTTAATTCAAGCTATTGAAGAAAATAAATAATAACAATCCTACTACATTATTTTTAATAATGTAGTTTTTTTTATGACAAAAATAAAAAACTAAAACGATACTTGTTCATTTTAGTTTTATTTGATAGATATAACTATTTCCCTTTTTACCAACAATTTCTACAACTTCTAAATAAGCAAGAACATTTAACGCAATTCTAGCTCCTTTAATATTAATTCGACATTTTTTCGAAAAAAGTTTAGAATCAAATTGTGTTGGTAAATCATATTTTAACAATTCATTTTTAAAGTCAAGTAGTGATTGAAAATCATATACTTGATGAATCTTTCTTGGAATTTGATTTATTCTTTCAAATCCTTTTCTACTTCTATAAGTTTTAGCTTTTTCTAAGCGATGCTCATCAAGATCTAAGATTATAATTTTAAGATGTAAGTGTTTATTAGTTAAGAAGGTTTTAATTTTATATAATTCTAACATTACATCAAATAGTTTTGAATGTTTAGGACTTTTAAATTCTTTAATTAGTTCACCATTATCATTGAACAAATAAATCATTTTATTTAACGCAATCGGATATACAATTGTAACATCATAATCCGGTAAAAAACGTTCTAACTTATTTCGTAAAAGATTAAAATTTTTAGTCTGAACTTCATAAATATGCTGATCAATTACCACATCAGCATACATTTTATTGATTAAAACTTCATGATTTTGTAAATTATCACTTAAATAAAACTTCAACACCCGATGCAATGTATGTTCACTTTGAACACCTATTGTCATTTTAGATTGTTCTTCTAAAGCACTAACAATTGCTTTTTCTAAACACTGATTTTCATAATCTAAATTCATTATTTACAAACTCGTTCCATATAAGTATCAGCATGACAATATGGACATTTAAGTAATCTTGCATCATCACTACGTGCAGCAAATAAACTTTCGCCAAAACTCATCTTTTTAGTATGATGACAAACGCTACATTCGTACCTAAATAAAGTCGTCTTTAAGATCGTGATTAAAACATAACCAATAACGACAAGTAGCATAAAAATGATAATCAAAATACCTAAAATCTTTACTTTTAAAAAGGCACAAATTAAAATTGTTAACATTAATCCAACTAGACTAACTAAATATCCAATTAAAACACCGGTAAATATTTTTTGATTGTTCATTATTATTCACCTTCTTTACTGTTTTGTCCTTGTTTAGCTTCTTCAAATTCTATTTCATGCTCTTTTGCAAGTGCATCAGCAATAACCATCTTATCAATAACTTTTTTAATCAAAACTTCTAATTCACTACCTTTTGAATAATTAGCCGGACAAACATAGCCAACGCGATTTTCTAATAATAATTTTTGAACACGATCTTTATTTTTACCATGATATAAAGCAATTGATTCACCACCGCGTTCCCTTACTAATTTCATACAAGGAACATCAGTCATTCCATCACCAATATAAATCATATTTTGATAAGGAACACTCCTTCTTGTCGGTGACATATAAGAATTAACTGCTGAATCATCATATAGATCTAATGCACCCTTAGAAATTCTAAAAATAAATTGAGTTTTAGTTGTGTAATTAACAACTTGACTTGGCCAATCAGCATTACCATTAGTATTATAATGGAACTCACAAGCATAAATTCGCTTAAAATATTTCGCAATAGGTGTTCCTTCCATAATTTCTTTTAAACCCGAAGATAAAATATAATGTTCAATTTTAATTCCTTTGGCTTTACCATAGTCATTAATTCTTTTAAACCAAGTCTTAACCCCAGGTAATAAAATAACGTCTTTCCCTAATTCGAAAAAAGCTTCTTTGGTAATTGGAACATCATTTTTTCTTGCTTGTTTAATCATTAAGAACATATATGCAAGAATACGATCCATATTATTTTCACGAGAAATACGATCTGCTTCACCCCAAAATGTTTTTGCATCCATTCCAAGGCTTGGAATAAACGTATATTCTTGTTGATCTTTATAAGATAATGTTTTATCAAAATCATACATCAAAGCAATCGTTGTTTTTTTCATTCAATTCTCTCCTTGTTATCGATTAATTTTTTCCTCTTTTAATACAGACTTGATACAAACAATATCCATAATAAGGAATTAGTACTAGCATAATTGCAGTAAAAATGATTGATGAAAATGAAATAGCAAGGATAATATACCAAACTCGAATATATTGTCTGAATCTTTTCACCACATCAATAATCATAAATACACCACCACAAATAGCCGCCATAACATATGCATATATAATATGTGCATATTCTAATAAGTAATTAGGTTCACCATTACTAGCTTCATTCCAAATTTCTTTTGCTTCTTCTATCGCCGCATTATTATATAATAATAACCCAGTAATTAATCCAACTAAGGGAATTAGAATAACTGCTAATAAATAAAAAATAAATTTACTTCTACTTCCATAGTACCAATCAAAATTTTTACGATTAGGTCCTTGTTTCATTTTTTTATATGCACTTTGACGTTCTTCAACTAAATTACGTTCTAATATATCTTCTTCATGAATTCTTAAAATTGGGCAAATAACCATTAATTCTTTAGTATATGGCTTAAGTGTTCCATTTTCCCACATTTTTACTACTTCAACACTAACTCCAGCTTTTTCAGCAAATTCTTCAATGGTTAATCTTGCTTCTTCACGTAATAATCTAATATTTGAACCTAAAAACTCATTTTCATTATTTATATTATCAGTCATGTATGTACCTCTTTTTTATTATTATACCACAAATATCCTTATATTGCAATACTATCTTACTTTTATAAACTTTAATCACTATTTTCTTAATCTATTAATTAATTCATCGCGATTCATAACTATCGTATTCACGCTTTTTATATTATATTTTGTTTCAGGAAGCGTAAGAATCAAAATATATATTTGACAAATTTTTAATAATTTTTTTTGAAGTCGAAGAACATATTTAATACTTTCTTTACTAATAATTGAAGAAGATAATATTGTTTTTAAAAAAGCAAATTGTTCATTATTAAATTTAGGCATCGCTTTCGAAGGAGCATATTTACTATAAGTAAAGAAAGGAAAATAATGTACGATAATTAATCTTAACGACTCATCTAACCTTAGTGAAATTAAAAATTGAATATACGTTATATCATAAATCAATAAATAACATGTATATGCTAATGAAATTCCTATAAAAGATAAAATTATTCCTTTAAAAGAATAATTGCAAATAAAAACTGCACAATAAATCACATAAATAATAAAAATAACCAAAGTAGGTGAAAAATTTTGATAAAAGTATTGGATAAAAAGTTTCATCATACTTTGAATATCAGTTACATTTTGTTGCATTTTAAAACTTCCTTTTGTATCAGTATAACATATTTCCATTTTAAATGTATAAAATTTAATTATCTGTTTAAAATAATAACGTCATTAAACTTAGGAGATTCTATGGAAAAAAATTTAACTAAACCTAAAAAATCCGTTGTTGAGGGTGATGAGTACTTCTATCGTCACCCAGAAATGATGCGAGTTAAAATTGAAAGCGAATCGCAAATAGAAGAAAAGCAAAAAGATGAAGAGTAAAATCTTCATCTTTACTTTTATAATAAACTCTTATATAAAGCAGTAATTTCTTCAACACTTGTTTCACGTGGATTACCAGGACGGCAAGCATCATCATAAGCAGATTGTGCAAGGAATGGAATATCTTCTTCTTTCACAATACCTTTTAATGAACTAGGAATTCCTACTGCAGCTGATAATTCTTTAACCGCATTGATTGCAGCTTGACGATATTCTGCTTGTGACATGTTATCAACACCAGGTACATTCATTGCTTTAGCAATATCTCTATATTTTTCGCCAGTCATTGGAGCGTTATATTCCATAACTGTCGGTAAAATGATTGCATTTGCAACTCCATGTGGAGTATCATATAAAGCACCAAGTGGATGTGCCATTGAGTGAACAATACCTAAACCAACATTAGAAAATCCCATACCAGCAACATATTGTCCAAGAGCCATATCTAAACGACCTTCTGGTTCATTATTAACAGTTTTTCTTAAGGAACGAGCAATAATTTCAATTGCTTTTAAATGGAACATATCGCTTAATTCCCAAGCACCTTTAGTAATATACCCTTCAATTGCATGAGTTAAAGCATCCATACCTGTAGCTGCAGTTAACCCTTTTGGCATTGTTGACATCATATCAGGATCTACAACAGCAACAACTGGAATATCATGAACATCAACACAAACCATTTTACGGTTCTTTTCTTCATCAGTAATAACATAATTAATTGTTACTTCAGCTGCTGTACCAGCAGTTGTTGGAACTGCAATAATTGGTACACATTTATTCTTAGTTGGTGCAACACCTTCTAAAGAGCGAACATCAGCAAATTCCGGATTAGCAATAATAATAGCAATTGCCTTAGCAGTATCAATACTTGAACCACCACCGACAGCTACAATACAATCAGCTCCACTTGCTTTAAACGCTTCAACACCTGATTGAACATTTTCAATTGTTGGATTAGCTTTAATATTAGAAAATACTACATATTCTAATTTATTTGCTTCTAATACATCTAATACTTTTTTAGTAACGTTGAATTTAATTAAGTCAGGATCACTTGCAACCATGGCTTTTTTAAAACCACGCATTTTCATTTCATCTGCAATTGCGTTAATTGCACCACTTCCATGGTAAGATGTTTCATTAAGAACAAATCTATTCATTTTTTATTTTCCTTTCAAAATTATTTTTATTTTTTAATTATTACCTAAAACGATTTTGTAACCAGCTAGGAACTTTCGTTTCACGAGGTTCACCTTCGTTACCATTACTAGTTGAACCACCTGCTACTTGAACTTCAGGTTCTTTTGGTAATTCATTATTTGCTTCATTATGAACATTGTTTTGATTTGATTCATTTTTAGGTTTATCAAATCCAGTTGCAATAACTGTAACCACTACTTCACCTTTTAAGTCTAAATTAAAGCCAGTTCCATGAATAATATCAATTTCTGTCGATGATGCATTTCTAATTTCATTAATAATATCATCGATTTCAACCATTGTAATTTCTTTATCTGAAGTAATCTGAATGATTGCATCGGTAGCACCATTAATATCAATTTCAAGTAATGGGCTTTGAATTGCCAATCTTGCTGCTTCAACAGCACGATTAGGACCTGATGCAATTCCAATTCCCATTAATGCTGTACCTTTATTTTTTAACACTGTTTTGACATCAGCAAAGTCAACATTAATTAAGCCAGGAAGATTGATAATATCAGATATGCCTTGAACACCACGTCTTAAAATATCATCCGCATTACTAAATGCTTCTAAATAAGTTGTATTATTTCCCATCATTTCTAATAATTTATCATTCGGAATAATGATTAAAGTATCAACATATGGACGTAGTTCTTCAATTCCTTGAATTGCTTGTTGCATTCTGCGCTTTCCTTCAAAACCAAAAGGTTTAGTAACAATCCCTACAACAACTGCACCACTGTCTTTGGCACATTTTGCAACAATTGGAGCAGCACCAGTTCCAGTTCCACCACCCATACCAGCGGTAATAAATACTAAATCTGCATCTTTAACGACATTATTGATTTCATCAATATTTTCTAAAGCAGCATTTTTACCAACTTCCGGATCAGCACCAGCACCCAAACCTCTAGTCAACTTTTTACCAATTTGGATTCGATGTTCAGCTTTTGATAAACGTAAAACTTGACAATCGGTATTAACAACTATGTATTCTACACCTCTTAAATCATTTTCAATCATTCGATTAACGGCATTACCACCACCACCACCTACACCAACAACTTTTAATATCGGTTTGGTGGTAAACATTTCTTCATGTTCATCCATAGTCATAACCTCCTTATATACATTTAAAATATTATTAATAATTATTATTCGTTACTCTAATTCTACTTTTCCAACACGAATTACATCACGTGCAATCATTAATTCTTCATTAGTAGGAACCACAAGCACTTTCACCTTTGATTCAGGTGTGCTAAGGCATAATTCTTCACCTCTAGCTTCATTAAGTTTTTCATCAATGACAACACCTAAAGCTTCTTTAATTCGATTGCATACATGAAGACGAGCTTCTGGAGATTTTTCCCCAATACCAGCAGTAAAGACAATCGCATCAACGCCACCCATATATACAAAGTAACTACCAATATAATCAGCAATACTCTTTTCTTGCATTCTTAAAATTAAATCTGCTTTGTAGTCGCCTTCAGCTTGTTTTGCTCTTACTTTTCTTGCATCGCTTTCACCTGCAAAGCCAATAAAACCAGACTTCTTATTTAAGATATTAACAATTTCATCTGCACTTTTTCCTTCATGGTTAGAAATAAACTGAACAATTGCAGGATCAATTCTACCACTTCTTGTTCCCATCACTAAGCCATCAAGTGGTGTAAGACCCATTGAAGTATCAACAACTTTTCCATATTTGATTGCTGCAACACTTGCACCATTGCCAATATGACAAGTAATAAGACGTAATTCTTCAATTGGTTTTCCCAATAATTCTGCTGCACGATGTGATACATATTTATGACTTGTTCCGTGGAAACCATATTTACGAATTGAATATTTTTCATACCATTCATATGGAACTGCATACATATAAGCTTCATCAGGCATTGATAAATGGAATGATGTATCAAAAACACCTACATTTACAACATTAGGAAGTACTTTCATAAAAGCACGAACACCTACTAAATTAGCAGGATTATGCAAAGGGCCTAAATCATTAACTGATTCAACCACTTTAATTGATTCTTCAGTCATCACCACAGAATCATTATATTTTTCACCACAGTGTAAAATACGATGTCCTACACCCTTAATTTCATTTAAATCTTTAACTAAGCCTTTTTCAACTAAAGCTTTTAATAAGATTTCAACACAATCCGCATGATTTTTAATGGAACGAATTGTTTCATTTTCTTTTTTGCCATCGTATTTAATGGTAAATTCAGGGTCATCTTGACCGATTTTTTCAAAAAGTCCTTCAGCTAAACATTCTTCTTTTGTCTTAGTCATTTCTAATAATTGAAATTTTAAAGACGAACTACCTGCATTTACTGCCATAATTTTGCTCATTTTATGAACCCTCCAATATTTATTTATATTTTTTACTAAGTATACTTATTATACCATATCGATTACTATTTTTCAAAAGATTTGGTAGTTTTTTATCATTGTTTTATTTCCAAAAATATGGTATAATATTTTTTGATAAATTTCGCTATTTGAGGAGGAATTAAATGATTAAGAAATTTTGTAAATACTATAAACCACACTTAAAACTATTCTTATTTGATATGTTTTGCGCTCTACTTGTTGCAATTTGTAATTTAATTTACCCCTATCTAGCACAGGATATTATTAATATCTATGTTCCTAATAAAAATATTACCGCTTTAATTATTGCAGGTATCTTCTTGCTTAGTATCTATATCATCAAAGCAATTCTTAACTTTATTATTCAAAACTATGGTCATTGGTTAGGTGTATATATTCAAGCAGATATGCGTAGTGAATTATTTAAGAAATTGCAAAACCTACCATTTAGTTATTTTGATGATAATAAAACCGGAACAATTATGTCGAGAATCATTAATGATTTACAAGAAATAACTGAACTTGCTCATCATGGACCTGAAGACATTTTTCTATCACTAGTGACTTTAATCGGTGCTTGCGCTTTAATGTGTGTGAGAATTCATCCATTACTAACTTTAATTATTTTTTCAGTAATTCCATTTATTGTTTTATTTGCAGTAATTACAAGAAAACATATGCTCAAAGCATGGAAAGAAATGCGAATTGAAACCGGAGAAATTAATGCTAGTGTAGAAAGCAGTATTTCCGGAATTAGAGTTGCAAAGGCTTATGATGCATCAAAATATGAAATCGCAAAATTTGAAAAAGCCAATGGCAGATTTCAAAAAGCGCGAAAAGGTGCTTATAAACAAATGGGAATTTTCGGTAGCGGGATGGGATTCTTTAATGATTTTTTATACTTCCTAGCTTTAATTGTTAGTAGCATCTTCTTCTTAAAAGGAATTATCGATGAAGGTGAATTTACTGCATGTATTCTCTACATTACGATGATTATTAATCCGATTAGAACCTTAGTTAATATTTTTGAACAAATTCAAAATGGAATGACTGGCTTTACTCGCTTTCAAGAAATTATGAATTTAGACAATGAATTAGAGCCACTAAATCCAATCATTCTTAAGACATTTGAAAATGAAATTAAATATAACAATGTATCATTTAAATATCAAACCACTAAAGATGAACTAGTAGAAAAACTGGTTTTAAACAATATCAATTTAACCATTAAAAAAGGTGAAACAGTCGCCTTAGTCGGGCCAACAGGTGGTGGAAAAACCACAATCTGTCACTTACTTCCTCGCTTCTATGAGGTATTAAGTGGTGAAATTACTATTGATGGAATTAACATTAAAGATTTTTCTTTATCATCACTAAGGACTAAGATTGGTATTGTGGCTCAAGATGTCTTTTTATTTGCTGGCACAATTAAAGAAAATATTGCTTACGGTAAACAAGAGGCAACTGATGAAGAAATTATCGAAGTAGCTAAACTAGCTAATATTCATGATTTTATCACCACTTTAGAAGATGGATATGACACTTACGTTGGCGAACGAGGCATTAAATTGTCTGGAGGTCAAAAACAAAGAGTATCAATTGCTAGAGCATTCCTTAAAAATCCACCAATTCTAATCCTAGATGAAGCAACTTCAGCATTAGATAATGTCACAGAAATGCAAATTCAACAAGCACTTGAACGTTTAAGTAATGGACGAACAACAATTGTGGTTGCTCATCGCTTATCAACAGTTAAAAATGCTAATAAAATCATCGTTATTACTACTGAAGGAATTGTGGAAGAAGGTACACATCAAGAATTAATCGACAAAAATGGTGTATATGCTAACCTTTATCAATTTCAATTTAAAAATAACTAAAAAGAAGATGTAGCTCAAACTGCATCTTCTTTTATATCATCATTTCATAAATAACATTATAATTCAAGTCAAAAATCGTAATACTTTGTTCACTAATCACACCAAAAGTACCAATCGTATAATCTCTAGGTCTAGAAAGTGAACCAGGATTTACATAGATAATATTATTGATCATTTCTAAGCGACTAACATGTGTATGTCCTTGACAATAAATTTGATAATCATCAACTGGTGGCAACAAATGACCATGAAAAAAGACTGCTTTTTGCCCTTTAATTTCCATCTGATAATAATTTAAAAAATTAACTGGTAGGAATTTCTGATCATATATACTATCACAATTACCAGCAATAATTATTACTTTCGATGCAATCTTCCATAAAATATTACTAATCTCTTTTGTTGATACATTTAATTCATAATAATTATTAAAGAGATCACCTAAAATAATCATCTGATCAATTTCTTCGCTCAACATAAAATCTACTACTTGTTTAAATCTTTCACTATTACCATGAATATCAGATACAATTAATATTTTCATTTTCCTATTTTCCTCAATATGTTTATTATATCATATTTAATTTAGCATATAATCATTTATACTTATAAAAACGCTATAAATTAAATTTAATCAAAGTAATGTTTAATACTATCCGTATTAAAAAATATAAAAGGATTAACCTTTTATATTTAATAACCTAAAGTTTGATAGTGTTCTAACAATTCTTTAAACCGTTGATAATGAACAACTTCTCTTTGTCTTAAGAATAATAAGGGTTGAATAACTTCTTGATTATTAGTTAAACTGATTAAGTGTTCGTAAACCGCACGGGCTTTTTGTTCAGCAGCCATATCTTCAACAATATTAGCGATTGGATCTCCTACTGATGAAATATAATCAGTTGTAAAGGAATCACCATTAGCACTTTGTGGAAACAAATCTTTACCATGTTCAGTATAATAACCATCTAAACCAGCTTGTTTCAATTCATCAATTGTTGCATCTTTCATTAATTGATGAATCATTGCTTGCAACATTTCAATGTGGGCTAATTCTTCCGTGCCAATATCATTTAGTACGGCTTTCCCCATTTCATCCGGCATTGTGATTCGTTGATTCAAATATCTAATAGCTGCTCCTAATTCTCCTTGGGGACCACCATATTGACTTAAAATGTTTTTAGCCATAGTTAAATCTTTTTTCGTAATATTAATTGGATACTCTAGCATTTTTCCATACTTCCACATTAAACTTCACGCTCCCAAGGAAAGCTATTTGGCCATGTCCACATTTGATCATCATTTTCACTAGTTAAATAAATCATATCTTTTTGTTGTTCTAATTGTTTTGAAAGTTCTTGATATTTTGCAACATATTGATCATATAAGGCCTTAACATTAACATCATTAGGATGTATATCTAAATATAATCCTAAATCAATAATCGCAAAATTGTACGCTTTTAATTCTGTTTCTTGATTATATGGTAATTCTTCCTGCACATAATTATCATAATCACGATATAATTCAGGACTCATATTACCTTTGGATAAACCTTGAATTGGTGAATAAAATTGATTATTGTTATTACTAGCGCTAGCATGATGATTATAGTTTTTAAAATAATTGTAATATTGTAACATAGAAACCTCCTTCAGTAGTATTCTATGTTATTTTTTTAATTTGGCATATGCTTTTACCTAATTAATAATACACCATTCAGGGACAAGTTCAATATTATATTTTTCATATACTTTGGCTTTAATTAAATTGAGTAATTGATACATATCATTAAATGTAGCATTACCTTGATTAATTAAAAAATTATGATGAAGATTACTTACTTTTGCATCGCCAATAATAAGATTACTACAATTGGCCCCTTCAATTAGTTTCCAAGCTGGAGACTGTTTAGGATTTTTAAAGGCACATCCCGCACTACATAATTGAACTGGTTGTGTAGTTCTTTTTCTTCTTAAGTTTTCCATATAAACTTTAATCGGCAATGTCTGATTACTAGCAGATCGTAGTTTAATCTTACAGGCAACAATAATAACATTTCGTTTTTGAAATGGTGATGTTCGGTAATCAAAACCTTTATTTTTTAAATCAACCATTTCACATAAATTACCAAATTCATCTAAATAACTAACACTTTCTAAAATATCACTCATTGAAAAACCATATGCTCCAGCATTCATATAGATTGCACCACCAACAGTTCCGGGAATTCCAGCTAAGAATTCTAATCCCGTATAACCTAATCTACTCATATTTTTACTGACAATTGGAATTGATACCCCTGCTTCTAAAATTAAGTTATCTTGATATATTTTCGTATGATTTAAGGTTTTTAGATTGATAAAAATAATTTGATGATATTCATCGCTGATTAAGAGATTAGAACCATTGCCAATCATAAAATAATCTAATTGATATTTTAAAATAAACTGATATGCAAGATGTAAACTTTGAATGCTATTGGGTTTAAATAAGCAAAAACCATTTCCACCAATTTTAATTGTACAATAATTTTTTAATGAGACATTTTTTTCAATACTACCTAACTGATTAACTAGAACATAATCAATAAATTCATCATATTGATTATAATAATCATTACTTTGATGCATATAGAACCTCCTCGGCCATCGCTAATGCTGAATTTGTGATCTTTGATGAATCAATCTGCTTTAAATAGTCAGCATAGTTAGTTTCAATCGTATTTAGTTTTAATAAAAAATGATCTAAAGATAAATCTTTTTCTTCAATTAATTCACCCATATGCTGGTTCGTAAAATATACTGCATTATAATATTGATGATTTTCAGTTACATTAACTGATGGAATAATAATCGGAACGGTTTTAACTCCCATAATTTCAAAAAGAGTTGAGGCCCCAGCTCTAGTTACAACAATCATTGAGGCTGCCATTAAATCAATTAATTCTTTGGTATAAGCAATTAGTTTAACATTAATAATCCCTTTTAGTTCAGCTTTCATCATTTCATAATATTTTTTCCCACTAATAATTGTACATTGATATTTTTTTGAAACAGATGATTTTAAAAAACTTACTGCTAGTTCATTAATAACTTTTGCTCCTAGTGAACCTGATGTAAATAAAATTGTATTTTTTTCTTTATATATATGTTCTTTTCTTCTACTTGCTTCTAAATATACGGGATTTCCAACAACTTTCATCTTGCTTAAGTTAAGATTATTAATTGGATAAGATAAGAAAACTTGATCAACAAATTTTAGGGTATAACGATTAGCTTTTCCCATGATACTATTTTGTTCATGAAGAAAAGTTTTAATTTTAAGCGTTTTACCAGCATATAAACTAATCCCACTAATATATCCACCAAAACCAATAACTGCATCAATTTGATGCTTAACAATCAACTTTTTAATTTCTTGATAACACTTTAAGTTTTGATACCATTTTTTTAAATTTTTACTGATTCCATACGCTTCTAAATAGAAGACTTGATCTAAATATGGCTCTTCTTCTAATTGATATTTCGTATCTTTTAAGGTTGCAGTAAAATAAATATTAACATTACAATTTACTTTTTTTAACTCTTTGGCGAAAACTAAGGCTGGACTAATATGACCTTTTGTTCCTCCCGCTGCAATCATAATCTTCATCCTCATTCCTCCTTATACCGACTAATATTTAAAACGACAGCAATCAGCGATAGACTCATCATTAAACTAGTTCCACCATAACTAATAATCGGTAGGGTTATTCCTGTAACTGGAAGTAAACCAATTACGACCCCGATATTGATAAATACCTGAATTAAAAATACTTCACCAATTCCATATGCTAAATATTTATAATATGGATTAGATACCATTCTTGCAATTTTAAACATTCTAAAAATTAAAATAAAGAAAAGTAACAATAAAATACTTGATCCAACCAACCCTAATTCTTCAGCAACAATCGCAAAAATAAAATCATTTTGGGGTTCGGGTAAAAAGAAATGTTTTTGAATACTATTACCAAAGCCAAGGCCAAATAATCCTGATGGTGCTAATGCATAAAGTGATTGAATAGCTTGAAAGCCACTACCTAAAGGATCACTCCATGGATCTAAAAAAGCAAAAATACGTTCTAACCGGTAAGGTGCACTAATAATTAATAATCCAACACCAACTGCACCGACTGCAATTAATAACACAAAATATTTAAAAGGAGCTCCAGTAGTATATAGTAATAAAAATGAACTAAGCACAATCACTAATCCCGTTCCAAAATCTGGTTGTAACATAATTAAAGCGAAAACCACGCCAATTAAAATGATTAAAAAGATAAAGTTTTTAAATTTGATTAGGTCTTGATCATACTTACCCAAATATTTCGCAAGTAATAATACCATTGTTAATTTCATAAATTCCGATGGTTGAAATGAAACACTGCCAATTCCAATCCATGATCTGGCCCCACCACGAACTAAACCAATTCCTGGTATTAAAACTAGAATTAGAAAAATAATACTAACAATAAAAATTAATGTGGTTGATTTGTAGAGTTTATTTAAATTCATATTGGTAATAAAAATCATTAATACCACGCTAATTACAGCGAAAATTAATTGCCTCTTTATAAAATAAAATTCATCATCATATTTATACATTGCAACAACAGAGCTTGCAGAATAAACCATCAACAAACCAAAAATTACAAGTAAGATTGTTACGATTAATAATGTTAAATCAACTTTGATTTTTTTCATTTTTTTACACCTATAAAAGTATATGAAAAAAGACTAGGTAAAATACCTAGCCTAGATATACTAATTGGAAACCTTTTTTATTTCGTTCATTTCCCGCATCTTCAACACCAAAAATAACTTTAAACTTTGCTCCATAATATTCAATGTATAATTCATCTTGAACAATTGTTCCGTTACAATATTTAATATACCAATCCGTAATTTTAGTTTTAATTTCTACTTCTGATAAATCTTTTAACGCATTAGGATATGGATATTTAGAATAACGTTCATCAGTATATGTATCTTTATTGATTAAAGATTTAAGTTCAATATTGACTGGACTTACTTGATATGTCGTATCATAAGGTAGCGGAACAAGTACTAATTTGTTTTCTTTTTCACCATCAATAACCATCAATGATTGTTCTAAAGAAATACCAATATTACTAGTGTAACGATAAATATAATAACGTTTTTTATTACTAACAAAAGTTCTAAATTGATATGAATAACGACTGCCATCAGTATTAACTGCTACAATTTGATATTCTTTGGAATATTTTTGTTCAGTTCCATTTTCAATGGTTTCATCAAGCGGTAGATCTTCCCCATCAAATTTCGCTTTACCTTCATCGTATGTTTGATCAGCTTCAGCAACAATGAAAATTTGATCGGCTGTATATCTTTTTAAATGTTCAGCAAAGTGATCGCTTAATTCATATTGATCATTTTGTACAAAGAAACAAGCAGCACCGCCAGCTTCACTCATAATTCTAACATTATCATAATCAAAGTGTAATGAAGGTAATGTTGTTTGAACCATATATTTTTGTAATTCTTTAGATACAGTTAGGTTTACACCATCTTCCATTACTTCATATTTGTTCGTACAAGATGTAAGGGATAAAGTAAAAACTACTAATCCGATTAATAATAAATGTTTAATTTTAGAAATCTTTTTCATTATCATTTAACCCATATTCTTCATAAAAAGCTTGTTTAAATTCTAAGAAGCGATCTTCCTTAATTGCAGTTCGAATGTTTTTCATTAAGTTTTCTAGAAAATGAACATTATGAATACTTAATAATCTCGCACCCAACATTTCATCAGCTTTAACTAAATGATGAAGATACGCCCTTGTATAGTATTTACAACAATAACAATCACATTTAGCATCTAATGGAATAAACGCTTCAGCATAAGATGCATTTTTTAATATTTTTCTTCCTGTCGAAGTCATTGCCGCACCATGTCTAGCAATTCTTGTCGGCAAAACACAGTCAAACATATCAATACCACGTTCTACTGCATCTAAAATAGCTCCTGGTGAACCAACCCCCATTAAATATCTTGGTTTATCACTAGGTAAATTAGGAACTGTATATGATAATACTTCATTTTGAATTGACTTTGGCTCACCAACGCTTAAGCCCCCAATTGAATAACCATCAAATGGTAATTTAGTTAATTCTTCACAACAATGAAGTCTAATATCTTGATAACTACCACCTTGAATAATTCCAAATAGCCCTTGAGTATCACGCTTTTTATGTGCTTCTAAACCTCTTTTTGCCCATCTGATCGTTCTTTCAACCGATTGTTCCATATATTCTTTGGTTGCAGGGTAAGGTGGACATTCATCAAAACTCATCATAATGTCGCTACCTAAACTATTTTCAATTTCAATTGCAATCTCCGGAGATAAAAACAACTTACTGCCATTTTTATGGTGTCTAAAAGTTACCCCTTCTTCTTTAATATCTCGTAACTTTGCAAGTGAAAACACTTGGAAACCACCAGAATCAGTTAGAATTGATTTATCCCAATTCATAAATTTATGTAAACCACCAGCTTTTTCAATTAATTTATGTCCCGGTTGTAACCATAAATGATAGGTATTACCTAAAATAATTTGTGCTCCCGTTGCTTCGATTTCTTCTTTTGATAATGATTTAACTGTTGCTTGTGTACCAACAGGCATAAAACAAGGAGTATCAATTACTGAATGTGGTGTAATTACTTTTCCTAGTCTAGCTTTGGTTTTACTATCTGTTTTTAATAATTCATATTTAATAACCATTTTACTATACCTCTTAAAAAGCATTATACCAAAAAAACAATAAAAAGTAAAGTAAGACCCTTTATGATTATGAAAAAGGTCTTCAAAGTGAAATAGAATCATCACACTTTAAAGACCAAATTGATTTATAAATTTATAAACGCTTCTTTAATGCTTCAGTCATAGCTTCAAATCCAGGTTTTTCAAGTAAAGCAAACATATTCTTTTTATAACTTTCTACACCTGGTTGGTTGAATGGATTAACTCCAGTCATATAACAACATACTCCACATGAAGACATAAAGAAATATAATAAATAACCTAAATGATAAGCATCTAATGATTCAATACTTAAAATTAAGTTTGGTACATTGCCATCCACATGAGCTAAAACAGTACCTTGCATTGCCATTTTATTAACACTATCTAAAGTTTTACCTTCTAAATAGTTTAATTGATCTAAGTCATTTTCTTCTTTCTTTAATACAATATTAGCAATCGGATTTTCAACATTTAAGACCGTTTCAAACATGATTCTTTTACCTTCTTGAACATATTGTCCCATTGAATGTAAATCAGTTGAATAAACTAAACTTGCAGGGAAAACACCTTTACCATCTTTTCCTTCAGATTCGCCATATAATTGTTTCCACCATTCACTGATAAATGATAGTTTTGGTTCATAAGCAACTAGTATTTCAACATCTCGACCTTTTTGATATAAAGCATTTCGACAAGTTGCATAAAGTAAACTTGTATTTTCTTCAAATGGTTTACTCATAAAATCGTTTCTAGCATCTAATGCACCTTGCATTAAATCATCAATGGAAATACCGGCAGCTGCTACTGGTAATAAACCAACAGCTGTAAACCAAGAATATCTGCCACCAATATCATCAGGAACAATAAATGTTTCATATCCTTCTTTAGTTGCAAGTGTTCTTAAAGCACCTTTTTTCGCATCAGTTGTTGCATAAATTCTTTTAGCTGCTTCAGCTTGACCATATTTTTTGATTAATAACTCTTTAAGTAATCTAAAGGCAACAGCTGGTTCAGTTGTTGTACCTGATTTAGAAATAACATTAATCGAGAATGATTTAGTTTCTAAATATTGTAATAATTCACTAGCATATGTTGAAGATAAAGTTTGACCAGCAAAGATTACTTCTAAGCCTTTAGTTGAAGAAAAATATGGTTTCATTGCTTCAATAATTGCTTTTGCTCCTAAATATGATCCACCAATACCAATAACAACTAATACTTCCGAATCACTTTGAATTTTGCTTGCAGCCTTTTTAATTCTTGCATATTCTTCTTGATCATAATTTAATGGATAATCAACCCATCCTAAAAAGTCATTACCAGCACCATTTTTACTAACTAAAGTATTGAATGCTTCTAATGCTTTAGGTTTAGCTTTTAGAATTTCTTCACTAGAAACTAAATTACTAATATTTTTATAATTAATTTTTACTTTCATGTTTATTACCTCTTATTTAATTTTATCAATGATTGCAAGAACATCTTGTTTTAATTGTTCAATAAAGGCTGATGCAGCTTCTTTATTTTCACCTTTAATTGCGATATAAATCTTTAATTTTGGTTCAGTACCAGATGGTCGAAGTGCAAACCAACCACCATCGGCAAAGATATATTTAAGTACTAAGGATTTTGGTAAACAAATTGCTTCAACTTTATCACCAGTAAGACTTTCACTCTTATCATAGTCTTCAATTGTTACAATTTTTCTTCCTGCAATACTATTTAATGGATTATTTTGGAAATAAGCCATAATCTTTTTAATTCTTAATGCCCCTTCTAAACCTGTAAGTGAGATATTTTGAACACCTTCTAAGTAATAACCATATTCTTGATAAATATCATCTAGGACATTAACAAGTGTTTTACCTTGTTCTTTATAATAAGATGCAACTTCTGCAAGTAGTAATGTTGCTTGGAATGAGTCCTTATCTCTAACAAAAGGTTTAATTACTGAACCATATGATTCTTCATAACCAAAGAAGAATTTCTTGTTTGTATTTTCAATTAAAGCTGCTTGTTCACCAATATATTTAAAACCAGTTAATGTTTGAACAAGTGTCAAATTATGTTTTTCACAAATATCTTTTGCAATATTAGATGTAACAATGGTATTATAAACGCACGAATTTTGATCATGTGGAACATTTAATGCAAGATAGTTAAGCAAAATTGCACCAGTTTGATTACCAGTTAAAAGTACATATTCACCATTATTATCTTTAGCAGCAATTCCCATTCGATCAGCATCAGGATCAGTTGCGATTAGGATATCAGCATCAACTTCTTTTCCTAATTTTAATGAATATTCAAATGCACTTGCTTCTTCAGGGTTAGGAGATTTTAAAGTTGAAAATTCACCATCGGGAATCATTTGTTCTTTAACTGGAATAACATTGTACCCCTCTGCTTTTAGTAAATCAACCATAAAGACAGAGCCAGTACCATGAAGTGGTGTATAAACAATTTTAATATTCTTTTTATTAACTTGATTAACTGGAATAGTTTTTACTTGTTCCAAATAAGGTTCATCGACTTCTTTATCGATAACTTGAATTAAACCTTCTTTTACATATTCTTCAAATGATTTGGTATGAATATCAAACATATTAGTGATACTATTGACTTCATTTGTAACTGCATCAGCAAGTTCAGGAATTAATTGACAACCTTCCTCATCATAAACTTTATAGCCATTGTATTGTGGAGGATTATGGCTCGCAGTAATCATAATTCCACCAGCACATTTTAAGTGTCTTACAGCGAAACTTAATTCTGGAGTTGGTCTTAAGCCAGAAAATAAATAAACTTTCATTCCACCACTTGCAAGAACTAAAGCAGCTGTTTTAGAAAACACATCTGAATTTCGACGGCAATCATAAGCGATAACAACACCCATTTCACAAGCATTTGGATTACGCTTTTTCATATAATTCATAAATCCAAGTGTTGTTTTACGAACGACATAAACATTCATCCGATTAGAACCAATCCCGATAATTCCACGAAGACCAGCAGTACCAAAAGCAATATCCTCAGTGAAAGCATCGGCAAGTTCTACTTCATTCATTTGTTCAATCGTTTCTAGCTCTTGTTTACTTACACTCTCCTTCCATAAATCAATTTTATTCAAAGTTTCTTGTTTCATTTTATTTATTTTCCTTCCCATATTTATCAACAAAATTACAATAAGCACCTAAAATCCCACCATCATTTTGGAATTGTGCCGGAATAATATCAATTGTATCTTGGAATCCTTCTACTAAATAATAATCTGCATAGATATTAATCTCACGACCAAAATCTTCTCTAGCTGAAATTCCACCACCAATAATCACGGCTTCAGGATTAAAGATATAAACTAAATTAGCAATTCCTTTACCTAAATTACGATAGAAATCAGCTACTGCAAGTTCAGCAGTTTTATTACCTTGATCATATAGTTCAAATACTTGTTGACCATTTTCAATTTCAAGTCCTCTTAGTTTCGCACTTTTAACTAATGCTGACATTGAAGCAATCTTTTCCCATTGAATTCCATCAATAAACATTCTACCAATTTCACCAGCATTATAATCGCTACCACGCCAAATCTTGTTATTAACAACAATAGCCCCACCAATACCAGTACCAACTGTCATTACTAAATAAGTCTTATATTTAGAGCCTGCTCCTAACCGACATTCGCATGCAGCAAAGCTATTAACATCGTTATCAGCTACGATTCTTAAGCCTAATTCTTCTTGAAATAATTTTGTAAAATTCCATTCACCAAATTGAGGAATGGCCTCAGGGGGAGTAATCATTACCCCTTGATCAAAGTTAATACTACCAGCACAAGAAATTCCCACACCTTCAATATCTGGATGTTTTTTTAATGCTTTTTTAGCCGTAGTAATTAAGCGATCAGTAACATCTTTATGACCACGTTTATAATTAGTTGGAAAACTACTCTTTTCTAAAATTTTATAATCTTCAATAACTCCATATTTAATATTAGTTCCACCAATATCAAAACATAAAACTTTCATCTTTTTTCTCCTTAAACTATTTTTATATCGTTAACAATGATTTGTAAATTATTTCTCATTGTTACATTTCCATAAATAATAACAATATTATTTTCCTCGATTTGATTATATCTTGCGTAAACCTCTGGGAATAGCGTTAATTCAATTGAATCATTATTATCTTCTAAAGTTGCAAATGCCATTATATCATCTTTTTTCGTTTTTATCGTTTTAATTTTTGTAATAATTCCAAGGGTTTTGATCGGCATATTTTCTTTTGCATCTTTGATATAAGCTAATTTTTGTTCTTGATATAAAGAAGCATATTGAACAAAGAAATTGTAAGTAAGATTTAATCCTAATACTTCTTTTTCTTTTTCAATCAAATACCCATATGAATATTCATCTTGAGGATATGTAATCTTAATCATTCCTGGAATTCCTTCATAATCTAAATAATCAATATGTAATTTTGCAGTTTCAATCATGGCTTTCTTAGTTAGTTTAAACTCATCTAAAGCACCACTAAAGATCATATTATTAACAATTGATAAAGGAATTAGATCTTTAGTTCGAATAATAAAATCTTTAAACGAAACAAACTTTCCTTTTGATCGCTCTTTAATCAGTTCACAAGTTTTTACTTCACCTAAGCCTTTAATAATCGACAAAGGAAATAAAATGCCACCATTAAATGGGATAAACTCACTGATACTTTCATTAATCAATGGGGAATATACATTAATGTTTTTTCGCATTGCTTCTTTATAATAACTTAATATATCACTGACACTTCCCATAAATGATGTCATTAATGTTGACATATAGTAAGTCGGATAATGATATTTTAAATAAGCAGTTTGGTATGCTACTTTAGCATATGCAACGCTATGGGCTTTATTGAAACCGTAATTAGCGAATTTAACAATATAATCGTAAATATTCGAAGCATCAGTCTCGGAATATCCAAGTCTACAACTAGCTTCAATAAAACTAGTACGCTCTTGTTCTAACACATCTTTTTTCTTCTTTGATACGGCACGTCTTAAAATATCCGCACGTCCTAAGGAATAACCAGCAAATTTAACTGCAATTTGCATAATTTGTTCTTGATAAACAATTGTTCCATATGTTTCTTTTAAAATCACTTCTAAATCCGGATGAGGATAGGTTACTTTTTCTAAATTAAATTTTCTCGCAATAAACGAAGGAATGATTTCCATTGGTCCAGGCCGATAAAGTGCCAAAGCCGCAATTACATCATCTAAAGTTCTAGTTTTAAGTTGCATAATCACTTTTCTCATCCCCGCAGATTCTAATTGGAATACTCCAACTACATCACCACTAGCAAGCATTTTAAAGACATTTTCATCACTTTCACCACTTGGAAGCACAAATGAAGGATTATCTTGCCTAATTAAATCAATCGTTTTTGCAATATTAGTTAAATTTTTAAGACCTAAGAAATCCATTTTTAAAAGGCCCAACGCTTCTAAGTCACTCGCTTCATACTGAGTTTGATAAATACCATTTAAACCAAGTGATAATGGTGTATAGTTAACTAAATTATATTTTGTAATAATAATTCCAGCTGCATGAGTCGAAGTATTTCGCGGTAGTCCCTGAATTTTACAAGCAACATTTACAACTTTTGCGATATCATCGTATTCATCTAATAATTGGGTTAGAACTTCCGACGAATTAACTAAATCTGCTAATGAAACATTATAATATCGTTCATTTTTTAATTCATTATTGATCTGTTTCATCAACTGTTTTAACCTAACTTCATTTAATTTTAAGACCCTTGATGCATCATTGATAGCAAGTTTCATTTGATAAGTACCAAAAGTAGCAATATGGGCAACCATCCCTTTACTATATTTCTTACCAACATATTCAATCACTAAATCTCTTTTGTCATCAGGAAAGTCAATGTCAATATCTGGCATCGTAATTCGTTCCGGATTTAAAAAACGTTCAAATAACAAATTATATTTTATTGGATCAATATCCGTAATACCTAAACAATAAGCAATTAAACTAGCTCCAGCGCTACCCCGACCAGGACCGACATAAATATTATTTTGTTTAGCAAATTTAACATAATCCCAAACAATTAAAAAATAATCAGCAAATCCCATTTTCGTGATAATTTCATATTCATGATTAAAACGAGCAATATAACGATTAACATCGGGATTAACCATTTTTGATAATCTTTTTTTAAGACCTTTGATACCTAACTCATATAAATATTTTACTGCATCAATTTCAGGATCAAATTTAGGTAATTGGAGTTTACCAAATTCAATGGTTACGCTACATAAATCAGCAATTTCCACAGTTGATGTTATTAATGGCTCAAGATCTTTAAATAAGTATTCTGCTTCTTGTTTTAGATATAAATAACTATTGGTTTCTTCTTCACTTAAGCTAATTAAATTACCATTATTAGCAACCGATTTTAATACTTGATAAGCACCTAAATCATCCGGATCAATAAAATAAACCGGAGTTAAGCCAACTTTCTTCACTGGATATTCAGCTAATGCTTCATAATATTCAACTAAATGTTGTTTATCATTAACCGTCGCTGCAGTTAAACCAACGTATAAATAATTATAATAGATTGTTTCTAAAATTGATAAATGCTGTTTCAACTCTTGATGATTGTCATTTTTTAATAAATTTTTTAACATTCCATCAAAGCATACTACTGCAAGTACACCCATCGCATATTTTCGTAATTCCTCAGTATCTAGTGGTGCATTATTAATTTGATACCTACTCGATATTTTCATTAGATTGCGGTAACCTGAAGTATCCATTGCATAAAGTAAAATATAGTTTATCTTACCATTTAAATTATACGGAACTCTTAAACCAATAATTGGCTTTAAACCATGGTTTAAACAAGCATTATAAAATTTAATCGTCCCATGCATTACTCCTTCATCAGTAATAGCTAACGCTTCGTAACCATATTCTTTTGCTGTTTTAACTAGTTTTTCAATGCTACAAGTGCTTTGTAACATTGAATATTCACTACGAACATATAGCGGAACAAAACTCATGCGCATTATCTCCTCATTCTACTAGATACATTATACACTGAATTAAATTTTTTTTCAACTGTTAATAGAAGAAAATTATTTTTGATTGTTTAATGGTCGATAGTTTGTCTTTTTTTTCGCTTCCAAATAAAAGGAATAATCATTAAAATAGCATCTAAAATCAATAAAATAATCGAACTAATCACAATTATCTTAAAAAAAGGATTATCTAATTCATTATCTAAAAGACCTAAAATATCAACATTTCCAACTTTCATCACTTTGATTGTATTTAAATCTTTTGGTAATTTGACTTTAATCACTGCATTTGTCACTTTATTATCTTCATCTGATACCTTAATCTCATAAGCAATATCTTCACTAGCTAAATATTCATAAATCAAACTTTCAACTACTTCGCCTCCTCCTAAATGATAAACATAATAGATTAGTAAATGATTTTGACTCTGATTTACAAGTTCATCACATAAATAATCAGTTACAATTTGTTCACTAACAATCTTACCTAAAGTCTTTGTTACTACTTTAAGATACATAAACGTTTGTTCATCATCACTAATATTTAAATTAATCGCTAAATTATCATTCGTAATTACTTTATCAATATCAATAATTGGAGCCGATTTAAAATAACAAACATCAATTACTTCATTTAGATTTAATACTTTTTGAGTTCCGTTATCTAAATAAATAATTTTTTCGAGTTTATAACTTTGACTATTTTGGTCAAACTTAATTGTCAGTATTTGATCACATACTTCATATTTATCATAACTTTGTTGATTAATGATTACATCTATTATTTCAATCTCCTCACTAAAGTTATAACTGATAGTAGCTGCATTATGCGTTTTTATCTCATATTCTAAAGTAAAATCATCAGTCGCTTTATAATAATTATCTACAATATAAAGCTGATATTTTGTAACTTTTTGATTTGCATCAGTAATTTCAATTTCATATGTTCCTACTTCATCTAAAGTTGTCCCATTATAAATCGTTTTATTGTTCATTACTGCATTTCCAAAAAATTCTAATCTTTTTCCTTTTTCATAAACACCTTGATCAATAAAATTGGTATAGGCTTCAACTATTAAACTACCATTAACATGAATAATATCCTGATTTTGCCTGATTGCCTCATAAATAATTGTATAGATTCCATTAATCGTATTACTAAAATATGGATTAATCTTTTTTTCATTAAATGTGAGTTCTTCAAAAAAAGATTCAACAATTAAATAATTATTAAAAACATAAGTTGGATGCGAATGATTAAGGATAATCGGCTGATTTTTAATCACTTCATATTCAGTTAAGCTAACAATTTGTAAAGTTTGATCTTGAACTAAATATAAGTAAAGGACACCTTGATTCACGCTTACAGCTTTTATTACACCACTCGCTTTAAAATGATAAATTGCATTTAAATCTTGATTTAAGTTAAGTGATAATAAATCTTGATAGCTTTCTAAAAATAAACATTGATTAGTCGTTTTATGATTAGGTAAAAAAAAGAGTTCTTGATAAGCATTACTGATTGCTAAAGGCAAGGAAACTAAAAGTTCTAAATTCTGATTAAATACATAATAAACATAAGTTTCTGCTACTTTTAAGATAACTTCTAGTTTCTCTTTAGTTAAAAAGATCTTACTAATTAGCTCTTGATCTTGGTCATGATTAAAATAAAAAGTATCAACGATTTTAAAGTTTTGATCTAACTTAAGTATTAAACTTTTAATTTGTTGGCTATTACCAATATTAATAAAACCGGAATTATTGGATATTCCACTTTTTTCAAGTCCTATGTATATCACTTCTGCATCCGCTTTTAAACTTGTTATCGCTTCATAACCATCACCACCATATCGATATTCTTCTTCTGTTTTTAAATCATAATCCAACTTATAAAGCACACCATCATTGTTTTTACATCCACCGACTAGAATATATTGATTATATGGTTCAATAGTATTTAAACTGACATGTTTTAGTTCATAAAGAACCATCGTTTGGTTCATCTGATTGAATTTATAAATTGTACTTTGATCATCTTTAGTAATTAAAACATAGATATTATTTTGATTTATACATGTATCTACTAAAGAACCAGTTTGTAAATAATAAGCATTTTCACTTACTTCTAAATAACATTCTTGATTAATTTGATAGGCAAAACTATCTTCACCAATTCCTAAAACATTATCAACTTCAATTGTTTTAGTTTCCTTAATTTGCTCTTCAAAATGATAATTACTATTGACCGATAAACTACATAGTAAAAGAGAGATTATTGGTAACATTTCTTGACCTCCTTTAGATAAAAATATAAAAAAACACCACCGCTAAATAAAACAATTGGAATAATGATTAACCATAATTCTTGTGATACATCTTTTTTAATCGCTAGATTTTCTGTTGGATGGTTACTAACTAAAAGTAATTCATTACTTGCTTGTTCTATTTCTTGTTTAGTTATTTCCACTGTTTTAAAGTTGGGTATATCATAGCTAATATCAACTACTTCAATTTGATAATATTTAGTTTCATTTAAATGACCAACTAGTTCTAAATAATAAGTTCCTACTTCATTAATCATTGTTTTATTCAAGATTTTTTCACCATTTAAATAGCCTTCAGCATTAAATTCTAAAATAATCCCTTTTTGATAACAATTATTATTACTAATATTAAATGCTTCTTGAACTCTCACTTGATCTTGGTAGATAATTACCATATTATTAATTTGATACCCTAAGCGCAGATTATAATTACCAAAAATTAAAGGATTGTAATCATTAAATGATAAATCTTCATTAGGTTTGATTAATTGTTTTTGATAAAATAATTGATAAAATCCAGCTGTTTCTTTAAAGGCTAAATATTCTAATTGATAAATACTAATTTCATCTTTACTATTTTTTAGATAGATATGATTTTCTAGTATATAACTTTTAATCCCCACTGCATCATCAAAAACAAGCAGTTGTTCATCAGTATCAACAATTCTAATTGCACTGTTATAATCCGATTGGTAAGTAATAATGATATGATCAAAATTAGCACAAATACTAGTTGCTTTAAACCCATCACCAGCATACTCATCTATAAGGGTTAATTTTAAATCTGTGGTTAGTTGATATAAATATTCAGTAACTTTTTTTGTGTTCTCATCATAACTTTTGCATAAGTAGTAAATATCATTACCATCCGTTTTTAAATCAATACTAGTAATTAGTTGATAATGTTTTAAGTGAACTTCTTTTGTAGTTTGATAATTCAAATCAATTTGAACGATTTTTGTCATCGCTACATTTTGATAATAATAATGAACCACAACATATAAATCCTCTAAAAAGATCATTTTTGAGACATAATCGATTCCCTCTAATCCTAAATTATAATATTTGATGAAATCACCGCTAATTTTATCATACACAGCGATAAAACTATCTTCTGCTGATAGATTATGTTCAAAGATACCATCAGCTGACCTAGTTTTTCCACATAAGATAATCACATCATCAACAATTATAAAATCACTGATTTCATCTTGTTTGCTACCACCAGTGACAGTCATCATTTTTAATTTGCCATTGATGGTATAACTACAAAGAAAAATATCAATTAGACGTTGATTAAAGTAATGACCATATCCGTAAATTAGTTTACTTTGTTCATCGTAAATAATATCCGCTACTGAACATTTTGCTTTAGAAATAATGGTGTAACTATTAATTTCAAGATTTTGTTCTATAACTAAATAAAACATTTCATCATCACAACATAAACTAGCATACCCTTTAGGGATCGGAATTGTTTTAATAACTTCATAATTACTAGTCTTTACTTGCTTTGTTTTGGTTATTTCTAAAATACCATTAGTAATTAAATCTTGGTTATTAATAACTTTAACCGTTCTTGTTACTTCTTCATTAGTAGCGATATTTAAGTATTTAACAAAATAAGTTCCCGCTTGATTAAAATTAACATTACTATAATTAATCTTATATCCAGCTAATTCTAACCCAACATTACTACCAGTATTTACAACTAAGCTTGGTAGCGAACTAGAATCAGCAGTTACCTGATTTAACCAGATTTGACTAATTAATAATAAACTGCTAATTACAATAATCAATAAAATTTTTTTAAACATCTTTTCACCTCTTTCACCTATATAATTAAAAAAAATTAATAAATTGCTTTTGTGAAAAAAAACAAACTAACCTGAATTTGATTAGTTTGTTAGTTATATATTTTAATGATTTTGCAGAAAAGCTTTGATTTTCGCCATTACTTGCATAAAATGAGTTTGATCTGTAACACTTGGTAAAGCATAAATTTCAGTTACAGTATTACTATTAGCAGCATTATTGTTTAAAATGAGAATCGATTTATGCATTTGATTAGATAAAAAGAAATTGTCTGGCAAAGCGATTAACGATAAAATCTCACCTTTTTGTTTTAAGGCTTCTTTAAACTTATCACTACCTTTTTGATTAAAGAAATCATTATCAATTAAATAAATATATTTAACTTGTTCTTTTAAATTAAGATAATGTTCTATTGCAAGATAAGGAAAATACCTAACTCCTGCATCATATAAAGGAGATGTATAAAATTGATTTTCATAATCATATCCAGCTAAATCTGATACGACTAAATCAATATCAGAAGGAATAATCCCTAAAGCATCTTCATTATACATATCTAATTTAGTATTCATCATATTCGCTTTTAGACATGCAACTCTTGCAAGTAAGGGATGATTATCAATTCCAATTAAATGAAGATCATTTTCTAATTTATTACTGATAGTGAAAGCTAAGTTACCAACACCAAAATTATAATCTAATACATTTGCTTTTTGATCCGCTTTTAGGCAAAAACTAACCAGTTCGCTCATAATTAAAGCAATCGCATCTGGAGTAATAATATCTAAAGAAAAGTTAACATTTTTAAACCCTTTGATATCAAGTAATAAAAATGCTCTTCTAACTTCTTCACTATTTAAACCATTTTCATCTAAGTATGCTTTTAAACCACTGATTTTAGTTTCAATTTGCTTAACGATTTCTTCATCGTTAATATCTAATTCTTCATCTTCTAAAAAGTAATTTCCGATTTTTAATAAGCATTCATAAAAGTTAGAATGAGGTCGCTCAACATCATAATTGGAAATTGAAGTGCTTTCATATAATTCATTAGTTGTCGCATCAAAATATAACATTGCACATTCATCAAAGGTATCAACGATTTTTAAAATTGTTTGATCATTGACTAAATTTTTCATTGTGTCTTTCTCCTTGTTCTAAAATTTTAATTGCTATTTTGATTCCATCAATCGCACTAGTTGTGATCCCACCAGCATAGCCAGCTCCTTCACCAATCGCATAAACATTAGGAATTGATGTTTGTAAATGTTCATTTCTTACAACTCTTACTGGTGCACTCGAACGAGTTTCAATCGCTGTAAGGATACTATCACCAGTAGCAAAACCTTTAATTTTTCCATCTAATAATGGTAAAGCTTCTTTCAATGCATCACTAACAAATGGTGGTAAAACATCATCAATCCTACTTAGTTTATAACCTGGTTTTATTGAAGGAATAACATTACCTAGTTTAACTGATGGTTGATTATTTAAAAAATCCTTAACAAGTTGAACTGGAGCAAGATAATTTTGATGTTTCGCATATGCAAGTTGTTCATATTTCTTTAAAAAATATACCCCATCTAGCACATCTCCGTGGTAATAATCATCAACATTGACCCCAACTAATAGTGCTGAATTAGCATTTTTTTCATTACGTTCATGATTACTCATCCCATTAGTAACTAGTTCTCCTGGATGACTAGATGCGCAAACAACCATTCCACCAGGGCACATACAAAATGTATAAACACTACGATCTTTTAAATGTGTAACAAGTTTATATTCAGCGGGTGGTAAATATTTAGAATCATGATGATACATACTTTGGTTAATCATTGATTGTAAGTGTTCAATTCTAACCCCTACTGCAAAGTTTTTCGGTTCTAATCTAACATTTTTTTGTTTAAGTAATTCATAAATATCACTCGCACTATGGCCTACTGCAAGTACTAATTGATCAAAAGCAATCGTTGATATTACTTCATTTTGTTTAACAATTGCTGCATTCTGATTAAAATCAATTAAGGTTGTATTAAATAAAACTTTAACCCCTTTTTCAATTAAATAATTACGAAAATTAATAATGACTTGTCTTAAAACATTAGTACCAATATGTGGTTTAGCTTCATATAAAATTTCTTTAGGAGCACCAAACTTCACAAAAGTTTCTAGTACATACATAATATAAGGACTAGAAACATTAGTTCCAAGTTTACCATCGGAAAAAGTTCCTGCTCCACCTTCACCAAATTGAATATTAGAATTTTCATTTAAAATACCAGTATCAAAAAAATGTTCGATAGTTTTAATTCGCTCTTCAACCTTCTCTCCACGATCAATTAAAGTTACATCAGCACCTGCGTTTGCTAAAACATATGCATTAAATAAACCGGATGGTCCCATACCAACTACTAAAATTTTTTCTTTGCTTAAGGCTTTCAATTTAGAAAGATGACTTATTTCTTTGACAACTTGATATTTTGTAATATTAGGCTTTTTTAATAATGATGCTTCATTACTTACACTAAATTTAGCTTGTAGAATATAATATAAATCTTTATCTCTCGCATCAAGACTTTTCTTAAGTAATTCAACATGATTTAAATCTTTAACATAATATTTATTGGTTAGATATTGACTAATATATTTAATTAATTCTTCAGCTGATGGTTGAGGGCTTGTAGGATCAATTAAGTATTTAATGTTACTAATTTTAAGCATCTTCATTCATCCTAGAGGCAATACTACTACCAACTACATATCCACTTGACATCGCCCATTGTAGATTGTATCCGCCACAATCTCCATCAATATCCATCATTTCACCACAAATATAAGCATTTTTCATTTTCTTTAGTTTTAAAGTTTGTGGATCAATTTCATTCAATTCCACACCACCAATTGTAATTTGAGCCCGTTCAAAACCGTAATTCCCTTTAACATCAATTGGAAACTTTTTAATCATTGTAACAATTTTCATCATATCATTTTTATTTAAATCACGAACATAAGCATTTAAATCAATAGCTGTTTTCTTAATTATAACACTACCTATCATTTTCGGCAAAATACCAGTTAATAAATGCATAATTTCTAAATCAGCAAAAATATTTTTTCGTTCATTAAGCATTGCTAATAATTCAGTGTTACTGACATCTTTCATAAAATCAAGTTCAAGATAATAATTACCTGGGTGACGGGCGATATAACTAGATGCTTCCATCACTACAATGCCACTAATTCCATCAGCTTTAAATTGAACTTCACCATTTGAAGAGTAAACACATTTTTTGGTTTTTTTAACAATCACGTTTACTCCCGTTTTAAATCTCAACCCATTTAGAGCTTTTAAATGTGGCATATCACTTTTTAATCCCACTAATCCCGGAGTAAGTGATGAAACTTTAATTTTAAATGGCTTTAGTAAAGGATAACCGCTACCATTAGAACCAAGGATCTGAGCAGCACAACCACCACATGCAAAAACTAAATAATCGGTTTCTAAATAATAATTACGCTGATTTTTATTATAAACTAAATATTTATTATTTTTATAAACAATTTTATTCGCTTCATAATTATTTTTAATGACAATCCCTAACTTATTTAAGCGAAGTCGTAATATATCAAGTACGGTATTAGCACTTTCGGAATATGGGTAAACTCTACCTTCTGTTCCTTCTTTACTCATTAAACCAATTCTTTTAAAATAATTCATAAGCTCTTCATAACCAAATTGATCTAAAGTTGAAAGTACAAAATCTTGATTATTATATTTTCGAGGTTCAACAAAACGATTGGTAAAATTACATTTACCATTACCAGTTGCAAGAAGTTTTTTACCAATTTTTTCTAATCTTTCAATAATTGTCACATTAACTTCTGCTTTTGCTTGTTCCTTAATCGTTAAAGCACAGAAAATTCCAGCTGGACCTCCACCAATAACTATTACATCCTTCATCTTTTTACCCTCTACTACTATTTATTTCACATTTATATAAGTATAACATATTTTATTAAAAATTGCATATAAAATATCTTTTTATTAATAAATAAAAAATACGCATTACTAAAAGCCAATGCGTACATAATTTATCAAAAGTTTTTTAATCAATTCGATTCTTTTTACTTTGATCAATTGTCTTTATAATTTTAGATACCGCCGAAGGAATTGCATCTACCAGTGTTTCTAAAGCATGATTACTTTCCTCTAAATGCAGAACTTTAACCTCACCTAAAGCATACACCAAAAAAGCAACCGGTGTAATTGATGTCATTCCGCCAGCACCACCACCAAACGGATATTCCCCATTAACATATGCCTTGGGGGCTTGTTGATCAAGTCCACCACTAATAAAACTATATTTAACTTTGGAAATTGGAATTACTACTGCATCATTCATTTCAATTTTATTACCGATAATCATATCAACATCCGCTATTTCTTTAATACTTGCCATCGATATTTTTAACAATTCGCAAATTTGATGATCGTTCATTTTGAACCTCCTTAAATACTTTTAATAATTCTTTTCGATACTTAATCATAAAAAGTAAGACTTTATAAATTTTAGTTTCTAAATCTAAATCAATTTCAAGCCTAATATCAACTTTCTTAACTCTACTTTTAAAACAACTTTTCTTTAGTTTTGCAAGATTAGTATATAATAAATTTTGCATTAAACTATATAGATAAAATGTAGATAAATATAAAGGAAGATTAGCCAAATAATATTTTGTATTAATACTAAAAAAGCAAGTATTCGCACTAAAAATCCCAATCAACTTTTTAACTAAATTTTGATGTTTAAAAAATAATTTTGCAGCATTTTTATCTTTTTGTAATTGATTCTGATCCAAATCACTGATTAATGGTTGATTAACATTCGTTAATTTAATTTTAATTGGCATTAATTTAAAAACAATTAAGTAAATACTTAGTTCTTCACGATTTACCTTATAAATTTTAAATCTAAGATTGATTATTAAAATTAAAAATAAAATAAGTGTAATAATTAAAAGGATTTTCATATTTATATTTTTTCACTTTAATTAGTATTTTATACTTAAATTCCCATTTTTTTTGATATAATATTAAGCAAAGAGGTCGTAATAATATGAGTATTAATGATAAAATGATCAGTTTAATCACTAAGTATCAAACCAATAAACCAGTGAATCATATTCCTAGATGTGTTCACTATCCTAGTTGTTCGGAATATTCTAAACAATGTTATCAAAAATTCAATTTTTTCAAAGCGACATTTTTAATGATTAAACGCATTGTTTGTTGTGTTCCCTTTAATAAAAAATATTATGATCCCGTTCCATTATCACGATTGGAAAAAAAGCAAGAAAAAGCCTTAAAACAAGAAACTTCGTTAATAGAGCCAATTTTATTAGAACACTATCATAAATACCCACTAATGACAATTACTGATTTTATAAAATTAATTTATCAAAACACTTTTGGTCCTTATCATTTACATACACCAAGCATCGAAAAAATTAAGGTATATTTAGAACAGGAAATGAAAGATGTTACAATACAAGATGAAGTACAAGAAAATATCGGTAACAACTATATTCGAATTCATTTAAGTGTTAATACTAACATCGACCAACTGGCAGAAGTATTCTATCAAAATACTTTAATTAATACTAATAACAATCAAAATATACACTTATTCTTTTTAAAAATAAATGTACTAATTAAATTAATTAAAAAGAAAGCAATTAAGCTTCCTAAAAAAGAATCAATTGTTTTCTTAAATGAATATTTGGCAAATGGAATTGTTCCAGTTCATCATAGTGATATTTTTAATCAAGCATACCACCCTCATTATCGTGTAATTCGTAAAAACCATTAAAAAAAGTAGGAGATTGAACCATAGTTCAATTTTCCTACTTTTTATTTTCTTCGATTAATCTTATTTCATCAGCAGATAACAATCGATATTCACCAGGTTTTAACTTTTCATCTAAAGTTAATGGTCCAAAAGCTACTCTTTTTAGATAAGTAACATTTTTATTGACCATATTAACCATTCTTTTAACTTGATGAAAACGTCCTTCACTGATGGTTAAATAATAGCCATCTGCTACTGGTCTAATTTTAGCTGGTTTAGTCATTTGATTATCTAATAAAACACCTTGTTCTAAAATCATCATATCATCAAAAGATAGTGGGACATCCGTTGTTAGATAATATGTTTTATCAACATGATATTTTGGTTGCAATAACCTATGAGCTAAACCCCCATTATTAGTAATTAATAATAAACCTTCCGTATCTAAATCTAATCTACCAACTGGAAATAATTCTAAATGTTGATAGTCATTAATTAAATCAAGTACCGTAGGATAAAGATTATCAATTCGTGCTGTAACATAGCCTTGTGGTTTATTTAACATCAAATAGACATATTTTAAATAAGTTTGGATCGCACCATCAACTTTGATGAGATCGCGATTTTCATCAACATAAAATCCATCATCAGTCACTACTTGATTGTTAACTTCAACTCGTTTTTGTTTAATAATCTTTTTAACTTCGGTTCTAGTTCCTAGTCCTACTTCTTTTAAAAATTTATCCAAACGCATTAATCTAATTTCACATATTCCTTTGCAATTTCTGCAGCTAGTTTACAGTTATTAAATACTAATTTAATGTTTGCCTCTAAAGATGTGCCACCAGTTAATTCAACAATCGTTTTTAGTAAAAACGGTGTTTGTTCTTTACCTTTAATCTGCTTATCATTCATTAATTTAAGAGCTTGATTGATAGCCGTATTCATCACTATTTCATCTAGTGAATATTCAGCAGGAATCGGGTTAGTAATTAATACACCACCATTTAAGCCTAAATCCCATTTTGCCTTAAGCATTGAAGCGATTTCCAAAGCTGAATCCATTTGATAATTTACTTGATAAGGTGATGTCCTTGTATAAAATGCTGGTAAACTAGTTGTTTGATAACCAATCACAGGAACCCCTTTAGTTTCTAAATATTCCAAAGTTTTTTCTAAATCAAGAATAGCTTTCGCACCAGCACAAACAACAGCGACACTAGTTGATTGTAGTTCATCTAAATCTGCTGATATATCCATTGTTATTTCTGCTCCTCGATGAACACCACCAATACCACCAGTTGCAAAAACCTTAACTCCTGCAAGACTTGCAATATACATTGTTGCCGCTACCGTAGTCGCACCATCTAATTTTTTCGAAATAATGACTGGAATATCTCTCCGACTAACCTTAACAACATTCTTGCCTTCTCTTGCAATATACTCGATTTCCTCTTTGGTAAGACCTACACATAACACACCTTTAATAATTGCAATAGTTGCTGGAACCGCTCCTGCATCTTTAATGATTTGTTCACACATAAGCGCAGTTTCTAAATTTTTAGGATACGGCATCCCATGTGAAATAATTGTTGATTCTAACGCCACAACCGGTTGATTTGCAGTTAAAGCTGCTTTTACTTCATCACTGATTTTTAAATATTTATTCATATTATTCTCCTCGTTTTAATTTATAGTATCAAAGCAAACAATAATGCTGCTAAACCATAATAAATAAGTAAAGCAGTTAAATCATTAATCGTTGTAATAAATGGTCCTGATGCAACAGCAGGGTCAATTTTTATTTGTTTAAAAATAATTGGAATTAGCGCTCCAAAAAAAGAACTTAATGTCATTGATGCCAGTAAGGAAACTGATACAATACAAACACCCTTTAATGCTTCTACAAGTGAAAAATATTCTGCTTTTACACCTTGATTAGTAAAGTATAAGAATCCAAATACAAAAATACCTGAACAAATTCCTAAGATTAATCCATTTAAAAAGCCTATTTTTAATTCTTTTAATAATGTTTTATAAATTAACTTTTTATCATCATCACTAGTTAACATTCTAATCGTAACCGCAAGGGATTGTGTACCACTATTACCACTCATTCCAAGAACTAAAGTTTGGAAAAAAACAATAATTGGTAAAGTAGCAACAACTACTTCAAATCTAGTCATTAAAAATGATTGAGCTAAACCTAATATCAATAGAACAATTAGCCAAGGAATGCGCTTTTTAACTGATTTGAAAACAGATGTCGTAATTTCATCTTCTTCGGTTAAACCGGCTAATTTTGCATAGTCATCAGAGAATTCTTCATCAACTGTTTCAATGACACTATCAGAGGTAATAACCCCAATTAATTGATTATTTTCATCAACAATCGGATAAGAGTCTAGTAAATATTCTTTTAATCTACCCACACAATCTTCAATTTTTTCCGTTGCATAAAAAAACGGATAGTTAGTTTTGATGATTTCGTTAATATCTGTATATTCTCTTGCAATAATCAAATCACGCAATTCAATAATACCATATAATTTTTCTAAATCATCAACAACATAAATCATTGACACATTATCATTTTCCGCTGCATCAGTGATAACTTTTTTCATTGCAGATTTAATCGTATCTTTACTACTAACTGTAATATAATTATTAGTCATTTTACTACCGATTTCATCATCTTGATATTTAGTAATGGAATCGATATCTTCCTTAATATCATTTTCTAGTAGGTCAATGATTTCACTACGGATATCACCATCTAATTCTTCTAATACATCAACGGCATCATCAGAGTCCATAGTCTCAATAATATCAGCAGCTAATTCGGGATCTAACTGTTCAACAATTTCCCCAATATCATTAGAATAAAGAATGACATCACCTAACGTTTCATTGTCTAATATTTGATGCAATAATTGCTTTTCATCATTAGTCATTTCATCATAGGCTTTTGCAATATCATTTTCATGATATTGTAAAATTAAAGACTTCTTTTCACTATTTGTTAAACTACTTAGTAAAATCTTCTTAATTTCTTCAATATAGTTATTCATAGTACTTCTTCCTCCTTTGACTTGTTTTCTTTAAAATTATAGCACAAATGGCAAATTTTTAAAAGTTATTAACACAATTAAAAACATCACTATTATAATAAATTATAAAGAGTTATAATAAGTTTTATTACAAACAATTTTTTTATTTTTTATAAATAAATGTTTTAATACTTTTATTTTGTAATACGGCATGATATTCTTCGACAAGTTTAAATCCTTGCTTTTCATAGTACTGATAATTACATGTTTCATCAGTCCATAAATAGATATGAGCACAATTTACTTCAGCAATCTTTTCTAAATGTTCTAATAAAATCTTACCAGAATTACGCTTTTGACTAGCAATTAAGGCTAAATAAATATCTCGATCATTCATATGGTTAACCACTTTTTGATGATTATATTCTAAATAATGAAGATAGTCAATAGCAATCGCTTGATTCGCTTTACTTAAATTCACTAAATTATTATGAAACCACATCATACTATCATTTTCATCATTTTTAAGTGCTGCAAACATAAAAGCATCTACTTGAAGAGAATAATCAACAAATGATAATTCCTTATTTAAGATATGATATTTTGGCAGAAATTGATAGATAAAAGATTCTAATTGGTTATCTAATTCTAATTCACCTTTCCAACTGTTTAGCGTGATTTTATACACTTCATTAAAGTCTAAATCATTATATTTTCTAATCATATCCATTTTACTCCATTATTTTTGATTCGGATCATTGTTCAAATGATCTAAGAATTCTTTAGTTTTACTCCAATATTTTATTCCCCAATTTTCAAAATTCCATTCATCCATATACCCATTACATTCATAATCAATATAATAAAGAACTGAATGATTTATAATGAAGTTAGTAGGAAAATAATCAATATTTAATCCTTTGGCTTTAAGCATCTCAGCCATTTTTCTAACTTGAACAATTGCTTCCGTAACATCAAGATCATTTTTAACATCATCAAAAATCGTATTTCCATCAATATATTCTTTCAAAATTCGTTCATTTTTATGGTCACATTCAAGCATTTTTGGCATCGCAATTCCAACATCACTTAATCGCTGATAATCATTTAATTCACTTGCAAGTTTATCACCAAAATGATAATAGCTACAAGGTTCATGATGAATTTGTTTACATACAAATAAACCTTTACCATCGGTTACTAAATAGGAATATCCCCCTTTACCATGTCCTAGTAACTTAATGATTTCATACTCTTTATTATTAACACTAACCAGATCCATATACTCTCCTTTTTGATTTTATATATATTTTAACACATTATCATTCTATTTCAAAGGATTTTATAATTCTTTTACCAAATCAATATCAAAAAGATCCATCTTTATTTATACTGATGATATGTCAATCAAAAAACCAATCTAATATAATCTAATTGATAGAATATAACAAATCTCTATTTAATTCTTGGTATGTTTTAATAATAAAAAATAAAGCCACAATGAATGTTAAAATATCAGCAACAGGAAAAGACCATAACAAACCATCTAATCCCATAAAAATAGGCATGATAATTGGTAATAGAACACCAAGAATAATTTCCCGAGTTAAAGAAACAATTGTCGATGATATAGCTTTACCAAGTGATTGTAAAAAGATAAATGTCCCTTTATTAACTGTTGCAAGAACCATCATACACAAATAAATACGAAAACACTTAATTACAAATGTGGTGTAATAACCACTTTCATTAGCTGCACCAAAAAGATTAGCAATTTGTAACGGGAAGCATTCAACAATAATTAATGCAATACTACCAACAATAACTTCTGCAAGAAGTAAATAAGTGAAGAGTTTTTTGACCCGATTTATATTATTTGCACCAATATTATAACCAGCTATCGGAATACAACCTGCAGCAATTCCAATGGAAATAGAAACTGTAATTTGAAAAAATTTCATTACAATTCCTAAAACCGCAAGTGGTATCTGTGCATATTCTTCTTGACCAAAAATAGAATCTAGGGCACCATACTTCATACATGTATTTTGAACTGCTGCCATTGAAATGACAAGGGCAATTTCTGCCAAAAAACTAGTAATGCCTAAAGTCAAAAACTTACGAATGATGACACCATTTAATTTAAAGCTACTTTGATTTATTTTACAATTTTCATATGACAAAGATAACAGATAGAAAGAATTGCTGTAGCCACTTGACCAAGAATTGTTGCAAGAGCTGCCCCCATCTAAAAATAAAAATAAAGATTGGATCAAAGATAATATTTACTATTGCTCCAGTAACCGTTGCCATCATCGCATATCTGGGACTACCATCACTACGAATAATTGGATTCATCGCTTGACCAAACATGTAAAAAGGAATCCCTAAAGTTATCCAAAAGAAATATTCTTTTGCTAAAGCATATGTTTCAGCATTAACTTGACCACCAAATAATATTAGAATTGGTTCTTTAAAAAGGACATAAATAATTGTCAAGAAAAGACTACTGAAAACACAAATAATAATTGAATTACCTACGCTGCGATGGGCATTTTCTTTTTCATTACGGCCCAATGAAATACTAATGAAAGCACAACAACCATCGCCTATCATCACTGCAATCGAAAGAGCAATAACCGTTAACGGAAAGACAACCGTGTTTGCAACATTTCCATACGATCCTAAATAACTAGCATTAGCAATAAAAATCTGATCAACAATATTATAAAGTGCTCCAATCAATAAAGAAATAATACAAGGAACTGCATACTTCATCATTAATTTTCCAATTGATTTTATTCCAAGATAAGATTGATTTTCTTTTTCCATAATAACCTCCTAAAGAGTAAAAAAATAATGCGTAAATCCTAACTGGACTTACACAGAAAAAGCTACCTAAGCACTTGTTTTGTAAGTGTTAAGTAGCTCTTATAAATTGTTAGATATATTAAATTTAAAAGAATTAATAAATCATTTAATATTCTTAGCTTTCTATAATTGAAAATTCAAATTTATTATCAAGACAATATTTTTTAAACAAATCTAATTCATTAGATTCAATTACGGCAATTTTAACATCTTGTTTTTGATTAAATTGAATAACAATAAAATTAGTATATCTCTCAATCCAAATCTTATAATAACCCTCAAAAGATAGTTTTAATACATCAGTCTTATAACCATCTATTGTAGTTATTACTAGATTTTTTTTATCAAACTCATATGTTTTATAAACGAATTCTACTGTGTCAAATGATTTTAATTTAAGATTTAGTAATTCTTTATATGCTTTATTTAATGTGTTTTTCCATCTAAAGATTAGGAATATTCCATATGGAATTGCAAGTAATCCTATAATTAAAATTATTAAATCATGAACCAAAACGAAATAATTAAATATTGAAACAGAACCACCTATAAGCATTATAAGTATCAAAATTCGTACATTTTTACTTTTTTGCAAATTCCCATACTTTATAACTTTTGCTAACATTTTGGTCATTAATTTTTTATCTAGTTGATTCTTTATTATCATAATATATTATCTCCTGAATTATTTTCATTTGCAATCATTGTTAATAATACACATACTGCAGCTGCCGTAACAACAGTAGATGCACCACCAGTATAAGGAGCTGCTACAACTCCTGATCCAGCAATAACGATTGTCACACCATAAACACATATTGTAGCAAAGGCATAAGCTAACTTATCATAATTAATATTTATTTCGTATCCAATTTTAAATCCAAGATTGCAATTTTCTGATACTTCCTTATATCCACCACTTTCAATGAAAAGCGTATTATTATCAGCAAAACCGGCACTCATTTCTACTGTGCGTTTATAAATGTCCATTTCTCCTTTTAAATAAACTCCATCAGAACCGAAATTAATTGATAAAGGCCCTCCAATTCCAAAATTTAAAGACCAATCACCAGAACTATATCCTATGTCTATTGAAAATAAAGACCAAGAATTTCCAACAAGAGGCGTAGTTTCTTCAAGATCAATATATCCACTTCCCATATCAATTTTTTTAGAGAAAGTGAAACTGATATTTACAAAAAAGTTATTTACAAGCCATTTCCAAATTTTTTGTCTTATTTTTTTAAAGAACTGTCCATTTTCATCAATATTTTGAATTGGATCATTATTACAATATGCAAATAAGTTTCTATTTTGAGTTAATATCGAATATGCACCTAATAATCTAGGATCATCGCTATTTAAAAATCTACCCCATTCAGGTACATAAAATCTTGATTTCAAATAATACATTTGTAAATCAAAATCAAAGTAGTAACCTTTATATAACATATTATTTTCTATACCAATTGTGTCTGCAAGACTGCCACTTATTGTTAATAGATTTCCAAAAGAATCATAACAATATTCTACAACCAAGTTACCATTAGAATCTAACATTCCAATTATTACCCCATTTAAATCACGAATATAGTAATAATTAGTAACAAGATTGTTTTCTTTTAATCCAAAGCCAAATAGATTATCATTTTCATCATAATAATAATATTTTTCAATATTTTGAGTTTTTTCAAGAACAAGATTTTTTCCTTCATAAAAATATTTTGTTTCAATATTATTAGATTTTTTTCTTATTCTTAAGCCCTTATCATCATATTTAAATTCAATATTTAAATTTTTGCTAGTATCAACAACTTCAATTAATTTTTTACCTTGCCAAGTAAATAAACGTTTTCCACTTTCATTTCCATAAGATGTTGGATTACCAAATAACTCATCATTATATTCAATAGTTTTATCATTATATGAAGTAAGCAATGTCGGAAAATAACTACTATATGTGTAGATATTATTTTTAATTAAGTTAGAAGTATTGTGATTAAATACTTTATTTGAAAGGATATTTCCTAAATCATCATATTCATACACAAAATCTTTATTTATTAATAAATAATTATCTCTAGTTAAATAACCTAAATGATTATATTCAAATTTTCTATATGTTACATTTGATGTTTTTAGTTCTTTTAACTTGTCATCTGTATAGTATGAATATTCATTGTCTATAGTTTTATTATTTGTAATAATCTTCTCTCTGCTAATTAATGTAGAGATTTTTTCATTGTTTTTTTCATAATCATATTCAATTCTAGCTGCAATAGCAGAATCGTTGGTATATGACAATAATTTCATCATACCAAAATTATCATAATGTTTAGACAAAGTAAAAACAGTCATTTTTTCTTTTAAAACAGTAAGTGTAGCATTTGATGCATAGCTATTTCCAGTGATTAACATCTCAATATATCCATATAATGGTAAACAAGTTTCATTAAAGTAATCATACTGTCTACCTAATGAAACCATTAGATTTCCATAAATTGAATTAACATAGCTATTTCTGCTTATTATATCATCATCTAACTGAATACGCAACGAATATGCATAAGCGTATAATGACAATGTTTAAGAAAAATATCAGTTTTTACCTAAATCTTTGATGGTCTAATTGTCTTATGATATATTTAACTTCACTTTTATTATTATACAATTTGAAAAACCTTATAACTTCTCGATAAAATTTCAATATAATTATAAAAATAAAATATATTTATATGCTTTGTTAAATTTCTCTTTTTCAATTCACTATCTCTAACAAAGATATTTTTTTAACAAATACTATTATATAATTCTACTAAATATGATTTTATATCTGGTTCCATATATACATTCACCATATTTTCAATAATCATAAAAAGAATCTTGAATAATTTCAAAATTATTTATATTTATTAATTCAATACTTTCATCATATGAGAAATGGTATGTTGTACAATTATTTTTTTCTGTTAATAACGAAGAAATTTCTGAAGATAATATTTTAGAATTAGATCAAGTTATAAAGATTGAACAATCCATTGATAATCTAAAAAAGTTAATTACTCTTTCAAAATATTTAATACAATAAATCTCATCAAGAAATAAATAATACTAACCATTTTACCTTTTGAAATAGCTATTAGGACCTCCAAAATAATAACAATAATGATTCGGTCTATTTACAACCATATCGAGCATTGCTATTAATCCAACAATTTGAGGATTTGGTAATACAGCATATAGTGTCATTGTTGTATCATTGATTGAAACATTTGAACAATCGACAATATTAAACTCTTTCATTTTTTGTAAAACTAACCTTGCTTCATCATATGTTATATTCAAATTATCGATTAGTAGTTGTTCAGTAAAGTTACCTCCATGTCTTGAATACAATAGCACTAATGTATTGTAAAACAATTCATCACTTAAGTATTCACAAAACTTTCTTTGTTGATCTTTACTTATTAGCATTTTTGAATAATTTGATTTATCATCTTTAGGAAGACACATAAATATTTTATTATCTTTTGCAAGTGATGTGATTGCAATACCTTCTGGACCTATTACAGTAGAAAATAGATCATCATTTTTAATAATCTCATTAAATTTTTCTAAATCTTCAATTTCATCACCACGTGCAGCAATGGACATTTTAAATGCTAAGTCATATAATACATTAACTCTATTCTCTAACTGAAAACTTTGTATATATGTTGCAAGTTTTTTTTCAATGTCAACAATTTTATTTTCATTCATATCGAATAAATAATCAGTCGTAACATTAAAATAAGTTGCTATTGATGGAATTAGTTCTAAATCTGGTGAACCACCATTTTCCCATTTTGACACTGCTTGAGTTGAAACTTGTAATGCTTTTGCAAGTTCTTCCTGAGTCACTTTATTCTTAACTCTTAATTCTTTTATTCTATTACCTATATTCATAAATATCTCCTTTATATTTTTGGTGATTGGCCTCTCACAACAATATTATAACTCAATTATTATTTTAAAACAATGGAGGCAAAATTGATAATATCAACCACTGTTTGATGCCTGCCATTATTATACAACATAATTTGAATTTTATCATTATATTAGTTCAAATCCCTTTAGTTGAACAAAACTATAGATACCAATGGAGAAAAAATTGCTCCAAATATGGAGCAAAATCTTATATAGGCTTTAAAACCTATATATCGAACTACAAGTCAAGTGACCTATCGACGAAAGCTAATTATAGTTCACTTTTTTAATGCACAACTGCCATGATATCTATCTTTTATGTAGGGGTATAGGAATATAGGTCCTTTTTATATTCTAATTAGATAAATCTAAGCATCTTTATGATTTAACTGTTTTGATCATTTTACAATAATTATAATAGCTAATATTAGTACAAATATAGATACAACTCCACCAGTCAATCCTAAAAACAATTTTCTAATTGTTGGATCCATATCAGTACCAAACGATGTTAACATTGTAGCTTCTAAAGTGATGATTGAAACACTTGCAGATGTTAAACTAATTGATTTTGTAGCATTAAAAATTGGACTATTATATTTTTGATATTTAATGAAATTAATAACAGCAATTGTAAATGATATAAATGTATAAGCAGCTAAAGTTATTGTAGTTATTCTATGATGATTAAATGTTCTATTCCAATAAACCATAAAGAAGACCATTACAGATAAAGACATATTTAGAAGTAACATCATCCATCCACATCTTCTATACCTTATTAATTCTTCTTTTACTTGTTCGTTGGGTTTAAACTTTAATGTGTATTTCATTAAAAAGAATCTTGTGATTGCTAAAAATAAATAATATGCACACATTGAATAAAACCAAAAAGAACCATGATATAATCCAATAAAGAATTGAAATATAGCATAAGCAGAGTTGAATATAAATGAGAAAACTAAACTAATTTTAATTCTTAAATGAACATCTTCTCTATATTTAACAATATATTTATTTTCATTTTTAATATATTTTATAAGTTTTATGATATCAGGGATTCTTAAACAAATTGTTGTTAAAGTATAGGTAGATAATATATATCCTATGATAGTTATAAAATGAGCATCACCCAAATTTATCATTGACCATATCATTAATGTTAATGAAATAGGAAATAAAACTAATATTATAGCTACATGAGGATATAATATTTTTTTAACACATTTCTTTACTGTATCCATATATTCCTCCCATTAAAGCATTGGAGCAAATATTCTTACTATTGCTCTTACAAATCTTGTAATTAAATTTGTTTTTAACATCTCTTTTTTTATTTCAATTGATTTAGATAAAGTTTGATCTAAGTCTTTTTTTATATCCTTAATCACTTCACACTTATACATCCAAACACCATTTTCAAAGTGATGAACTAAACTTCTATAATCTAAATTTATCGTACCTATCATTGCGTATAAACCATCTACGACATAAGTTTTTGCATGAATAAAACCTGGCTCATACTCATATATTTTTACTCCTGCTTCCATTAAACGTTTATAAAAACTTCTAGTCGTTCCAAATACTATTTTCTTATCTGGAATATGTGGCACTACAATTCTTACATCAACACCCCTTAATGATGCATTTTCGATACTTGTGCATAAATCATTATCTATTATTAAATATGGCGTAGTAACATAAGCATATTTGGTTGCCATATTAAACATATTTTGGATAACACTTTTACCAACTCTTCTTTCATAAAGAGGTTTGGGACCATCTCCAAATGGTATTACGTAACCTTTGTTTATTGTGTTAGTTGTTACATTGTAATATTCTTTTTTTACGTCTAATTCCTTCTTAATGTTAATTCCATAATCAATTAAAAATAATTTCGTTAATTCTTTAACTGCATTACCTTCTAATCTAATACCAGTATCTTTCCAATGACCATATCTTTCAATATGATTTATATATTCATCCGCAATATTGATTCCACCAGTATAACCAATAACGCCATCAATTACTGTTATTTTTCTATGACTTCTATTATTAAACTCACTATCAGCGGCACCTCTTAATCTTGAAAAAGGAGTTGCATCTATTCCATATGACTTTAATATCTTATTATAATTTCCAGGAAGAGTTGCCATACAACCTATATCATCATATACGACTTTTACTTCTACTCCTTCTCTAATTTTATCTTTTAATATTTCTAAAATCGAATTCCAAAATAATCCTTCTTCAAGAATAAAATATTCCATAAATATAAACTTGTCTGCTTTTTTAAGATCATTTACTAAAGATACAAAATATTCTTCACCACTAGAATAATATTTTAATTTTGTGTTTTCAAATATATTTGTATCTGCAATTTCACAAAGCATTTTTGCTTGAGAATATGCTAAACCATTTTCCATTTTTAGTGTAATTAATGTAGTAATACTATCATGTTTATATGTTTTGTTTTTTAAATATTCTAAACGTTTAATATATTTTTTATTAAGTTTTCTAGACGCAAATAGGAAATATAACATAAATCCAGCAATTGGAATCACTAACACAAATAACATCCAAGGTACTTTATAATCAGGATTATCATCAGATGCTATAATTTTTAATTCACAAGCAAATGTTGTTATGTATGCAGCAATATAAAAATAAGGTACATAATAACATAATCCTATCACTATTGTTATTATTGCCAAGATTTTAAAAAGTGTAATTAAGACAGCAATTATATATCTTATAGGAATATAATTAATTTCCTTTTCTATTATTTTATATCCTGCTTTATATGCTATTTTTCTTTTCATAAATTTTTCCCAATTAGCTTTTTTAAAATTAAAAACGAAGTCTAACTTAATAGGCTCCGTATTATAGTTTCTATTTAGTTTCAACTATTTCAACTTTATATTCGTTTGATAAACCTTTAAGTTTTAAAAACTCATTAAACTCTTTATTTAACTCTTCAGCAGTAATGCTTTTAATTGGTTGAACATAATTATTAGAATTGGCAATTTGTTGGATAGTTTTTTCCTTTGATTCTCGAATTCCCTTTTTAATATTTTCAACAACTACGTGAAATTTAGCTTTAATTCCTTTTGCTTGTAAAAACTCTACGAAATCTTTATTTTCTTCCTTTGATTTTTCTTTTATTTCGTTAAAAGTTTTTACATCTTGTTCATGTTGTTTTTTAGCAGATTCAGCCATATTATTAAAAGCTAATTTAAATTTAGCTTTAATTCCTTTTGTTTTTAAAAATTCACTAAACTGATTGTTTAGTTCTAACATTTCTTGCTCTACCTGTTTTTGCATTATAAAATTCCTTTCTATTTATGGTTACTTAATTTAATAATTAAATTTGTTATAAAAGAAATATCTTCAATACAGTCATTTTCAAGCCATTTTTGAATTATTGCAACAACACCACTTGTATAGTATGCAAACACATAATCTCTTTCTTGTTTTGTTACTCCATATTTATCAAACACTATTGTAACAATATCATCATAAAATTCCTTAAGTTTAACTTCACCTTTGAATATATATGAGTATTTAAACATTAATTTATATATACGTTTATTTTCCTTAACAAAATTTAAATATGGCACTAACTCTTCTTCTTTTATAAAGAATAACTCTTCTTTAGGTAAAGTTATTGGATTGATAGTCTTGTTGTTAAAAGCATCTTGAAATTTTTTATTAGTATTAGCAATTGTTTCTTCTAATAAATCGTCAAGTGATTCATAATGTAGATAAAATGTTGATCTATTAACTCCTGCTTTCTCACATATTTCTTTTACAGTAACAAATTCATATTCTTTTTTTTCAAGCAATATAAGAAGAGCTTCATTCATTAATAAAGCTGTATTATAATACTTACTTTCATGATTTTTCATACTCTCCTCCTAAATTAATAGTTTAATTATTCTTCTACAATTTCTTTTGCTAGTCTAATAATATCACTACCGTATTTTTCTTTTCCTTTTCGTAGTAGTTTTTTATAAATAGGATAATTAATGGATACTCCAAGAATTCCTACTAATCCAATAATAATTCCTATTATCATTGATGTAATAGAACTATCACCTATTTCACCCATCGCAAAGCACATTCCAGTACCCAATACTAATGAAAATACACTACCAAAGATATAAGCAAAAATCTCTGCTCCTTTTTTAGCTTGTCTGTCTAATTTCTTTAAAGCTATTACCTTTTTATCCACCTTTGGTGCATACTCACTAGCAATTTTTTCAGCAATAATTTTATCAGTTTTCATATTAGTCCTCCTCGTATAATATAAATTGTTCATAAATATTTTAATTGATAATGAACTAAT
>CAZIQF010000005.1:0-78517 GCA_964541525.1 uncultured Staphylococcaceae bacterium | reverse complement strand
TTTTAAGATAGGTTCTTATTTTATCTCAAAATCTCAAAAGATTTTACAGAACCACAATTATTAGTCATTTGATTTTATAAATAATCTTTTACGATTGTTAAAAACTCATCTTCAGTTAAAACTTTAATTCCTAGTTCCCTTGCTTTAGTAAGCTTAGAACCAGCTCCTGGACCAGCTACAACAAATGATGTTTTCTTTGATACGCTTGATGCAGCTTTGCCTCCTAGTTTTTCAATTAAACTATTACCTTCATCACGGGATAGTTTTTCTAAACTACCAGTTAGAACAATCGTTTGTCCTTCAAATAAATTAAGTTGATTATCTTGAGGTGCAGTTGGATTAAGTCCAAGATTCTTTAGTTTGTTTAATAATTCAAGATGTCGAGGGTTTTTAAAGTATTCAGTAATACTAGTAGCCATAACTAATCCAATATCATCAATAGCAACTAAATCATCATATTTCGCAGCAACTAAATTATCAATGGTTTGGTAGACTTTCGCAAGTATTTTTGATGCTTTAGCCCCAACAAACCTAATGCCTAAACCAAAGATGAAGCGATCTAAATCTTGAGTTTTGGAATTTTCAATCGCAGTTAATAAATTACTAACTTTCTTTTTACCAAAGCGATCTAGGGTTAATAATTCATCCTGATAATGATGTAATAGATAGATATCACTAATATCTTGAATATACCCTAAATTATATAATGTTTCTAGTTGTTTTTCACCTAGTCCTTCAATGTCCATTGCAACTCGTGATGCATAGTGAATAATTCCTTCTAAAATACGACCACCACATTCAGTATTTCGACAATAGTGTTCAGCATCTTTTTCACCTTTAGTAATTGGCATTCCACATTCGGGACAAACTTCAATCATCGTAAATGGTTTAAGGCCTGGCTTCCTTTTAGAAAAATCAACTTCAACTACCTCTGGAATAATCTCTCCAGCCTTTCTGACCTTTACATAGTCACCGATTCTAATATCTCTTGCTTTGATGAAATCTTCATTATTTAGAGTAGCTCTAGATACAGTCGTACCTGCTAGTAAGACTGGGTCTAGTACAGCATTAGGAGTAATAATGCCGGTTCTACCAACCGTAAAAATAATATCTTTTAGTAGTGTTGTTGCAATCTCAGCTGGGAATTTATAAGCTGCTGCCCATTTAGGAACTTTGACTGTATAGCCAATTTGATCGTATAAATTAAATTCATTTATTTTAATGACAATTCCATCAGTAGCATAATCTAAAGTTTTTCTTAATCCATCAAATTCTTTGATAACTTCAATTACTTCATCCATATTTTGACAATGACGATAATTTGGATTAACATTAAATCCCATTTCACTTAAGAAGCGTAACACTTCCGTTTGAGAATGAAGATGATATTTTTCAGGATTAACTAAAGTATAAGCAAATTGATCAAGTTGTCTTTCCTTAGTGATTTTTGGATCTAATTGACGAAGACTTCCACCTGCTGCATTTCGGCAATTGGCTAGTAGTGATAAACCGGCTTTAGCTCTTTGATTGTTAAGTCGTTCTAGAACACTTTTTTTCATAAAGACTTCGCCTCTTACTTCCATTGATAAATGTTTATTCAAAATCTTAGGAAGGCTATCAATCATCAAAACATTTTTAGTAATATTTTCACCAGTAACACCATTACCTCTAGTAGCTCCAAGTGTCAGCAACCCATCCTCATAATGAATAGTTGAGGCAATACCATCAATTTTGAGTTCAACACAATAACTATAATTTTTGACTATTTTACTAATTCGCTCATCAAATTCATATAATTCTTCAAAATTAAATACATCTTGAAGACTCATCATCGGAATATTGTGAGTAATGGATTCTAAATCGGTTTTAAGATAGTCACCAACAGTTTGAGTGGGACTATTTTTACTTATATGTTCGGGATATAAAGCTTCTAATTTTTTTAATTCACGCATGAGACTATCATATGTAACATCATCTACGGTTGGATTATCTAAAACATAATATTCATAGTTATATTGTTTTAATTGTTTTACTAAATAATCCATTCTTAATAAATCTTCCTTTTCAGCCATAACTTTATATCCTTTCTCTTTTATTCTAAGACTTTAATATACGGATAATCACGTTTAATCTTTTTGATTGATTGATCCTTTTCAAAGATGATTTGAACATAAGTATCGTCTAAGGCTACAACTTTACCATAACCAAAATATTTATGATTAACTTTTGAACCTAATTTTAGTTCACCATTACTTTCATTTTCTTTTTCTTTGGCTTGTTCAACACTTGTTTTAACTTCTTCAGCGGTTAGATATTCATTTAAGAACCTTGAAATCTTATTTCTAACCACACGCCCATAAATTAATCGACTTTGAGCACAGCTTAAGTAAATCTTTGATTTAGCTCTAGTAAAAGCAACATATGCGACCCTTCGTTCTTCTTCAATTTCAACATCTTCTCTAACGCTAGGGAAAATTCCTTCTTCCAAGGCTACGACAAAGACAACTTCAAATTCTAAACCCTTTACTGAATGAATTGTCGATAATGTTACTGCGTCGCTCCTTGTATCTTCTTCAAATGATTGATCCAACATAATATCATCAATACCAATTCTAACCTTATCTTTTTGGGTTAAATCTTCATCTTGATATGCTTGATCAATATTATATAATACCGATTTAAATTCTTCTAAGTTATCAGCACGCGATGTATCATTCATTAAATCATCATCTTTTAATTGTCTTAAATAACCAGTTTTATCCATTAAGTAATCAAAAAAGTCAACTAGTGGCATCTTTTCAATTTGAACGATAAAATCTTCAACTTGAGTTTTAAACTCAACTAAAGCTTGATTTTTACTTGATGGATTAGTTTCATAAATTTTATCAATCGCTTTAAATAAACTAATACCATCATTTTCCATAATCTCAACCACTTTCGCAATAGTTTTATCACCAATTCCCCGTTGTTCTAAATTAATAATTCGTTTAAAATGAGCAATGCGGTCGGGATCACAAATAAATCTGAAATAACTGATAATATCTTTGATTTCTTTACGCTTTAAATAAGAAAAGCCACCATAGATATTATAAGGAATTCGTTCTTCTAAAAAAGCCATTTCAAAGTTACGAGAAATCGCACTATTACGATATAGTACTGCAATATCCGAAAATTTAAGACCATTATTTTTAACTAGATGGACAATTTCATTACAAACAAATCTTACTTCTGCTTCATAATAATATGCTTCTTGAACAATGACATCATTAAGTGAACCGGTATCATCACTATATAATTGTTTTGGTTCTCGCATTTGATTATGGCTAATTACTGCATTAGCACCTTTTAAAATACTATTATGGGAACGATAATTCTTTAATAATTTGAATACTTTGGCGTTAGGATAATCTCTGGTAAACCCTAACATATTATCTGGGCAAGCACCTCTAAAACTATAAATACTTTGGTCATCATCACCAACAACAAACAAGTTATCATGTTCAGCTGCAAGCATTCTAATGATATGATATTGAACTTTATTTGTATCTTGGAATTCATCAACTAAAATATATTTATAGATATTTTGATAATATGCTAGTACATCCTTATGTTCTTTGAATAATTGTTCGGTTTTTAGTAATAAATCATCAAAATCAAGAAAGTTATTTTGTTTTAAATGAGCTTCATATTCATTATAGATTGGATTGATGATACCGTTTAAAACACCAATACCATTTTTATAATCGCCAATCATCTTAGAAGCAACTTTGGTTGAGAACGCTTTTTTATCGATTTCTTGCTTTTTAAAGATATCATTTAAAATTTTTTGCACATCTTCATCATCAATGATTTCAAAATTCCTACTATAACCAAGTTTATCAATATATCTTCTCAATATTTTAACACATAAAGAGTGAATAGTCGAAATATTTAAGGATGTTGCGTCTTCATCTAAAAGGCCCATTAAACGTTCACGCATTTCATTAGTCGCTTTTTTGGTAAAAGTTATTGCAAGAATATGATAGGGTCTAATCTTTGCTTCTAAGACCATATATGCAATTCTTGCAGTTAATGTCTTAGTTTTACCAGTGCCAGCACCAGCAAATACCATTACTGGTCCTTCAATACTAGTTACAGCCATACGTTGTTCTTCGTTTAACACATCTAAAATTGATGACATATTTTACACATTAAATGATGATTTTAATCCTACAATTCGGTTAAAAATCAATTCATTTCCTTTCGATTCTTTATCTACTGTATAGTAACCATTACGAATAAATTGGAATTTATCTTCTGGTACAACATTTTTTAAAGCTGCTTCAACAAAGCCTTCTTTAACAATCCATGAATTAGGATTAATTTGTTCTTTAAAGTTTTCTGTTGATACTTTTTCATCTTTCATTAAGAAATCAAATAAATTAAACTTAGCTTTAACGGCAGTTGTTGCTTCGACAAAATGAATTGTTCCATTTGGTTTTCTTTCATTAAAACCACTACCTGATTTAGTAAGGGGATCATATGTACAATGAAGCTCAATGATATTACCATTTTCATCTTTAATTACTTCTTCACATTTAATGAAATAAGCATGCATCAAGCGAACTTCTAATCCCTTTGATAGACGTTTCCATTTTTTATTTGGTTTTTCTTCCAGAAAATCTTCACGTTCAATATATAAATATTTACCAAAGGCAATCTTTCTTGACCCTAATTCTTCACATTCAGTGTTATTTACAGCATCTAGATATTCAATTTTATTTTCATCATAATTAGTAATAACAACTTTTAATGGATCGATAATAGCCATTGGACGAATGGTTTTAAGTTTTAAATCTTCTCTTAAGAAGAATTCTAACATTCCATAATCAACTGTTGAATTAATTTTTGATAAGCCTGTTGCAATAATAAATTCTTTAATGGCATTAGGAGTAAATCCCCTTCTTCTTAAACCAACTAAAGTTGGCATTCTTGGATCATCATAACCATTAACAATCCCATCATCAACTAATTGTTTTAGATAACGTTTACTCATTAACGTATGCGTAATATTCAATCTTCCCCATTCAATTTGGCGTGGTTTGCTATCAACATCACAGTTATTAATTACCCATTCATAAAGTGGACGATGATCTTCAAATTCAATACTACAAAGTGAATGAGTAATTCCTTCAAAGGCGTCTTGTAATGGATGAGCAAAATCATACATTGGGTAGATACACCACTTATTTCCAGTTTGATGATGTGCTACATGCATAATTCGATAGATAACTGGATCACGCATATTCATGTTAGGGCTGGCCATATCAATTTTGGCTCTTAAGGTTTTAGTTCCATCAGCATATTTGCCAGCTTTCATTTCTTCAAATAATTTTAAATTCTCTTCAACACTACGATCACGATATGGCGAGTTTTTCCCCGGATGATTAACATCTCCACGATAAACAGCCATTTCTTCGTGGGTTAAATCACACACATAGGCAAGACCTTTTTTAATCAAAAGTACTGCTTTTTCATATGTTGCATCAAAGTAAGCAGAACCATAATTAATACTCTTAGGTGTATATCCAAGCCACTTAATATCATCAATGATTGCATCAACATATTCCGAATCTTCTTTTGAAGGGTTAGTATCATCTAATCTTAGATTAGTAGCACCATTATAATATGCAGCTAATTCAAAGTTATTAATAATTGCTCTTGCGTGACCAATATGTAAATATGCATTAGGTTCAGGTGGAAACCTAGTTAAAATATGATCTACTACACCTGTTTCTAATTCATTTTTCATAATCGTTTTGATAAAATTTGAGTTCTCATTTATCATTTTAATTTCTCCTATTTACTTTCGTAATCGTTTTGACTACGGTATATTTTTGATATAAATCAATTAATGTTTGTTCATCTTGTTCTTTTTCTGAATCATCAAAACAAATCAGCATTATTAAAACGCTTTGGGTACTATTTGTTACCATCGTTCTTAATGTATCACTAGTCGTTGAACCAAAGATCCCTAATTGATCTTTATAAACAACTAAGTTATCAGCATTAATTATACCACGATTAATTCCCGTAAAACTTTCTTCTTTGATCCCTTTAGTAATTAAAATATCGCCAATAATTTTTGATGAATCAACAACACATACGCTTCTTAATGTAGCAAGTGATAAAATATTACCTAAATCAATTACATCACCTAAACGATACAAATCACGATTTTGTAGAATTCTTCTAAGTAAGGCCTCTGGTGCTGGTCTAGTATGGGATGGATCTTTTCCTAATTTTTTATAACCATCCCTTGTAAATTTTAATTTTTCAATCTTACAGACATCTTCGTATCGATATTTACCTTGTAGTTGTAGACTAAGTGTTTTTAACAACTGATCTACACATTCATTTTGGTTTAAAACATCATAATCATCACTAAAAGTAATTTCATATGCAATTACATCTAATTCTGGAATAATTGTTAAAAGTTCATCACTAATTGTTAAGTTCATTTGTTAACTCCTTGATTGCAGTAGAAAGTGATTCATATTCTAAAACAATCGGATTGAGTGTAGTTAATTCTTCTTTTATTTTCATAATTTGAACTTTTAATCTTCTTAAATTTTGATATAATTGATTAATTCTTGATTCAACAAATTCTTTCTCTTTAATTACTTCTAATAATTCAAGATTTTTATGATTTTGTTCAAGGCTTCTTAATTCATCATTTAATTCTCTTAAAACAACACTTAAACGATTTTTTTCCAAATTAAGTTGGGTTAAATCAGTATTAATTTTTTTAATTTCAGCATTATGAAAAAGATGAGCAGCATTTTGTTTATATTCTTGTTCTAATTTAGTAATATTGCTGGTAACAATCTCATACTGAGTTGTTGTTTCAATAATTTCTTGCTTTAAACTCATATAAGTAGTCATGATGTAACTAAAATAGTCATTTTCGTTAATTGTGAGTTGGGTATGATCTAAAAAATCAACTAGCATATCATAGCGTTTAGAAACATCAACATAAACTTCATAATATTTATTTTCTTTTTGTTTCAATTCATCATATCTTAATTTAAGTGATTCTAATTCTTGTTGTTGATTAACTAAAGAAGTTAGACGAATTTCTTTCATTACTTTTAAATTATTGAAAGTCTCTTGATTTTTTAGTTTCGCACATAAACTATTAATTAATCTTTCTAATTGGTTAGTAATTTCTGTTGTTGATTTCTTTGCGATTTGATAAAAATTAATTTTATCCATAATTAGTTTTAAATCTCGTTCTTTACACTTATTAAGGGTATCTAATAACTCTTGTTTTAGCCTAATTCTTTGATTAATCGCATTAATAATTCCATCTTTAATTGTTGATATTTCAATAGTTGATGTAGACTTAATTTTAGTTAATAATTCATTTAGATTTTGATCTAATTGAGCATTTTCTTGATTTAATTGTTGTTTTAAGGCATTAAGTTCATTATTCATTTTTTGAAAAGTAAAATAATCGCCTCGACATTCTAGTACTAAATTATATAATTGAACCTTTAATTGTTCAATAACAAATTCAATATTAGTAAGTACTAGGTTTTGATCTTCATTGATATGTTTGATAATGGTTTTATAGTAACCAACCGTCGCATTTTTTAATAAGTTTTGTTTATCTTTCAATTTGTTGTTAAATTCAAAACACTGCTTTTCTAAAGTTTCTAGTTTTTGATTGTTTTCTTCTTTTTTATTTTTGATTGCAGCAATTTCTAATTGATATGATTCATTTAATGTTGTATATGAATCCATATCTTTAATTTCTTCATTAAGAATATTTAATTCATTTTCTAAATTATTTAATTCTTGATCAATTTCACTAAGCCTTGATCTCTTGATTTCTTCAAATTGTTCAAGGTATTTATTAAAATAATATTGATCAAGACTCATTTTTGTACCTTTGGTCAATCTAAAGACTTCTAATTCTTGTTTTAGTTTACTATTTTCTTTTTCCAACTTACTAACTTTTTGTTTTAATGTTTCGATTTCATTCATAGTAAGTTTTCCTCATCAACATTCTTATCTTGATTGTTAGAAATAATCGCACATTCCGTTGTTAATACAATTCCAGCAATGCTTAAAGCATTAGTTATGGCAGCTATTTCAACACTAGCTGGATCAACAATTCCAACTTTTTTTAGACTAACAAATTGTTTCGTTTTCGCATCAAACCACTCTTCATCAATCAATAATTTTGAAATCGTTTCTTGATCGATTTTGACACCAGCATTATCTAGAATTTGATAAAATGGTGCTTGTAACGCATTAATAATAATTGATTTACTATCAGGATATTCTTGATTCTTTTCTAATTCTTTTGCAATTTGATAGAAGACTTTCCCGCCACCTTCAATAATTCCTGATTGCATTGCAGCTTTAGTTGCACAAAGAGCATCTTCGATTCGAAGTTTTTTATCATGTAATTCAACTTCGGTTGCTGCCCCAACTTTAATTAATGCAATGCCTGATACAATTTTTGCAATTCTTTCTCGATATTTTTCTTTGTCATATTCATTATCCGATTGATCATATAGGTTTTTAAGTCCTAATACATATTCAGTTACAAGGTTTTCATCACCTGCACCATCAATGATTACTGTTGTATTTTGCGAAACAGTAACTTTACTAGCACTACCTAGAATATCCAAACTTTCAGTTGCAAGATCATCCCCTTTAGTTGTAGATACAAATTTTGCTCCACTTACACAGGCAATATCTTTTAGCAATTGAATTTTACGATCACCAAAGCTAGGTGCTTTAGTAACAACAACATTAAAAACCCCACGCAGTTTATTCATCACAATTGCTGATAATACTTCTTGTTCAATATCATCACAGATAATTAATAAGGGCTTACCAACTTTCATCGCATTTTCTAAATATGGCATAATTTCTTTCATCGATTGAATTTTTTTATCGGTAACTAAGATATCTGGATTACTTAATTCTGCAATCTGTTTTTCTTCATTGTTAGCCATATAACTTGAGGCATAACCACGATCATATGAATAACCTTTAACAATATCTAGATAAGTATCAATCCCTCGCGATTCTTCAACACTAACAATGCCATCAGCACCAACTTCTAAATATGCATCAGCAATTAAATTACCTATATTAGAATTGGCACTTGATAAAGTTGCCACTTGTCTTAAATCATCAATTGAACTAATACTTTGTGCCACAGATTTGATTTTGTCAATAATAAGTGGTAAGTAAAAATCAAATCCTTCTTTAATATCAACTGGATTAACACCTTTTTCAACTAATTCTAAACCTTTAATCACGCATTCGGATGCAAGAATAACAGCTGTAGTTGTTCCATCTCCAGCATAGTCATTCGTTTTACTGGCAGCCTCAATAATTAACGAAGCTCCCAAATTTTGATATTTATTTTTTAACTGAACGTTTTTGGCAATCGTAACTCCATCATTAATAATTAAAGGTGTACCAAAATCTTGTTCAATAATGACATTTCTACCACGAGGACCAAGTGTTACTCTTACTGCATCACTTAATGTTTTTATCCCTAAAGCAATTTCCGTACGTGCTTTAGAACCAAATAATAAATCATTTGCCATCTTATCTTACTCCTCAATAATTGCTAGAATATCTTTGATATCAACAACATAGTATTGATGATTTTCATATTCTAGTTTTTGTAGTCCTTCTTTAACAAAAACAACTTTACCAACTAAATTTAGTTCTACTAATTCCCCTTGCCCCATAACTTCATATAAATCATGATGTTCATTAGGCATCATAATAATTGTATTTTGAGTATTTTTAACTTTTAATAAGACATTTTTACCTAAAGGTTTGATCATAGTGATAGTCCTCCTATTTTATTATATTGTACCACAATTGTGATTTTTTTTCAAGAGGGTAAATACTTTTTTTTATTGGAGCTTTTAATCATAAACTATGACATCAAATTAAAAAACTAGTACATCAATTTGTACTAGCTTTTTAGTTTTTATTTCTAATTATTTTGATTTCTCCCGCTTTTACTCGCTTTAAAGTGTTAGCACTATTAATGATTAAATTACCTTCTTCATCGACATCTAATAAAACAGCTTCTTTTAAAGTTCCTTGTTCTTCATAAGTAATCATGCTTCCTCTTGCATATAAATGTTTTCTTAAATATGCGATAAATGAATCATCAAGTTCTAAATAATCATCAATTTTTTGAATAAGAATAGTCGATAATTCTTTGGTAAGTTCATCTAAATTATAGGTTTGATTAGTTTCTTTTGCGAGTGATGTTGTGTGTTGCTCAATATCTAGACTATATTCTTTTTGGTTAATATTAATGCCGATACCGATAATTAAAATGGTTTTGTTATTAGCAATTGTTTGTCCTTCTGCTAAAATCCCACAGATTTTTTGATGATTAATTAATAAATCATTAGGCCATTTAATTTCAATTTTTTCTAGATATTTACTCAAGAATTGATGAACTGCACACCCAACTAATAAAGTAATATTCGAATAATTAGTTCGTTTTTTCAAATCTTTAATTAAGATTGACATCATCAAATTAGTTTTCGGTTCAGATTCCCAATTACGGTTCATCCGCCCTCGCCCTTTAGTTTGATAATCAGCAATACAAATATCATAATTATTTAAATTTAATGCATGCTCTTTTAAATAATCATTAGTGGATGTAACTTGTTCCAGTTTAATGATGCTCATATTCTTTTTTATTTTCCTTTTTGATTCTTATCGCGATTAACGATGCAGTAATCACTTTAATTGAATCAATAATTATAAATGGAACGACACAAATTAAAATTACTTGTTTGATACTTATTTCGTTGATAAAATAAAATTTACGAATTAAATAAAAATAAATACTACCGATGATATAAATTATTATACAAGATATTATCCCACTCATTAAGTGTTTAACTAGTTCATTTTTGATTTTTATTTTCATTACTAAATAGTTAATTAATGGTACAAAAATAAAGCCAAGGAGATAGCCAAACGATGGTTTAACTACTGACATAATTCCACCGGTAAAATTGGCGAAGACAGGTAAGCCAATCAGTCCCATAATAATATATATAATGTTAATTAAGGTTGCATCTTTCGGCGGTAAAATAAATGCTAGTAGTAAAACTACTAGCAATTGTAATGTAAAAGCGATTTCGGAAACTAAAAAAGAAATCTCCGCACTAACAATTAAAATTGTTAGACAAATACTATTTTTAGCCAATCGTTTAATATCCATTTTAAGTTTTACCCAAAAATACTTAATAGTAAACCAGCTGCTACTGCTGAACCAATTACACCAGCAACATTAGGTCCCATTGCATGCATTAATAAATAATTTGAACGATCTTCTTCTAAACCAACTTTATGAACAACTCTAGCTGCCATTGGAACTGCAGATACACCGGCAGCACCAATCATTGGATTAACTTTTCCACCAGTTAATTTGCACATTAATTTTCCAACTAAAACACCACCCGCTGTAGCAACGCTAAATGCTATCATACCTAGTATTAAGATTTTAACAAAACTTAGTGCTTGCGTAACATCAGTTAAGATGGCTGTGGCGCCTACAGAAAGGCCTAATAAAATTGTTACAGCATACATAATTGTTCTTGCTACTGCATCAACTAGATTAGGAACGACACCTGATTCTTTAATTAGATTTCCAAGCATTAACATTCCAATTAAAGCAGCACATGATGGAATTAACGTAATAACAACAATCATAACCACAATTGGGAACAAGATTCTTTCACGTTTAGAAACAGCACGTGATTGTACCATTTTGATCTTACGTTCTTCTTTAGTTGTAAGAGCTTTAATAATAGGTGGTTGAATTACTGGAACAAGAGCCATATATGAATATGCAACAACCGCAATTGATGCACATAACATTTCGCCACCTTCAGCACCTTGTAACATTTTATTTGATAAGAAAATCGCAGTAGGTCCATCAGCACCACCGATAATACCGATTGCTGCAGCTTCTAGAGCATTAAATCCCAATAATATTGCACCAAAGAATGTAATAAAGATTCCTAGTTGTGCAGCTGCTCCTAATAATAAACTTGATGGACGTGATAATAATGGTCCAAAATCAGTTGTCGCACCAATACCTAAAAAGATTAATGGTGGGAATATTTCTAATTCAATTCCTTTATGGAATGTATAGAACAATCCTGGATGTGTTGGATCACTGCTATATAACCCTGGAGCTAAGTTTACAAGTAACATTCCAATACCAATAGGAATTAATAAATATGGTTCAAAACCTTTTGCAATAGCTAAATATATTAAGACACAAGCAACAATAATCATTGCTAATCTTAATAAGAAACTTGTTGCATCAAATTGACCATCACTTAAAAACCCCATTTGTTTAAAGAAATTTTCAAATAAATTGCCAATCATTTCCATAATATCTTATCCAATAACTACCAATAATTGACCATTTTGAACTGCAGTATTTTTACTAACAGCAATTGATTTAACAACACCAGCTTTATCAGCTACTACTTCATTTTCTAGTTTCATTGCTTCTAAAATACAAACAACATCACCAGCTTTAACGCTTTGACCAACACTGACTTTAACATCTAAAATTGTACCAGCCATCGGTGCTTTTAATTCATAATCAGCACCACTTGCTGCTGGTGCTTGTTGTGCAGGTTCTACTGGTGCTTGAATATTACCAGCTGCTTCACTAACACTTTCTAATTCAACTTCATAAACTTTTCCATTAACTTTAACTTTATAAATTTTCATTTCCTTTTTCTCCTATCCAATTTGTTTAATTGAAACTACTCTTACATCTTCATTAGTTTCATTATGATAATCAATTGTAGCAACTAAAGCAGCTACCATCATATCTTCATCTTTAATATCTTCAATTGTAAATGCTTGTTTTGGTGCATTTGCAATTGGTGCACTAGCATTATTTGCCGAACTAGCACTAGTTTGTTGCTTATTTTCAGCTTTTGGCTTAATATATTTAAATAATGATACAATTCCCCATAATAAGGCAAGCATACTAAATACAATGATAACACATACAACAGCAATGATTCCTGCATCACCATATGTAATATATTTAGCATAAATAACGCCATCTGCATCACTGTCCATTGCAGCTAGTGATGATAATTTAGCACCATTAGTAAATGCTGCTGTTGGATACCAACCAGCAAATTTTAAGCCATTTCTACCATTAGCATAAGAAGGAAGTGCTTCTTCTTTTACATCAATAAATACTTCTTCATATTGACCTCCAGGAATACTAGCACCTACTGTATATAGCGTTCCCGTTTTAGTTTCTGCATCAAAAGTATAATATCCTAAAAATACTTTATCTTCAGTACTAATATCTATAACTACTGGAATTGTCACATCTTTTAAATCTAGGTTAGATTCTTTACTACTGCAACTAGCAAGATTAATAACTAAAAAGAATGCGATAACTAATGTTAATAATTTAAATCCTTTTTTCATGTCATCACCTACCCAATATGTACGTTGAATTCAACGATTTCTTGATTATTTGCTTTTTTCTTTGCTTCTAAGAATTTTACTGCAACATTTTCAAATAATGCACAAGATAATACATCTTCATCAGATTCACAAATATCAGCATATTTAGCTTTCATTGCTTCAAATTCAGGAGCAATATCATCCGCAGGACGATGAGTAATTACTTTTGCATCACCAATAATTTTGTGTCTAATTTCTTCATTAATTGGTGCTGGTGCTTGTCCATAATTACCTTTTAAGTATTCAATTATTTCTTTTGGACATGATTTATAACGTTCTTTAAATAAAACATTCATAACGGCTTGAGTACCAACCATTTGTGAAAGTGGTGTTACAAGTGGTGGGTAACCTAAATCTTTTCTTACACGTGGAATTTCTTTTAATACTTCTTCATATTTATCCATTGCATTTTGACCTTTTAATTGGCTCATAAGGTTAGATAACATTCCACCAGGTACTTGATATTTTAAAATATTAGGATTAACAGTTAGTGCTTTCGGATTAAGTAGTCCTTCTTGTAAAAAGCGATCTTTTACCACTGTTAATTTTTCACAAGCTTTTTTCAAATAATCTAAATTAAGATGTGGATCATATTCAGTTCCTGTAAGTGCATATTGCAAACTTTCTGTACATGGTTGCGAAGTACCACCAGAAAATGGAGATAAAGCCGTATCAACGATATCACAACCAGCTTCAATTGCTTTCATTATTGTCATTTCAGCAATTCCACCTGTACAGTGTGTATGCAATTCCAATGGAAGTGATACACTTTGTTTTAAACGTGAGATTAATTCATACGCATCATTAGGTAGAAGTACCCCTGCCATATCTTTGATACAGATTGAATCTGCACCCATTTTTTCAACTTCTTTAGCAAGTTCTACATAATAATCAATTGTGTGAACTGGACTTGTTGTATATGATAAAGCAATTTGACAATGACCATCATATTGTGCTTTATACTTATTTGTTGCATCAACAGCACTTTTTAAATTTCTTAAATCATTTAATGCATCAAAAATTCGAATAATATTAATTCCATGTTCTAATGACTTTTGAACAAATTTTTCTACTACTTCATCTGAATAATGACGATATCCTAAGATATTTTGTCCTCTAAATAACATTTGTAATTTAGTATTAGGACATGCTTTACGAATTAAATCTAATCTTTCCCATGGATCTTCATTTAAAAAACGTAAACATGCATCAAATGTGGCACCACCCCATACTTCAAGAGCGTGATATCCAGCTTTGTCTAAAAGTTCAGCAACTGGTAAAATATCAGCAGTTGTAAGTCGAGTTGCAATTAATGATTGATGACCATCTCTTAATGAAGTATCAACAATTTTTACACTCATCTTTTTTCTCCTTTTTATTTTTTTGATTTTATGAATTGCTTTTTTCTAAAAAAAGCCAATTTTTCAATTTATTTTATCACATTTATTTTTTTTAATCAATTCTTATGCAAAAACTAAAAATATTTTAAAAAAGTAAGAACCTAAAAAACATTTTCTTCGATTCTTACTTCTATTTTTTATTCTGATTTATTTTTTAAATATGTAAAATAAGCAGCCGCACCAATCATTGCAGCATTGTCAGTACAATACTTAAATGGTGGCACTGTTAATTTGATATTAATATCATCTAATGCTGTTTTCATCGCTTGTCTTAAACCTTGATTAGCCGCTACACCACCAGCAATAATCACTTGTTTTACTCCAAATTCAAGTGCTGCTCGTTTTGTTTTTGATACTAATACATCGATAACTGCATCTTGGAAACTTGCTGCTAAATCATTTTTATTTAGTTCTTCACATTTTTGCATTGCATTGTGATGAAGATTGATTACGGCTGATTTTAATCCGGAAAAACTAAAATCATAGGAATCTTTCGCAAGTAAAATATGGGGTAGTTTATAATTAGGACTTCCTAGTTTAGCCATTTTATCGATTATTGGTCCACCAGGGTATCCCACATTTACTACTCTTGCAATCTTATCATATGCTTCTCCTACTGCATCATCTAAAGTCTCACCGATGATTTCAAATTCCATATGATCTTTCATTAAAACTAGTTCAGTATGTCCCCCCGATACTACTAATGCAAGTAAAGGAAAAGTAAAGTCTTCAACTAGATAGTTAGCATATATATGTCCATGAATATGATTAACATAGATTAAGGGTTTATTATAACTTAAAGCGATAGCTTTTGCTGCATTAATTCCAACCATTAATGAGCCAATTAAACCTGGCGTTTTAGTTACTGCTACTGCATCTAATTCTGCAAAAGTTAGATTTGCTTCTTTCATACATGCATCAATTACATATGTGATTTTTGCAATATGTTCTCTACTTGCAACCTCAGGTACGACTCCACCAAACTTAGTATGAATATCAATTTGTGTATATACAACATTACTAATAATTGTTCTTCCATCTTCAACGACTGCTAATGCTGTTTCATCACAACTAGTTTCGATTGCTAATATTTTCATTTTATTACCTTCATCATTACTATCGCGTTATCACCATTTTTATAGTAATGCTTTCTTATATTTACTTTTTTAAAGTTGTTTTTGATATAGAAATTGATTGCTTTTTGATTGTGTTCCCTTACTTCTAAAGTAATTTTTTTTAAATTATATTGTTCAATTACTTTATTTAATAAAGTTGAACCAATATTTTGTCTTTGATATGACTCATCTACCACAAAGTTTAAGATTTCGCCTTCATCTAAATAGACATATAAACCGATATATCCTACTACTTTTAAATTATCTTTAGCGGTTAAGAAGCAAACAGTAGGATTATTTAATTCACTTTCTAACATTTCAATTCCTAATGTTTCTTGTAAAAGTTCTTCTTCTAATAAAACAACTTGTTTGATATCTGCTTTTGTTAATCTTTGATAACTTATCATTTAAATACCACTTCTAATATAATTTGGTGTATATTCAAATTCATTCTCTTGTCGATATAGCTGATATTTAATGATGTTTTCGGCAAGAATTTTTCCTGTTTTAAATAGTTCTTCATTAATAGTTAAAATTTGATAATTAGGGTATTCATTAAAGACTGTGTTTTCAGCAAATAATTCTTCACTACAGGTTATCTTTCCATTTTTAATTATTGCAGTTTTATAATAACTATGATTTTTCTTCGCATCAATGGTAAGCAGATAATTACCATCTTTACTTACAACACTTGATAAAATTAAGTCCAATGATGAAAAACTATATAAATCTATGTTATTTACGTAAGCTAATACTTTACCGACTGTTCCTGCAATTCTTAATCCTGTATAAGACCCTGGTCCTCTACCAATTAAAAGTTCTTTAACATCTTGTAAATTATAGTTATTTGCTTTTAGAAAGTTATTAAGTGTATCGACTAAGGTTTCAGAATGATCATTTTTACCACATCTGATTAGTGTTTTAATTGTTTCACCATTAATAACTGCTAGAAATAAATAGTTAGTTGAACTATCAATTAATAATTTCATAATCATTACTCCTTAAAACTGTTTCTACATCCAAATAATTAGTATCATCTAAAAATTCTAACTCAACAATTCTTTGATTTTCACCATCATTTTTAATTACCATTTTCCATAAATTATCTGGTAATAAATCATCAATAATTTCAGCCCATTCAATAACAGTTAAACCACCCCATTCAAAGTATTCACTTAAACTAAAGTCATCTGCACTATTGTTTAAACGATATACATCTAAATGATATAACATTTCAATATTATTTACTTTATTTGTAACTTCATATGTTTTCATAATTGTGAAAGTAGGACTATTAATTACACGTTTGATTCCTAGTGCTATCCCTATTCCTTTGGTAAAGGTTGTCTTTCCACATCCTAAATCACCATTTAAGGCGATAACTAAATTAGGATAGGCAAAACTTGTCAATAGTTTTCCCAGTAGAATCATCTTCTCGCTTCCACATACTTTAAATTCGATTTTTTTCATAAATACTCCTAAAACTTTAGTATTTGATATCTGTTTGTAAATATTTTAAGACTCCTAAATAAATCATTAAACAACGTTTTTCTAAGAGTTTTTCATCAGTTAATGTTTTTAATTCTTCTTCGTTGCTCATAAAGCCAAGTTCAACAATACATCCAACAGATGTGGCTTGATCAAGAAGGTATTTCCCCGTAATTCCTTTAGCTTTTCTTTTATTTAATTTATCTTCAGATACCAATGCTTCTTGGATATAATCTGCAAGTAATGCTGATGCGGGATTATTACTATTATAAAACGTTTGCGCACCACGAGCAATATTACTTGAATAGATATTAGCATGAACAGATATATATATTATTGTTGATTCTTTATTAATTATTTTTAAACGTTTCTGCATATCTTTAACTTTAGCGTTATCCAATGCAATATCTTTTTTTCTAGTATATGTTACTTTATATCCCGTTTTTTCTAATAGTTCTCCAATCATTAAACTAGCAGTTAATGTAATATCTTTTTCTAAGCAATTATTAATCGTTGCTCCACCATCAAAGCCTCCATGTCCAGGATCAATTACAATTGAAGGATATGTATTAGCTTGATAAATTGTTGATGCAGTTAATAATGTAATCATAACAATAATAAAAGTTAAAAATAAAGTTACATTCTTTTTCATTTTCATCACCAATGTATTTTATTTTTAACCAATTATTTTTATACTTTATTTATAAACTTTATTAAAAATTTCTGTTAACACTAATTTTAATTCTGTTTTTTGTTCATCTGTCATTGGTGGAAGAATTCCGCTTTCATTCTTGATATGTGATGCAACTGTATTTAAATGATAACCAACCAATTTACCATTTTTAATTCCTAAAATGGTTGGAGCATTTATTCGATTTTTTGCTTGATCTTTGGCTTCACTAAAATAATTTTCCAGTGCTAGATAATAAATTCTGTCACTTGAATCTGGATTATCACGCATATCTAAGATATCCAAATAATAAACTTCATTAATACCTAGTTCTTTCGCAGCTTCATTATATTCTGGCATAATTGCTTGACACCATGGACATGCTTCAAAACCTAATAATAATATAAATGATTCTTGATTACTGACTTTTTTTACTGCTGTTTCAGCATTAATTGTTTTGATGACATGTTTTTTATCTGTTAAACTAGGATAGTTTCCCATTAGTTCATCTTGTTTTGTACAACTTGATAAAGTTAAACTCATCAATATCACCATTAATAAACATATCTTTTTAATCATACTATTCCTCCAAATCAGAGTATTTTTCAATCCATCCCTCTAGTTTGTTGTTTAAACTTTCAAAGCCGATTTTATATTCAGGAACACGACATTTAACACCCCTAGTTTTATGAAGTTGTTTATAGCTCAATTTAACTCGTTTTTCAACTTCATCAATCTCTAATACTCGAAGTCTGATTTCTTGACCAACACTAACAAAGTCATTAATCGTTTTAACAAAGTTATCCGAAAATTCGGAAATATGCACTAATCCATCATATTCACCAACACTGACGAAAGCACCATAGCCAACAATATTAGTTACTTTCGCAACCACAATATCTCCTGGTTTCATTATAGTTCTTCCTCAACTTTTTCAACGCCAATAACCCCTGGTACTTCTTCTAACATCATCGCTTCAATACTATTTTTGATTGTGTCATCACTACTTGAACAACCAATACAAGCTCCTAATAATTTGATATAGACAATACCATCACGAAAATCAACGAAATCCAAGTCGCCACCATCTTGATTTAAATATGGCCGTAATTTCTTAATTACTTTTTTTACTTCTTTAATAATTTCTGTTTCTGTCATATAGACCTCCAGTTTTCTAATTCTATATCTATTATACTACATTTCTTTCACAAATGGTTGTAATTTGGTTTTATTTTTATTTTTTGAAAATTGTAAAGTCAAAATATTACAAAAAAGATATGCCAAATAATATGACATATCTATCTTTTTTCTTTTCTACATCTTATTCCTTACTAATTATATGTGATTGTAGTTTTGTTCGTTTGGATTTTATTTATATATTACCTTATAGTATTACATAGTTAAAAAATTCATTATTAAATCAATTATTATTTCTTTTTCTTCAGGCTTACTTTCAGCAATCAATATAGTTATTGCTACAAGTGCTGAATCAGATAATCTTTTATTTCCATTAATATATAATAAATTGTTCTTATCTAAAAAATATAAAAAGATACTTGCTGCTATACGTTTATTACCATCAACAAATGAATGATTTTTGGTTATGAAATATAATAAATTGGCTGATTTTTCTTCTATAGATTTATATATATATCTTCACCAAATGCACTTTGATATATCGCATTAATACTAGAATTAAAACTTCCATCTTTTTCTACTCCAAAAATAGTTGATTCAAATTTCATAGAATCAATTATTTTACGACATTCTTCATATGTTAATTTATAACAGCCTAATGTTCCATCAGGTTTACTAATTATTTGATGATCATAATCATCTAGTAAGCTTAGAGCTTTATTATAATTAATTATTGTTTCTAATATTTTATTTCCTTCATCAGTTATTAATTTCTCATCTAATCTTGAAGCAATAGATATTAAATTAATTTGTTTTTCTAAATAAGCTAATCTTTTTTCGTTTACAACATATCCATCAAATAAATATTGCTTCAAAATATTACTAGCCCATTTTCTAAATAAAATGCCTTTTTTAGAATTAACACGATATCCAACAGAAATTATCATGTCAAGATTATAAAACTTAATTTTTCTTTTTACTTTACGATTCCCTTCTTGTTGAACAACCGAGTATTCCTCGATAGTTGTTAGATCTAACTCTCCTGAAGAAAGAATATTTTTAATATGTAAACCAATATTGTCAGTAGAAACATCAAATAACTCAGACATTTGTTTTTGAGATAACCATACTGTATCATTTTCTTGATCAAAATTAACTTCTAAACATATATCTTGATCATTAAATGTAATCACATCAAATTGTTTATTCATATTGTTAACCTCTTACTATATTTTTATTAGTTCTATTATTTGTTTGAACTTTAGCGACTATATTTTCTTCAAAACCACATCATAAGTATGAAAATCCTCAACTTCATATGTAGTTTCTTCTTCATCTAGTTCTTCAATTTCCTTTTTGATTAAACTAGTAACACTATCATTATACAATAAAACAGAATCATTTTCAAGTAAGTCAATTGATAAAGAATCACCTATTTAATAGCATTAAAAAAAGACACTTTTCCTTCAATTTTTTAGCAACATTTAAAAATCATGATTACATTCACTCTTTATCTATTGCTGCATATTTTATATTAATTAAATTTCTAGTATCTATTTCATTTATGAATATAGCAACAATTATTATAGATGTTGCTATAGCTACTCTTAAATTAATTTTTTATATCCATTTTTTGTTATAATTAACAGACATTTAATCATTTTTGAATATTTTGTGAAATAGCAAAAAATATAAATAGTATTCTATCACTTCCCCTAAATCCAAATATCTTACATACCCTTCGTGATAGATTTTAATATACGAAAATTTTATTGTCAAATAATTAATCTAATCTATGATTTTATTTGTGTTTATTTCATGATGCTGAAAAATAATAAACAGGAATACTTCCTTGTAGTACTTCAGAAATTAAGTAAATTTTAGTTTCTAAAGATATATTTTGACTAATTAAAGGAATAAATGCTTCAATATTAATTACAGCTAGGATATATACCTCTAATAATGTATTATTAATGCCATAGTCTGTAGTTGTAGTATATAAATCGGTTGTATATGAGTACATTGGTGACGTCTTAATAATAATATCTGGACCTGCATTGGCAAAAATCGATTTGGAGATAAATTGTCCTAAGGGGATTGGGACTGATCCAAGTTTTTCTTCAATAGCCCCATTACTGAGTGAAGTTGAAATTAATTGTGATACTTTAGTTAAAATCAAGTTAACGGTGATTGTATCAACATATACTCCTGTTATTTGATTATTTTCATCATAACTATATTTTAAAAATGGTGTGTCTGCTGCAAAATCAGCTACTTCTAATGATGCATTAGAAAAGATATCTGATGCAGCGAAGGTTACTGCGTGTTCTAGGTATTCTTCTGTTCTTTCACTAAAATAATTATCTAGTGAAGAGATAATCGTTAAAGGGATTAATAATAGTAATATCATAATAATTAATGTTTTTAATTTTTTCATATAAAAAAGACCTCATAATATTTTATTAATTATGAGATCAAATTATTTATTTTTTTAGTAATACGACTGCTTCCGCACCAATGCCTGCTTCTAAAGCGATTAATCCACGTTTATTTAAAGTTGCTGCTTTAACATTAACGTGCGTTGTATTAGTTAATTTCTTAATATTATCTGCCATTTTTAATTTATAATTTTTCAAGTTAGGTTTGATTAAATAAGCAGTAATATCGATATTAACTATTTCATAGCCCAAATCTTGAATTCTTCTAACTACCTCCGCTAATAATTTAGATGAGGCAATTCCCTTATATTTAGGATCGTTATCCGGAAATAATGTTCCTAAGTCTCCCAATAATGCTGCACCCATAATCGCCTCAGTTACAACATGTAAGATCACATCGGCATCACTATGACCTTCTAAAATTGGATAACCTTCTATTAGTTCTCCTCCTAAAATTAAAGTGCCATGATCTGAAAAAGGGTGATAATCTAATGAGTGACCAATATAGGTTGCTTTTTTATTTAATTGGTATTTTAAATAATCTAAGTCTTGAATGGTTGTGAATTTCATATTATTCGAACTTTCCTTAACAAAACCAATTGGTTCAGTTTGTTCAAATAAACTAATCTCATCCGTAATATCTTGCTGATTATTTAAAATAGTTGGATAAAGGGCTTTTTTAAAAAACTGTGGTGTGCTTACTGCATAAATATTATTACGATCAATGGTTATAACATTTGGTTTGATTCTTTTTAAAGTATCAGGAATTAGATGATATAAAGTTCCACAGTTATAGTTGTCTGCTGCTTCCTTTAGAGCGTCTAAGTCTTGTTTAGTTACCAGTGGTCTCGCTGCATCATGAAAATATACAATATCCGTAGTTACGGCTTTTAACCCATTTTTTACACTTTCACCTCTAGTCGCCCCACCATATGTAATTTTGACTTGATCTTGTAATTGAAATTTTGTTAAATATGTTTTGATGATTTCTAATTCAGTTTTTTTAATGACTAAGATATATTCATCAAAATGTGATTGAATTGCTGTTTCTAAACTATATAGGAAAATGGGCTTTTCGGCAATTTCTAATAGGGTTTTATTGATAGTTAAATTTGTTCTACTACCTACTCCACCCATCAATAAAACAAAACTACTTTTCATCTTTTTCCTCTTTTTCTAAAACACTATTTAATAATTCTTCAATTTCATAAACAATTGGCGTTACTGGTGTTTGAGCGAATTCTTTCATTAGATCAATTGTTTGTTGAGTTGATAGAATTGGACTACTATCTACTTTAGATGCAAGACCTAAAATTTTAATCACTGATACCAATTCATTATCATCAGTAGATAAATTAATTGAATCTTCAATTGCGAAATATACTTCATCTTTTAATAAAAGTTTAAACTTAATGCGGTTAATATTTAGATTATTGATGTTTCTACTTTCTTCAACATAACTGTCTTTGTCATCATCAGCAATCATTTCATATATTTCTTGGAAAGTATATGTTGTTTTATTATTGTTCATGAAGTTTTTAAAACTTTCAGTTGCGTAATAAAGTTTTTCTTGATAGTCAAAATATAGTGCCATGCCTTCTTGAAGGGACATTAAAATATGTAAACTTTTTTTATAATTATATAGTGAAGTTAATGTCACATCTAAATTTTCTTTTAATCTTGTTAATACTTGCATTTTATCACTATAGATATATACATTTAGACCAATTTTTAAGTTTTTATAGTAAATGGCTTGAATAAAACAATTATATTTAGTGATTTCTTCGTTTTTTACTTCGATATCAAATTGATATAGTTTGTATTTACTTACGACTTTTTCTAAACTTAAAATAAAATTAGCTAAAACTTCTTTACCATATACTTCATTATTTAGTTTTACGACATTCAAATGTTTAAATAATAATTCCCAACTCTTACTTTTTCTAATTTGTTTATCCGTTAATTTCGTTAAATTTAATAATGAACCACTATAATCTAAGATTTTGTTTTTTAAATCTAAACTCAAGTAATAATCAGTTGTATCATTTTTTATATGTTCTAACAACTTTTTATTTCGGGTTTGTTTAAAGATGAATTTTAGATATAAATCGACATTAATTAAACAAAGATAGATATACGATAAAATCATCAATAAGTAAAATAAGGATAGATTTATAGCGGGAATAAAGATAATGGCTATGAGAATAATTAGTAAAATAATCGTAATAAAGTCAACTTTACGGCTAATAATCGATTTGCTGATTATTGTTAAGACTAAGGCTCCAAATAAGATTGCATATAGCACAATTTCATATTTATTAACCATTTGGTAAATGGCTAAACTTTTACTCATTGATAATAGGTTCATCTTTGCCACCTATTATTGAACGATAATGTGTTGATTAAGTGAAACTCTTAATTCTTGATCATTTAATTCTCTGGTGATCGTTCCCCCAATTGTTGTTGAAATAATTCCTGTTTGTTCTGATACAACAAGGGTGAAAGCATCAGTTTCTTCACTAATTCCAATTGCCGCCCGATGGCGAGTTCCTAGTTCACCTAATCCTTCTTTATCAGCTAAGTGATTATAGTAAACACCAGCACACATAATGCGGTTTCCTCTAATAATAACAGCTCCATCATGTAAAGCGGTGTTTGGGAAGAAAATCGTTTTAAGCAATTCACAAGATACTTCAGCATCAATAATTACGGCTTTGTTAATATATAGATTTAAACTATTTTCTTTTTCAATGGTAATAATCGCACCAATTTTTCTAGATGAAAGATATTCAACTGTTGTGACTAATGTCTCAATTAAAGCCGCTTTCGCATCTTGATTGGAAACGAAATTTTTATTTTCTTTGTTTGTTGTTTGTTGTTGATGAGGTTTAGCCCCATTCTTTTGTTCAAAATTACCAATCACTAAAGCACCAACACAAACAATCGCTAATGTTGTTATTAGGGCTAGTTTAACTAATTGTAAATCTAAAATCGTAGTAATTGTTGATACAATAAAATAACTAGCTGCTACTAAAAAAACCGTTTTTCGTTTTAACTTCTTATATAACATTATTGAAAGAACTGTAAATAATCCTAAGGATAAGATTAGATCTATCGCAAAAATAATATAACGATATTCACCGGTATAACCGATCATTTCTAAATACTGTTCAATCATATTTTCCCTTCTTTCTTTTTATTTTTTATTTTTGAGTAAATTAATCATTTGCTCATTTTTTTCATCAATTGCGTAATCTAGAGCTGTTAAATTGTGTTCATCAACTAGTGATACATCAGCTCCAGACTTAATTAATAGTTTGGCAATATCTAGGTGTCCTTCTGAGACTGCTAAATGGAGTGGAGTTGCTTCAAATTCAGCTGCCATATTAATGTCAACACCGGCCTTGATTAGTTCTTTAATTAAATTTAAACGATTGTTTTTTACTGCAATATGTAATGGTGTATCATAATTATCATCACATATATCTAAATTTAAACCTAATTTAGAGACAAACCCAATTAAACCGGTAATATTATATTTAACAATATAGTGTCCAAGGGTTCTTCCTTTGATATACTTGGTATTAAGATCAAAACCATTAGCAAGATTTAACCTAATTAAGGTCTTGATTTTCGCAAGATGATTAGCATTTTCTTTTAATTCATGAATAATCGAGATTAACATTGTTTTGTTACTTGGCATAATCTTATCCTTTATTAACTGTATTAATAATATCAGTTAGAACATTATCTAGTGATTCAGCAATTGCTTCCATTGAATATTGTTTAATTTCCCAACCATTTCTTTGGTATTCTTTAACAAAGTATAAATAATCATCCACCATTGAATAACTATTATTAATTCGCTTACCATAAAGCATAATCCCAATATTTTTCGCTTGCGTTTTGATTACTAAATCTAAATGTCCATATCCTAGTTCAATATCAATACCTTTTTTAGTTAATTCTTCACAGATGATTTTCGCAATTCCCTCAGTATTATTAGTTATGACAAGATGATTACCAACGAAATCGTTAATTGATTGAAGCATATCTTCATTTTGTTTAGGATTTTTAACTAGTTGATAACAAAGATTTATTTTTTTGCTTGAAGTAATATAATTTCGCTTAATTAAATCTTTAGCCATTTGATCATACATAACAATATCATCATACCATAAATACACTTCCGAAGCAATCCTTGCTGATTCACCATTTACTGCAATAATTCTAATTAAATCATCGGCAATCATTACTATTTCATCAGTGGAATATTCTTGTTTTAAGGTGTTAATTAAAATGCGGTAAACTTCTCTACGAGTAACTGAAGATCCAACAATAATATTGAAGGTACGTTTATCAAGGGTATCTTTATATAATTTAAACTGTTTGACAACTTCAATTACCATTTCTTCTAAGCTATTATAGCCACTTATATTTAATGGTAGTTGTGGTGAATAAATAAATTGATTATCTACTTGCCACATATTGCCAAAATCGTTTCTCATTTTGATATAACGTTTGCGTAATGGCACAACTCTACTACTCTTAACCCGTTGCATTAAAGTATTAGTTACTGAGGTTTGGAACATTCGGTCACCAAAAACAATGACTTGCCTTGCATTTAAGATATTCGCATATTTATTAGCTGTTGATAAATGAGCATCATCAATAATGACCAAGTCAAAATAACTTAAATCTTCAATATTGTTAAAAACATCAACATCACTAACAAATAAACCTTTATTATTTGGTAGTGATTTATTCGCAAGAACTTTAGCATTTAAATCTTTATTTTGCTTATTTCCAAAGCGATGATGATGATGTCTTAAATTAAATAAATTGGTTTCAGCGTATTTACTTTCTTCTTCATCAAAAGCTATTGCCGTTTTTTTCATAACGTCTAAATCAAATTGGATATAACCTTGTTCTTTCATATCGTGGTAATATTTACACATTGTTGAATAAAGATATGCCTCAGCAATCCCTGTTGCGTATTTCCCTGATTGAATGCCTTTTGGTAAATCTTCTAATTTATAACGATAGAATGTATCCAAAATATGTTCAATGATATATACATGTTCGACTTGATCAATCTTTTTGACATGAACTTTTAATAACGCAATAATCTCTTTAAAGGTGCTATTTTGAAGCCCCATCTTTCCGCCAAAGAAACAAGTCGAAAAGTCTCTTAAGGCACTAAACCATTCACTATGACTATTCGTAAACAAACCAATATTATCTAAAAAATCCGTAAATGGTTTCTCAGCTAGGAGCACCGTAAGTAGTTCTTGTTGAGTTATTGTATCAGTAGTTTTAAAACGTTTCATAAATTCCATAAAGCGTTCAATTGATTGCGTAATTTCTGATGTTAGAGTCGCAAATTTTTTAAATGCTGAACCAAACAATTGTTCATAACGATCACTATTTTTTTCCATTCGGTCGAGTACTAATAAGTGTTGATTATCAATTTCGATTAAAGTTAAGATATCTGTCGTTTTTAAATTCCTACTATCAATAAAACTATTTTGAATTTTCTTTATCGCATCAATTACTTTGTCTAAGTAATTAAGATTACTTTTAATAAAATAAACCGATTCTAAGAAATTATCCCCTGCTATTGCAATATTATATTTACCTAAATGATGTTCAATAATTTCTAATTCTTTTTGATTTTCTCTTAAGCGATGTAAATTACTAATTAATTGTTCTTTTGATCCACCCTTTTGATTTAAACCATTCTTAAATAAATAAACTAAACTATTAGTTTCAAATGATGTTAATTTGCTGACAAAAATTAGAAAATTCAAATAAGCATTCCAAATTTGTTCATCAAATTGATTAAATGATGTTTGCTTTGGTAGTTCATTTTTAATCAATAAGCATTGTTCATAGTAGGCTTTAAATCGAGAACAAATGGTATTTACACTTAAACCATCTTGTTTAATTTTAGGCTGATTAAGATGTTTCTTTAAAATGCGGGTAAAACGTTTATGATTAACAATTTCTTCTACATTAACAAAAATAAGTTCATTAAACGTTAGATATGGTAAAAGTGATTCCCTCAAAGTCTGTAATTGTTTAAATTCTTCACTTAGTGTAATTGATTTTTTTATCATTTCTTTGGGGTTTTCAACAAACTCTAAGAACCATACATCATCAATTTCATAAGTTTGAAGTAAACTAAGTAGCTTATTAAATAAAATAAATTGATTTCGATTAGGTGTATCATAATTAAAATACTTCTTTAATAAATCATAACAATTTATTGAGTCTTTAACCCATTTTTTAATTTGATCAACAAGCGCACATAACTGATCAAATGATGATAATAATTCATTGACATATACACAATCAGCACTATAAGCATTTTTAATATCATAATGTTTATGGATAATTGTTTTAAAAGCCTCACTAATACTGCCAGGAAGATAGTCATCTGGGCAATGTTGTTTATAGAATGTCGTACAACTATAATGGATATCAATATCATTATTAATTTCGGCTAACGCTTGATGTGATTTTTCATAAAAATCAGTTTCAATCCATTTAAGGATAGGTCTAACACTGACAAAACTGATCATTTGTTCAATTAAACGATGAAAATTGGATATAGAATCAATTTCTTCTAAATGATATTTTGTTTCAATTTTGCTTAATAGTTTAAGTAATTTTTTCGTTTGTTCTAACAAGTTATTAGTTCGTTCAATAATCTCTGATACATCGGGAGCATTTTTTGCTGATGATAATGATCCCCAAACATTATCTGGTAATGGATCAATAAATTGTAATTCATATTCTATTTGTTTTAATGCTTTATAGATATATTCAACTTCTTCGCGGTCTAAGTTTTCTTCTAAAACGACATTATTTTGAATTTGTCTTGCTTTACGAATCGCAATTTTTTCTAGGATATAACTATAGGGATAACCATGAAACTTATAATCATATATATTACGATATGATGCAAGATCATTAATCTTATTAAAATTAAATTTACCATATTTTTTAACTTCTAATTCGGTTTCATTATCAATATCACTAACATTTTTAGTTAAATCATATAGATAACTACCAAGACCTAAAAATTTAATCTTTCTTCTAAAATCATTAATGTTATCTAAATCATGGTTAACATACAAAACTCTTTTAGCTTCAAATAAAAAATCACCAATAATATTAATTACAGTTTGCGTTTTACCCGAACCAAGACGACCATCAACAACAAATGATTCACCTTGATGCGCCTTTAGTGTAATATATTTTTGTTCAATATTACTAGTCAAAATCCCATGAGTAGTTAAAAAATATTGGTTTAATAGTTCAATATCATTCATTTCATAGATTGAACGTTGAATACCAAATAACCCTTTTTTATCAATATAATCGGGATACTCAACTTCCACAACCGTTAAGTAATTAGTTGTATCAATGGTTAATGATGTTAGTTCACTTAATCGTTTGCATAACATATCAATTTCATAAACACTAGAAAGTTTAGTTTCTTCGATAATATCAAGATTATGAATTAGATTATTGATATTATTGATCTGTTCTGTGACTGAATTAATCGCTTCTTCTTGAACCACTTCTTGTTTTTTTTGTTCTAATAGATCTTTTTCTTTTCGATAGTTTCTTTTAAGTAATCGAATAAAAACACTATTAATTTTTGGTGAACTATTAATTACAAATTCCATATTAAGATAATCTAAACTAAGTGGGATTAATACTATCGGTGCGTATGTTTCAACCCCAGTTTTATCTAAATATCTAATTGTTCCACATGTTAAAACGAATTTCGATGATGATGATTTTTGATGAAGTTCATATAAATAATTAAATTGAAAATGAGCATCATCTGTTTCATCAATAATTTTGCCAATACCTTTAGTTAAGATATTATAATCAAACATTTGATTAAAATTTACTGTTTGTCCAATTAAAATCGCTTCAATAATATGTAAGTCAACATTACCAAGTTCGATATAATAATTTTCTTCTAATATATTAACTAAATGTTTATTTATGGATTGAATGTGGTAAGTTTTATTTTCGCTTCTTTTCATTGTCCACCTCATTAAACATACTACTTATATTTATTATAACACATCAAACAAAAAAAATATTAAAATATAGTTTTTTATTTTTATAATCATTTAATCGATGTGAATAAATTAATCCCTATCAACTAAAAAATAATAAACTAAATAAAGAGATTAAAGTTTGTTGATGATATTATTGTATCAATACTTAAGCCAAAATTAAAAAGAACTTATATCAAAAAATATAAGTTCAATATCATTATATTGTCATCATACCTGTTCTAGCACAATTGTTTCTTGTTCTAATTTTACTTTATATTTTCCCATTGGTTTAGTAATCGCTTGATAAAATAAGTTAAGTTGTTCTTGTTCACTTAAATGTTTTAAACCTTCAATAATAATTCCTTTTTTTAAAAGATACGTATCTATCTCTAAATTTTCCATTGTTATTTGTTTTTTTAGATAATAATCATAATATTTATTTTGACGATTTTGTTGATTAACAAATCCAACCGTTATTTGCTTATCTATATCTTGAACAATAAATAACGTATTTTTCAAATAAATCATTCGCATATGAGCATCCATAATATAATCTTTTTTAAATAAGTCTTTAAAAAAGACTTTAAAACTAGGCACAGATTGATTAAAGTTTTTAAGATAAATCAAACTAATCGGATACTTTAAAATATGATTATAGAGTAAACCACCTTGTTCATATCCAACATAACCTTTTGATGATCCGGTTAAATTATTAATTGATTCAATCGTTTGATAGTCATTTGCATCAATTGTTAATAACATTTCTTTCTTGAAATTGAAAACTTGATTTAAATCATTTAAAAGGAGATTAATTTTAAAATTATGATTAACTTTAATAATGCCTAAATTTTTAACATTAGTTAGAGGATATAATTTACGTAAATAAAATGGGACTAATTCTTCATAATTTAACTTCATTGTTTGGATTTCTTCTTTAGTTGGTAATTTGATTCCATTAATATTTTCAATTACTTTTAGAACTAACTTTTTCAAATCTTCTTGTTTTAGACGATATCTGGAAAAGGTTTCGTCTAGCACATCAATTGCTTTATCCGGGAATTTTTTGTTTAACAAATTATCATCTGTTTGTTTGACAATATATTCAATTAATTCATCACTGATTACAGTATGATAGTATTCTTCATATTTAGTTTTAATTCCTTTTAAGATTGTAACGGTTTCTTCTTTAGTTGGTTCATCAATAAAAATATTTTGAAATCTTCTGGTCAAAGCTTTATCTTTATCCATATATTGATAATATTCATCTAAAGTCGTTGCTGCAATAATTTTAATTACACCTTTTGATAAATATGGTTTTAAAAGATTAGCTAAATCTAAACTACCATCATTTGATCCCGCACCAACGATATTGTGAATTTCATCAATAAATAAAATTCCATTATTCTTGCTGACATATTCTATTGCATTAATAATTTTTTCTTCCATTTCACCTCGATATTTAGTACCGGCGATCATCCCCCCTAAATCTAATTCATAAATCTTTTCACTGATATATTTAGTTAAACCTTCAACTAGAGCGGTTTTACCAACTCCTGCTGAACCAATTAATAAAGGGTTATTCTTTTGTCGTTTATTTAAAATATAAATCATTTGTTCAATATAGGTACTTCTTGTAATATAGGGATGAATGTGTTTTATATCGCTTAAACAGATTAAATATTTTAGTTGTTCTTCTTTTTGGGGCTGATAAATAATTTCTGTTTGATAAAAATTAAAAATATCTTCAATGTCTTGTTTCAATAAATCAATATTTAGATTTAATTCATTAATTACTTTAACTGCTAGATTATCTTGATGTTCTAAAATTGCATAAAATAAGTGTTCATCATAGACATATTCCGATTCAACTTTTAAGGCTATTCTACTAGCTAAAGCGACAATGGCTTCAAATTCTTTTGTAAAAACGGTTCCTAGTTCTTCGGTGTAAGTGATTTTATTTCTCGCATTAACTATATCATCCAATGTTTTATTTTCTTCTTTCAACAAAAAATGACAAATCGTATCATTCGCAAGAAACATTGATAATAATAAATGATAGGTAGTGACCTCAACTATAGTACCTGATACTTCAGACATTTCTTTCGATAATTGTTTAGCCTCATCAATTAATTGAACGGCTTTAGTACTAAATGTTTCCAACATTATTTTTCTTCCTTTCTTCATTACCTATAGTTAAGTATATGAAAGGTATTGTTAAATTATTATAAATTAAGTCCTTTTGTGATATACTAGTAATGTGGAGGTGTTATTATATGGAAGAAATGATAACTAGAAAAGCGATTATTGTTGGTGTATGTACAAAAAATGAAGAATTTTTTAATTATGAAATGAAAGAACTTTCGGCACTTTGTGAGGCATGTATGATGGAATGTGTCGCAGTGATTACCCAAAACTTACCTTCATTTAATAACGCTACTTATGTTGGTAGTGGTAAAGTCTTCGAAATTAAAGAGATGGTCGAAATTAAAGATGTTGATTTAGTTATCTTTAATGATGAATTAACTCCTGCTCAATTAGCTAATTTAGCTGATGTAATAGAATGTGAAATCATGGATCGAACAATGCTAATTTTAGAAATTTTTAAAACAAGAGCTCGGACCAAAGAGGCAACATTACAAGTTGAATTAGCTCATCTTAACTATATGTTACCAAGATTAGTCGGTGCGAGAAAAAACCTTTCAAGAACTGGTGGTGGCGCTAGTGGTGGTGCTGGTGCGAGAAGAGGAGCCGGTGAAACTAAATTAGAGTTAGACCGTCGAATTATTGAAAAACGCATTGATAAATTAAAAAGCGATTTATATGCAATTAGCTTAGATCGCCAAACTGCGAGAAAAATGCGAAAGAAAACTAATACTTTAGTTGTATCATTTGTTGGCTATACTAATGCTGGAAAGTCTTCAACGATTAATAGCTTATTAAGATGTGCTGGTAGCGATGTTGAAAAGGAAGTATTCGTTAAAGATATGCTTTTTGCAACCCTAGATACTTCCACAAGAAGAATTAAACTGGCTAATAATCATGAATTTTTAATCACAGATACAGTTGGTTTTGTCAATAAATTGCCCCATCATTTAGTTGAATCTTTTAAATCAACTTTAGAAGAAATTACCGAAAGTTCACTAATTGTTCATTTAATTGATGCTTCAAGTCCATATATGAAATGGCAAATTGAAACAACCAATGAAGTATTAAAGAAATTAGGTTGTAGCGATATTCCGATTGTTTATGCATATAATAAAGTTGATTTAGTCAAAAATTTGATTTTCATTCCTACCGAATATCAACCAATGCTTAAAATATCCAATCGCACGCTTGAAGGAATTGATGAACTACTAACATATATTGAAAGTATATTATTTAAAGACTTAACAGTTAGTTTAATGCTTCCTTATACCAAAGGAGAAATCTATAATGTCTTAAAAGAAAAAGCCCATATTAGTAGTACTGAATATTTAAATGAAGGCATCAAGGTGGTTGTAACCTTAAGTGAATACTTATATAACTTATACCAAGAATATGAAATTAAATAGACTCATAGTTTGAGTCTTTTTTAAATTATATTTAACACTTCTACTGTGTCATTTAAGTAATAAGTTGCATACACTTGATATTTTTTTAAATTAGTAGTAAATTCCAATTTTAAAATACCCGATACCATTTTATAGTTTTGAGGGATGGTTAATTCAATTACATTAAAACTTCTAGTCGCTCCTGAATATAAATATGTCTCACTAAGGTTAATTTTCCCAACTTGTAAATTGAGATTGGACATTAAGTATTCTTCTACTTTCGTTAAATAAATCGTTCGATCTAAATTATTATGAACATAGATTTCAATGTTTTGATCAACAATATTAGTCGTAACTTTAATATCCACATCATCATGATTAATCTTAATCGTTTTGTAAAGACCAATATCAATTGTTTGACTGATATCATTGATTAGAAGCTTAATTTTAGTTAAAGTAAAGACTTCATTTTTAAAAGTTAATAAAAATTGATAAACAAAAGCTTTTTCCAATTGTTCTTCAAAACAATATTCAGTAATTTTTTTTAAAGTTAAAATCGAACTTTCTAAATATTGTTGATTGGGAATTTTTATTGTTTCCACATCTAAAGTAGTATATATATTTAAGTAAACCGTTAAGGTAGAATGCGTTAAATCTTCAATACATGATACTTTCATACATTCAATTTTGCTTTCTTCTTGTTTTTTACAACTAGAAATTAAAAATAAAAAAAAGATAATTAAAATGATCAATATTTTTTTCATACTATAAAATATTAAATAATCGATAAAAATATGCATATAAAAACGATAGGTATTTTTTTACCTATCGTTTTACATATATCAAGTCATTATTAATAATTTCTACTGCGAGTCTTTCTAATGCTTCAAAGCTTGATACCGATACAACTTGTTGACGATAATTCTTAGTTCCAATTAATTGTTTTAAATACCAAGCAGCATGAGTTCGCATTTCAACTAAAGCGACATGTTCACCTTTTAGAGTAATCAATCTTTTGGTATGTTCTAACATTGTTTCAATTATTGCTTGTTTAGTTGGTCTTTCAATTATTTCTCCGGTCGTTAAAAAGGTGTTGATTTCTTCAAAAATCCAAGGATTACCACAAGCTGCACGGCCAATCATTAACGCATCACATCCCGTTTCATTTTTCATCTTAAGAGCTGAGGTAACATCTTTGATGTCACCATTACCAATAACCGGAATTGATACTGCTTCTTTGACCATTTTAATATAATCTAAATTGGCACTACCATTATACATATCTGATCTGGTTCTACCATGAATACAAATCGCTTTCGCTCCGGCTTGTTCGATTAATTTACTGACCTTATCACAATTGATCGATGAATGATCATATCCCGCTCTAATTTTAACGGTTACGGGTAGGCTAATATTATCAACTAAAGTTTTAACAATTTCATAAATCTTATCTGGGTTTTTTAGTAAGGCTGATCCCGATCCCGCTTTAATAATTTTTTGGACTGGACATCCCATATTAACATCAATAATATCTGCTTGCGAACGCGATTCAATCAGTTTTGCTGCTTCTAAAATAGTATCGGGACTAGAACCAAACACTTGCATCGCAATTGGATGTTCTTTAGCATCGACTTCAATCATTTCTAGAGTTTTATTGTTCGCATATGCAAGACCTTTATCACTAACCATTTCGGCATAAACCATTCCTGCTCCATGTTCTAAAGCCAGTGTTCTAAATGCTGCAGTTGTAACGCCAGCCATTGGGGCTAAGATTACATTATTCCTTGTTTCAACTTTTCCGATTTTCATTATTTACTCCTTGTATAAGACATCAATTGTGGTTTTTGATACATCTTTACTTAAATAGATTAACGCAATTAAATTGGGAATAGCCATTAAACCATTAAAAATATCTGCTAGATTCCAAATTAAATCAACTTTTAAAAATGAACCTAAATAAACCATTAATAAATAAAAAACTATATAGATTTTAGCCACTTTTTGATTATTGTTCGTTAAGTAATTAATACATTTAACTCCATATACATTCCAACCAATAATCGTAGTAAACGCAAAAAAGATAATACATAAAAGTAAAATTACTGAACTAAATGTTTCATTAAAGATTAAACCTTTAGTAAACGCTAGGTTAGTAATATTGATTCCTAATAAGCCGGTATTATAAGCATTGGTGATGACTACTGCAAGACCAGTCATAATACAAATAACAATCGTAATAACCATCCCTGCCATTGAGATTAAACCTTCTTTAACTGGATCATTAGTTGATGAAGTTGCAAGAGCAATCGGAGTTGATCCAAGTCCTGCTTCATTGGCAAAAATACCTTTTTGGGCCCCATTAACAATGGCTTTAAGAATAGTATATCCGGCTAAAGCCCCAATCGCACTTTTAGGGTTTACTGCAAGTATTACTATATCTTTTAACGCATTAGGAATTAATTGATAATTTAAGATTAAGATTAAAAGGGTGCTACCAAGATAAATAAATGCCATAAAAGGAACGATATATTCACAAACTTTAGCAATTCTTTTTACACCACCAAAAATAATTAAACCAGTCAAAATGGTAATAATCATTCCTACAACTAAAGATACTATACTAACATTTTGATTAAAAAAATTAAGATGTAAATTTGCAATATTTAATGGTACAACATTAATAATTGCTTCACTAATACCATTTGATTGGGTCATCGTTCCAATTCCTAATGCTGAAGCGATTGCTGCACATAAAGCAAAGGTTTTAGCAAGGGGAATAAATTTCTTACCCATACCATACTCAATATATGCAAATGGTCCACCCTGAACTTCACCATTCGAACTAAACTTTCGATATTTAATTGCAAGAAAACCTTCAGAATATTTAGTGGCAAGACCAAAAATAGCAAAAAAAGTCATCCAAAATAAAGCACCAGGACCACCAATGGCTAGAGCTGTTGCAACACCAATAATATTACCAGTACCAATTGTCGCCGAAAGCGATATGCATAAAGCACCAAAGGTTGATACTTCACCCTCACCATCTTTTTTCGAACTAAACATTAATTTTAATGCTTTACCTAAACATCGAAACTGAATTCCTCTTAATCTAATCGTTAGAATAATTCCCGTTAAAAAAATTAAAACTAAAATTGGTATGTACCAATATTTGATAATAAAATTAATCATATTAAATTTTATGTTTAGAACTCCTTAATTATTTACCAACTTGTAGTTTCTTTTTTCGATCCATCATCAACCATGGAAGATACGCTAAAATAAATAAAATTGTAATGATTGAGGCCATAACTAAAACTCTAAGTGCAAAATTAGGTGGCAAGATATCTAAAATCGATGGTGTTTCTTCTGGTTCTGCCATAAACAAGTAATTAGCACCAGGGCCTAACATTCGATTAGCACAATACGCAATCACTGCGAGAATGCCTAATGCCACATATGATTTAGCCATTGATTTATAATTAGGTCTAAATCCATGGACAAAAATCATATAAAATATCGCAATATACCCTAGAGTATGTTCACCCCAAAATTGATAATATCTAAATCTAGTTGGGCCAGTATAGGCAATAACAGTCGGTGTGATTAACGCAAAAATAGTCCCCGAAAAAACCCAAAAGTAAGATATATCAAATAGGGTTTGATTTTTAGACGTCAATAAGAAACTGCAAAAAATAATTGACCATCCACATACAGTAATTGGCAAGTGATCAACTGGATTAGCATTTAAACTTTCCACCCCAACTAAACGCCAAAAATATGACATTTCCGTGATAATTAAAACAAAAGCAAGTGCTAATCTAATTTTTGGTTCACAAGTTAAGTTTCTTAATTTATTTCTAAACTGATAAATTAAAACAATAACTAAAATCATTAGTACGATTGGTAAGATATGTGCTAGTGAAAAATAGTGAAATTCAATCACATCACCTTTACCAAAAAAGTATGAAAAAAACGCTTTAATTTGTTCCATAAAATTCATCTTCTCTCTCTTTAAACTTAAAAAGATCTTATCTTAAGTCCCCCCACCCACAAGCTACAAAAAGTTTAAGGCTGCTTCAATCACGATCTGACCTGGTTCGCTATGGAGCCTTGGATGAAGGTACTTAAAATAAGATCTAGTAATATTATAATATATTTTATAACAAATGTCAAATTATTATTCTTAATTTAGGACTTAGTGTTTCTAATTTCTTTAAAAAAGGTTTTAAGCAGCGTTGATGACTCTTCTTTCATAATTAAAGGGGTAACTTCTAATTGATGATTGAATTTATGCATATGATCTTTTAGATTAAGTACGCTACCGAATACACCAAATTTCGGTTCAGTCGCAGCATATACAATTCTTTTAATTCGTGATTGGATAATTGCTCCAGCACACATTAAACATGGTTCTAAAGTTACATACATAATTGCCTCATCTAACATCCAACTATTTAATTTTTTATTTGCCTTTTTAATAGCGATTATCTCAGCATGATCAAATACTGATTTGTTTTTATGTCTTTGATTATGAGCTCTAGCAATCACTTCACCATTAAGTACAATTACACAACCTACTGGCACTTCTTTTTTAATGTATGCTTTCCTAGCTTCTTTTAATGCAAGAGTCATAAAATATTCATCTTGATGATTATTCATGGTAATTTTTATGAGGAACTTGATGACAGAAACGACATCTCGCTTCATACTTTTCATGAGCACTAACGAGAATAATTGGATCTTCATAATCAGCAGGACGACCATTAATGATTCTTTGTGTTCTCGTTGCTGGTGCACCACAAACAGTACAAATCGCATTTAATTTAGTAACAAATTCAGCACGACATAATAATTCTGGCATTATTCCAAATGGTTCACCTCTAAAGTCTAAATCAAGACCAGCACAGATAACTCTAACTCCGGAATTAGCCAGACGTTCACATAAATCGACAATATCTTGTTCAAAGAATTGAACTTCATCAAAAGCTACTGCATATGGTAAAGTTGTTAAGTAACCACAGGCTTCTTTAGCGGTTGAAATCGGGATGGCATCAACTCTTAAATTAGAGTGAGAAACAACTTGAATATCATCATAACGATTATCAATCTTGGGTTTAAAGACAACAATTGTTTTTTTCGCATATTTGATTCGATTAATTCTTCTAATTAGTTCTTCGGTTTTACCAGCAAACATACTTCCACAGATTACTTCAATCCAACCATCATTATTTCTTCTGATATCCATTGTTAATTTCTCCTTTTTCTTACTAGTTATATATTATACATCTTTTCATTCATTTCGACAACTAAAAAAATAATCTTTTTATTTTTGATTTTACAATTTTTACCGACTATTATTTTTGCAATTTTAATTATTTTTTAGTATAATATAACTAATCAAAAGGAGTCTTTATGCAATATACATTTATTATGATTTATAATGAATTTTTTACCAAACAAATATCATTTAATGAGTTTATGGAAAAAATGGATCAATATTTAAAAATAGTTAATCCTGGCGAATTAACTAATTTTCATCATCATATCACTGATGATAGTTTTGTGGAATATAATCCTGATATGGTAATGTTAACCTATTTATATTTATGGTTATTACCCAATCGACTTAATCAACAAGCACAATTAACTGGTGCTGACAATATGTATCTTACCTTTATTAAGAGTGTACTTGATTCCTATCCTGAGGATTTTAAAAGTCCTAAAGAAGTAATTGCACTTAACCTAATGTATCAAATCTATAAACGTGGTAATGTAATTATCATCTTTAATCCAACTGAAACTGATATTGTCATTGATGTGCCTGATTGTTTAAAAAATTCTACTCACTATTGTATTAATTGTGGCGATGAAATTGAAATTGAAGAAAAGTTAGAATTGTACCCATATGGTTTCTATCTCATTGAAATTTAAAAGAACTAATTCATTCATTTGAACTAGTTCTTTTTTTGATTATGCAGCTTCATCAAATCCACCTTTTTGTGCTTCATAAATACTTTTATATACGCCTTCATGATTAAGTAACTCCGCATGTGTTCCTTCTTCTGCAACTTTACCATGATCCAAAACAATAATTTTATCAGCATCATAAATCGTTGAAAGTCGGTGAGCAATTACAATCACTGTCCGATCTTTAGCTACCACTTTTAAGGCTTTTTTAATCATACTTTCCGTTTCTAAATCAATATGTGAAGTGGCTTCATCCATAATTAGAATACTTGGATTATGAATCAAGACTCTTGCGAGTGAAATAATTTGTTTTTCACCAGCGCTCATATTAAGTCCAGCTCGAGTAATTTCTTGATGAATTCCTTTTGGAAATTTCTTGATTAGTTTATCGCCACCAATCATTGATAAAACTTCGCATACAAGCTCATCACTAACATCTTTACCGAATTTGATATTACTACCAATGGTTCCTTTAAATAAAACCGGTTCTTGTAAAACAATCCCAATATGCTTTCGGTAAGTCCTTTTATCAATTGTAGAAATATCCATGTCATCAACCAATATGGTTCCATGATTAGTTTCTAAATCATAGAATCTTAGTAATAAATTCATTAACGAACTTTTACCACTTCCGGTATGACCAACCAAGGCTACCATTTGTCTTTCTTTAATTTCAAAGTTAATATCTTGTAGTACATATGTATCAGGAGTATACCTAAATGAAACATGCTTGAAGCAAATTTTCCCCTTATACCTTTCAATATCCGCTACTGTATCATCTTCTAATGGTGTTTCAATTAGTTTATGATATCTTGATGTTTGCACATGAGAATTTTGAAAAGTACTGATTTGCGTAAAGATAATATGAATTGGTTCAACTAATTTTAAAATATATTGGTTATAAGCATAAATTAATCCCGCTGTTACGACAATTCCCTTAATGACTGTATATTGAAGGCCAAAATAAACAACTACCAGCGTGGTAATAATTCCTTTAATCACATTAATTAAGTTCCAACCTAATTTTAAATTCAGTTTAACATCTTTTAATTGTTCCTCTTTATATTCGTGATTGATTTGATTAAATTCTTTAACAGTTTGATTTTTAAAATTGAAGATTTGTAAAATATTAATCCCATTGATAATTTCATTAATTTTAGCTGTTAACATGCTGCTTGCCTCATTAACTTTTTCAGCAATTTTTTTCAAATGTTTTAAGAAAAATTTAATCCAAATGAAAATAAATGGATAAATTAAAAGACTGAGTAATGCTAATTTGACATCTAAATAGAACATTCCAACATAAGCGAAAATAAATGATAGGAATGCACTAAAAAACATATTTAATAGTTGTCGGTATAACATTAAAATACCATCAACATCTCGTGTAATCCGATTAGCCATTTTACCTGCTGGTTCTTGTTCAAATTCTTTAATTGGCAAACGTTCAACTGCTTTCATTCCCTTGATTCGCTCTTCTAAAACCATTCTGTTTACGACGCGATTAGTGCACATCAATTGAACAAAATTACAAATAATAGTAATCACCGACTTAATAAAGATTAAACCAATAATGACTAAAATAAAATGTAACATTGGATTATAGAAAGCAAAAATTTCATCACGTGATAGTTTAGTTGCTTGATATACATAAGTGAGATGATCAGTGGTGGTAATAACTAATTGATTATCAATTAGTTCTTTTGAACCAGAGTTTACCTTGGCATCAACAAAATAAATCCCCGTTTTATATAAGACAATACTGACATCTTTTATAATTACATCATCTTCATCTAAATATCGTACTTGTTTGAAGTATCGATCTTGATATTTGGTTGTTTCTTGATCACCTTCGCTAACTTCAACAAGATCGTATTCAATTCCCATAATGTAATCATCCAGTAGGGTTTTAACTAATAATGGCGAAATAAAGTTTAAGAGTTGAACAATTAAAATCATAATTAAACTGATATAAAAATATCGCATTCGCCCTTTTAAAAAGTGTAATAATCGTTTATAGTTATTCATGGCTATCACCTTTTAGTTGTTCTTCATATTGTCTTTTATACCAATTATCGTATTCTAATAATTTTTGGGGTGAATTAATATCAGTAATCATACCATCTTCAACGACAATGATTTTATCGGCATTTTCTAACGCACTAAATCGATGAGCAATAATAATATTGGTTTTATTACTTCTAAAGGTCTTTAATTTACCAATGATATTACTTTCGGTTAAGGCATCAACCGCACTTAAGGAATCATCTAAAATTAAAATTTCTGGATCTTTAACTAATGCTCTCGCAATTGATAATCTTTGACGTTGTCCACCAGATAATGATTCGCCAAGTTCAGCTACCATCGTTCCAGTTCCATCACTTAAAATGGATAAATCTTTCTTAAAGTCAGCAATTTCCATTGCCATATCAATTTCACTTTTGGATGCATCTAATTTTCCAATTAAAATATTATCAAGCACACTTCTTCGAAATAAAATATGGTTCTGTGGAACATATCCAACTAGGCTTCGAACATCTTCAATTCTGTATTCTTTAATATTTTTATCATTAAGGTAAATATCACCACATGTGGGATTAAATTCTCTTAGGATTTGTTTGATTAAGGTTGATTTACCACCACCAGTAGGACCAACAATCCCAATTGTTTCACCTTTATTGATGGTAAAATTAATATTAGTAATGGTATCAATGTCACTACCTGGATATCTAAATGTTACATTCGAAAATGTTAGTGATTGAAAATCACTAATTTTGTCACTGTTACCCCCATCAATTACCTCAGGTGTTGAATTCATAATTTCATTAAATCTAGTATCTGCAATGACAATATTGTTCATGATATTTAGAATATTACTAAGACCAATTAATGGTGAATAAAGCGTACCCACATATACTAAATAAGAAACTAGATTACCAGGGCTAACCATCCCATTAATAACTTGATAAGTGCCAAAACCAATTGCAATAAAATAAGCTACTGCATACACTAATTCAAATAATGGGGAAAAGACAGATTCAAATTTTTGGATTTTCCACCATGAGTTGACATCAGCAGTAATCGCTTTTTTCGTTTTTTCAAAATCTTGTTCTTCATAACCGTAGGCTCTAACGGTTTTCACCCCTTCAATTGATTCTAAGACGCTTTCTGTCATGGCTCCGTAAATTTCATGATGAATTTTATAGTACTTCCTTTTTTCGAGCCTAATTCGATTTAAAACGAAGATTACAATCGGCATAAACGCAACTGATGCTAAAGTCAGCGATGGACTAATACTAACCATTAAAATTACTGCAGTAATAATTGTTGCAGAATAAAAAATGACATTTTGTAAGAATGTTGTGGCAAGACTAGTTAAGTTATTTAAGTCATTAGTGGCTCTACTAATTAAATCACCTTTAGTATATTTTTCATATAATGCATCATCCATAATAAATAGATGTATTATATAATGTTCTCTTAACTCATATGATAATTTATGACCAAGTTTGCTCATCGTATAGTGATATATAATGTTGAGCAAATAGGTCAAAAAAGGACAAATAAATAATAGAAATGCATACTTAAAAACACCTGGTAAAGTAATTAATCCCATTGAAATATCATCAATTGCCATCCCTAAAATTTTGGCTGGAATTAAAGGAATGATTGATACTAATAGTAAAAGGATCATACATATTAAATAAGTTTTCCATTCACGCTTAAAAAACCAACTAAGATGTTTAAATGCTTCTTTCATAATTCTTCCCTCCTTCATCATTTTTCAATATAATATAACACCTTTTTTATGATAGTTCAAAACAAATGATTAATAAAAACGCAGACACGTTTCTTTTTATATCTTCTTTATAATAAATATATCATAGAATAATAGAATAATAAAATATACAATAAAAATGTGCTAATAGAAACAGCAAGTTTAGTTTAATAAGTATTCGATTAGAGATCTGTTAATCAATATTGATCATAATTTGGCAAAAAAAGCACCTGTTCAATTGACAGGTGCTTTAACTTGATTTTTTATAGGAGCATTATTTATTAATATTTTTTGCGAATTACGATATATCCTAATGAAATTATTGAAAGTAGATGAATAAACATCATGCTACCAAATAATGAACAATCTTTATCTTCATTATCATCACTATTATTTGGTGGAGTAGGAGTATCTTGTTGATATTTTGTTTTAAATTCATTCAACAAATTAGTTACTTCTTCTACTGTATTAACTTGATTCATTTTTTCAATATATTCATTTTTTAAATCCGTTTTATCTTCATAAGTATTAATTTCCGTGATAGCTGCTAAAATCGCATTATAAACTATTTCAAGTTCGGCGATTTGTTGATCTAATTGAGCAATTAATTCACTAGTATATTCTTCAACTGTTTGAACTAATGTTTCTTTATCAACAGCCGCAGCTGCTTCATTTAAACCGGCAATAATACTATTGATTTGGTCAATATATGTAGTCAACCATTCTTTAATTGGAAGTAATTCGCTGATATGATTATTTAATGCTGTATCAATTGATACAAGAGCTTTTTCATAATCAGCTTTAAAGGTTTTGATCGCATTGATTCTTGTTTTGGCACTATTAACAATATTTTTAATTGTTTGAATGTCAGTACTATTTTTAATTTTTGTTTTTGATTCATTGTAAATCTTATCAATTGATTCTAGGTTTTGTTTTGTATAGTATGTCTTATCTAATGATTGATAGAATAATTCTAGTTCGGATAATGCTGAAGTAATCGCTGCTTGTAGTTCAGCATTAGTTGTTGGAATTTTATCTACTTCTTGTTTAAATTCTGTAATAATACCATCAATCTTGGATAAATCTGTTAGATTATCAATTTGCTCAGTATAGGTAGTAAGTAAATTAGTTAGTACAGCTTGATTAGCACTGCTATATAAACTTAAAATTACATAATCTTCTAAAGCAAGGATGCCTGCTTTTTTCTTGGTTACTGTATTTAACGCATCAACTAATCTTTGATAGTTATAGACTTTGGCTTTTTCCTGTTCCGATAAAGCATTATATGCATCGACAATTAAGTTTAAATTTTCTTCATGTTCAACTTTAATAACTTCTGGAAGAGCATTAATTTTTTCAACAACGTATGCACTACTAAGGTTAGATGCGGTTGCGATAACTGCTTCACTAATTTCATTTGCAAGATTTACTGTTGCAATATAATATGAATATTCATTAGTATTATCTAAAGTTATTGATGAATCGTTACCATAGTAATAAATTTGTGTAAGATCGGTTTGATCTAATTGTTTTGTATGATGAACTTTATATATAATATGCCCTCTTACTGCGTCAGATGTTTCAAGATTTAAAGTACTACCACTGATGAAAAAGTTTTGTGGTGTAATTGTATCATATTGATCAGCATAATATTTTTTAACATCACATGGAATTTTAGATGCCCAATAATCATTTTTAACAATATCCATCCCTGTTTTAACATATACATTACTACTTGTCATATAGTTATAACTATAAAATGAGAAACCACCAACTTCTTCATACATCGAACCATTTAAAATTTGATCACGAACTTCATATTTATTCTTTTGCCAATAAGTTCCACTTGAACCACCTTCTACTGGCATATAAATTCCCATTCCCAAATATAGATTCACATCTTTGTTAGCTACAGCCCAACTCCACCAACGGGAGATTGCACCAAAACTAGCTACAGTATGTTCTAATGACCAATAAGCTTGAGGCATAATATAGTCAATCCATTCTTCATTAATCCAGTGTAATGTATCAGAATATAGATAATGATCATAATGAGCAAAACCAGCTGTATTTGAACCAAGTGGCGATGTTAAGTTGCCATTTGCATCATAACTTGGCTTAGTTGAATAGCTTCCGTTTTGGTAGATACCACTAGGTGAAATACCTAATTGAACTGCTTTTTGATGTTGCTTATTATACGCTCTTAATTGATTTGATAAATCTTCAATAAATAGATTTACTTGTTCTCTTTTCCAGTTACCTGATTTACTTGTTTCAACACCAGAAATATAAAAATAATCATCAAAATGAATCGCATCAACATTATAATTTTCTACAACTTCCATACATGTATTAACAATAAAATCACGATTTGACTGAATACCAGGATTTAAAATCGTAGTTGTACCATTCGATAATAAATTACTTTCATCGTTTGCGGGATTTCCTTCCGGATAATATTCAGCACAAAAACTATCGTTTACACGATATGGATTAAGCCATGCGTGAAACTCAATTCCTCTTCGATGTGTTTCTTCAATTGACCATGCAAGTGGATCAAATTCATCAAAATTAACATTAGCAAACCAAGTTGCAACCGGATTTAATTTTGAGTTATATAGTGCATTATTATGGGTACGCACATGGAAAATAATACAATTTAAACCATATGCTTCCATTTGATCTAAAACATGCGTATATGAAACTTTCCATGCTTCTTCATTAGTATATGCGGGTAAGCTATTAACAAAGTTAGATACCCAACAAGCTCTTAATTCTTGATTTGGATAATCATATTCCGTTAAACGCATTATTGATTCACTACTATTACGATATTTAACGACATTACCATTATCATCAACAATTGCTGTAGTTGCCCCTGCAGCATTAGTCTGCTTATTTCCTTCATCAACTACAATTACTGCAATCAATGATAAAGTAATCATTAAACTTAAGCAGATTTTAAAAATTTTGTTCATATTGCCTCCTTATATTTTTATTCTTCTTCACTACTTTTAATATACCAAATTTTGAAGAAAAACTCTAGATATATGCAAGTTAATCCATTAATTATGGAAATATTTAACAATTATAAAAAGAACAAATTTGTTAAAACTAAATTTGAAGGAGATTTTAAATATGACCCAAAAAGAATTACTTTACACAATGGATGCAGTAAACCATTTAAAACATCTTACTGATATGTGCAATGCTTATAAAGCTGAAGATTTAAGCAAAGAAGCAAAAGGTTTTATTTGCACATTATTAACTGAAGCTACTGATGCTTACAAAACAATGACTAATTTAGTTTATACGAAAGGAGTAAACTAATGGACGAAAAATTTTATTATGAAAGTTTACTAACACAAGTAAAATCACTTTGTACAATTTTATTTTCTGCCACTACCGAAAGTTCTAATCCGCATGTACATCAAACCTTTCAAACTGGACTTAATGTATGTTTAGAATGGCAAAATGCAATCTACAAACAAATGGAAGCCAAAGGTTTCTATCAAACTGAAAATGTTGATGATTCAGTAATTCAAAAAGAACAACAAAATATTGAGCCATTAAATATGCCTTATAATGAATGTTGTTCAAATCAAGATTATGTCAAATAAATAAAAGGGGATTAGCAATTATTTTTGCTAATTCTTTTTGTAATAATCTATAGATCCTTTTCATAAAATCTATTGAAAGGAAAGCTACTTATGAAACTTAATTTTAAAAAAATCTTAATCTTTGCCTTATTTCTAATTATCTATTTTTTGCCATCATTAATTTTTAGACAAGATAATGAATTTTATACAAGTTTAAAAGGAAACTTTGTACCACCAATTATCTTTATTATTGCTTGGGCAATTATCTTTTTATGCTTAGCTTTTGTGAATTCATATTACATATATCATCGAAAAGACTATGATCAAAGGGAAGTTAAACATTACTTTATTTTAGTTATTATCAACTATATCTTAATCTTTTTATTTCCTTTAGCATTTTTTGTAATGCATAATCTCTTTTTTTCATATATTGTTACGCTACTTACTTGTATGACTTCAATCTTACTTGCAATGCAAAGTTTACTTCTAAAGAAAAAATTAACTTACCTTTATCTACCATATATTCTTTGGACAATGTTTGCAACAGTATACTCAATTATGCTTTATCTACAAAATTAAAAAGAAGTTCGCCATGAACTTCCCTTTTTAATTAAATTGCGAATTGTATAATCCATAATAAAAACCATTTTGTTTTAATAATTCTTTATGGGTTCCTTGTTCAATAATCTTTCCATCTTTAACCACTAAAATCAAATCTGCATTTTTAATGGTTGAAAGTCGATGAGCAATAATAAATGAAGTTTTATCTTTCATTAATTCTTTCATTGCAAGACTAACTTTAATCTCAGTTCTAGTATCAACTGAAGAAGTAGCTTCATCTAAAATTAGGATTTTCGCATCTAACAGCATAGCTCTAGCAATCGTTAATAATTGTTTTTGCCCTTTAGAAATATTAGTTCCACCTTCAGTTAAGATCGTATGATAACCTTCTGGCATTCTTTCAATTAGAGTATCAACTAAAGCCATTTTTGCTGCCTGTTTCACTTCATCTAAAGTTAAATCATCTCGGCCATATGCTAAATTTTCTAAAATGGTTCCTTCAAATAACCAGGTATCTTGTAAGACCATTGCATATTTATTTCTTAGTGATGATCTTGTTATTAATTCAATATTATGCTCATCTAAAAAGATTGAACCGGAATTAATGTCATAGAATCGCATCAATAAATTAACAATCGTTGTTTTGCCACTTCCGGTTGGACCAACAATTGCAATTGTTTTTCCTTCTAATGCTTTAAAACTAATATTGTTCAGAATCATTTGATTTGGTTGATAGACAAAATAAACATTCTTAAATTCAATCATTCCTTTAGCACTAACTAATTGAGTTGCATTATCACTATCGCTTAATTCTTCTTTCTCATCAATTAGTTCAAATACACGTTCAGCTGCAGCTAAAGCACTTTGGATATCGACAATAATATTTGCGATTTCATTAATTGGTCCTGAGAATTTTTTGGAGTAAAGCACAAATGATGAAATCTGACCTATTGATAATAACTGATTTCGATTAAGGATTGCACCAAATAAACAGATTAATGAAAGTGATAAATTATTAACAAAATTTACCCCTGGTCCAGTATAAGCACTATAATATTCCGCCATATAACTTGCATCAGCAGCTATAGTATTATGATAATTAAAGTTTTCAATAATCGTTTTTTCTTTGCCATAAGCCTTAATCGTTTTAAGCCCAGTAATCATTTCTTCCGTATATCCATTGAGATTACCTAATTGCTTAGAACGTTCTTTAAAATATTTGCTGGTCTTTTTAACCATAATTCTTGTAAATAAAAGGGAGATTGGAATGGTAATAACAAAAACTAAAACTAATGCACTAGAGACAATAATCATCATAATTAAAGCACCAACAATCGTAATAATACTTGTTAAAATTTGAATTAAATCACTAGACAATGAAGTATTAACTGTATCAATATCATAAGATAGACGGCTGATGACATCACCTACTGCATGATTATCATAATAAGCAATTGGTAATTTCATCATTTTATCATATGCATCTTTACGCATTGTAAAGACAATTTTTTTACTAATTTTAATCATTAATTTTGCTAGAAGGAGTGATGCAAAAGCGGAAGTAAAATAACAAATCAGCATTAATAGTGCTAAGTAATAAACTTTACTCATTGTAATATTGCCTTTGCCTAATTCAATTATATCCATGATATCACCAGTAATCTTTGGTCCAATTAATGATAATACATTCGCAGCGATTGTTAAAATAAATGCAAGAAGGAGTAGATATCTAAACTTAAATAGATAATCTTTTAATCTTTTCAATGTATATTTAGTATTTTTAGCTTTACCTTTAGCATAACTAACCATTCTTCTATTCATCAGCATCACCCCCTAATTGAGAGTAACAAATTTCTTGATAAATTTTAGAAGTTTTCATCAATTCGTCATGTGTACCTAAACTATCAATCATTCCATTTTCTAATACTAATATTTGATCAGCATTTTTGATTGAACTGATTCTTGATGAAACAATAATTAAAGTCGTATCTTGATAATATTTTTTTAAATTTTCTCTGACAATACTTTCGGTTTTGTAATCTAACGCACTAGTTGAATCATCTAAAATAAGAATTTTGGGTTTAGCTGCTATGGCTCTTGCAAGAATAATTCTTTGTCTTTGTCCGCCTGAAAGATTGGTTCCTTTTTGTGATAGTTTAGTGTTCAATCCTTGTTCTAAATCATCAATAAAATTTGATGCTGAAGTTTTAATTGCTAAATCCAAATTTTTCTTCGATACATTTCTAAAGAAATCAATATTATTATAAATTGTATCAGCAAATAATGTATCATATTGTAATGCTGTGCCAAAATATGATTTTAAATTTCTTTCAGAGTAATTTTTGATATTTTTATGATTAACAAAAACCATACCACTATTGACATCATATAACCTTAATAATAGATTAATTATCGTTGACTTGCCACTACCGGTTGAACCAATAATTCCTAAAGTTTCTCCTTTTTCTAATTTAAAATTAATATTGGTTAGATTATTCTTTCTACCTAAATAGGAAAAATTAACATTTCTAAATTCAATAAACGCTTTAGATTTTGTAATATCTTCTTCTTTCTTTAAATCACGTCCCAGATTCATAATATAACTAATTCTTTGTTCGGAAGCATAAGCTTTTGAGATAACAGTTAACATCCGGTTAAGCGCAATTACTGCGTTTAAAATCATTTGAAAGAACGTTGTGAATGCAAGGACTTTACCAGGAAGAATTGCACCACCATTAACTCGGATTGCTCCTACTACTAATACTGCTGTTAACCCAAAATTTAAGATTAAATTAATCGAAGGATTTAAGTTAGCCATGACATTGCTTGATTTTAGTTCATAATTAATCACATTTTGATTAATCCGATTAAACCTGCCATTCTCATAATCTTCTTTTGATAAAGCTTTGATTACTCTAATCCCTGTCATTGTTTCTCTAATCGTTTGAACCATTTGATCAATTGCTTGTTGAAGTTTTGTGAATAATGGGATTGAAGTTTTTGATATTAAATATAAAATGCCAATCACAAAAGGAAAGGTAGCAAGGATGACCAATGTAAGCATTGGGTCTAAAAATAGTGTAGCAACTGTCCCACCAATCAAAAGCATTGGTGCTCTTACTCCTAATCTTAAAATCATTCCACACATTTGATGAATATTATATGTATCACTTGACATTCTTGCAACTAGCGAAGGGATTGTAACTTCATCAACGGTCGATGCACTAAGCGTCATGATTTTTTCAAATAAATCTTTTCTTAGATTAATTGAAACGTTTCTCGCAATCCTTGCTGCAATCTGATTAGCTTTACAGTTACCGAAAAAACCACCTAATGAACAAATAATCATTAGTAGCCCATATAAAACGATATCTAGCATTGTTCCTTCTTTAACAACAACATCTAAAATATGTGATAAAAGGATGGGAATAAATAATTCAATGATTACACCACTAATTTTAATCAATAGACATAAAATGACTTTTAGTAGTAATGGTTTAAAATAACTAAAAACTCGTTTCATCTTGATTTCTCCTTTCATCATATATATCTATTTTACCACAAATTATCAAAAAAAGCACTTGTTTTAATTACAAATGCTTGTTATCATTTTGTTTTCTTTTTAAATAATTTATCAAAATTAACTTGTGCCAAAATGGTTGCAGTAAAGATTAAAATACAACCAATACATATCCTTAAAGTAATTACATCATGTAAAATAATAACCCCACTAATTAACGCGATAACTGATTCTAAACTCATAATCAGTGTTGCTACGGATGCTTCAGTATATTTTTGACCAATAATTTGACAAGTATAAGCAATACAACCAGAAAAGACTGCTGCATATAAAATTGCTGGTGCGGCATGAATAATATTAGTAAAACTAATGTCTTCGCATATCAACATCAGTATAATTGACATTATTCCTGCAATCATAAATTCAATTGCCGTTAATAATATGCTATCAATATATGGGCTTACCAAATCGATAAATACAATCTGCATAGCAAAAGCAATTGCACATACAAGAGTTAATAAATCACCTAATTCTAATTCTAAATTACCATTGATGGAAATTAAATATGAACCAATTAAAGCTACGATTAATAAAATCCAAAGCATCGGTTTAATTTTCTTTTTAAAAAATAGACCAAGTAGGGGAACAAAAACAATATATGTAGTTGTAATGAATCCTGATTTAGCTGGCGATTTAGTTAAGTTAATTCCTAGCTGTTGTAAAGTCGCACCGATAAATAAAGTTAAACCTACCAAACAAGCATAAAGATAAACCTTCTTTTTACCAATTATTGTCGTATCAATCATTGGCCTTTTTTTAGTTATAAGGGATCTAACTACAACAAATAGCGATAAAATGATTCCGGTAATAATAAATCTACCACCATTATAGGTAAAGGCTCCAACATAATCACTGCCTAAAGATTGAGCTACAAAAGTTGTTCCCCAAAAGAAGGCGGTAATAAATAAAAGAATTGGTCCTTTAAATTTATTTAGTAGTTCTTTCATAAATGCTCCTATTTTCCTTTTTATCGTTGATTCGATAAATAAGGATTTTTCTAAAAAAACAGTAAATTAAAAACTAGGTTTCTAATTTACTATTGATGTTATTATTCAGCGTGTGTTTCATCAGCTAATGGTTTTAAATACTTCATACAATCTTCACACACAAATTCTTCTAATAAGAAATCAATATTAGCTTCTAGAATATCTTCACTAGTATATCTGATTGCATATTCAATAATTAAATAACCATCTTCTCTAATATATGCATTTAACCATTTTGAATGAGCATTAAAATCATAGATTAATTTAGATACATAATTTGAATATTCAATTTTATCTAAAACAAAAGTTATAAAGAACGCAGATGATTCAAAAACCCCGACTTTAAAGAAAATTCCATCATCAATTGATTTTGTTGTAATATTAGCACTAGCAGTTAATAAATCACCTTCTGTTTTAAATGTTACTCCTAGATCCCAAGTTTTATTTAAAACTTTATTTAAAATTTCTTCAACTTTTTTTAAGTTCATATTAATCTCCTTTTTGATTGCTTTTTTATATTATACAAGAAATTTCAGTTAAAATCAAGTAATTAATGTTTATTCCTACTATACATTGTATCAATTTCAATAACTGTATTCCAAGTCTCATTGTGTTCCTTAACCTTATCTTCAATTGCTGTTTTTAATTCTTTAGCAGTAATTGGATATTCAAAAGGCATTACAACATCAAATAAAATATTGGTATGTGTTGGCCCGGGAACAATTCTAAAATCATGAAACGAAAGCTTTGGGTCAATATCCTCTAAAATTTGCTTAACAACTACTTTAATTTCATTCGTTTTTTCATCATTTACCTCAACTGGATCCATATGAATTGTTAACAAAATATTTAATAGTTTAGATACTTCATGTTCAATATTATCAATTAAATCATGGCTTTTCATCACATCTACTTCTCGCGATACTTCAACATGAACAGTGACAAAATTCATATTTGGACCATAACTATGAACAACTAAATCATGAATTCCTAATACTCCATCATAAGCCTTAATCGCATTAGCAATTTTTGTTACTTCTTCGTCACTTGGGATTACTCCTACTAATGGATCAATTGTATCTTTAATTAAGCTGATGCTTGATACTAAAATAAAGATAGAAACAACTAGTAAAGCGATACTATCGATATTAATTTTACCATTACTAAAAATATAAACAAGTGTTGAAATTAAAACGGCTACAGTTGTGATGCAGTCATTAAGTGAATCTTTGGCACTCGCAAATAAAGCATCTGATGAGACAATTGTTCCCATTTTTTTATAGAAAGATGATTGCAAAAATTTCATACCAATTGATAATACTAAACAACCAATAATAACAACGGGATTAACAATATCAAGAGCTTTAGCTTGCCCTGTAAATAATTCATAAACACCAACGATTGAATCTTTCAATAGCGTAATGCCAATGATAAAAATGATAAAAGCAATAATTAGCCCCGTAATATATTCTAGTCTTTGATGACCATACGGATGATCACTATCGGCTTGTTTACTGCTTAACTTAAATCCAACTAAGGTGATAATTGAACTAACACCATCGGTTAAATTATTAATCCCATCAGCGATAATTGATGGTGAGATAGCAAGAATACCAATAATAATTTTGAGTCCCGCTAATAAGATATTACTAATAATACCGACGATTCCTGCAAGTGCTCCATAGGCAGCTCGAACCTTAGGTGATGATAAGTTATTATAATCTTTGATAAATAATTTAATAAGTATTTTATGCATATTTTTAACCTCTTTACTATTATACCTTTTTTAATAAAAATAAAAACCAAATTGCTTCTTTTATCATATATTACAATAGGTGATAAAATGACTAATGAAATTAAAAAAATTTTAACTTCAACAAATAAATGTTTATTAATATCTACTTTCAATAATGATATTTTAGTATTACCATGTAATTATTATTTTGATGTTTTAAATTCAGATTTAATAATTACATTTACAGCTTATAATAATACTTTAAATAATCTGCTTAAGCATCCTGATTTAACGCTTTATATTACTGTATGTGATGAATATCAAATTTATTATTTAATTATTGATGGCAATGCTTGTGTATCTTCTACAGCTTTTAATCAGCCTATACCTAATAATAATTCATCATATCAAGTTAAAATTAAAATTATCAACGCTACTTGTTATACGGAAAAAAGATAAAAAAGGGTAAATAAACGAATTGATTCGTTTTTTACCTTTTTTTAAAGTTTAATTGTTAACTTACCTAGAGGTTTAATTTCACCTTTAAAATATGATACAACCGTTTGAATTGAATTAGGCGTATATTCATATAAACATAAATAATTCTTTAGATTTTGATATTTATGGTAATCCATTGGTCCTTTCAAAGAAATAACTGTTACATTATGTTGTGCTAATAGATTATTAATAAACGCTACTTGTTTTGGCGATGTTACTGCGTTATAACTAAAAACAATAATTTGATCAGAGCATTTTGCTTTTTCATTAACTAAATCCGCAAATTCCTTGGTTTCTTCTAATTCATAAACTTCTAAATTATTAAATTCTTTTTTAAGTACTTTTGCAAGATTACGTTCATCAAATTCATCTTCAATAATCGTTTTGGCAATCGCTCTTGGGGCAATTACTAATGTTTTAGGCGTTAATACAACATCATTACCAAGTACTTTAGTTAGTGAACGATTAACAATTTGTTTGGATAATTGCTTGTTTTCTTCACTATATTCCATTTCATGATTATAGAAATATTGATTTAAATAAGGCAACGTTTGTTCTTTAAATTTCAAGATTCGTTCAACTTTTTCATCCAATTCTGCAATTGGTAGTCTTCCATCATTTACTGCTTGTTCAATTAACTCAAGAGCTTTAATTTGATATTCTAATGTATGACTAATATCACAAAGATCAGCACCAGCTAAAATGGCCATACAAGCACCTTCTGCTGTACCATACATGTCAGCAATTGCTTTCATTTCTAGACAATCAGTTAGAATTAATCCTTTGAAGTTTAATTCTTCTCTTAAAATTCCTTTTAAGATTTTTTTTGAAAGGGTTGCTGGATATATATCATAAGATGGAAACATAATATGAGCACTCATAATTGCTGGAACATCAATATTGGCTTTGAATGGATACATTTCAACTTCATGAATTCTTTCATTACTATGATTGATTGTTGGGAGTCCTAAATGGGAATCTACTTCACAATCACCATGTCCTGGAAAGTGTTTTGCACAAGCAAGTACTCCATATTCGCTACAACCTTTAATGAATCTTTTGCCTAATTCAGCAACTACTTTTGGATCATCAGAATAACTTCTTACATTAATGACCGGATTATTCGGATTATTATTAGTATCTAGACTAGGTGCTAAATTTAAATTCATTCCTAATCTAATCATATCACATGCAAGCATTTTACCCGCATAGTAACTGGCATCTTCACCAGCTGCTGAACAAGTCATTGGTCCTGGTGCAAATGTTACATCTTTCATCATTCTTGTAACTAATCCACCTTCTTGATCAATAGCAATAAATGGAATATGACCTGTGTGTTTATATACTTCTTCATGAATCTTTTGTGTGAGTTCTCTAATTTGTGCTCCTGAAGAAAAATTTCTTGTAAATAAAATAACATTACCTACATGATAATCTTCAATTAACGTTCTAATTTGTTCATCATAGGTTGTTGAATGAAAACCTGGCAAGATTAATTGACCTAATTTTTCTTTCAATGTCATTTCTTTGACCGTTTTTAATTTCATATCTTTTAATCCTTTCTTGATTAATTATCTAAATTCTTGATTTCTTCTTAACTAATTATATCATAGATTTAATTTTTTTAAATAATTGTAATCATTAAAATTGCTACGATAATTGCTGGTAAAGATAAAACTACACCATATTTGACGAATCGCATAAAAGAAAAATCAATATGCTGTTCTTTTAATAGTCCCATCCACATAATCCCAGCTAAAGCCCCCAGTGGAGTAAGATAAGCACCAATATTAGATGCTGCAATCACACTATATACATTACTAATTGAAGCACCAGATTTAACTAGAATATCGGTAAATAAAACACTCATAGGAATATTATTTAGTACATTACAACTAAGGAAAGAAATAATTCCATATGTGAAATTATCATGATGATTGATAAAGAATTTGGCAAAATTTGTGATTAACCCTATTTTTGATAATGCAAAAATAATTGTAAACATCGATAGTAAAAAGGGAATTAAAGTCCAAGGAGCTTTTTTTAAAGTACAATTAAGTATTTTTAATGATTTTCTTTTGATTAATAAATAACTACCAGCAATAACTAATAAGATAATTACCATCACTAAGCTAATTAACCACATCTTAAGATGAATATATGATGATATTGCTAGTAAAATAGTGGTAATACTTAAAACAATAATTCCTAAAACTAATAAAAATTGATCTTTAATTTCAATATCTTCCGTACTTGATTCAATCGGTTTAACTAATTGCTTTTTAAAAATTAATAATAATAAAAACATTGATAATATTCCAGTGACTAATGTTGGAATAAACATCTTCAAAAAGTAACTTACAAAATCAATTTCAAAACTTGATGCAATATAGATATTAGTCGGATTACCAATAATTAGCATCATACTCCAAGTGTTAGCAGCAATAAATTCACCAACTAAAAAGGGTAAGGGATTAATTTTGACGTGATGAGCAAAATAACATATAAATGGTGTAAACGTTAAAATAATAATGTCGTTTGATGTGAAAATGGTTAGCACACTAGTTAAGATATATAAGTATAAAAATAATGTTAATTGTTTACCTCTAGCCTTTTTTGTCACAATACATGCTAATTTTTTAAAGAATCCTACTTCATCTAAAAAAATCGAGATAATTGTCATAGAAATAAATAAAATTAGGATTTGTAAAGGACCGATCTTGCTTTGGAAAAAACTCATTATTAATTCATTTAACGCTACTTCTCTAAAGATTAACAACAAAAGAGCACCAATTAAGGCTATCACCCAATAAGTTGAAAGATTAATATTTTTAATTTTAATTGTTGGAAAGAATAAAATTGAAGTTATAATTAATAAAATGGTTATTAATGCAATAATAATGGTGGGCATTTTATGCCTCTTCTTTCATATCGGCTACTAAAGCACGATAGAAAACATCACCAATTTGTAAATAACCTTCCATAGTTGGGTGAACGCCATTAGTTCCAATTCGTTCTTCAATCATACTTCTTGAATTAACTTTTAACATTGTAGATGGCATATTGTATTCAACATCAAATTGGGCTTTTAAATCTATGTAGCGACAGAATGAGCTATATTCGTCTTTCTTACATAGGTTTTCCAAATAAAGATTATAATTATAAGCAGTTGTTACTTCACCGAATACATCAGAATATAAGCCACTAGCACCATAATTAGCAGCAATACCACCATTAATGGATGGACTTTGAATTCCAATTAAACGAACCTTTGCAAGAGGATAATCTTCATGAAGTCGGTTTAGAATTTTTACAATATGTGGTTCAAAATGGGAAAAATCGTTATTATAAGGTGTATATTGACCATTCCATGTAAGTAAGATATATACATAATCTAATCCATCAAAGTGATTATCTAAAACATATTTTTTAAAGTTAGGTCCTTTAATTGCTTCATCATAGAATGGATTGCCTTTTTCAAATTCATAACTTTCAACATTAAGATCTTCAGTATGAATTCCTCCATCAACATTAGTAAAGACTTCGCCAATTTGTGGTAAACATGAATAATTGCCTGCTCCCCGTTTAAATTTAAGTCGATCTTTTTCAATTGATTCTAATACCCAATTTAGATTAGCAGATTTCCAGCAGCTATGTTGGTCATTTTCATCAAGATGATGATTTTTGACTTTAATCCATACTGATGAGGTAGTCGATACAGCTTCATTACCAGCAAAATGACACCATTGCCAACCACCATAACCTTCATAACCAATTTCATCTTTTTTACAAGTCCCAATTAGATTAAGGCTATCTTTAAATCCTAGTCCCTTGGGGTTACCATCTTCAGCTGTAAATCGACGATAACCTTCATAAGGCCATACACCATTAAAAGTGATTGAATCACCAAAACATAAGATGTTCATTTTACGTTTAGGAGCTACTGGTTTTACAACATGCAAAGTTGTTTTCGCTTTTTCAATTAGGTGATGATGATCATCATATAAACTAACTTCTAATTCATAATCGCCTTCTTCACCATCCACTGGTGTATATGTATAATATCTTGGATATGGTCGTCCCTTCAAAGATGAAATATGAATATAATATTTATATGGATTCATAGATTTAATAATTCCTCGATAAAATAATTCAAATGTATCACCAATTACTAAATCATAACGTTCTGCTAAATAGATTAATTTTTCACTCATATTTTTTTACCTCTTAAATCATTTATATTATTTTATCATATTTCATAATTTTAATAAAGAGAAAAGAACTTAAATCCAATAAAAAACACCCTAATACTTTTTGGTATTAGGGGAATTTTAGATATTAGATAAATATCATAAAAACGAAAAATTATAAACAAACAAAGCTTTATAATTAATCGTAGTCATATCATTTAAGGTGATATGGTAGATACAATCGATCCTTATTATCGATTTTATACGATCTTTATCTTAACTTCAATTATCATTATAACATAAAATAAAATTTTTGTCCGATAAGTTGCTGTTATTTTAGTTGATCAATTTGATGATTGCTGAATAATTTGTCAAATAAAATAATTTATAAAAAATTAATTATTAAAGATAATCTTGATACAATAATCAAAATATATTATAAGTCAGATCAGTCAATTTTTTTAAAATTAAATTGTCAATTAAATTATTCTGAAAAAACATAATCCTATAAATAGGATAATACACAATGTTTCCATCTTGTGATACATTAGCATTGGATAATACAAATGCATTCTTTATCCCATAGCTTTCATTCTTTAATGCATTATGTAGAGCAGTATATTTTTGATAATCTTTTCCGCTCTTAACCTCGATTGGTGCAACATAATCTTGATATTTAATCCAAAATCTAATTCGCCTTGTTTGTGACTATTGAAATAATATCCATCAAAACCATGAGCATTTAATTCTTGTGCAACTACATTCTCATATATAGCACCACAATTAAGTGACTTATCATCATTAATAATTGCCATTTGTGTTGTTCTTCCATATAAACTTGTTAATAAACCTATATCAGATAGGAACAATTTAAATAAACTACTCTTCATATTAATCTTTAACCGCAATCTTGGTTCGGTTACATTATATACTGGGATTGCTACTCCTGCATCAATTAACCAATTAAAACTATTTTCATAGCGATCAATTTTAATATTATTATCTAAATGCTTAAATATATATCGTTTATTTTGATCAGATAATTCTGAAGGAATTAAGTCATAAATTTTAATTAGCTTCAACTTATGCAAACGATCATATTTAGTAAAATCTAATTTATATTGATTAATAATATTTTGATGAATTATATATATTTTATTATAATCATGATTGTTAATATACGAATCAACTGCCTCTGGCATCCCACCTACTAAAAGATAGGTTTTAAAAGCTTCAAGCATTTTTTCATGAACATATGAATCAACTGGTTTACGATGGTTAAAACACTCTTTTAATTTTGTTATCGTTTCTTGCTTAATCTTTAAAGCATAAATATATTCTTCAAAATCAAGTGGAAACATTTCAATTGTATCTAAATAGCCAACGGGTGCAGACTTTAATCCTACTAACTCCACTCCTAATAATGATCCACTTAAAATATATTTAAAGCTGCCTTCTTCAACTAAGAATTTAATTTTAGTTACAATTTCTTTATATTCTTGAACTTCATCAAAAAAGATGATTGTTTTTCCTTTAATTAACTCTTTAGAAGTCGCAATAGTAAGTCTTTCTAAAAAGGTTTGAACATCACCTGCTCGTGCAGTTTCTAAAATTTTGATTATTTCAGGTTGATTAATTAGATTGAATTCAACATAATCATATTGTTCTTGTTGTAAAACATGTCTAATAATATATGTTTTACCTATTTGTCTAGCCCTGTTACTAACAATGCTTTTTTACTATGATTAGCCCATTCACTAATATCTTTTATTCTTTTTCTCATAACATATTATCACCACCAATATTATTATATCGCATTTTGCCCTTTTTTTCATACATTTTTTGATAGTTTTTGCCTTTTTTTCATTTTTTTCTTTCGTATATTTTTTTATTAACGCAAATTTAATCTAGATTCTATTTTCAATATAAAATAAAAGAGGACGATTTTGTCCTCTAAAGTTTTTATTTATATTCTGATGCTATTTTATTTACTAGTTTCATATCACATTGACCTTGGAAATTCATTTTAAAATGTTTCATAATATTTGGTAATGTTTTATCTTCTAGTTTTTCGATTTCGGCTTTAATTTCTTGTTCTGTTAGTTGTTTTGGTAAGTATTTTTCTAATACTTGTTTTTGTTGTTGTAATTCTTCAACTTTTTCTTGTCTTGATGCTTTTTCAAAGGCAATTAATTCTTCTTCTAGTTCTTTAATTGTTTTGGAAATCACTTGTAGGACATCTGTATCAGTTAAACTTTCGTTTTTTGTTCTTTTTTCAATTTCAACTAATTTCGCTTTGCCAGTTACAATTTGTAGAATACTTCTTGTAATTGGATCTTTTTGTTTTAAAGCCTCCATTTGAGCTTTTTTTAATTCATCAATTAACATATATTTTCCTCCTCTTTTATGCAGGATCCACTTTTGTCCAGTTATCTACATAAACTTTCTTAATTTGTTTTTCTTCTTTTCCCCAATAATCGTAGAAATCTTTACGTTTTAATGATGCGTAGACAATATCATATGTTTGATCTTTCTTTAATTCATTACCATCTTGATCGACCCAACCTAAGAATTCATAGCCTGAAATTCTAACTTTTGGAAGACCAGCAGTTGGAAGATCAGTTTTAAAAGTTCCAGGGATATTATCTAATACATATTTTACTCGATAACTTTGCCAGAAATAAACAGTTTCGGATGTAAAATAGAATAGTTTTGATGTATCTACTAATGCTGCCCAACTAGATACAAAGAAATTATCAGCATAGTTATATGGGTCCATTCTTGTACATCCCTCATCATTACGCCACCATGCGAAGAAAGTGACTAAGAAGTTTAGAAAATCAAGATATTTATGATTATGATAACACCAACCGATAAATGATGTTGTTGGTTCTGATTCTAGGCTTCCGTCCATTCTTGCGTGTAAATAGTATTTATGAAAACTAAATCCCATTGCATAACAGTTTTCTTTACCATCAGCATAATAGTCTGCATAATGAATAAAGTCTTCGGCATTATGAATGTTATGAGCTAATAAATCGGTTTCACCATCATGATTTTTGATGAATGAATAAAAGTCAGTATAAAAACTTCTAAATAAGGCTTCTTTTGATTCCCATAAATCAACATTTAATTCATGGCCTAAATATGAATATTTCATTTTAAATTTTCTCCTTTATAATTAATTTTACATCTGAAATTGTTGATGATAATATATATTGTTCATGGCCTAATTTAAAACTTGTTGTATATATATTTTCATCAGTTTCAATTTTATTTGCATTAAAAACAATTGATGTACCTTGCTTTTTGACGATTGCTTCTTTTTTTGTCCAAATTTTAAAAAAGTACTCTGATTTTGCTTTTTCATTTAATGTGCTATATATATTTAATTCATTAGGTGTTAAAACTTTTGTGATGACTTTTGATGGAACCGCTTTAACTAATTCAAGGTCAATGCCAAACTCTGCTTCATTTACACCTACTGCAATCACACCATTTGAGTGACTAACGGAAAAATATAGATCTAAATCTTTTAAATAAGGTTTTCCTTGCTCATTGTATACATATTCAATTGTTGCTAAATCTAATTCATAATCTGATTCTAAAATATCATTTAATAATCGTTGTGATATTAATTGCTCTTTAATAAATAGTTCATTGGTACTAGCTTGGACCTTTTTAAGTTTTCTTGAGGGAAGATGATTATAAAAATCATCCTTAATATTAATTTTTTTGCTATCAACGATATATATGTTAATCATTGGTTATCTTCTCGATTAGTTCTCTAAAATCTTTGATATAAAATCTTGCGTTTAAGGCTTTTTCAGTTTCCTCTTTACATGATACTTCATAGATTGCGCAAGGAATAAACCCTGACTTTTTACAAGTAAGAATCGGAATAGCTAAATCTTCACAAACTAAGCAATATTCTTTAGTAGTATTTAATCTTTTTGCTGCTTCTAAATAAATAGTTGGTTTATCTTTACCATCTTTAAAATGATTAACTTCTAAAATAAAATCAAAATCATCATATATGCCATTGTGAATTAAACAACTCTTATAACAATCTTCATCATTTGCAGTAGCGGCACAAAAGGGAATATGCTGTGCTTTTAAGATACTTAAAAACTCTTTTACCCCTGGTTTTAATTTAACTTCGGTTGCATATTTATGTAATACATCTTGTTTCCATTCTTTGATAATATCCATCTTGTCTTCCTTTAAATTAAACCGATTAATTGTGTATTCTGCAGCTTTATCTAGTCCTAAATGACCAATTGCTTCGGAATAATCAACTGGCATTTTCATATTTCTTTTTTCAAAGAAGTTTCTATCAACATCCGTCCAAATTGAACATGAATCTAGTAATGTTCCATCTAAGTCAAAGATGACTGCCTTTATTTCTAAACCATCTATTTTCACTTTTTTATACCTCGATTAACATTATAACATATTTTTATTTTTTTTAGAAAAAAAAGGAACTATTAAATATTTCCTAGTTTTTTAATTAGCATTTTCTGCAAAATATTTGATAGTCATTACTTTTACATTATTATACTACAATTTATAAAATCATATAACTAAATTCTTATTTTAGATTGGATTTAGTTATATTTTTTATTTTTATGAGTATTTTATTTGATGTTATGCTATATTTATTCCAAACGACCTTATCTACTTCAAATGCATTAGAAAAACTCATATTAGAGTGGTAGATTCTTCTGGTAAGATTTAACAAAGAACTATAAAAACTGTTGGATATCTTGAAGATATATATAATTCTTTAAATATTGATAAGTTTTTTGATGATATAAAAACAAATTGTAAATTTTCATTAAAAGATATATTTAAATTTCTTGTAATATAAAGAATTATGAATCATGACTCTAAACGTGCTACTTTACAAAAAATTAATACATTATTTAATTCATTATTTTCTTTTGAGTTACATAGTATTTATCGTTCTTTAAAATGATTTCTTATTTATACTAAAAAAATTAAAAGTAGAAATACCAAGATGTCGCTATAAGCTAAATAAATTTAAAGGATACTTAAACTCAATTAAGTACTAATAGAAAAAAACACCTTATACCATCCGGCTAAGGTGTTTTGTAGCATAACACTGTAAAAGTATGGTCAACAGCCTGAAACGTACATTTTTATGTACGTTTTTGTTGACTTATATGAATAATAATGATATACTATACATACAATAATAAATAATAGAGGTGATAATTATGATGAATACAAATATTACAAATGCAAGGGCAGAACTTTATAAGCTTGCATCAAGTTGTATTAAATATAATAATGTTATAAATATTAATACAAAAGAAGGCAATGTGATAATGATGAGTGAAGAAGATTATAATAGTCTTATGGAATCATTATATTTAGCGGGTATTCCCGGAATGTATGAAAGCATTGTGGAAGGGGCAAATACTAAACTTGAAGATTGCGAGAAAATTGAATGGAAATAGTATTTACTAAACAAGCAATTAAAGATTTTGAAAGAGTTAAACAAAATCCAACATTATATAAAAAAGTAATTGCATTACTTGAATTACTTGAAGTGAATCCTTATACTAATCCACCTTCATATGAAAAATTAATTGGAATAAATAATACTTTTTCAAGAAGAATAAATATTCAACATAGATTAGTATACCAAGTATATGATGCTGAAAAAGTTGTAAAGATTATTAGAATGTGGACACACTATGAATAAGAATAATGAAGTCTAATTCTAAAAATAGTTAAAATTTTTTGTAATGTTTAGCACATTTGTACCTGTAGTGTTATACTTGTGAAATATTACAAATTGTTTTGCAGCGAACTGTTCAAAACAAATGTATAATAACATATAACAAAAAATAAATGGGCTGTTGACAAAGTCAAATGTCAACAGCATTGCTTTTTCGTGATTATATATTTTTTATAAATTTATATAAAAATAGTTAAAAACATTATAATTTCTATAATTTCTTTAATAAACGAATAAATTTAAAAACCTATCAATGCTAATAATAGCAAGATAGGTTTGTCAAGACTCTAGGAACTATTAAGTAGTTCCTAGATTTTTAATTAGCATTTTTCTGCAAAGTATTTGATAGTTTTAACCATTTGGCTAGTATAAGAGTTTTCATTATCATACCAAGAAACAACTTGAACTTGATATAAATCTTCACCAACTTTTGCAACCATAGTTTGAGTTGCATCAAATAATGAACCATATCTCATACCAATAACATCAGATGAAACAATTGGATCTTCGTTATATCCATAAGAATCACTTGCAGCAGCTTTCATTGCAGCATTGATGCCTTCTTTAGTTACATCAGCACCTTTAACAACAGCTGTTAAAATAGTTGTTGATCCTGTAGGAACTGGAACTCTTTGTGCAGAACCAATTAATTTACCATTTAATTCAGGAATAACTAAACCGATTGCTTTAGCAGCACCAGTTGAGTTAGGAACGATATTTGCAGCACCTGCTCTAGCTCTTCTTAAATCGCCTTTACGATGTGGTCCATCAAGAATCATTTGGTCACCAGTATATGCATGAATTGTTGACATAATACCAGATTGGATTGGAGCATAATCATTTAATGCTTTAGCCATAGGAGCTAAACAGTTAGTTGTACAAGAAGCAGCAGAGATAATCTTGTCTTCTTTTGTTAAGATGTGTTCATTTACACCATAAACAACTGTAGGTAAATCATTACCAGCAGGAGCAGAAATAACTACTTTTTTAGCACCAGCTTGAATGTGTGCTTCTGATTTTGCTTTTGAGCAATAGAAACCAGTACATTCTAATACTACATCAACATTTAATTCACCCCAAGGAAGTAATTCAGCTTTAGGTTGAGCATAAATAGTGATTTCTTTACCATCAACTGTGATTGAACCAGGTACAACTACAGTTTTGCCATCTTCAGCAAGTACAGGTTCTTTTGATGATACAGTGTGAAGATTTTCACCAATAAATCCAGCATAACCACCTTGTGCAGTGTCATACTTTAATAAGTTTGCAAGCATTTTTGGACTAGTTAGGTCATTAATTGCAACAATTTCATAACCTTCAGCACCAAACATTTGTCTGAAAGCAAGACGTCCAATACGACCAAATCCATTGATTGCTACTTTTACATTTGCCATTTTTTTAAGTCCTCCTAAATAATATATTTTTTTAAAAATGGTTTTTACCTTATATATTTTACCACTTTTAAAAAGTTTATTCAAATATTTTACTTGTTAGATTTAAATGTAATATTAATTGTTACTTAATCATGCTTAAATTAATGAATTTACCAAGTTATAGATATCATTAATACAAGGATAACAAATGAAAAAGTTAACTCATTATAATTAAAAAGAGTTAACTTTTGTTTGTTTTTATTTCACAATTTTTTCCTATCATTTTTAACACTAGGTGCAATGAACTATTCTTCACCTTCAACCTTAAAATTAATTGTGTCTTCGTTTCTAATTAAATTAGCACCAGAAATTAAATCCCAGTCTTTAACTAAATAGATTAATTCGGTTTTTGCTTTGGCATCAAGCGTGATGCTAGTTTCAATTTCCGCTAAATATAATTCAATTTGACTACCGTCTAAATCAATTAATTCCACAATATTGCATTTTACTAAGTTTAAAATACCATTTCTTATATAATTATTATTGCAAATAACGTAACCATCTTCTTGGGTAATTGTTAATAGTCTTAGATTAGATTTAGTAATTTCGGTTTTTGATCCATTATAATGAGTAATTGCTAGTTCCATTGTTGGTGTTTGCTTATCACCTAAATTACTTAAAAATAATTCGCTACTAGTTGATGTAATCGTCATCTTATTTGCGATTAAATTATCAATAATAATAAAGGCATTATTAGATTCAATTTTTGCTGTATCAGCAATACTATCATTAATTGTTAATGAACATGTGTTTGCAACTTGACAATTCATTTCGGTGTAATTGACATTTAATAAATAGTTTTGTGAAGTTCGTGCTGTGAAATTAATTTGATTTCCTGTTATACCATCTAATTCAAGATTTCCAGCATTATTTGTTATTGTCAAGTCGTTAATTGTACTATTATTAAATTTGATTTTTGATTGAAAATTATTTACATTTAACTTGTTTATCATGGCTTTTTCTTCAATGATAAATTGGCCTTTGCTAGCTTCATAACTAGCTTCTTTGATATTACTGCTATGAATTGCAAAATTAACATTAAAACCAGTAATTGTTGTTTGATTAAGCGTAGAACCAACAATACTGATTGTGCTTTTACTTGTAACATTGACAGTTAAGTTATTTAACTTCATATCGGTTAAATCAATTACACCTGAATCAAAATTAATAATCATATCAATTAGTTGATTGTTTGGAATATAGAAAGTAATAATCGGGGTTGGTTCATTGAATAAGCCAAAAATATCATATGTAGAAGCATTATTAATTTCAATATTGAAGTTATTTTGACTAGTACTTGTATTTAAATGATTGTTTATTTCATATTCATAAACTAGATAAGCTTGATTGCTAGTTGATTCTTTGAAATAAATATTAGCTATGGCAGTATCTAACTTAATATTTGTTATATTATCATCAATTACTACTTCTAAACTATTTGATGGCGTATCATTCAAAGTGCTTGCAACGTAGCCATTATTCATAAAACTACCAATCATTAAAAAGATAGTTACAATTACAACTGATACTAGTAACTTTAATTGGATTTTGTGATGATTGGTTTTATCTTCAATCAATCCCGTAATCGTGAAAGTAAAAATTTTTCTTTGCAAGTCTTTGTTTTTAAGATTAACAATATTATTTAAAAAATTAGACAATATAATATAAAATAAATCAACAACGTATATAAAAGCAAACAGGATAGTTAACATATAACCAACTACTGCTAGTGAACTAATTAATTTATTGATTCCTTCTTCGACAATAATGAGTTGATAAACTAATGTTCCCATCTTAAATAATGATTTAAACATAAAAATCATCACTGCTATAAATGCTATAATAATGATTAATGATAAAAGACTATCGATAATCTTTGATAAAATCATTTTTCGTTTATAACTTTTTTTTCTAATTGCTAGATAGTTAATCCCATGTGCTTCATATGTTTGTTTTGCAACTTCGTCTGGTGTTGGAAGTCCTGCAATAATATCTTTTTCTTTTTCTCCATAATCAAGGGCATTATTAATTCTCGTTTGGTAATATTGTAGTACTTTTGTTGCATCTTTGGGATTTAAATATTTAAGTTCTTCAGCAAGAGCTAATAAATATTCTTCTTGAGTAATATAATCCATACTCTAAAAATCTCCTAACTTTATTTTTTATTTACAATTCATCTTTATATATATTATAATCTTTTTTACTGATTTTTTCAAAGAAAAAGAATTAGATAAAAAATAACCCTTACAAAAGCGTAAGGATTATTTTAATTACCAAATTAAATCGGCAAGCCAAGGATTATCAACAAATGGGTTGTAATTCCCTTGAATGCTTTGAACGATTCGATTACGATTTCTTTCAAATGAATCAACTTGATCTAAATCATTCCATTCAAGAAGCATACTTGTGCTTTGGGCAACGCCAAGTTGTTCAATATCCATATCATATCTTACAGACATATAGAATAAGATTCGCGCAACGTCGCCTTTTACTCCATCTCGTGGACAATAATATGTGGAATTGGTTACTGTACCAAATGCTTTATTATTTCTTGATGTATTTTCACTCGGATTAGCTGGTTTAATATGATGTAAATCACTACCAGCTCCTCGATGACTTTCAGCTACACTCGTATAAAGACCACCGGATAATGATTTTGGCCATACATGTTCACGATTCCAAGTAGTACCACCATCCCAAGCAGCTGTGACTGATGTTCCTAAATAAATTAGCATAATATTGCCTTCGTTAAATGGATCTGCATCCGTTTGTTGTAAATAAGTTTTATTTTCACCATATGATACACTGAATGTATGGGTATTAGTTATGACTTTTCTTAATGCAGTTACTAGTGCATCTCCTGATAAGTTGCTGATATCGCCATAATAGGCTTCACGATACAAGTAATTAACCATACTTGCATGATGCAAGCCATTGGTTTCAGCATTACTCCACTCACTATAACTACTAAGTTCTTTAGTACTTTCACCATCTAAATAATATGATATATCTGTAAACACATGCCAAATATTTTTATTTAGTGTTGGTGAATATTGGAAAATTTCATCATCATAAGTATAAATCGCTTTTGCAAGTTCAATAAATGTTGTCAAATTTCCTTCCGGAAGGATAATTGTCTCTGGATCTAAGGCTTCGATAATTGATTCTGTGATTGTGTTATTTGCCCATAAAATATCTACTTTAGTATCTAATTCGATTTGACTATTACTCATATTTTGAACATCATAATATACATAGCCTAAACAATCAAGGATAAAACCATTAGGCTTGATTGTTAATAATACTTCTTTAGTAAAATAATATTCATAATTAATTACCATCGGTTTACCTGATAAATTATCAAAGTAGCTACTATTATTTAGAGAATAATAATAAGAGATTTTATTATTAATCAAGGATTCAAGTTGCAATGTTAATTGTGCTTTTGACGCATCACTTAAAACTGGACCTTGATCAATAATGATATTAACTTGATTTGTTCCTTGATTAATCCGAATTAAAGAAAGTGTATCATTGCTGGATGCTGATAAATCGATAGCATAAACCATAACATTATCAACTTTAGAAGTGATTGTATCCGTAACTTCTTGTGTTAGAATACTATAATTGAAGGTTGTAGTGAAACCTAAATAAGTAATACTACCAACAAAATTACCTGGAGTTGTAGAATCGAAAACCACTTCAAGATCACTTTTCACATTAGTTAAACTTACTTCTTCAGTTTTACCAGATGTATAGGTTTTAACAATTGTTCCTAAGTAATCAAACGTGCTACCTACATAATAATTAGTTGTATAATCTTTAACACTAATACTTTCTAATTCATCCACATCGGTACTAATATCATCAGTATATTCTGCTTTTAAAGTCGAGATCCCAATATTTCCTGTCGCTTTGGTTGTGTATTCAAATTTAATTTTTGTGATTAGAGTATTAGTAAATGTCGCATATAAATATGAATTTGATGTTGAGATAACTTGAGTAAAAGCTTGTTTTTCTAATACGTTACCAGAACTATCTAAACCATAAATTGTAATTGTTGCGTTCCCCGATGTTGATCTTCCTCTAATCTCAGCTGTTACTTTAAACGGACCTAAAGCATTGAAACTAGGAGTAATAATATATTTGCCGGATGATTTTAACGCAACACCTTTTTCTGTATCCTTATACATGCCATCTGACTTGTTTTCAAACGCACTATCTAAGGTTGACATCGTTCTAAAATCATAATCAAATATGACTGGATTATTTTTTACTGTTATTTGATAGCTAATTTCAAATTTTTTAGTTATGTAGGTTGTGCCTAAATCAAGTGTTCCTTGAATATTGGTAGTTCCTGCTTTAGTTCCATCATAATTAGATAAATTCCATGTAACACCGAGATGATATGCTTGATCATATTTATCATATAAAGTAATTGTCGTTGGTAAATCTAACTCACTACTTGAGGTATTATATGCAACTTCCTTACTAAGACTATCATATCTAACTAAGATAGTTTTATCAAATAATGCAATATCTTTTATATATTGATTATCATTTCCATCTTCATACGCTTTTGTTGCAATATCTTTAATTGTTTTAGAGACAACATGATCAGAATAAATATATGTATCATTATCAACTTGAACATAGGCTCTGACAGTTATATCATCTAAATATCCATATTCAGGAAAGTTGACTAAAGATACTGTATATTCATTAGTTTCAGCAAGACAATCGACTTCAGCATAAACACTATCAGTAGATCCTACATATAAATCTTCGACATTGCTTACTAAATGATTAATAAATACCATTCCATATTTATATCCATCTTGGGGGTTTGTGACCTTAGCCTTGAACCTGATGCCACTTGGTGTTTCCATTCTAATTGATGCAGAATCATATAAACTAACGGAAACATTATTTTCTGCTTTTACTAAGAATGTAGTATGAATAATACATATAAGTATCAATATACAAAAAACTATTTTTTTCATTATTTTCTCCCATTTTTTATCTTCATTACTTATTATATCACATTTATTTAATTAAATCTATTTTTTATTCTGTAATTTTATAATCTAAGCTCAAGGTTCAATAATTTCTTCATTTTTGATTTTCTGTAAGTATTTGTACAGAAGATAAAATTTTCATAAAAATAAAAATATTCTATAAAATATAAATTTACTTTATAGAATATTAATTGTTTTAGTTTTCTACTTTATTACGCATATGAGGGAATAGTAATACATCACGAATTGTATCACATTCTGTTAATAACATTACTAAACGGTCAATCCCGATTCCGATTCCACCTGTTGGTGGCATACCATATTCTAATGCTTCTAGGAAATCAATATCCATGTCATTGGCTTCATCATTTCCTAATTCACGTTCTTTAAGTTGAGCTATAAATCGTTCTCTTTGATCAATTGGATCATTTAATTCGGTATAAGCATTACAAAATTCTTTTCTGCCAATGAATAATTCGAAACGATCAGTAAAACGTGGATCATCTGGGTTTTTCTTTGTTAATGGGCTGATTTCAATTGGATGACCATACAAAATAGTTGGTTGAATTAATGTTTCTTCTACGTATTTTTCGAAGAATAGATTAATAATATGACCAATTGATTTTTGATGTTCAGGTACTTCAATATGATGTTCTTGAGCTAATTTTAACGCAACATCTAAGTCATAAACTTCAAAGAAATTAATTCCCGTTATTTCCTTGATTGCATCAACCATATGAATTCGTTTGAAAGGTGCATCTAAACTAATCTCACAACCATTCCAGTTGAATGTAGTTTTACCGATTACATCTTTTGCAAGTTTAACCAATAAACCTTCAACTAGATTCATCATATCTGATAAATCACCATATGCAAGATAGGCTTCAACAGTTGTAAATTCAGGATTATGAGTGGAGTCCATTCCTTCATTTCTAAATAAACGACCAATTTCATAAACTGCTTCCATACCACCAACAATTAAGCGTTTTAAGTGAAGTTCAGTAGCGATTCGCAAATAGAAATCCATATCTAAAGTATTATGATGGGTAACAAAAGGTCTCGCACTAGCACCACCTAGAATTGGGCTCAATACTGGTGTTTCAACTTCAATATATCCCAAATCATCTAAATATTTTTGAAGACCACGAATAATTCTTGGACGTAAGTAAGCAATTCTTCTTGCTTCTTCATTCATAATTAAGTCAACATAACGTCTTCTTCTTGCCTCTTCACGATCTTGTAAACCATGGAATTTTTCTGGAAGCGGTCTTAAAGCTTTAGTTAGATGAACATATTTAGATGCTTTTACTGATAGTTCACCAGTTTGTGTTTTAATTACTTGACCAACAATGCCAATAATATCACCAATATCAGCTACTTTAAATAATTCATAATCTGCTTCTGATACTGAGTCTGCACGCATAAAGATTTGAATTTGTCCTTCACGGTCTTGAATATGCATAAAGCCAATCTTACCTTGACGACGTTTGCTCATAATTCTTCCGGCAATACTTACTTCAATATTTTTTTCGTCTAATTCTTCTTTAGTAGCTTCTAAATATGCGTCTTTTAAAAGTTTAGAATTGGTTGTTCTTTCAAATTTTTGTCCAAACGGATCAAGCCCTTTGGCTCTTAAGTCTTCCATCTTTCCACGACGAACTTTTTCTTGTTCTGATAAACGTAATTCTTCTGCCATTATTTTACCTCTTATATTATATTTTTCTTATTCTTATTCATTATACCACATTTTATCATTTCTTGCAAAAGGATTAGCCACAAAATTATCAAATTCATTCACCTCATCCTTAAAACATTTCATATATCCATTAATTATCTCATATAATTTATTAATGGAGGATATCAAAAATGAATTATGTTAATGAGAAAACTGAATTTAAGGAACAATCAATTACTTTAAATAATCGAAAACAATTAGAAATTACTGGTGTAGAGAAATTAGAGAATCTAAATAAAGAAGAATTTTTAGTGAAAACAACTTTAGGAATGTTAGAAGTAACTGGATCAGAATTAGAAATGCAACATCTCGATTTAGAAAAACATATTTTACTCATTAGTGGAATAATTACTTCAATTGAATATTTAGATGAAGATCTAGATAAAAATAAAAAGGAAGGTTTCTTTAAAAAGTTATTCAAATGATTAGACCTTTAAATGTTGAAATCAAAATCTTAGTTTATATTATTGCCTATGGTATCTATTACTTTGCAGCAAGTGATGTGATTATTTATTTAGAAGAAAGATACCATTTTAAAAAAGTACCTAAATTAATTTTAGAGTTTATTTATTTAATCGTTCAGATTTTTCTGACTTATAATTTTTGTTATAAACTAGAAAGTGGCTATATTCCTATTTATTTTCTATTATTTATTATAATTGGATTTCTATTATATTATTTATTTATGCGTGATTATTTTATTAAGACGATGAATATGGGATCAAAATTATTGAGTAGATTAAAACCGATTCTTAATCATTTATTGTATTCAGTAACAATAATGAAGAAATTTACATCTTTAGTAAAATCAAAGATAATCAAGTTAAAACAAGTGTTTAGTAAAAAGGAAGAAACGAATAAAGAAAAATAATGTACCATAAGAACTAGTTTGATTACATAGTTCTGATTTATATAATTTACTTGCAAATATTAATTCATTTTCTTTATAATTATATTTCGTCAAGTATTTTTTACTTTTACTTGACATTTATTGGATTGGCATTAATATATTTTATGCTTTTCAAAACATAATAACTACTTATCGTATTTTCTTTTTAAATTTTTTTATTATAAAATTTATATGTGTAAAAATGCAAGAATTCGCTATTTTCCTTCCCAAAAGGTATTGTTAATATAATATATATAATTATTGTATTTATATCTATATTTCAACATTATATAAGAATATTAATAATTTGATAATAAAAACAACCTTTTCAGTTATTATAGAAGATTTTTTTATCATTCAAAATATAAAGTTTATAAACAAAAAAATTCATTTTATAAATATATAAAATGAATTTATTTTCCATATGGTAGGGCTAAATGGATTCGAACCATTGGAATGACGGAGTCAAAGTCCGTTGCCTTACCGCTTGGCTATAGCCCTATTAAAAAGATGGTGGAAGGGAGTGGATTCGAACCACCGAACTCGTAGAGAGCGGATTTACAGTCCGCCGCGTTTAGCCACTTCGCTACCCTTCCATATTTTTTATTTAATTTTCAACGATCTTATCACATTGCTTTAATATTATACTAAAATATCGATATTATGTCAAGCATTTTGATTTACATAATTAACAATTTATAAATATTTTGTAATAATAGTTTATTTTCAATTTTTTATTTATCGATGTAATCCTCTTATTTTGCCAATATACTTGCATTAAAAGTTAAAAAGTTGTATAATATATATAATAATTAAATATAAATAATTGATTTTAGTGTAGCTGTTATCATAATAATATTAGTACAAAATTATTAATTGTTTTATCAACTCCTAATTATTTCAATAATTATCTTTTAGAAAAGAAAGGAATTTTAATATGAAGATTAAAGAAGGGTTTATGCTACGTGAAGTAGCAGATAATTTTGTTGTTGTACCTGTTGGAAATGCTTCAATTGAGTTTAAAGGCTTGATTAATCTTAATAGTGTTGGTGCGTTTATTTGGAAATGTTTAGAAAGTGACACTACAATTGAGGAAGTTGCTGACAAACTTGCAAAGGAATATGCAATAGATGAACAACTTGCACTTCATGATACTGAAGTATTTATTTCTAAATTAAAAGAGGCACATTTACTTGATTGATAATTACGAACAAATCATTGAAACATATGGCTTTTATATTGCTACACCTGTAGGTACCAGTATGTTGCCAATGCTTAGAGAACGTAAAGATACAGTAAAGCTCGTTGCACCAACGAACATTAAAAAACATGATGTTGTTTTATATATGCGTAATGATAAAACTTTAGTATTACATCGAGTTATGAAAATCAAAAAAGATTCATATACAATGTGTGGCGATAATCAATTCCTTTTAGAAAAGAATATTAAAAGAAACCAAATTATTGCTGTAATGGAAGGTTTTTATCGTGATGAAACATATGTTGAAGCAACAAATAAGGAATATTTAAAATATGTTAGAAAAACTGTTTTTAAACGTCCTTTTAAGGCATTTAAACATTTTATTAAAAGATGTATTAAGAAAATAATTAGAATTTTTAAGTGAGGATCATAATGGCTAAATATAAATTTGCTGGTGTTGTCGTTGAAATGAACCCAGTATACTCCAGAACTAAAAATCAAGCAATTCCCTATATGGTAGATGAAGCAACACCTGCTGATTTTAAGTTAGAACTGAATGAAGAATTAATTAAAAACAAGCAAGCAGAATTTCCTCATCTCACACTTGATGAAATGGAATACATTTTCTTAGGGCAAAAATTCTATCGCCATATTTTAAGGCACAATGGAATCCTACTTCATTCCTCAGCTGTTGTTAAAGATAATAAAGCTTATTTATTTAGTGCTCCATCTGGCACTGGTAAATCAACCCATACATCACTTTGGCTTAAAAATTTTAGTGATGCTTATATTTTAAACGATGATAAACCAGCAATTCTGCTAATCGATAATAAACTCTATGCGGCAGGAACACCATTTTCCGGTAAATGCGATCTCAGCAAGAATGAGATTGTTCCCTTACAAGGTATTTGTTTTATTGAAAGATCACCAGATAATTGGATTAAACCTATTGATAAAAAACAAGCTATTTTTGAGATTCTTAATCAAACTGAACGAATTCCTTATGAAAAAGATATGGAGTTAATTCTTGACTTGATTGCACAAATCGTTAACTATACTAATATCTATAAAATGGGTTGTAATATTTCACTTGATGCTGTTAAAACATCCTATAATACTATGAGTAAATAAAAACGCTATAAACAAGATTGTTTATAGCATTTCTTTTTACTATATATACGTTAATCTTTTAATATATTCCTAATTCTTCTGCAATTAACGCAAATACCGTATATACTGGTCGATAATCACTATTATTAGGCATACATTCATCAATTGTATCTTCAATATCCGCTAATAATTCTACATTGATCTCCTTAATATTTACTAAAATATCATCAATCTTTTGAAGTGAACAATCTAAAACTTTTTCTTTTGATTTTGTTAGTTTTTCTTCACCAATCAAATATGCTTTCAAATCTTCAATTAAAATCGAATATACAATCAAACTAGCGTATTGATTAAAAAGAACGATATCTTTCTTAAAATATTCTTCATAATATACTTTGATATCATTTAATGCGTTAGATAGATAACCGAATCCTATTTCAAAGATTTCCTCTAATTCATTATCTATTTTCGCTTTATCTAAGTATTTACGATAAATATAGTCAAGAACATTGATAACATCATCTAAACAACACATTACATAAGATGATGTTCCTTTGATATTAGTTATCATCTCTTCCATATCTTCCATGTAATTACCATAATCATCATATATATTCATAATTGGTTTTCTCCTTTATTTATATATATTATACTAGAAAAGATTATATTAGTCAAAACTTTTAATTTTTTGATCAATAATAGGCGCTTTATTTTAAAATTCATGATAAATATGGTATAATGTTAAACAGAAAGTAGGTATATAAAATGTCAGATGTTTTAGTAAAAGCCTTAGGTTTTAATAATCAAGCAAGAATCTATGCCGTCACAACAACCGATGCTTTAAATTTAATTGGTGATCGACTTAATTATTTTCCTAGTGCATTAGATGCTTTAGGGAGAGTTATGAGTATGGGAGCCATGATGGGTGGAACATTAAAAAGAGAAGAAACTGTAACCCTAAGAATTGATGGTGATGGTCAAATTGGTAGAATTATTGTGGATGCAAATGCACATGGTGATATTAGAGGTTACGCTGAAAATCCCCATTGTCATTTTGAATATAATGATTATCGTTTAAATGCCAAAGCAACAATTGGATCTAAAGGAATGATTACCGTAATCAAAGATTTGAAATTAAAGGAACCATTTATTGGCTATACCCCAATCATTAATGGCGAAATTGCTGAAGATTTTGCGTATTATTATTCAGTTAGTGAACAAGTATCAACTGCTATTTCTTTAGGTGTGTTAGTCGATACCGAAGGAAGAGCAGTCGTATCAGGTGGATTTATGATCCAACTATTACCAAACTGTACCGAAGAAACAATTGATAAAATCGAAGCAAAAGTTAAAAGTCTTCCACCAATCTCAGAAATCTTATCCTCAGGATTTACTCCAAAAGATATTATTCAAAACATTGCTGAAGATGCTAATATTTTAGAAGAAACAAAAATTAATTTCAAATGTAATTGTAGCTATGACAAATTCGCAAGAGGAATTCTTTCATTAGGATCAGCAGAAATTAAATCAATGATTGATGAAGATGGAGTAGCTGATACTACATGTCATTTCTGTGGTAACACATATCATTTTTCAAAAGAAGCATTAACAGCACTTTATGAAGAAGCAAAAGCAAAAGGAAAGTAGGAATCATATATGGAATTAAATTACGCATTATTAGAACAAATTATTAAAATTGCTTCCCCTACTGGATATTCATATAATATTATTAATTATTTAAAAGGTTATGTTGAATCTTTAGGATATGAAGCAACAACAAATCAAAAAGGAAACTTAATTATAACAGTCAAAGGAAAATCTTCTTATACTAAGGCCTTAAGTGCTCATGTAGATACCTTGGGCTTAATGGTCAGAAGTATTAATCCTAATGGAACATTAAGATTTTCATCACTAGGTGGAACATTATTAAACACCTATAATGGTGAATATTGTACAATAATAACAAGACACAATAAAATATATACAGGTACCATTTTATCAACATCGCCAGCAGTTCATGTCTATCCTGACGCAAGAACCAAAGAACTAAAAGAAGAAAATATGTGTATTAGACTAGATGAAATTGTCTATAATAAAAAGGATACTCAAGAATTAGGAATTGAAACCGGCGATATTATCGCCCTAGATCCAAAATTCCAAATCACCGAAAAAGGATACATCAAAACGAGATTTTTAGATGATAAAGCAAGTGTCTTTTTATTAATGGAACTATTAAGATACATAAATGAAAATAAGATTACCCCAAAAGATACATTAAAAATAATTATCACAACCTATGAAGAAGTCGGACATGGCTGTTCTTCAATCCCAAATATTGATGAAATGTTAGCAGTAGATATGGGGTGTATTGGCTTAGATTTAAACTGCACTGAAGAACAAGTATCCATCTGTGTTAAAGATGGATCAGGACCATATGATTATAATATGATTACAAACCTAATCAATATTGCCAAAACAAACAATATTTCATATGCATTAGATGTATATCCATTCTATTCATCTGATGCATCTGCAGCCCTAAGAGGTGGCAATGATATCAAATGTGCATTAATCGGTTCAGGTATTGCAGCAAGCCATGGTATGGAAAGAACCCATATCAATGGATTAAAAAATACATTTAGCCTAATTTTAGGTTATCTAGATTTACTTAAATAATAAAAAAGGTATTAGGGTTCTGTAAAATCTTTTGAGATTTTGCGATTTTAAGATTTTAAGATAAATTAATAAATCTTTTAAGATAAATTAATAAATCTTTTAAGATAAACAATAAAATCTTTTAAGATAAAATGAAAAAGTGTTTAGAAAATTGAACTAAACACTTTTTGTTTCTCTTCTTTTCCTCTATAATAATTATTGGCGTATTAATTAAGAATGGAGGAAAAAATGATACAAAATGATTATACAATAAAACTACTAAATATTCAAGACGAATATATTAAAATTTTAAACATTAAAAATAAAATATCAGATTATACATAAAATAATTATAATTAAGGTAATATATTAAAATAATACAATTAAAAATAG
>CAZIQF010000004.1:0-92011 GCA_964541525.1 uncultured Staphylococcaceae bacterium | reverse complement strand
AAACCTATCGAATAAATTATTTTATTAATTTACTTGACTTATTTATAGTAGGCTTGTTTTTACATTAACATTATATCAAACTAATAAAACTGACTAAACAACACAAAGAACTTAAAATGTTGATTTGTGACATTATATGATTATTATACACCATTATTTGATTTTTTACTAATTATATCCCTTATAGATTCAAATTTCATCAACCGACTAAATTTCTAAGAATATTACAATAACCAAGATTCAAATCTTTTTAGTTGAATAAAAATATAAATTTCTTCACCGTTTGATTTCCCCTAGGAGTCACGTAAAAAATATCAAAGTTTGGTACAGAATCACGGAGAATCACTTGAAGTTGTACCAAAATTTATATGTTTTAATTTTTCCTTCGCGGATTGTTGGATTTCAAAAGTGTTAATGATAAAAAGTAGAGTAATCGTTAAAAAGTTAAATCCAAAAATAAAAAGAGGCCAGAAAACAGCTACCAAATTCACTGCTTCTAGCCTCTACAAAACTGGCGGATAGGAAAATTTTCCCTTTCTGCCAAACAAAAAAGGCTGGCACAACTGTATCAAACCATAGCTTTCAATATGGCAAAGATGAACCATTTTAATATAAAATGCAAACACCTTTCGTTTTTTGAAAACACCCTATTTTGGCATCGCTGTGCTGATGGATAAATAGGAATTTAGGAAGTTGTTGATTATTTGTATTTTTAAGATATTTCCCCTTTAAACTCGTCAATCAATTTGACCAATTTTTTATTATCAAGAATCCTATCATTCATTTTCAAATTGTATTTATGTCTTTCTAATTTTAGAACTTTTGAACTATCGCCAACTAAATTTATAAAAGTATTAATAAAATAAGGTGTTTCTTCATCGCTACCATATATACAAATAAAATGTAATTTATTTATAAATGAATCCCATTTATCTACATTATAATTAAAATAATCTTGCATTCTCTCATTTAATACAAAAAATAATGATGAAGGATTACCACAATACATAGGAACTATAAATACTATCTTTTTATAATTATTGGTAGATTCTAACAAATCGTATACATCATCATATCTATTTTTACACACTGAATCAAAACATTCATAGCTACATTTCGAACAAGGATTATAAAATACATCTTTAAACAAAACTAACTTATCGTTTTCTCTAATTAAATATTATGCAATGTCGCTACAATTCCCATCATTACGTCCACTAAAGGATACAAATAAAATAGAATCATTATTTAACGATGAAAAAGATTTCTTATAAGGTCTGTCAAATAATTCATCTACTTCTAATTCATATCTTTTTACAAGTAGCATCAGTTTATCATAACTGATTTCATTTATACCTTTTTCAATTTTATTTATTGTTGACCTAGAGTTATATCCTAATTCTTTAGCAAAAGCTTCTTGACTCAAACCTTCTTTAAGTCGTATTTCTTTTATTTTCTCTCCCAATTTATTCATTTTCTAACCTCTTTATAGCTTTTATATTATTTTCATTAAATAATTCCTTTTGTCTGTTTGCTTCGGTGTTTAGAATAATTAATCTTTCTTTTTGGGATAAATTATTAGTTATCAATAATGAATTATGGTATTCTAGATTAGACAAAATAGCTAATTCTATAGTAGTAGCATAATCTCTAATATTTCCTTTTTTATTAGGATTATTTTCACGCCATTCTTTTGCCTTAATACCAAATAAAGCAACATTCAACATATCTGCTTCACTAGCATAAATATAATTTATTTGTTCATTGGTTAAATTAACAGGAATCAAATTGTCTTTTATAGCATCTGTATGTATTAAATAATTTAGTTTTGTTAATAGTCTTTTGCCATGCCATTCTAATTGTTCTGACTCTTGTATTTTCAATCTTTGGAACTCTTTAATAATATACAACTTCAATTCTGGAGATATCCAAGAAGCAAATTCTAATGCTATATCCTTATGTGCGTAAGTTCCTCCATTTTTAGTAGCTTTTGTTCTTATACCAATTGCACAAAATTCATTAACCCATCTAGTTGGAGACATTGTAAAAGAATTTTTACCACTTTCTGATAATAGGGGGTCGAATTCGACCCTATTAAAATGTGGAGTTTTGCAAGTGCTATGACTTTTATCATATAAGTTCAGCCTGTACCAATTCCCAGCCTTCTTTTTGAATTATTGCTGAATGGTTATTTTCTACATAAGCTTGTGCTACTTCACCATTATTTTTTATTGGCTTATGTTCTAGACAGTCTACAATATATGTTTTTTGAAGCAAAGCATCACCTTTATATTTTTCGTTTGTAAGAATTGAATTTATGTTATTAATAGTCCAGGATTTCCCTTTTCCAGAAGGAGTAGAAACATTATTTTCATTTAAGAAATTAGCAATTGATCTTCTTGTTTTACCTTCAATTAAGTACATGCGATAAATTAGTTTTACTATTTGTGCTTGTTCTTCATTAATTCTTATCTCTCCATCCACCTTGTCATAACCTAAAAAATTAGTATAAGCAAATGATACTTTTCCATTTTGCACTCCCCATCGTTTACCAATTTTGACGTTTTCAGAAATGGATCTACTTTCTTCCTGTGCTATTGATGCCACCTTTTTTGTAGTTTGGATTGAGTATGATCTTTGCCTCGTTGTTTTCGTTTTCAATCTTTCCGATGGGATATACTTTCATATCGTTCATAATGAACCTCCGTAAAATATTCTCATCAAACGCCCGACACCATTATTGTACCAAGTGTTTTTTATACTTCAACCCCTAAATACCGATATTTCAGTTCTAAAAAATGGAATTTGAAAGGTTGCTGTGCCGAAGTATTCTCACTCAGAATAGTTCAGGATGATTCTCCAATGAATCAGTTTCTGTTATTTCACGAACCACATGACATGGCACTCCAACTGCAAGCGAATTTGGTGGAATATCTCTTGTAACCACACTTCCCGCACCGATAACACAACCATCACCGATAGTAACGCCTCCGCATATGGTGACATTGCCTGCAATCCAGCAGTTGTTGCCAATGATAATTGGTTTGGCGTATTCTTTATCGGTAGGAGTGCCGTCCTGCTTTACATACTGATTTCTATCCTGCCAACGAAGCGGATGTATAGGCGTAAGAAGCGAAACATTAGGACCAAAAAATACATTTTCGCCAATTGTCACAGGACAACAGTCTATACAAGTAAAATTGAAATTTGCATATGAATTTGCTCCAATGGATGTGAAGCAACCATAATCGAATTGAATAGGTCCTTGAAAATAAAAGGAATCTCCGACTATCCCAAGCTCCTTTATAATTTCTGCACGCCTTTCATCTGTTTCAAGGAGCTCGTTGTATTCTTTACTAAGCCTATGAGCTTTTGTTCTAAGTTCCACAAGTTCTTTGTCGGAAGGGTCATATATTTTTCCCGCTATCATTCTTTTTTTTTCAGTCATCTTTTATTTCTCCTTTATATATCAGGTCAAACGAAGTGAATTTTACTTAGCGTATACATTATCAATGCTGCTATGAAATTTTTGTCAGATTCATAAAATCGGAAATCTATTTTTCATCAGGAGCCTGTCCGTCATGTACCAACCACTTACATTCCGTTAATTCCATATTAGTAAATATAGCCTTAAAGGATGAATCTTCTGGGCTACAAGCATAAATTCCAAACTGTATTTCATTATTAGCTTTATACACATGGCAAATTCGCATCTGCTTGTATTTAATTCCATCTTCAGAACACTCAATACAATAATCATCCTCTCGTCTACTAAATCTATACCACATAGACTTGATTCCTGCATCTATTTCGGTTGTTGCCCAATCCGAATATCCCTTATTAGTCACTACACTTCCTAAATGCTGAAATTCCTCGTTCTCATACTCAATTGAACCCTTAAGCCAGTTCTCGCTATCAAGGTACATTACAATACCACACTGGTCAAAACGCACCTTGCTCTCAAACTCAGTTTTAACTACGAAAGAAAAGAATTTCTCAGATGTTTTTATCTGAAGCACAGGAGCATTATCGTTCCTGAAATGATAATAAGTACGCTGCCACAAATCAGTATGCGGATTCGTAATTATCTCAATCTTGTCCTCTGATATTGAATACTGCTTAGGTTCTCTTGTCCATTTCCATTGTTCTTTATTTATCTTCATTTTCATTTCCTTTCAATGTAAAAATAGTATCGGAATTTACCAAATCGACAAATTCTAATTTATCAATGATTCAAAAGGTACATATAATTCATTTTGATCATATTCTATTGCTATATTGTTATATGATTTAGTTTTTAACCATGATGAATCACCAAACAATTCACTAAAGAAATATAATAAAATATTCCATTCCCTTTCATCAGCATAATTAACTGCTTCTTCATTAGTATCAAAAATATAAAAGAATATATAATCATCTGAATCAGAAGCAGTACATTTTCACATAACATTCCCAATCATAATCTTGGTCAGTTATTTCTTTATGAAAAATATCATAACCAGCTTCTTCATATACTTTTATTATATCTTCACAAGTGATTTCTTTATCACCAGTTATATTTTGATTATCGCAAGATGCTAAAAAGGTGACTGAAAGAAATAACGTAAGAATTAATATAAGTTTAATTTTCATAATTATTTAAATTGGTAACCTAAAGAATCTATGACTTCTTGTGAATTAGTTACAACTACTATGTCTTTATTTAAAGATAATTTATATTGATTTTCATTTGAGCGAGTATCCAAGTACAAGTCATAATAACTCTTAGCTTGTTCATCGTCCTTAAAATCAAAGAACATACAGTTATAGTAATTATCATTTACTTCCTTATTTAAAGCTACAGCGTTATCAAGTTCTACAGAAAAGTCTCCGCCCATTAGTTTTATATCAGTATTAATTAAATCGTTATTTTTGTTTAAATCCTCTTCATTCGTAGAAGAATTAAATACTACAAAACCTAAGTTTTCAACCTTCTCAACATTTTTATTCCAATCAAATGATTTCGAACATCCTGTTAAGAATAAACACAAAGCTACAGTCATAGCAAATAATCTTTTAATTTTCATACTCATTTCCTCCATAAATTTTATGTTTTGTTAATTTTTTAATCATTCTTTTCTTCAATTAGTTCCATTTTTTCCACAAATAGAACATCTTTTGTACTAAGGATATGTTCTTTTAATACTTTTTATATTACATTGTGATTTTGCATATCTCGTTAACAGTTCTTCTATTTCTTTTATATTATTTGTTTTGTCATCAAAATCACCGACACATATTCTTGAGACTTTTTTACTTGAGCCAGAACAATAACGCATGTATGAAATTTCATATTCGTTTTCGTCAAATCCACTTTCTGAAATTGTCAATCTCCACACCCAATTTTCTTCGTCACAACTATCTACGTGTATTTCTTTGAAAATACCACCACCAAGTTTAAAACCTAAAATCTTGTATCTATCCGTACCATCTTTTTTACCGAATGAATAAGAACTATCATCAAAATGGGCGAAGATTTCAGCAAGATTAAGAGAATTTGTATTATCAATTGCATATATACGGAACATTCCACCCCATTGTTCTAATTCAATCTTAAATCTTATATTAGAAAATTCTCCAAGAAATGCAACAAAAGCTTCTACAGCTTCTTCATTTGTAATGTTTGACTTATCATAAATAAAATATCTACGATGGTCGTTTACTGGTGGTTTTACAAGTTCAAAAATAAGTTTTTCTTCAGGAAGATTATCTTTATAATATTTTTTTGCAAGTCCCTCTACATCATATTTTTCATCAAATGCATAAAATCTGTCATCAAGCTGTAAGAGAACATTTTCAAGTTCTTCAGAATAATCCGCTTTTGCAATATTTTCAATATCGCTTATATCAAAATTCTTTGATACTACAGAAAGAAATTCACTTATAATTTCTATCATTTCTGAATTACCAATAGTTCTCACACATCTTTCAAGATAAGGTAGAGTGTGAATACTCGAATTAGAAAGATATTGTGCAAATCCTCCATTATTTACTTCATCTGTAAGTCTACAACCAACAACATAATAAGATAGAAATGGAAGTGGCAACTTATAAAGTTCATTTATATCTTCGAGATGCCATATATAGCTTTGCACCTCTTCTTTATCAAGTAGTATACCTGGATTCTTTGGATATTTTAATTTTAATATTTTAGATTTCATAATTAATTTACACTTCACTTTCAATTACTCTATAAATAGGAATTTATTTAACTAGCTTAATAATATAGAATTTTTGTAAATTAGAGTCATATAATCCAAGAACTTTTTTATTATTATAATCATCTATTCTAAACTTAGAAAAATAACTAGAAAAATAAGGATTTGTATCCACTGTCTTTTTGAAATCATCATCCTTTAAAGTTACAGAATAATATATATGTCCCCTATAAGCAAATGATGTAGCCACTTTATCCAAAAGCACTTCATAAGTTTTAAAACTATTATAATTTTTCATAAGATATCTAATCTTACTATAATAATATAATGCAAAACCACCAAAGATAAAACCTAAGATTAGATTCCATAAAAGCCATATTAGTAGGCCTAAAAGTAAATTTTCAAAACCAGTTTTAAGAGAAATTAAAATAGGTGCAAATAATGTAAATACTGCAATAATCAACCATATAATAAGTATATATTTTATATAAAACATTCTCCATTGGTATTCTACACTATTTTTAATTTCTTCTTTTGTAAATTGTATATTCATATAATATTCTCCATTCTAATCTATAAATTCTAATTTATCTAATTATTGAAGCAAATAAAAATGCTTCATACGTTCGACTAATATTATACCACAAGTACTCTATTTTTGTTCCTGCGAACATAAAAAAATCAGCCCTTATGACTGATTCTAAATACTATTTAGTAATTTCATATCCATTTTTAAATTTGAAGGATATCGTTTTGTCTTCGTGAGCTATGCACTCATCTATAAGTGTAAGCCATGCTAGACTATTTAACAAGAATTTTTCTATCATTATTTTTATTTTAGAAATAAAGTCATCATTTCTCCATCAGAATATGTTCCATCTGATTGTTTTAATTGACGTGGAATAGTTCCAGTTTTAACGAAGCCTTTTTTAGCATACAAATGCTTAGCCAAATCATTTGTACTTACAACATCAAGTTCAATTTGTTCTATTCCGTCAGTACTTTTAGCAAGATTTATCATTTCATCAAAAAGAAATGACCCAATACCCAAGTTCTGATATTTTTTTAATAAGGCAATTCCAATTTGTGAACGATGCCTTGTTTTAGTTTGACTATTGATTCTTAATTCACAATCACCAACTATTTTATTTTCATCATAAACACAAACAAAATAATTACTTCCTTCACGGCTTACTTTAATAAACTCCTCTTCTTTGTCTAAATTCTCTTTATAGCTATTAAAAACTTCAGGCTTACCCACAAGAAAGTTAGATGATTCTGTAGTAATTTTTATCATAGCTTCTACTAATTCTAAAGCATCTTCTCTTTTAGGAGTTTTAATAATTAATTTCTTACCATTTTTTGCTATAAATTCTTTTTCTTTATATATCATTTTTATCCTTCCTTTCAATTCCTTAACTACATATGTAAGGATTTTCTTATAAATGGCTCAGTTTCATTTTACTATATAAAGATTTATTTAGTAAAATGTCTATTTATTCGATATTTTATCTCATATAAATCTCAATTTTTTCTTAAGCAAACATCCTTCGTTTTTTTTAATACATCTATCGTTTTTTAGAAGCACCGTTCATTTGTTTTAATGGGTCTATCGTTTTTTTTAAAGGACCTTTCGTTTTTGAGATAATTTGTATAGAATAAAAATCCTTATTCTTAAGCTTCAATCACGCCTATGAATTAAGGATTTTGTGTTAATATGGTTCATTTAATTATCAAATCCGGGACTTCAACCCCTATATCAAGGCGTAAAAAAAGGCTTGATAGACAATTTTCATTGTATCAAACCTATGCTTTCAATATGGCAAAGATGAACCATTTTAATACAAGGTTGCACACCCCTATCATAAAAAGTGCACACCCCTAGAGCGTTTTGCACACCCTAAGGGTATTTTGCACACCCCTAATTCTCCAATGATTAACACCAGAAAAATAGTTCTTTGCTGACTGGAACGAACCTAATATCATCATCGGCATCGGTTATGCATAAGTTATAAACCGTTATTTCGTTTTCGTTGTCTGGAATATCGTAAGGGTCACCATATCCATATATTTCCGGACACCTGTTCTTTTCTGCTCTTGAGAGTTTCAAACTACCCAGTTATAAATGTCTAAATTATTAAATTCCGTAGAAACTTTTAATGTCTTTGACCTCTTGCTTTGTTAGTTTCTTAACAATTGCAGGATCACCGCTCATTAACCCGTTAGGAGATGCGTCAATCATAAATCCAGCATCATCAACAATCCAGTATCGTCCATGAGATTGATGATGAGCAAAAATAACGTTACGGCCATCTAATGCATTGAAGTCTAATTGCATAGCAACTAAATCAGCGCTGTGATTTCTATTTTTCCCCGGTTCATCCCCTTCAGAATAGATGCAAACATCGCCGACTCCGGCCATTATGATTAATGATTTTATGGCATTAACATAGTTTTGATCTGAACTGTAATTCTTCAAAATATAGTTATCAGTAATATAAAGTGTTGGTCTTGTTTTTCCTTCAGTAATTTTTCTAAGCATATCGCTTATTTCACTAACAGAACTTATAAACGCTTCATTCAATATTTGCTTTTCATCTTCCATATATTCCTCCGTCCTCATCCTTATTTTATATATAATAAGGAGTCAATCATCTTCGCTAATTTCTTTTTTATCCTGAACTTAGTAAAATCTCACTTCTTTCGTGCAATTAATGTACCATTAACCTCAATGTCTAAAATTTCGTTTTTATTAGGTATTGGAAGTTTTGCTTCTTCTATATCGTAATTTGATTTAAGGTATTTGAATAATTCCATTGTAACATATGAATCGCTTAATGGATCATGCGCGTTGTGCTTAACGTTAAGGTTCTTACTAACTGCAGCAAGATTAGATAAATTTTCGTTTTTTATAGAATGTACGAACATTTGCAAATCGTAATAACTACCTTCTAATGCGGCCATATTATGAATTTTAAGTTGGTCATTTATAGAAACAAAATCATCTTTTCCAAAGCAAACGGAAACAGCAGAGTTCAAATAACTCACAAGCCAATTTGCGTGCGATTCAAAATCTAGAAACAGTATGGATTCATCTTTTAGTTCTGCAACTTTTCTTTTTGGTGCATGTCTTGATGAAACATCAACACTTAAATCTATAGCTCTTTCTTCCTTAATCACATTAAAATTCTCGTCAGTGAGAATCACAGCAGACATATAAATTTTCGTATTCCTGATACGTTCAGTATCCCAAAATAAATAATTCATCTCTATATTTTTTTAATAAAGTCAGCTAGTTTCTTTCTTTGATTTGAATCCAGCTCTTTTACCCTTTCTTCTAGTGATTTTCTGGTTGAAACTTCAGGTGGAGTTGTTTTTGTTAAAGTAATCTTATCACCTTCGCAAACAACCTCTAAGTACTCGCCTGCTTCAAAACCAGCAGTCTTTAACCATTGTCCTTTAAGAATGATGGTAGGAACCTGTGTATAGTTCCCACCACCCATTGATTGTTCATATACTTTTAATTTTCTAGCCATATATCTTGCTTTTCATTAATTTTAATCACCATCGGCTTCATCGCCTTCATATTCGTTTGGTAATGCAAATACGTCACATAAAACTAAATACGCTGCATACTTCTTTGCTAATTTCTTAGAAGTTGCATATGCGGTTTTCTTCATAGCCCAACTTCTGATGTAAACAGAGCACATCCACTTTAAGTTTCCGTTACCTTGAATTTCTTCATCAGGTTGTTCATATTCAGGAATTGAGCATCTACCATGTTCTGCAAGTTCCTTTAAAGTATTAACCGCATTTTCTAAGCTGCAATCAGCCGGTCTTTCTTCACCATCTTGGACATCTGCTAGAAAGCCCTCAATGTTAAGCATGAATTCTACTGAGTTTTGAAGTTCGTCAGGATTCCAATCACAATCGATTGCGATTGCACCTAATATTGCTTCAAATAAATCTGCTTTTGCTTTTTCGTTTTTCCATACCTTATTATCAATATCGCTGTTGCCTAAGAACATATACTTAGCGAAACCAAGCTTATCGATTAATTTTGCAAGTGTAGCGTTAGATACTATTTCTTTTTTTAATTCAGTGAATGATTGCTCGTTTCTATGAGCTTTGATGCAGAACTCATCGTCATCCTTATCTGGGTTGTAATAATTTAGTTGTGATTTGGTATAGCCGTATCTATCTGCCATAACTTTTACAACGTAGTAATCCAATACCCTATCCCCAAGAAACTCTAATACTTCGTTATTTTCACCACCATATTGTGTTGAATAAGAACTACGCGTAAATGCTTGGAATAGAAGGTCTAAGTTATTAAACCAATAACTAATTTTTTGTTGTACTTCTTCAATGTGATCATTTAAATTTTGCATTGTAATGCCTCCTTCTGTCCTAAGGAAACAAAAAAGACTTATGCCGATAAAGATAGCCCACTCCTAGCAGTGAATAGAGTTATCCCATTAACATGAGTCTTAATTTAATCAAAATAATTTTTGTAAGATTTACCACTTAAGCTCTCCCACTTGCATAAAAGAGTTTAAACAGTTCACGTTACTCAAGTACTTTGAGGAAACTAACCCTTCCTTATCGGACAATTGAATTATATCACTTTCTTTTCATTTTGTCTACCAAGCAGCAACAAAAAAACCAGCCTTTCGACTGGCGTTAGTTTTACTTTGTAATGTTGTATCCATTTTTGAATTTAAAGGTCAGCGTTCCGTTCTCATGCGCCACCGCCTCTTCAATAAGCATAAGCCAAATCTCATCAGACCATTCAAGCAATACTGTATCCAATTCTTCCATCTTGGTTACAATCGCTTCTAGGTTCTTTTGACGTGCCTTCTTTTGAAGCAACTCATCATTGGCCTTTTCGAGTTCATTTTTGGCTTTGTCATATCTTTCTGTTAATGCTTGATATCTAGCTTCATAATCGTCTTGATCCTGAATCTTTGATGCATTTTCCTGGACTAGCTTCTCAACTAAACCTGCTACGATTTCAATTTCAGTTGTTGCATCAGCTATTCGCTTTTCGATTTCAGTGGTATCGGATAGCAAAGCTATAACTTCCTTAGTATCATCAATGATTCTTTGCTTATCGGTCATCGCTTCGTTATAGGCAAGCATGAACTTTTGCTTTATTTCATCTTCGGTGAAATGAGGAGTCTTGCATTGGCTATGGCTCTTATCGTATTTGCCGTTGCATTGGAATACTTGCTTCTCGTGTGGGCTGCCTTTGTGCCATACTTTTCTTCCATAGAAGGAACCGCAATGCTCGCATTTGATTCTCGACGAGAAGATTGTGTTTGCTGAATATGCTGCACCAACAACCTGACGCTTTTTCATTTCCGCTTGGACTAATTCCCTGTCTTCACGGCTTATGATAGCAGGATGGTTATTTTCTACATAAGCCTGTGCTACCTCACCATTATTCTTGACTGATTTGTGTTCTAGGAAATCTGCGATGTAAGTCTTTTGAAGCAATAAATCGCCAGTGTAATTGATATTAGCTATTATTTGCTGCAGCGATTGCTTGTTCCACCTTTTTGCGCGCATTGCAGGTATACCTTCATCATTTAGCAATTTGCTAATCTTTTGAAAGCCAAGTCCTCCAATGTATAGCTGGAATATTCTCTTCACTAGCTTTGCTTCATCTGGAACCAACACCATCTTCTTATTTACGATTCTGTATCCATAAGCGTTATTGCCTCCCCATATAAGGCCCTTTTCAAAATCTTTTCTAATTCGCCATTTTTGGTTTTCGGATACGCTTCTGGCCTCTTCTTGAGCTACAGATGCAAGCAATGTAAGAACCATCTCGCCGTCGCTACTTATCGAATGAAGGTTTTGTTCTTCAAAGAACACATCTACGTTAAGGCTTTTTAGTTCTCTTACTGTTTCAAGCATCGTCATCGTGTTTCTTGCGAATCTTGATATTGCTTTAGTAAGGATTAGGTCTATTCTTCCAAGCCTGCAGTCATTGATCATTCTTTGGAATTCATCCCTATCTTCCTTTGTTCCAGAAATGCCCTCATCTGCATAGATGCCAACGAACTCCCAATCGTCATGCGAGCTGATGTATTTGTTGTAATAACTCACCTGAGCGGATAAGGAATGTAGCATTGCATCTTTTGCAGAAGAGACTCTAGCGTAAGCAGCAACTCTAAGCTTTCTTTTCAATTGCGGTAACGCGTCTATTTGGATTATATTCTTTTCCATGTTTTTCCTCCTTTTTGCCATACATATACATCACTCTAAAGCCTTTAATTATCAAGTGATTAGGACGATGAATATCATCATCTTTGATACAATACTTTTTAGCTAAAAAAGACTCTGCTTTTATGTATTCATCTGGAGTGATTTGCTCGCTGTTAAATAGGTTAGTTATTGGTTCTAACGAAGTTAGATACTTCTCTATGTTAGTTAGTCCCATTAGCGCCACCTCTTCTCGACTTATGGAAGCATTCTCTAGAACAAAATGATGGATGTTGTGATTCATAGCCAAAGAACGTACGGCCGCAGCATTTGCACTTGAATTCCTTCATCTTTACACTTTTTCTACCTTTTTGAATCCAGTTAAGCTTTCTGCAAGTATCGTCACAGAATAGTTTTTGTCGATGCCCTGGTGTTTGAATTAACTTTTGACCACACGCTAAGCATCTGTCATATTTCTTATCAGTTTCTCTACGTAAAAAGGTAGAAATAGAGTTTTTAGATATTCCAGTAATCTTAGAAATTTCGCCATAGCCCTTACCCTCGTCTCTTAATTTTAAAATAATTGTTTTATCTTCACTTGTCATGGGTTCTAACCCTCCTTCAAGGGTATATGGCAGCGTATAGAGATTTTGCCAAAAATTAGTCAAAGAAAATAAAAAAAGACCTCCAGAATATTTCATCCAGAGGTCAAATGTTAGTTTTTCAATAAATCAATAGTTGCTTCAATCTGAATAGTTAACCAATTATTGAAATCACCATAGTTATCTTCAATATACTTTTTAGTATCTTCAGTGATTTGTGATAAGGCTATAGATAAATTTCATAACAAAGATGAAAGAAAGCCTAAACCTGATGATGATATAAATGTTTCTTTGGATCAAACACAAAATCTAATTGCTGCAATCAATAATGGTATCGAATATCCGAAGTTAGTAAATGATAGAGTTCAATACGATGACTTAGTAGATTTCTTAAGAATATTGAGCAGAATATTCAAATGGAATATTTACGAAAAAGATACAATTGGCCATGGTAATAGAATCGAGTATTATGCAGTTATTCTTTCAAGATGGATGAACGGATACGGTTTGAGTCTATTATTAAAAGATACATTAGATCATAACGCAAATCATGCTGGTCAAGTTTCTATTAACCATCAGCTAGTTCCTTACAATGGTTCTCAAGAGCACAAAAACATTGTAATTGGTGATACTTTAGGAATTATCTAAAATGTAATTTTGTTTAGCATTGCTAACTACTTCTTACGTTTCTCAACTGAATATAAGAGATTAAAAACAGATGGACATCCTTTTGATAATGATTGGTATGAATATGTAGAATATGGATCAACTAATGCTCTAACTATCTTCTTCCAGAGAAATGGTCTAACTAGAGAAACAGCCGATTATATTAGAGAGCACCAAGAATTCATTACAATTGTGAATGGCGAATATAAGCTTAAAAAGACTATTCTTGAATGTAAAAAGGATACGATCAGAGACGAAATGCACGATGTTATATACAACGTTCCTGAATTGTTTGTAGACTAATGAAAATAGCGACCTAACTCTTAATTGAGCTAAGTCGCTTTTTTAATTCATAAAAACTTCGAGATGTCAAGTTTTTTCTTTGCATTCAGTTCACATATATAGTAATTTTCAAAGTTTCGTGATATAATTTTGTGTATCTCTACGTTTTAGGAGGTTTATTATGCGTTATTCATATAACAATCTTTGGAAGCTTCTAATCGATAAACATATGAAGAAAAAAGATCTAGAAGCAGCAGCTGATATCGCCTCTTCCACTATGGCAAAAATGAGTAAAGAACTACCTGTTAATTTGGATGTTTTAGCCCGCATATGCAAAGTGCTTGAAGTAAATATCGGCGACATTTTAGAAATTATTTACTAAATAGGAGGACAAAAATGACAAAAATGACAAAAATAGAATTATGGGAAGAACTAGCACAACCAGATGAAAATGGAGTCACTAGGTGGGTTTACGTAACTGAATTTGTTGGCAGATATCAAGGGTTACAATTGCTTAATGGTGCTGGTTGGTCGCGCGATGACGGAACATTCGGTAAAAAATACATAATTGAACGCGACAAAAGCATCACTCCAGGAAACAAAACAGATGCTATGAGAACAGTTGGATTTAACAATGGTGAATTTTCTCAACACATTAATGCTGAAATTAAACGAATAGTTAGCTCACAAAGATGCGTTGTATTAGGCACTTCAAAGCCAGAAGTTGATCATAAAAATGGTATGAAAAATGAAGCTAGAGTAATGAAAAATGAAGACCAAAAACTATCTGACTTCCAACCATTATCTAAAGCTGCAAATGATGCTAAACGTCAATTCTGCAAAGAGTGTATGCAAACAGGCATTCGTTACGATGCAAAGCAATTAGGTTATCCTATGTCTTACTACTGTGGCGGCGCAAAACATAATGGAGAGGAAAATGCTTGTATTGGGTGCTTTTGGTACGATCCGATTGAATTCAGAAAGCATTTAATGGAAAAGAAATAATGAATAACAATTTAGAAAAAGATTTAAAAGATTGTTTAGCTTTAATCGGTTCAGACTGGAAAATGCAAAACAACTATATGGATAAAAGAACAAATTTTATCTATCGATGTGAAACATTAGCATCTTGCCTTGACAATATTAGGCTGACAGGTGTCGACAAGCATTACGCTTTACACCGTTGGTACAATTACATGACTTCTATCGCTTGCGAATACTTATTCTGTGATTACGGAGCCGTTCATGATGAAGATATATACAATCACGATGTTGATATTTATATCAATGGTGTTCCTTTTGATGTCAAAGTCACTGTATATCCCGCAAAGCTATCTAATAGACCATATAACCTTAAAACTAGGGATGGAAAAAATCAAATGATTAGGTGGTACTACGCAAATCAATCACAACAAGCTAGAAAGCAAATGCTTAACAGATTATACGTTGTATGTGATGGGAAGGATTCATATGAATGTCTAGTAATGAAAAGTGATTTCACTATTTTAAGAGAAAAAATTAGTGCATTTATGAATCTTTCACTTCAAAACGGAGTTAATCAAATTTCAATAACCGATAATGGTGTTACCTATTCTCTTCAAAGTGACATCATCTATATTTCATATAATTAGGAGTTAAAAATGCTTACAGAAGGAATAACATTATTAGAAATTAAAAAGATCCTAGCAACAAAGGCGCTTAAAACTGAATACTTAAACAGATTATCAGAGGCTAAGAATATTACCATTAATTATGGGCGTTCTGAAGCATCTATAAATCAGGCGATTATTGACACTTGGGACTACGCATATTCAAAAAATATCATCAGAGATATGTATGTGGAATCGCCAAAATATAGAGTAGGACAACATTGTAGAGAATATATCACACAAGCTGTCGAAAATTGGAACGACCATAATCTGGGTGATTTTGTCTGGCCTTTCTCAGCAATGAACTTTGATAAGAGAGTTGTAGCAATAAACCGAATGCCTATTACCGAAGAGGAAAAAGACAATTTAATTGCCTATGAGGTTATCAAGTTTAGACGTATTAAAGATATAAATACGATGAGAAATGATTATATTGAATATTTGATTACCGCAAACAATGAAAACATCACACCTACTCTAACACACCGAAGTGGAGTCGATTTCTACATAGACGGCGAACCATATGATCAAAAAGTCAGTAAAAGTGTTGGCGGAGATTTTATTAATCAATACGGAGATAATTACAGAGAAATTGCTATCAACCATCCAGAATTAGTAGCCAAGAGTTTATACGAACATCAGGACGGTGAGCGTTTTGATGCACAGCCTAGGCTTTATATTGTGTATCTAGATGATGATGTATCAAACGACCAAATAGAATATCTACTATCCAATATAAACTTTAACGAGCCTTATAACATTGAATTTGATTATTTACACGCCAATGTCATTGAACATCACGTAACTCATTGCTTTGTAATACTTCTTCATAACTAAAAAAGACTCTTAAGCCTTACGCTTAGGAGCCTTTTTCTTTTCACTTTTCTTAAATACCATAATGTACTCATGCTTAAATACATAGTAATCAGCTGACATGGCCCTATAACGCCATATCGCTTGTTGATTCGATTTTCCTTCTGTATCGCCAAAGTTCTTAACAATTATTGCTTTTAAAATAAAACCTCGTTCCAGAAATAGATTCATACAAATAAAACCAAGAGGTGTTATCTGACTGTCTGAATACTTGTCCCCAATTACTATTCCGCAGTATCTATTATTATCTAGATACCTAGTGCAGTTATCAATAACAGCACCAAAGTCATTTTTAAAAGATTCTATTGATCTACAATTTGAAAGATCTTCAGAATTTTCGGAAAACTTAATAATGTCCCAATATGGCGGATGAAACATTACAAACTGCACAGAGTTTGTACCGTGTTCTTTTAAAACTTCCTCTAAATCAACACTTTTAGAATTATCGTTAATGACAATTGAACTTATACCCTTTTTAGCTTCTGTTTGTATTCTGGTCTCTGCCTCTTCAGCGACCGTTTTTTGTAATTCGATACCAATTGAGTTTCTTTCCATCCTTTGAGCTTCAATCAATGTGGTGCCACTACCCATAAACGGATCTAAAACCCAGTCACCTTTTTTGGTATATCGTGATAAAAGTTGGTGTGGAATTTGAGGCACAAAATTGCCATGATATTTTGATTTATGAGCACCACTATTATCTCTTCTATTAATTATCCATAAAGAATCAGTGTAAATATCAGAATACTCTTTCCAATTCTTCATATCTAAATCATTGTATTTAGACATAAACTAATCCTTTTTAACTAAGCAATGAAGATACTCAATAGTTTCATTTGCCGCAATATTTCTATTTTCGTCTTTGTCTGCTTTAAATCTTCTATAATTTTTAGTATATACAGAATACTCGCCGTACTTAGACATAATACTTTTAATTGTGTCTAAAGACATTAGGCCTTCATTATTATAACTTAAGAAAATATATTTAAATTTTGCATTTGCTATCAAATCATCGAAAGCTTTCTCAACAGTTCTTTTCGAACAGAATTCACTTTTTTGTGAACCAGCATCACGCAGACCAGTCATCCCATTTAATGTTGGATTATCATATCTAGCAATAGTTTCTAAAACGTGATAATTGCTACAGTATTGTCTTGCGTTGTATGGAGGATCAAGGTATAAAACATCACCAGAAATGTGTTTAACGACATCGTTAATATTTTCATTGAACACTTTTCCTTCAACTCCATCAATAATCTTTAAAGGTTCTAAAACAAAAGTTTTTTGTGCCGATTTTTTTACATGCTTTAAGAATGCGCCATATACTGATGCGGTATTAGCGTATTTATCAATTGAATTAATAAGACTACCTAAATAAAAATAGTATGTGTGTGAATCAATTTCGTTTTCTGTATACATTCTTTCTAATTCGATTCTGATTGCATCACATTTCTTTCCGTTTTCATCTGTAAAATAGTTTCTTTGACTACCAGAGCCTAGGCAATAATTATTATAGACAAATCCTTCAACACCTGGTAAAGCATTGAAATAGTCAAATAAGTCCATTCTTATATTTTCTGATGTGTTTTCAATATAATGCTTAATAATAGAATAACTATAATATTGAATATCGTTAGATATCACAAAACAACCTAATGTTTTATAGTATGAGCCAACAACTCCGGTTCCTGCAAATAAGTCAGCAAAAGTGTAGTTATCTCCATCTTTATAGCCTGAAACTTCTGCTATAGTTTCGTGTAAAAAATCTAAAAGTGAATATTTTGATCCTATATAATTCATTTTATTTCCTCCTTTGTAACTTCGACAATATCGCCAATCTCACAATTCAGTGCTTTACAGATTCGTTCTAATACTTCTGTATTGACATTCTCACCTTTTGTCAATTTAGCAATTGTTGATTGGCTTAATCCTGCAAGATCATGCAAATCTATTTTTTTTAATCCTTTATCAATTAGCAGCTTCCAAAGTTTATTGTAAGATAAAGCCATTTATTTTTCCTCCTTCAACTTCAAATATATTATATCACAAAATATACGAGAACGCAATTATTTTGTTCGCGTTCGCATACATTTTTTTATTTTTTAAAAGCCCGATTAATAGTAAACTAAATCAGGCTAATTATATTATCTATTTATTTAGTATTTCTTTTTCTAGCATATGCATTAATTGATATAAAGTTTTAGAGTTATCGGCCTCAACTCCTAAGTCAATTAAAGCAGTTCTTACAATTTGCTTTTTTGATGGGTTGGAAAAGCTTTCTATTTCTACACCACTTTCGTGATCGTAAATCCCAAGTGAACCATCAGAATTAGTTCTGCTATCATAACGTTTACCAGTTAAACTAGAGCTGAATGTAACTTCCTTGAAGTGATGTCTGTTAACACTTAATTCTCTTATTTCTTCAGCGTTTTCTTCTTCGGCCTTTTGCTTCTTAGTCGCTTCCCACTTATGAAGTCTATTTTTCGTTCCGCTAATTTCTGCCATAGCTTCGAATATTGAATATGCAACATCAGCTGTCATTGCAAAAAACTCACGTACTCTTGATTTTCCATTAACTTCTTCTTGGCATCTAAGTGTTGGATTTAACGTATCTATAATCTTATGAAGTTTTAGATCTTCAAGTCTTTCATTGACCTCATAAGTAGCAAATATTCTGAATGAATAAGGAAGGCCAGGATTGCTATTTAAAGTTGCTACTCTATCAAGAACATCATCCGCATACCCTATTTTTACAAATTGTGGAAATGATGGATTCGTTAATATGTAAATAACACCACTTTTACCCATATTAGGCACCTCCTAAATATTAAAGACTAATTTTTATATATTTTATCATAAAAATGCGATTTTAACAATCAAACAGACCTATCGTTTTTTTATAGGGCTATCGTTTTTTTATTGATACCTTTCGTTTTTTTTATAGCGACCTATCGTTTTTTTTATAGAAATGCCAAATAAACAAAAAAATTCTGGTCCACTGTTGCGTTTTTAATGGAAACCAGGATAAATGATGTCTATTTTGGATAAAAAGGCCTTAAAAAGCCTATAAAAGGCAAGAAAAAAGGCTTGATAGACAATTTTCATTGTATCAAACCTATGCTTTCAATATGGAGCAGGTAACCGGAATCGAACCGGCATCTTCGCCATGGCAAGGCGGTATAATAGCCTTTATACTATACCTGCATCAATAAAGCAATATTAGTATACCAAATATCTTAAGTTTAATCAAGTATTATGCTTATAATATTGCTTTTATTTGGTTTATTCTTCTACTGGTGTGTAATTTACATTGTAGAAAACATCTTGGACATCATCATCTTCTTCTAATAATGCAAGTAGTCTTTCAAATTGTTCTGTTTCTTTTCCAGCTTCTAAATCAACCATATTGTCGGTTTCCCAACTGATTCGATCTACTAAGAATTCTAAATCTTCTTTTAAATCAGTAAGAGCAGTTCTAATTTTTGCATATTCAGAATAATCTGCTTCAACAGTTACTAGCTCTTCATTTGTTTCTTCATCGACTTCTGTGTATGTATTTTGAACATCACAATCAGCATCAAGAAGTGCCATTACTGCATCTTCTTCACCTAAACCTTTAAAAGTAAATACTGCTAAATGTTTGAATTGATAAGTTACACTTCCACTTGATGCGATTTTACCACCACATTTTTGTAATGCAACTTTAACTGCAGTTTGTGTACGGTTATGGTTATCGGTTAAACATTCAATAACTAATTGTGATTGTCCAGGGCCAAAACCTTCAAGTAATAATTCTGTATATGATGTTTGATCAGAACCTTTAGCTTTATCAATTGCTCTTTTGATAACATCAGCAGTTACTTGTTCACGTCTTGCTCTTTCGATTGTTCTTTTTAATGTTTGATTTAAATCTGGGTCAGGTACACCACCTTTGGCAGCCATATAAATTAAACGGCTCCACTTATTATTAAGTTTAGATTTTGCAGCGGCTGTCTTTGCCATTGATGCTGCGCGGACTTCATGTGCTCTACCCATAGTTAAATTCTCCTTATCTTATTTTTTTCCTTATCTATTATACCACTTTTTTTATTTCATTGGAAGTAATATGTTTTTATAATTTGTTTTAATTTGATTTTGGAGTAATAAATTTTAAGATAATTTTTTTCAATTTCTTAAATTCATTGGCTCCGGCTTCTTTCATTGTACTACATAAATTAATTTTTGGATTAGCAATATCAATAATCGTATAATCATTTTTGATATTAGGACCCCTAGAAAGATTTAAATTGCGATAAGTTGTATCATCTTGATCAATTTTTATTCCTTTCAGCAAATCATCAATAGCGTGCGTTAATTCTTTTAAATAAACTTCATATGAATGTTTAGTAAAGTTTTCCGATAATCCATAATATAATAACAATTCTAATTGATAATCACTAATACCATTTAAATCATTTTGGTCTTTTAGATATGATACTAATTGCATCGTATTTTTAAATAAACTAAATTCGGAATTTGCCATATTGATAAAACGTTGACGAACCTTGTCTTGTTCTAAACCAAAATCCGTTTGATAATTTAATTCTTGTTCAAAACGAATATTAATGGTTATAGTCATATCTTTAATATCAACCACAATCGCGTTAGCTTGTTCATCAAAACTAATTTGATTCATTTTTTCTAATTTATAATTAAATATTAAGAAATTCCATAATTCATTAATCGCTACTTGATTCATCATCGGAAAAGAATCAACATCAGGTTTTTCAAACACAACCATTAATTCTAAATTTTTTGAACCATGATAATAAATACCGCTCATCATATTATTACCACAAGTTATACTACTAACTTTTAAATATTTAATATGTTCATCTAACTTTTGTTTTAAGGAATCAATAAATGATTGAACCATTTCTTTATCAGCTTTTGTTAGTTCTAAATCAGTCACTAATTTACGAAAATCTTTTTCAGTCATACCTACCTCCTAAATATCAAAATGATATTCTTTTCTTGCTACAAAGTAACACAAGAATTTAAATCCAGCTTTTTTAATGATTTGTTTGTATTGTTCAAATCCATATAAGTAACGACATGTTTGATGGGCATCTGATGATAATGTTAATCTAGTTCCACCTAAACTTTGATATAAATTTAACAAGGTGGATAAATGGGAACTTGGTAAATCCTTTTGAACCTTTGTATTAATTTCAAGGGCTTTACCTTTTTTGATTAAAATGGTTAAAATTTGTTTAATCACTTCCCCATCACTCAAAAAATCATAGGTGGGATCAATTTTATATGCCGTTTTAAAGCCATAATCTAAATGACTTAACACATCAAAAGAGTCAAAGTTGCTAACCGCATCTAACATTTGTTGATAATAAATCTGCATTGTTTCTTTAATACCGATTTGCTTAAAGCCATCAACAAAATAATATTCAATTTGACCACTATCGTGAATTGATAAATTAATTAAATCAAAGTTTTCACTATTTAAGATCTGTTTAATCTGTTCTAAATAATCACTTCGATAACCAACTTCAATTCCTAATAATGTCTTTGGACCATCTTGTTCTTCGATTTGGTTTAATACTACTCTTAAGGTCTTGACATCAACAATCCAATCACATTTAAGCATTGTAATATCATAATCTAAATGTTCCGTTGTTACAAAATAACTACAACCTAATTTTTTGGCGATTTGATAATATTCATTTAAATTTGCTTTTGAGTCACCAGAAAACGATGAATGTACATGTTGATCATGTAATACCATATTTTCACTTCCTTATTATATATAGTATACCATATTTGTTTTAATATTTCTTACTTAATGAAAAAAGACTTAAAGAAAACTCTTTAAATCTTTATTTATTTTTCCTTGAATCGTATTTTTTTCTTTCAACTGTATCTAAAATAACTTTTCGTAAGCGAATATGTTTAGGAGTAATTTCAACTAATTCATCATCATCAATAAATTCTAAATAGTTTTCTAATGATAAGACTCTTGGTGCTTTTAAAACGACAGTTGAATCCTTAGTTGAACTTCTTTGATTGGTCATTTGTTTAGCACGGGTAATATTAACCGCCAAATCTTCTTCACGATTACATGTTCCCACAATCATTCCTTCATATACTTCTTCACCCGGTTTAATGAATAGTTCACCTCGGTCTTCTAAACCTCCACATGCATAAGCAGTAGCGGCACCACTATTCATTGAGACTAAGACATGGGTTTTACGACCAGTAAAAGTATCAGGAGTGATTGGTAAATATTCTCTAAAGATATGATTCATAATTCCATACCCATGCGTTGCAGTTAGAAAATCGGTTGCAAAACCAATTAAACCTTTTGATGGTACGGTATAGGTAAGACGAGTTTGACCATCTTTAGAATCCATTGTAATTAGATTACCCCTTCTTGATCCTAACATCTCGATTGCTGGTCCTACATATTCATCCGGAATATCAACAACAACATCTTCATATGGCTCACAAGTTACACCATCAATTTCTTTTAAAATTACTTTTGGACGAGATACTTGAAATTCAAATCCTTCTCTCCTTAAGTTCTCAATTAAAATGGATAGGTGTAATTCACCACGACCAGAGACAACCCATTCTTCTTTATTTTCAACGCGTTCAACTCTTAAACTTACATCGCTTTGCGTTTCTTTAAATAAACGTTCTTCAATTTTTCTCGCAGTAACGATTTTACCATCACGACCAACAAATGGTGATGTATTAGTGCCAAAATTCATTTGGACTGTTGGTTCACTAACATGAATTAATGGTAGTGGTTCAATATGATCTAAATCACAAACAGTTTCACCAACATAAATATCGGGAAGCCCTGCGATTCCAACAATATCACCAGCATATGCTTCGTTAATCTCAACTCGCTTAATTCCCATAAAGTTAAATAGTTTTTGAATTCTAAAATTAGTGACAGTTGAATCAATTCTTAAGCAACTAACCATTTCATTAACCCGAATTACGCCTCTTTTAACCCGACCAATCCCAATTCTACCAACATAATCATTATAGTCAAGCAATGCTGGTTGAAATTGAAGTGGTGATAATGAATCATTATCAGCATCAGGAATTTCTTCAAGAATCATATCTAAAAGTGGTAACATTCCTTCTGTTTGAGTGTCAGGATCATCAGACAAACTTGATGTAAAGTTTACAGCTGAAGTATAAACAACTTTAAATTCTAATTGATCATCATCAGCTCCTAAATCAATAAATAAATCTAATACTTCATCAATAACTGCTGCCGGTCTAGCTGAAGGTTTATCGATTTTATTGATAACAACAATAGCTTTATGATGATATTCTAAAGCTTTTTTTAAAACAAATCTTGTTTGTGGCATTGTTCCTTCATAGGCATCGACAACAAGTAACACGCCATCAACCATTCCCATAATTCTTTCTACTTCACCTGAGAAATCAGCATGTCCAGGTGTATCTAAAATATTAATCTTATAATCTTTATAATAAACGCCAGTTGGTTTAGCAAGAATGGTAATTCCCCGTTCTCTTTCAATTTCATTGGAATCCATTACACAAGTATCAACAACTTCATTATCCCTAAATGTTTCGGTTGATTTTAACAACGAATCGACTAATGTTGTTTTTCCATGGTCAACGTGAGCGATTATTGCAATATTTTTTATTTTCATATTTGGTTCTCTTTTCTTATTTTTATTCTTGTTTATTTTACTACAATTAATTATTTATTGTCAATAAACAGACTTTCTAAAGCGGTTACAGAACTAGTGTAAGTATCTAACTTTACTTTTAAACCGATTGGTAAGTTAATGAATGGCTTGCTGTGACCAGTTTCAAAACCACTTACTACGGGGATATTTAGTCCTTTAAAATAATGATTTAAAACTTCATCAACAGTTATATCACAAGATGGCTCACAATTCGTAAAATAACCACAAATAATTCCTTTTAATGATTTAAATCCTTTTGATAGTGTCAGCGAAGAAAGCATTCGATCAATGGCATACGTTTCTTCATCAACGTCTTCGATTAATAAAATTTTATCAGTTAGATCAATTTCATATTCAGTCCCCATTAATGCATAGATCAAGCTTAAATTACCACCAACTAAGATACCTTCTGCGACTCCTTCATTAATTACATTTAAAGGAGATTGAACATTTTTAAGTGGTTGAGTAAAACCTTCACTGATTACACTAAAGAAATGATTAAAAGTAAATTCCTCAAAAGTTTTCATACATATTCCCATTTCACCATGAACTGTGGGAAATGCACATTGTTGATAAATAACATTAAGTAAAACCGTAATATCAGAAAAGCCCATAATTAGTTTGGGATTTTGTTTAATTCGTTCAAAATCTAATAATGGCAATAATCTTTGCGTTCCATATCCACCTTTATAGCATAAGATACCATCAATACTTGGATCTTCAAACATCATCATGATATCAGCAGCGCGCAAAGCATCACTTCCAGCTAAATAGCCAGTTTTTGCTAATAACGATTTACCTAATTTACATTTATAACCATGACTTTCAAGTAACTTTACAAATGTTTCAATTTCTTCCTTGGTTTTAACATAGCCCGCAGGGGCAATAATTCCTAATGTCGAACCGCTAGTTATTCTTTTTAATTTATTCAACTTTTTCACCTTCAAATTTTGTTATTAAATAGTTTAATAATTCTTCTTCCATTTTAACCATATGATCACCAAAGCCATGATAATCAGCACCATTACATAAGAAAATATATCCATTGTTTCGGTTATATAACATAAAACTACGTAGTCCATAAGCACAACCAAAATGACCTTTTAAGGTTTCTTTAGAAAATCCATCTAATAGATTTAATTGTAAACCTTTTGCACGATAACTTGGATCATATGCAATACCTTTCCAATGTACTTGTTCCATAAATTCAATTGTTGATGGTTTATATAGTAATTGATTACCATATTTTCCTTTGTTAATCATCATCAACATAATTTTAGCTAAATCACTTGCGTTAATAAATAAACCACCGGCTGGGCCCCTAAAGTTATCTCCTAATGAATATATTGGATACATAATTTCAAAGAACATCTCTTTATCTCTACATAATCTTAATTTTTTACCATCAAAATCATAAAGTGATGCAATACTGGCTGTATCTTTTACTTGATCAACTCTAAACCCACCATCAATACCAAGTGGATCAAGTAGAATTTCTTTAATATATGTGGTAAATAATTTACCAGTAACTTTTTCAATAACACATGCAAGAATCCCACAACCTAAATTAGAGTAAAGCCAAGTCGAACCTGGTACTGCTTTAGTAAAAGTCTTCTCATCATAATATTCATAACTAGGATCGGTCAATAAGCGTTCTAATGATACATCCATCATTTTTCCATTAACACCATCATATCCAGTACTATCTTGATTACCATCACAAAGACTTGATGTTTGAGTCATAATCATTTCAAGGGTAATTTTAACATCTGGATGATGTGGATTGCGCACTTGATAACCTAAATATTTAGATATATCTTCATAAATATCAAGTATACCATCTTCCACTAATTTCATAATACCTAATGCAACAATGACTTTTGATACTGATGCAATTCGGTAAATAGTATGGTCAGTGGTTAGTTTACTATTTTCCAAATCTTCGTATCCAAGTTGAAGAAAATAATCAATTTTCTCTTGATTGGTATGAAGAACACTCATTCCTGATATTTCATATTTTTTTAATAGTTCAACAAGTTCTAAATCTTTAGTAATCATATTATTCACTCTTCTTTCTTCAATTATTATATCAAATTTTTATTAAATAATAAATAAAGTAGCAAATGAATTAATCAGTTACTACTTTTTTCTTCCTTATTATATATATAATTAATACTATTCCTAGAATTAAAATACTTGATGTTAAATATCCACTAAAATCAAGTAACACATCTTTAAATGATGGTCCACGATTAGAAGCAAAAATTTGAATCATTTCTGATATCCCTGCAATCATAAAACCAGTTATTAATTCGAAAATTATTGCTAGATAATGTTTTTTAATAAACAAGATAAACGTTGGCACGCCAAAGATACCTAAAACTAAAAATAATCCAAAATGACCAATTCCTTTACGAATAAATTGTTTGACTTGATCAATACCATAAATATCAACAATTGATTCTTCACCAGGTCTAATTTGATCAATAGTTCCGACGACAATATCTGTAACTTGGTCACTATCAGCAGTTGATTCTTCAGCTGATGCCCCTGCTTTAACAAATATGAAAATTGTAATACTTATAAATATAATTAAAAATAAATATTTTAGATATCTCATAATTTTTTCCTTTTTAGTATATTATACACTAAAATGAATGAATTTGCAACAATAATTTGTCGAAAAAAACTACTTACATCGTTTGTAAGTAGTTTAGTTTAAATTACCAGTTTTTTTTAAGCGCTTTTTTCTTAATTTATTAATTTTTCTTACAATTCTTTTGTTTTTTAAAGCACAACAAGCACAATCACCAGTTGGAAGATTATGATAGTGCTTATAAATAGCTGAACCAAAGACCCAACAAACATAACTAACTGCCAAGATGATAATTACTATTTCTAATAATGTCATGAATGTTTTAAATCCTTTCTACTATCTAATACTTTATTAACCGAATAAATTGAAACGCCAACTAAAATCATAACGGCAATAAAGATAAAGCTAGTCCACCACCAAGTACCAATTAGATAAATCATCATTGATACAATATATGATGTTGCAACCCAAAAGACAAGTGTCCATTTGAATTTTTTGCGTGTTAATTCACCTTTTGCTGAAGCAACTGCTGCAAAGCATGGAATTGTTAGCATATTAAATGCGATAAATGAAATTAGAGCAGGTACAGTAATTCCGGTTGCATTAATCATTGCTACTACTTCTGCAACTCCATCTTCTGTTGCGATGTACATTCCACCTACACATGCCGAAAGTGTACCAAAGGTTGCAATAACATTTTCTTTAGCAATTAAACCAGTTATTGCCGCTACTGCAAATACCCACGCAAAAGCATTTAAATTTGAACCAAAACCAAGTGGTGTAAATAGTGGTGTAATTAGTGATCCTATACTTCCTAATATACTTTCATCCATTCTAATATTTGCCATAATTGCTTCACCACCATAATTAATTACTTCCGGCAAAAATTCATATTTAAAAGAGAAACTTGACAAGAACCAAATTACAATTGTTGATGCAAGAATAATCGTAAAGGCTTTTTGAATATAATGTTTTAATTTATCCCATAAATGTAACATTAGTGATCTAAATTGTGGTAGATGGTAATTAGGTAATTCCATAATAAATGGTGGAACTTCACCTTTCATTGTGGTTTGTCGCATTAATAATACTGTAACAATTGCCGTTACAATTCCTAATACATACATTGAATAGGTAATAATATCTGGGTTTTTAATATCACAGATACTAACAATACCTCCAGCAACTGCAGTTAAAATGGGAATTTTAGCACCGCAGCTAAAGAATGGAATAACTCTAACTGTTGCGATTTTTTCATTTTCATCTGCAAGTGTTCTAGTATTAATAATCGCTGGAACAGAACAACCAAATCCCATAATCATAGGCATAAATGCACGACCAGATAAGCCAAATTTTCTAAAGATTCGATCTAAAACAAATGCTACTCTTGCCATATATCCAGAATCTTCTAAAATCGAGAAAAATAAGAATAAGACTAAGATTTGTGGAACAAAGCTCAAAACAGCAAAGACACCAGCTAATACACCATCACTAATAAAACTACTAACCCACATTGGTGCACCATCAAATAAACCAACAATGATATCTCCTAATAAAGTTGTAAGACAGTCCATAAGGTTAAATAAAATAGCTCCTGGTGAATTAATTCCACCATCAGTCCAAAGTACACCTTCAAAAGCTGTTCCTTCAAAGCTAGGTACTACATCTTTAAACAGCCCACCTAAATAGAACAAATTTTCAGAGAAGGTTAAATGGAATACTAAGAATAAAATTAATAAAAAGCAAGGAATAGCTAACCATTTATTGGTTAAAATGCGGTCAATTTTATCCGAGTCACTATCAACATTAATATTAGTTGATTTAGTTTTTGCAATAGCGAAATTCTTAGTAATACATTTATATCTTGCATCAGCAATTATCGCTTCTAAATCCGAACCAAAAATATCATCTTTAAAATTAGTTTTAAATTCATTAACAGTTTGAACTAATTCAGGATGGTTAGCAGCTTCAATTTCATCATTTTCCACTAATTTAATTGCATGAAATAGTGGGTGGCTCACCTTTAATGCTTCAAAGGCTATTTTACAATCTTGAATTAAATGATCTAGTTTACTTTCACTTAAGACAGTTATTCCTCTTCTTGGCTTAAGTGATTCAGCATATGCAATTTGCATTAACTCATCAAGATTTTCTTCCCTTTGAGCTGAAATCGAAACGACTGGTACACCAATCTTTTTTTCTAATAATTTAGGGTCTAGTTTTTCCCCTTTTTTTCGAACAACATCAATCATATTTAATGCAATAACAACTGGTACATCAATCTCTAATAATTGTGTTGTTAAATAAAGATTTCTTTCTAGGTTTGTTGCATCAACAATATTAATAACACAAGCTGGTTTTTCATCTAAAATATAATTTCTCGAAATAACTTCTTCACTTGTATATGGCGAAAGTGAATAAATTCCTGGCAAATCAACAATCGAAATTGGTTCTTCTAATTTCTTATAAGTTCCTTCTTTCTTATCTACAGTAACTCCTGGCCAATTACCTACATGGGCTGTTGAACCTGTCAACGCATTAAATAGTGTTGTTTTACCTGAATTCGGATTTCCGACTAACGCAAAATACTTCATCTACTTTTCCTCCTTCATTTCCATTACTACTAATTGAGCTTCGGTTTTTCTTAATGTTAATTCATAGCCACGAATTGTGATTTCAATCGGATCACCAAGTGGGGCTTTTTTTCTTAAATAAATAACTGCACCTGGTGTTACGCCCATATCAAATAATCTTCTTCTAATTCGGCCTTCACCCAAAACTTGTTTAATAACACCAGTTTCACCAATTTTAAATTCATCTAAAGTTTTATTCATCTGCTTCACCTCTTTTTATGCTACTAAAATTTTTGATGCAACATCTTTATCTAATGCAATCTTATTATCTTTAATTAGACAAACAACATTGCCATTAGTATTAGCTATAATCTTTAATTTAGAATTTTTAATAATACCTAAACTTTCTAGATGTTGTTTTAATTTACTATCTACTAAAACTTTAATAATTGTTAACTCTGTATTTAATGGTGCAATAATTATCGGCATATTTCCTCCTTTTTAGTTAGCGATTGCTAACTTTTACCTCAAAAAAAATAATCTATAATTGATAAATTCATATAGTTAGCAATTGCTAACTATTTAATTATACCAACTTTTAAATAGATAAGCAAACAAAATGCTCATCTTTTATGCAAAAAAAGTTTCTTCATTATGAATAAATGATATAATAGAAATAAAGAGGTGATATATATGACAAATGAATATTTAACCAAAGTTTATGAACATATTAAAGCTAAAGATGCTCATGAACCAGAATTCTTACAAGCCGTAAAAGAAGTATTAACATCAATTGAACCATATGTTAATGAACATCCCGAATTAGAAGCAAATGGGATTATTGAACGATTTACTGAACCAGAACGATTAATTACTTTTAGAGTACCATGGGTTGATGATCAAGGAAAAGTCCATGTTAACCGTGGATATCGTGTTCAATTTAATTCTGCAATTGGCCCATATAAAGGTGGAATTAGACTTCACCCAAGTGTAAATACAAGCATTATTAAATTCTTAGGCTTTGAACAAACCCTAAAAAATTCCTTAACTGGTCTTCCTATGGGAGGCGGAAAAGGTGGATCTGACTTTAATCCCAAAGGTAAGAGTGATTTAGAAATAATGCGTTTCTGTCAAAGTTTTATGACTGAACTATGTAAACATATTGGTGCTGATACTGATGTACCAGCTGGCGATATCGGAACTGGTAAACGTGAAATCGGTTATATGTTTGGTCAATACAAACGCATTAGAAACGAATTTACTGGTGTCTTAACGGGGAAAGGTTTAAGTTATGGTGGATCACTAGGAAGAACTTCTGCAACTGGTTATGGTCTATGTTACTTTACTAATCAAATGTTAAAACAAATGGGGAATACTTCATTTAACGGAAAAAAAGTAATTGTGTCTGGTGCTGGTAATGTAGGATTATATACGATTGAAATGGCACAAAAATTAGGAGCAAAAGTTATTGCAGTAAATGATTCAACAGGTACAATCTATAATGAAAATGGAATTAACTTTAACTTACTAAGAGAAATTAAAGAAACAAAACGCTTAAAGATTAAAGAATATGCTGAAATTGATAAAACTACAACATATACTAATAATCCCAAAGATATTTGGAAAATTCCATGTGATATTGCCCTACCATGTGCAACTCAAAATGAGATTGACTTAGATGATGTAAAAATGCTTGTTAAAAATGGTCTTATCTGTCTTTGTGAAGGGGCAAATATGCCATGTACATTAGAAGCAACTGACTACCTAATCGAAAATAAAATTATGTATGGACCTGCTAAAGCCGCAAATGCTGGTGGTGTAATGGTCTCTGGATTTGAAATGTGTCAAAACTCGATGCGTTATGCTTGGACAAGTGAAGATGTTGATGCTAAACTTAAAACACAAATGGAAAACATCTTTAATGAAATTTATGCATGTGCAATTCACTATGGTAATCCCTATAATACCGTATTAGGAGCTAATATCAGTGGATTTAAAAAAGTAGCTGAAGCAATGATTGAACAAGGTGTATGCTAATATATCATATGCCATAATAAGAAAAAGCATCACTTAAAATGTGGTGCTTTTATTCTTTACAAATCAAAAGCATATTAAGAATTTTTCATTCCTAATATGCTTTTTTATTAATTTTTCTTTTCTTTAATTCTTGAAATTAATTTAGAAATTTCCATAAACACTACCATTAATAATGATAAACCAACTGAGATAGCAAATTCTACTAATGATAATGGTGTAAACTTAAATACTATTGTATTTAATCCTGGACAATAGATGACAAATAATTGTAATACAAAACCAACAATAAATGCCATATTTAAGAACTTATTATCAAATGTATGTTTAGAGAATACTGAATGATTACTTTTAACATTAAATGCATGTAATAATTGTGTTGTTGATAAAGTTAAAAATGCCATTGTTTGTCCTACAATATGATCGCCAATAACTTCATGTCCAATCACATAAGCTGCCAATGTTAAAACGCCTACACCGATACCTTCAACAATAATCTTATACATTAATCCATGAGCGAAAAATCCTTCTTTTGCTCCACGTGGTTTTTGTTCCATTACATCATCTTCTGGTTCTTCCATACCTAAACCAAAGGCTGGAAGAGAGTCAGTAATTAAGTTAATCCATAATAAATGAATTGGTGAAAGTGGGCTACCAAGTCCTGTAAACATTGGAAGTAATGCAAGAATCGATGCTACAAAAATGGTAATAACTTCACCAATATTTGATGATAACAAATATTTTACACATTTTTGAATATTCGCAAAGATACCACGACCTTGTTTAACTGCTGAAACAATTGTTGTAAAGTTATCATCAGTTAAAATCATATCAGCAGCTTCTTTTGATACATCAGTACCAGTGATTCCCATTGCACAACCAATATCAGCTTTTTTAAGGGCTGGAGCATCATTAACACCATCACCAGTCATCGCAGCAATGTGACCTTTCTTTTTCCATGCTGTAACAATTCTAACTTTATCATTAGGTGATACACGTGCATATACACGATATTTTTCAATATCTCGTTCTAACTCTTCATCTGAAATTTTTGCAAGTTCAGCTGATGTTATTGCAAGTTCACCTTCATGTAAAATTCCTAATTTTAAAGCAATGGCTTTAGCTGTTGTTACATGGTCACCAGTAATCATTACTGTTGAAATGCCAGCTTTATGAGCAATCGCAATTGCATCTTTTACTTCTTCACGAGCTGGGTCAATCATTCCAACTAGACCAATAAATTCTAAGTCTTGTTCTAATACTTCTGAATCAGGTAATTCATCATACCATTTAATCCCTAAGGCAAGAACTCTAATGGCATTAGTTGCCATTTCATTATTAGCATCTAATGCTTTATTTAATACTTCTAAAGCATTAACACTTCTTGCAATAACAATATCAGGAGCACCTTTAGTGATTGCTAAATATCTGCCATCTAATTCAACAACTGTAGTCATAAGTTTTCGGTCACTATCAAATGGCAAATCAAGCACACGATTTAATTGTTGTTTAATACCATATAAGTTATTAGCATCTAATAATGCAAGTTCTGTTGGGTCACCAATTCTAATTTCTTTACCATCTTCATATGTAATTGATGCATCACAACAAGTTGCAAAATATAATAACATCTTTTGTTCATCCGCATTTAAGTCTTTCATTTCTTTTAGACAATCTAGATAAACATTAACAACAGTCATCTTATTTTGTGTAAGTGTTCCTGTTTTATCACTACAAATAACAGTTGTTGAACCTAATGTTTCAACTGCAGGTAGTTTTTTTACAATGGCATTTTGTTTTGCCATCTTTTCAACACCGATTGCAAGAACAATTGTAACAACAGTCGCAAGACCTTCAGGGATTGCTGCAACTGCTAATGATACAGCAATTTTAAATGCAGATAAAGGATCATTAGTAAATAAGTTTAAAATAAATACTACAACACAAATACCAAGAGCCATAATCCCAATGGCCTTACCAACTTGCGATAACTTCTTTTGAAGTGGTGTTTCGGTTTCATCTGATTCCATTAATGCTCCAGCAATTTTACCAATTTCCGTATTCATACCAACATTAGTAACAATAGCTTTGGCTTTACCATTTGTAATAAATGTTGATGAGAATAAGCAGTTTTTCATATCACCTAAACCAACAATATGCTCAATAATTTCTGTTGCTTCTTTATCAACCGCTACTGATTCACCAGTCAATGCTGATTCATCAACCTTTAAGTTTGAACATTCAATAATTTTTGCATCAGCCGGAATAAAGTCACCAGCTTCAACGCTAATAACATCACCACATACTAAGTCTCTAGTATCAATTGTAACTAAAACACCATTACGATAAACTTTACAAGTAGGTTGTGACATTTTCTTTAAAGCATCTAATGATTTTTCCGCTTTGTTTTCTTGGAAAACACCTAAAATCGCATTAACAAAAATTACAATAAAAATAATTAGACTTTCAATCCATTCATGATGATCAACAATTAGTGATACAACTGCAGCAATTAAAAGAATAATAATTAAAGGGTCTTTAAATTCTAATAAGAATTTAACAACAATACTTTGTTTTTTCTTTTCTTTTAATGCATTTTCGCCAAATTTTTCTCTTAATGTAACAACTTGTTGGTCATTTAGACCTTCTAAGTTTTCAATATTGAACTCTTTTTTTAGTTCTTCAAATGATTTTTGCATAAAGCCTCCGTTTAATTTTATAACTTCATTATTTTACTATAAATACTTTTTCATGTCAATATTTTATCCAAAAATATTTTATTTTTTCATAAATATTTTAATAAGTCAAGTGGATAATCAATAATATTAGTCACACCAGCTTGAATTAACTCTTCCTTAGTTCTAAACCCCCAACTACCAATCACACTAAAAGCACCGATATTCTTAGCTGTTTTCATATCTACCTCAGAATCACCAATATAGATTGTAGTAGTAGGATTTGATTCAAGGATTGCTAGTGCTTTATTACACATATCTGGATGAGGTTTACGATTAAGTGGTGGTTGATCACCAATTATTACACTAAATCGATTACCAAAAAAAGTCTGAATGATTGCTTTTGCAGCAAAATCAAATTTATTAGTTACTACTGCCACTTTAATTTTTAATTTTTCTAATTCCGTTAATAGTTCATCAATACCTTCATATTTAGTTATATGCATACTAGCGTGCTCTTTATAGTATTGTTTGAATTCAGCAATTACTTCTTCTAATTTTGATTTATCATCTGGTAAAGACTTTTCAATTAAAACTCTCACACCATTACCTAAAAAACATCTAATTTCTTCTTTAGTTCGCGCGGGATAATGATATTTTGCAAGAGCATAATTAACACTAAGATATAAATCATCTAACGTATTAAGTAAGGTTCCATCTAAATCAAAGATAACTGTATCATACTTCATTATTTAAACCTCTTATTTAGATAATCATAGTTTGGATCAGTTTCACCATAAAAGCGTCTACCAGTTTTTTTTGCTTCACTTGCAGCTAAACTAAAGAATGTTTCATATTTACTATTAACCAAAGTTGAATTACTATACGCTTGTTCAACAATTTCTAAATTTAATAATACACCATCAACCCAAACGAAGGCTAAATAGCGGTCATAAACATCTTGTCTTGAGCCTTCTGATTCTAGTACAATTGTACTAGCTTGATATAATCGATTGCTTGTATATGTCGATGCGGCTTTTCCCCATGGATCTTTATCAATAGTTGATTCTGGCGTATCAATTCCTAAAAATCTTACCCTAAATGTATCATTGGTAATAACATCCCTAAAACTAGCTGTATCACCATCTGTTGCATAAACAAGTTCAACTTCACCAACACCATCATTTACAAAACTTTTGTTTTCATATTCAAAATCAATTTTAACTTCATGACTAATAGAAAAAGTCAGTGGTAATACTGTTGTATAAACGTAAACTTGGTATCCTGCATTGATCACATCACCAGCTTTTAAATTACCATTATATTTAACAAAAAGATCTAAATCAAGTGGACTTTCAATAATTGTATCAGCAAACTTAAAAACATAGTCAATACCTAAGCTATCTAATTCTTCTTTAATTTGTTCACGATTCATTCCGGTTAAATCAGGTAAAGTTTTAGTTTGAGTAGAACTTTGTTCACAAGCACTAACAACAAATACCATTAACATCATAATCAATAAATAAAATATTTTTTTCATAGCTATACCTCTTCTAATATATTATACCATTTTTTTTACTATTTGTCATTTATTTTTCTTTATATATATCATTTTTACCAAAAATACCATATTTTAACTTTCATATATAACTTGAAAAAATTTGTTAGATAATGTATAATAATAGTAAGAAGAGTACAAGTGAGGTATAAACAATGAAAATATTGAAACAATTAGGACTAATTGCAGTAATACTACTGATTAGTCTATCCGGATGTAAGAAAAAAGATAATAACAATGATGATGGTAGCAGTAATGAGACCGATCTACCAGTAATTGGGCCAGTAACTCCTAATATTGAATTGAGTCAAGACTATTACGTTGTTGGTGATATTATTGACTTTACTCTTACTAATTATAGTAGTTTAGATGAATTTGATATTACTTATGAACAAAATGCTGGAATTAAGGTTAATAAAGATGGAAAGTATGTAGCTGCTAAGGCTGGTGAATATGATATGGTCTTTACTTTAAAAGCAGATTCAAATTGTGTTTATACTGTTACAATTCCAATTTATAAACGTTATTTTTCTTTAGATGTTACTACTGAAACAATGGCAGTCGGAGATAAAATTGATTTTTGGATCTATGATTTTGAAGGCCTTTATGAACAAACAAACAGTGATTTTATTTTTTCAATTGATGATGCAAGTGTCGCAGAGTTAAAAGGAACAACTGTCACTGCGATAAAAACTGGTTCATTTAATATTACCGCTACTTCAATTCACAATTCAAATGTCAAAGCTTCAATCAATATCACTGTTGGTGATTTGACTAATACTTTTATCCTACGCCCAACTATGAATTATGATGAAATAAGAGTCGGAGATCAATTTTATATTGATTTAAATTTAGGTTTTAAAGCCAGTGATTTTACTTGGAATACGAACAATTCCGAAGTAATAAGAGTTGCAATTATGGATGACAAATGTCAAATTACAATTGTTGGTGAGGGCCAAGGTGGAATTATTTGTTATAATAATGATAATCCATTAATTCGTTCTAAATATATTGTTAATGTCAGTGGTGTTGCTGATATTAACTACGTTGAACGCTTCCTTAATCTTGCATATCAACAAGTAGGAATTAGGGAAACAGGTGATAACATTCAAAAATTTGGTGAATGGTATAAGAATAATGGTCAACCTTGGTGTGCAACATTTGTATCATGGTGTTGGTATCATGCTGGTTTAAGCAATGATTTATTAATAAAATATCAAGGATGTTATACTGGAATGAAATGGTGTAGTGAACAAGGAATTATGCATTATGTTCAAAATTACACGTTCGCAGGCGAAACGATGGCTAATGGTATTAACAGCTATTATAAGGAGGACTATACACCAAAATCAGGCGACATTATCTTCTTCTTAAGTAGTGGTGCGAGTCATACTGGAATTGTTGCATATTGTGATGGATTCTATATCTATACGATTGAAGGAAATCGTAGTAATAAAGTTGGTGTTTGGCGAATTAAATTAACTAACACAACCATTACTGGTTATGCATCGCCTAAATACCCTAAAACGACAAAAACTACTGATTATTCTTGGATTAAAGCTGTTCAAGCTAATGGATCTTATTTGTGGACTGATGTAACATCAGGAGATAGTACAGTTTAATACCAATAAAACTACTAAGATTTCATTGATGTCTTAGTAGTTTTTTATTCAACATTTAACAATTATCGGCAAAATTTTATTCATTTTAATTGTAAAAGGAGCAAATTTATTATATAATATATATGTCATTTTACGGGGAGCTTTTTAAAAGGCTGAGAGGTTAATGATATTAACGACCCGATAACCTGATCTAGGTAATGCTAGCGTAGGGAATAAAGCGAAATGAGAAAGTTACTACATTAGTAATTTTTCTATTTCCCACATATTCTTTTTAAGCATGTCCTAGTTGGACATTTTTTTATTTTTAAAAAGGAGAAAGTTATGAAAAAAGAAAAATTTTCAACAAGAGTGCTTGCCGAAATTGCTATTTTCGCGGCACTTGGCTTTGCACTAGATGCCATTCAAGGTGGATTATGGCGTGGTGTATTTATTAATGGTGGATCAATTGGTTTTGCCATGATTCCCGTACTTGTTATAGCTTACAGAAGAGGATTAGGAGCTGGTATTCTTTGTGGTCTAATCTTAAGTCTTGTACAAATGTTTGGTGGAATTTATGTTATTAATGCCTCAAGTTTTGATAGTGAATTCTTAAAAACATTTGGACCATTTATTCAAATCTTGTTAGACTATGTTCTTGCATATACTGTTGTCGGTTTAGCAGGTGCATTTGCTAAAAAACATGCTCAAAATAATAATGCTAATCTATGGATTATTCTAGGATGTATCTTAGGTGGTGGTTTAAAATATGCATCACACACAATCGCTGGAATTATGTTTTGGCCAGGTGAATTATGGGGTGTAAGTGGAGCAGCTTATTCATTCTTATACAATGGTCTATATTGTATTCCTAATATTATTATTGCAGTAATCATTATGGTGGTATTAAATACCTATTATCCACAATTCTTAAATGTAAGTAACAAGGAGGCTAACAATGAATAAATTAATGAAAGTATCAAATCTAATTAAAAAATGTGTTCTTCTTGGTCTAGGCCTATTTATTAGCGTTCTTGCCTTAGTCTTAATGATTAAAAGTTTTGAAGTATATGATGATGGTTGGGGAACTGATATCTCATTCAATATGGATATGGTCGTTTTATTAATGATTGGAATTGCTATTTTGGTTTATGCATGTACTACTTTCAAATCGGTTAATCCTAATAATTATTATCTTACTTCAGTGGTAGTTACAACTTTAACTGCTTTCTATCCACTAGGGGTTTTCTTCAAAGCTATGGCAAAAGCAAAAGCATTTGCTGATTATAGCACTTATTTATATGTAGGAATCATTGGAACAATTCTACTAGTATATTTTATCTTTGCTTATCTAGATTATAAAAAAGATAATTAAGATTAAAATAAATACCTATAACTTTAATGTTTAGTTAAAGCTATAGGTATTTTATTTATTATTTAAGCAATTTTTCTAGTTCATCAACTAGTTCTTCCATTCTTTCGACAACAGCCATAAATGCATCTTTCTTAGTAAAGTCAACTGATGCTTCTTTTGTTTGTTCCATTGGATATTTTGAACCACCTGATGCAAGAAGGTTAATATATCGTTCAAATGCTCCAGGGACATTTTCTCTTACATCTTTATATAATTTAAAGCTTGCTGCAAAACTAGTTGCATATTGATATACATAGAATGGTGTATAGAATAGATGTGGGATATATGCCCAAACAAATTTTTTGACACCTTCTTTAGTAATATCTAAATCATAATATTTCTTATATAAGTCAATCATAATTTGTGATAATACTTCATGATTAATTGGTTCTCCTTTTTCATTTAAATCATGAGCTATTAATTCATATTCAGCAAATAAGGTTTGACGATAGAAGGTTGATACAATTGAATCAATTGCTTGTTGAACAACGATAATTTTTTCTTCTTTAGAAATTTCATCACTCTTTAGTAAATAGTCTAATAAATTATGTTCATTAAAAGTTGATGCAATTTCTGCAACAAAGATTGTATAGTTTTGTAACATTGTTGGTTGTGCTTCAGCTGCATACATTGAATGAATTGAATGTCCTGCTTCATGAGCAAGCGTAAAAGCACTATCTAGAGTATTATCATGATTTAATAAGATATATGGGTGTAAATTTGGCATACTAGAAGAATATGCTCCTGTACGTTTCCCTTCTTGTTCATAGACATCAACAAAACCATCTTTTAATACTTCATGTGCTTTTTCTTGGAAATCAAGATTTAAATGTTTAATTGATGCAAAGAATAATTGTTTTGCATCTTCGTATGAATATTTTTTATCAGATGATGCTAAATCAATAAAGCGATCATATGTATGATATTCATCTAATCCTAATACTTCTTTACGAAGTTTTAAATAACGTTTTAACGCTTCATTATTATTTCCTGCAACTTCAACTAAATTATGATAAACACTAGTTGGAATATTATTATTAAATAAATGTGCTTCTAAACTTGATGCATAATTTCTAGCTTTAGCTACTGCTTTATCGGCATCTAGTACAACTTTATAGATATTGGCAAACGTATTTTTATGTTGATCAAAATAATTGAAAATTGCTTCAAAAATTAATCTTCGATCATTTGGATCTTTTTGATCAGCAATCAAAGCACGATAATTACCACTTGTCACTTGATATTTTTTACCATCGGATAAGACTACATCCACACTTGTTGAATCTCCCACTGCAAGTGATGAGTATAGTTCTTCTCCTGCTTGCGTTAGTGGTGAATAATAAGATAATAGTTTTTCACTAACTGTATCTAAAATATGAGCATTTTGATCAAATAATTTTTGATATAAGAATCTAAATTCTTCAACTTCTGGATGACGATCAATAACATCCATTACATATTCTTTACCTAAAGCTAAAATTTCTGGATCTTGGAAAGAACATGCTTCACTATAACTATATAGTACCATTACACATTTATTTAAGTTGGTTAAAGCAGCTACATCTTTTTTGTTTAAGTCACTTTTTAGTGATGCATATTGATAAGTTCGACCAAGTGCTTCTTCAAAATCTCTTGCAATCATCATATATTCAACTAAGCTATCTTCATCAGCTAATTTACCTTTATAGCTTGCAAGTTTTTCCACATATGCTGATAAATTATTAAGTGATGATAAGAACGCTTCTTCAGTTTCAAATAAATAAGTTAAATCCCATTTCATAATATCTGTTTCCTTTCATTTTGGATTATTATATCATCTTTTATTTTATTTTTCCACACATATCCTTCTTTAAAATAAAAACCTAATTATCCACTTATTAAGATAATTAGGTTTATTTTTTAATTTACTTTACGTTTTTGATTATTAATTAAAATAAACGGTAAATGGAAAAGGGTAATTCCAACCATACCAACGATGACAATGGTAATAAAGTATACAAACCAACCATGATTTAGATTCAGTAATGGCAACCCATCAATTGGTGGTTTCATTGAATAGAAAAAGTTAGTATAGAAAGTACTATCTTTGATATTACCCGGATTAACTCCCGTATCACTACAAAGGGTATTTAACCAGATTGAACCGATAAAAATAATTAATAACATAAATAATGTTTTAAAATTAGATTTCCAAGTGATTGTAATTTGTTTTTTACTAATAATGCTTGAAGCAAAAATTATTAATGCCGTATGATACATAAAATATTCATAAACTTGGGGATTACTAAAATCACAGCCAACCGTATCAACCGCTAACGCAATAAACGCACCGATTATACATGTTGGAGCCATAAATGAAAGTAACGCATCTTTAATTTTTTGATTATTCGTAAATTTAACAATTAACATAAAGATTGGTTGAATTGAACATAAATGTAGTGGTAATTCACCTCTAGGGTAGAATGCTCGAACAATTTCAATGCCAGCTGTTGCTTCATATTTAATAATTTTCACGGTTGAACCATCACTTAATAAATATGACATATTAGAAAAAAGTTTAATGGCTTCAGAAATTACCCAAAAGATTAACATAATGTTTAAGACTTGATTAAATGTAATTTTAGTTTTACTAACACCAATGATACCCAAAATAATTAAGGCAATACATACTGCAAGTGTTATTAAATGATTTCGTCCAAATGATGATGTGACAGATATTATATTATTCATTACGATAATTTTTCCTTCTAAATAAAAAAATACCCGGATGAGCCGTTATCACCATGCGAGACCGCATGTTTCTAGGTGGTAAACTCAGACATAGAATTAGGATTCCATCTACAGGCTAAAAAGCGTGGAGGCATTCAACACATCATTGCCATCGTTCCCTTGGATTATTTGTTCGGGTCGCCAATTAAATGAAAACACGAACTCCCCAGGCTTTAACATTATACCATAATTACTCCTTTTTGACTACCATTTTAATAAATTATTTCAAACCAATTCTTGCCATAATGGTTTGATTTTTTTCAATAAAATGGAAAAGGATATTACCAAGAATTACAATCACTACAAATTCACCAAATCCAACACTTAAGATCCCATAAAGTAGTGGAACGTTCATGTAGAAATATAATTCGACCCCAACAAAAATAGCATTAAATACTACTGGGATAAACGATGATATAATTCGATTCTTGACCTTTGACATCAATAATCCAGCAATTAAGGTTGCAGAACTACCAATAATACAATCGATTAGATTGAAAGAAAAGAAATTAGCAATTACACAACCAATAACGCATGCAATAGTATATTTCTTATTATAGAAACATAACAACATTAATACTTCTGAAATTCGAAATTGAACCGAATTATAAGAAAATGGATAGCTAATTAACGTTAATACAACATATAATGCTGCAAATAACGCTAGTTTTGCCATCCATCTAAAATCAATTTTTTTCATTTTTTCCTCCTTGTTTTGATTGATGCGGATGGTTAGGCAAGGAACACCCGATGGATATAATTATACTCTTTATTCTTACTTTATGCAAGAAAAAAGACCACAATTATATATATATTAGTCTTGTTCTTCGTACAAATGTTTTTGTGTATTGAACATTTTTGCATATTCACCATTTAATTTAAGTAGTTCTTGATGGGTACCAACTTCCGTAAATGCTCCATTTGATAATAAATAGATCAAATCAGCATCAACGACAGTTGATAAACGATGGGCAATCACAATAATAGTCTTATCAATATTAAGATTTAGAATTAATCGATTAATTTGTTCTTCAGATAGTGGATCTAATGATGCAGTTGGTTCATCTAAAATATAGATTGATGCATCACTCGCAAATACCCTCGCAATAACCATCTTTTGCATCTCACCACCACTAAATACAACTCCCGTTTTTTCAAATTCACGACTAACCATTGTGTGGATTCCATCTGGTAAAGCTAGAACTTTTTCTTTTAAACCAACTTTATCCAAAGCATCAATTACGCGTTTTTCATCATCGCTTGATTTTACTTTACGCATTAAAACATTTTCAGCGATACTCAATGCATATAATTGGTAATCTTGAAAAACGACACTTAATTGTGCTCTTAATTTAAATGGATTAATATCATCATAATTAATGCCATTGTAATAGATATCACCACTTGATTTTTGATAGAATTTAAGCAATAACTTAATTAGTGTGGTTTTACCACTACCATTATGACCAACTATCGCAATTCTACTACCTTTATGAATCGTCATTGATAAATTGGTTAATACTTCTTGATCTGTTCCTTGATATTTAAAACAAAGATTCGATATAACCAAGTTTTCAAAAGTACCAACATTAATACCTTCATCTAATTCAAGTTGTGGTTGATAATTAACTACCCATAGAAAATCATCAATATATCTTGCATGTTCTTTTAATGATGTATAAATTCTCGCTGTATTTAAAAAGTTATTAGAAAATTGTAAACAAGCATTAACACTCGCTGAAAAACTAGAAATAGATAAATACTTAGTAACTAAACGATATCCTAAATATATATATGATAAACCTTGAGATACAATTGATACAGCGAAACTATTTAAGCCTTCGTATGGTACCATTTTCTTTTTAATTTTTCGATTAATTTCCGTAACGGAAGCGACCGAATTTTCATATTTATCAATTAATAATTCTGATACATCCGTTGTTTTTAATTCTGCTTGATAGCGTTTTGAATAAAATGTTCGATTAATATACCAATAAAAACGATTCCCAGTTGCAGTTTCTTTAAATAATAAATACCAAAGGCCATTAATCTTATTGATTGCAAAAAGCGAGATAATTGCCGATAGCATAATAATCAATAATAAGAAAATATCTGTTACCGCTAAATATGTCCCAAGGGCTAAAACAACACAAATTGATTTAATAAAATCAATCATTGTTCGATATACCCTAAACCCACGCCATTGTGAATCACGAAGTGCTCTAAAGAATTTATTATAAAAAACGGGATTATCATATTCTTCCATATCAATATATTTTACTTTATGATACAAAAAGATTTGCATCTTCTTGATATATACATTGCGATATTTAGTTTCAAAAAATTCTTCATATAATACTTGGAAAAACAAACTAGTTATTTCTAACAACACAAAACCACCAATAATTAAGATAATATCATTAATTGGAGCCTTCGAAATAACCATTTCAATTGCATATGTAACAATAAATACTTTAAGTAAACTATTAATTACACTAAATAAGATATAGATAATTGATAAAAAGATTAGCGGTTTACAAAAACTAAAAACCATCTTTAGGACTTGGAAGTTTTTATAAAGAACACTTGATTTAACCCTTTGTTTATTCATCGACTTCACCTCCTAAATATTTTTTAGCTTGAGAGGTAAACATTAACGCATACTTTTGGTTAAGTTTCATTAATTCTTGATGGGTCCCTGCTTCAATAATCCGACCATTTTCAAATAAATAGATGTGATCGGCATTAACGGTTGAAGTAAGGCGATGCGAAATAAAGATAATTGTTTTGTCCTTTTTCAACTTCATCATATTTTCATAAACTTTAGCTTCAGCAATCGGATCAAGTGCGCTACTAGGTTCATCTAAGATAAATAAATTATAGTTATGAGCATAACCTCTTGCAAGAGCAAGTCGTTGGTTTAATCCTCCGGAAAATACCACACCATTTGGATCAAATTCTTTGGTAACAATGGTATCGATACCATTTTTTAATGAAGCAATAAACTCACTTAATCCCGCAAACTGAATTGCTTCATCAATTAACTGATAATCTGCTTTAGTTTTAGGCGTTCTTAATAAAATATTTTCAGCAATACTAACCGCATAAACCTCAACATTTTGGAATACCGCTCCGACTTCTTTTCTTAAGGATTTAACATCAACTTCTTTGTAATCCAAACCATTAATCACAATATTACCGCTATTTGCATCATAAAGTCTCAATAATAGTTTTACTAAAGTTGTTTTACCTGCTCCATTATGACCAACAATTGCAATCGTTTCCCCCTTATTGATTTTAATTGATACATCTGATAATACTTCTTTGTCATCATAAGCAAACGATAAATGATTGATGGATAAAGAATTAAATGAACCAATCGCTTTTCCTTTAACTCCTTCAATTTTACCCTTAAGTTTTAATAAATCAAACGCGACACTCACTTCCACACTAGCTGATTGAACATTACCAAAAGCAGTTGTTAGTTGTGTAATTAAACCAGAAATTGTGGTTGCTGCCACGGTTAATGATGAAAATGTTGCAATCGTTGCGTTATCTAAATTATCAATAGTAAAATATGCAAGTAAGCAAATAATTGCTGGATATAAAAGTGTCAATATAATATTACTAACAAATGAAACAATTGTCTTAGGAAAAATATATTTTTGATGAATATTAATAATTTCATCATAGGCCTTACTATTTTGTTCAATTAATAGTTTTTCTACATCAGTTGTTTTAAGTTCTGCCATTGACTCCTTTAAAGTAAATGCTCTTTCATTATATCTTGCTAAACGTCGATATGGGCGTTGCTTAGTTGAGGCTTTAAATTGTAATTTCCCCATATAGAATCTAAGAAGTGCATAGAATATCGCTAAGATACAAGCAAAAATAATTACAATATAATGAACACTAGCGATTACTGCAAACATCCCAATACTCGTAATTAAAATTTTAATTATATTAAGTGAGGCATCACAAGTAGTATATATATGTTCAACACTTTCTTCTAAAGATCTTGTATAGTCATTTAAAAACTCAGGGCTATCATGAAAACTATAATCTATCTCATTTAATTTTCGGAAAAAGATAATTGATTGCTTAGCCGTAAACATTCGATTAATATAATTTTCATATAATTCTAAACAAAAATTAACAACAGTTAACATTGCAAGTATTAAAAAGCTAATTCCACATAGAACAATAATCTGATAAATATCTGCATCTTCATAATAAATATTAACGATTCGTTCAATTACATATACGGGAACTAATGCTTTAACAACACTAATTATAGTTTGAATTAATTTAATAATCACAAAACTAGGAAAACTAGAAATAACTAATTTACAAGAAATGAAAATATTTTTTAATTCTTTCATTCTATCACATACCTTTTCCTATAGTATAACAAAAAAATCCTAATTATTCAAAAGAATTGACAAGCCATATCTAATACAGCTTGTCAAATTATATTATCTAATTCTGATATGATGACCATTGGCTTTTCTTCTAAGCCTAATTCCTCTTCTCAAACCAATAATCTTCTTCGATATAATCGGAGTTTCTGCTTCTACTACTTCTTCCTCAGTTTCTGCTTCTACTACTTCTTCCTCAGTTTCTGCTTCTACTACTTCTTCTTCAGTTTCTGCTTCTACTGGTTCTTCATCAGTTTCTACTTCTACTGGTTCTTCTTCAGTTTCTGCTTCTACTACTTCTTCCTCAGTTTCTGCTTCTACTACTTCTTCCTCAGTTTCTGCTTCTACTACTTCTTCCTCAGTTTCTGTTTCTACTACTTCTTCCTCAGTTTCTGTTTCTACTACTTCTTCTTCAGTTTCTGCTTCTACTGGTTCTTCTTGTGCCACTGTTAAATCTTCTTCAACAATTGATAATTCTTCTTTAAAAACAATAATATCTTTTGTTTTGATTAATTTAATGTAACCTTTTTCAATTAATTTTTCTTGTGGTTCTAAATCAATACTATATTTTAGTGGTCTAATGTTTTTTCGTTCTTGATCTAATTTTTCCATTACTTCTTTAATTAGTTCAATCGCTGCTTTAACACTACGATTAGAGCTAATGCAGATTCTTACAAAAGTATGATGTTCTTTATTCTTTACTAAATATAAATATAATGATTTACCTCTAACACCAAATTTGGCAACTAGATCTTCTCCTGCATAAAATTCTTCATTATTCCAAGTGGTTTTAAGAATTAATGCATAGGCATTAAAGGTATTTCTAACTCTTTTATAATAATTTTTCTTTTCATCACTTAAAAGAATTAATTTGGCTGAAAAACTTCGATCATATTCTAAATATATAGGTTTATCTTCAATTATTTTTGATTCACCAGTGATAATTGATGTGTCGGTTACTTTATCAATTTCTTCAAAGGTTGGATAACCATTATCATTATCACTAACAACGACCATAAAATCAGTTATACTACTATCTTCAATATACTCTTTGATTATTGGTTTCTTTATTTCTTCGCTTATTTTTTGATTATTTCTTTTAGCCATATTTTTACCCTACTTTCTTTTTTCTTGATTAATTTTTTCTTTTGGATAATAAAAGATATCTTTAAGATAATTGTTCTTCTTTAAATCATTAAATAACTCTTGATATTCCAATTCATTTCTTAAATAAGAGAAATACAAATTAGAAAAGAAATCACTAACTTGAATTAATAAATTATCTTTAGAATCATAATACGCAACATTTAATGATTTAATTAAATTTTGTTTTAGTTTTAATTCGATATTTAAATATTCTTCTAATGAATTAATCGATATAACTTGTAAGTTTCTTTGATCTATATCAATTAAATAATCATCATTTGGAAGATTTCCATTGCGTAAATGCTTATCTAATAGGAGTCCTAAGACATAATTAAATGCTAATGATGGATTTTTAGTAAAATCTAAATCAACTAAATTATTATTAATATGAATATAATAAACTTCAAAAATATGTCCATGACATAGATATCTTGCAAGTTGATGTTTTAAATCCGGTGATAATGATGATCCTTTTAATTCAATAAAAGATCCATTTTTAAAGATGCGATTTTTATGATCTGCTGCAATAATTGCTTGATAGTTCAATTGGATAAATTTTTTCAAAATCTTTCTTAAGTTTTTGATGTCTTTTACTCTTAATATACACATCACAAAATAAGGATGGGTTGATGCATACTTTTTAGTTAGTGAACCTGATTCATCAATAAATAGATATTCCAATTTATACTACTTCCTTTTTAATAATCATTTGATTTAATCGTTCATAGACTTGATCAACATCATCAATATTGGTAATAATATATTGTTTAGATGTTGTAGTGATAATTAAATCAGCTTGATAAAATAGTAATTTTGAATTATTTGCCCCTTTTTCAATTGATAATAAATCTTCAATCAAGATTTCATCTGAATCATTAATAATTAAACGATTTTCTTGTTGCTTGATTAATACCAATGGAGCTTTTAAATAATTAACTAAATTAATTATTTCTTTGATTAAAAAGAATAAACCCATCACTGTTAAACCAATTAATAGGACCTTAATCATGATTTCTAAATCCGTTTTAAATAATCTAAATAAACATATCGCAATTAATAAGTTTAATAATATCATTGTTATAATAATCGATACAAGTGCTTTTTTTGTTTTCGTTGCGATTTGATTATTCATAATAAATCACCTCTTTATTAAATTATAACAAATCATTTGCTTTTTAGCAAGTTAATAATTAATTATCAAAAGGATTTTTTTGATATTGAAGCTTATAAAGTTGATAATACTTACCACGTTTTTTTAGTAATTCTTGGTGTGATCCTTCCTCAATAATCCGACCATGATCAAAAACAAAGATTTTTGTGGCATGTTGAATTGTTGAAAGACGATGTGCCACCATAATCATTGTGTTATTTTTAATTACTTTTTCTAATGAATCTTGAATTAGTTTTTCCGTTTCTGTATCAATATTTGATGTTGCTTCATCTAAAATCATTAATTTCGGTTTATGAACTAAAGTTCTTGCAAAACTAATTAATTGTCTTTCTCCAAGCGATAAATTATTACCACGTTCACTAACTTTAGCATAGATACCTTCTGGTTGTTTATTAATGAAATGCATCGCATTAACTTCTTTACAAGCATCGATAATCGCTTCATCAGTAATCGCTTCATTGTTTAACCGAATATTATCAGCAATTGTACCACTAAACAAGAATACATCTTGAAGCATTTGTCCAATTTGGCTTCTTAATGATGATATTTTAATGGTTTTAATATCTCTTCCATCAATTAGGATTTGACCACTTTGGATATCATAATTTCTAGTAATTAAACCAAGAATGGTGGTTTTACCCGCACCTGTTGCTCCAACAAAAGCAACAACATCTTTAGCATTAATCTTAAATGATACATCCTTTAGAATCCATTCACCTTCAATATAACTAAACCAAACATTTTTAAATTCAATATTACCAATTAAATCAATATCCGTAGCTCCTTCTTCATCTTTAATTTCAGATTCAATATCAAGAACAGTAAAGATTTTTTCAGCAGCAGCAAAAGCTGATTGTAATTGATTATATTGATCAGCAAGCGATTGAATCGGATTAAAGAATTTCGATATATATTGATAGAAGGTATAGAGTTCATTATAGGTAATCGCAACTGTAATCGCACCAAAACTAGCATTGATTGCCTCATTACTTCCAGTATATAAGACAATAATAACAGTAGAGATATAGATTAGATAAACCAGTGGTCTAAAAATCCCAAAGGTAAAAATTTCTTTTAGAGTCGCTTTTTTTAAACGATTATTGGCAGTTTTAAATTCACAATATTTCTTTTCTTCTTGATTAAAAATTTGTGTAACTTTAATCCCAGAAATATTTTCCGATAAAAAAGCGTTCATACTAGATACTTCATTTCTAACATTTCGGTGAATTTTTCGCAAAAAATATCTAAAAACAATCGTTAAAGTCAAGATGATTGGGAATATACATAGAACAATTAATGCAAGTTTTGCATTGAGAATAAACATTGCAATAAGCACACCAACAATGGTGGCTACATATCTAATAATATTAACTAAAATATTCGTATATAGTTGAAATAAAACATTAATATCAGAAGTTGCTCTAGTTACTAAAGTCCCGACCGGAATATTATTAAATTGATGATGACTTAGAGTTTGAATATGACTAAAGACATCAGCTCTGATTTGATAAACAATTTTATTACCAGTTTTATTAAGTAACATCGTTTGAATAAATTGTAAGATATTAGCAGTTACTGCAAGAGTAATTCCACAAATAAAGATACAGATTAACCTAATGATATTAATCTCATCTTTACCTATTTCTTCTAAACTAAGACTAATAACATAGGGACTTAAGATATCAAATAAAACAATTAATCCAACTAATAAAATGGCTAAGATATAGTTTAGATAATATCTTTTCATATACTTAAATAAACGACCAAACATTTTCTTATCTGTTAACATGTTATTTACCCTCCACTTCTTTTTCAAGTTCTTGAAGTGCGACTTCTTTTTGATAAATAGCACATTCTTTTAATAATTCTTCATGACTACCAATCGCACTAATTCTTCCATTATCTAAGACAATAATCTTATCTAAGGTTTCTAATGTGGTAATTCTATGGGCAATAATAATTGTTGTCATACCTTTTCGGATTGTTCTTAATGATGATAAAATGGTAGCTTCAGTTACAGTATCAACGGCACTTAAGGAATCATCCATAATTAAGATTGGAGCATTTTTGATTAAAGCTCTTGCAATCGAGATTCGTTGTTTTTGTCCACCAGATACCGTTACACCTCTTTCACCTAAAATAGTATTATAACCATCTTTAAATTCAGCAATATCTTTAGCGATTCCACTAATTTCAGCAGCTTCATGCGTTAACTCTGGATCAACGATATTTGATGAAAAAGCAATGTTTTCATCAATTGATTGTTTAAATAAGAAGGTTTCTTGTGGCACATAAGCAATAATATCTCGCACTAATTTAAGTGGAAGTTCCATAATATCATGACCATCAATGATAATTTTATTATTTTCAATATTATATAACCGAAGTAACAACTCAACAATCGTCGTTTTACCTGAACCTGTAGCCCCCATAATTCCAACCATTTCCCCTGATTTAATCTGAAAACTAATATTTTCTAATACTGGTATTTGGGAATTAGGATAAGCAAAATTTAAATCTCGATATTCAATTTCCCCAATAAAATCAGTTGGAGTTAAATCCTTATTTACTACTTGTGAATCATTAATTTCGACTTGTTCATCTAGTAAAGCTGAGATTCGACGTTCGCTAGCTTTAGATTGACCTCTTAAATTGATTAAATCACCAATTGCTGTTACTGGCCAAATTAATGAGCCAAAATAAGCATTAAATGTGATTAATTTACCTGGAGTTAAATCAGTTACAATATGACCAGTTTGCCCTTGGTAGATTAACACGCCACCAGCAAAAATAATGGTAATCATCATCATTGTTAATACCGCATTAATAATTACTTGAACCATTGCATGATCTCTAACAAAATCTAAACAAGTGTCCATATTATTTTGATTATATGATTCAAATAAGAATTCTTTTCTTTTTTCTTTGACATACGCTTTTACGACATTGATTCCAGAAAAAGTTTCTTGAACATAATCAGATAATGATGAAAATGCTTCTAGATTTTTCTTAACTTTTTTCGAAATTCTCTTTCGCATTAATGTTGCGAAAACACAAACAAACATTAATGGGATTAAACAAATAATTGCCATCGTTAAATTCAATTTTAACATCTTAATAAATGCTAAAACTCCTAAAGTTATGGCATCCACTAACATCAATGTTCCGGAAGCAAAACTTTGACGAATCTGTGATAAGTCATTAGTATATAATGACATTAACGCTCCTGTCTTATTTGTTGAAAAATATGTTGTTGAAAGTTGTTCCATATGTCTAAACATTTCATTACGAATGTCAGCTTCAATTTTTGCTCCATTACCAAAAATACAAATTCGCCATAGAAATCTACCCACAAATACAACAATTGCTACAACCAATAATGTTTTTGTCAATTCTAATAGTAATGTTTTAGATAATGTTTCATTCTTAATTTCATCAACAATTAAACCAACTACCTCCGGAATCTCTAATTGATATAAGTCAACAACAACTAAGGCAATTATACCAATTAAAAAGGTAAAAAAGTATTTTAAATAGTATTTTGAAAAGTGTTTTCCAATTACCATAACGCTTACTCCTTTCATCTTATATGTAATATTATTAAATATTTTATCATATTTTCTATTTTTTTTTGATTATTTTGCAATTTACACTGATAAATAACATTTTCGAACATTTTGTATTACTATTCATTTGTTTTTTAATTAAAATTTGTGTATAATACAATTAAATAAAAAAGAGAAGAAAAGGAAGGATAACAATGGCTAGATTTAAAATAGATGGTGGAAAAACTAGTAACAATGCGGAATATATATATCAAGGTTTTATCAATGCTGATAACCAATATGATCTGCTTGGATATATTTGTTGGGATGAAAAAGAATATTATTTTGGTGAATGGTTAAACGGAAATCGAACAGGTAAAGGTGGATACTACTTCCCTGATCAAAGTGTTTATTTAGGCGATTTTAAGAAAACCAAAAAAGATGGCTTAGGATTGATGTCTAAGCCAAATAATGAATTCTATTTTGGTCACTATACTGATAACCTTAAAAATGGATTAGGTGTATATATCTTTGATAATGGTGATTGGATTTATGCTAATTTCCAAAATGATAAGATTCATGGTAAAGCTATTAGATATTGTGCTAGAACTAAAACCTTTGAATTCAACCTATATGAAAGTGGTAGTGAAAAGGAAGAACAAATAATCGATATCCCAATTAACATTTTAGGTAATTGGAATAATACACCAATTCAATTACATCAACCAATTGAATCTAAATTTGTCTATGAAAGTGGAACTAACTCCAAAAGAACTAAATGGGAATATAATGGACAAATTAATGCTTATGGTAAATGGAATAATATCGGGTTAATTGAATGGTTAAATGACTCTTACTATTTCGGTGAATGGAAAGATAATCGCCGGTGTGGAACCGGTTTATTACAATTTGTAAGCCGTGACTACTATATCGGTGGTTTTGATGGCGTTAATTTTCATGGCAAGGGCATCTATCGACTAGAAAAAAATAAAAAAACTTATTTTGCTAACTACCGCAATCACTTACAAGAAGGTCATTTATTTATTTTATATGATGATGGTAACCTATATTATGGCAATGCTGTAAATGATAAATTAGAAGGTGATGTATTTATTATTGATCCTAATTTTAATGTATCATATAACACTTACAAAGATGGTAAATATGTATCTGAAGATAAGGTCTTCCAATTTGAACTAGAAAATTCCATTGGCAATGAGCAATTCAATTTACTTGAACGCTTTTTAAATAATCGTCAAAATCCACCAGTTGCTGAAGAAGGTGGAAAACAAAATAAACAACCAGATCAACCACAAATCGATGCTAATAAAGAATTAGATGAATTAATTGGATTAAATACGGTAAAAACCGAATTAAAACGAATTAAAGCTTATGCAGTTAAAAATAAAGATCGTAACTTAAATCTCCATATGGCTTTCTTAGGAAATCCTGGAACTGGAAAAACTGTTGTTGCTAGACTAATTGCGCAAATCTTATATGAAGCAGGAGTACTAAAAAATAATAACTTTGTTGAATGTTCAAGACAAACACTAGTTGCAATGTATATCGGTGAAACAGCAATCAAAACCAAAAAAGTCATAGATGAAGCAATGGGTGGGGTTTTATTTATTGATGAAGCTTACTCTTTATATCAAGATTCAGAAAAAGACTTTGGTAAAGAAGCAATTGTTGAATTACTTAAAGCAATGGAAGACCATCGTGGTGAATTCTGCTGTATTATGGCTGGGTATACTAATGAAATGATGCACTTATTCAGTGCGAATCCTGGTTTTAAATCAAGAGTTCAATTCCATGTTACCTTCCCTGATTATTCAAAAGATGAGTTACTTCTAATCGGTCGCAAAATGCTTAAACAAATGGATTATCAAATGGATGATGATGCAATAAACCTTGCAGTAGAAATTGCTTGTAAGAAACAACACTTACCAAACTTTGCAAATGCTCGTGAAGTAAGAAATATCTTAGAAAAAACCGCAGTTATTCAAGCATTAAGAACAGCCGAAGAAATGGAAAACAGAACAATTATTTTAGATGATGTTTTAACATACGCCCAAGAAAACAACATTGACTGTTCAAATCAAGAAAAACAAAAAATTCCAATGGTCAAAATTGAACGTTTAATGGAACTTGCTAATAAACATATACACAAAGCTGTCACTGACCATATGAGTGATATTGAAGAAGCTGTCATTTCCCTAAAAGTAGAAATGACTACTGGCAACTCTGAAAGTTCTGGTTTCTTAATTACCCCTGATGGTTATGCAGTAACATGTGCCCATTGTGTTAATAATGCCACAAAAATTAAAGCAAGACGTAGAATTAAAGATAATCGTGATAATCAAATCGATTTATACTATGATGCAGAAGTTCTTGCCCTTGATAAAGAAGCGGACGTAGCTGTGATTAAACTGCTTGATTTAGAAGGAGACAATGCATATATTGATTTATTACCAAAAGATGCAATTGATTATGACACATTAGATAATATTATTATGCTTGGTTATCCATTTGGTGTATCCCGATTTGATAATATTTCAACTAATGTTGGTAAAATTGTTTCCTATCAAAAACGTCATGATGGTCCTGATTTTATTAACATTGATTTATCAGCTAAATCTGGCAACTCAGGTTCAGCTGTACTAAACCTTGAACATAGTTATGCCATTGGTGTACTATGTGGTGGATCATTAAATCATACTGGAAGTTTAGTTGAAGAAGTCAACTACTGCCGCCCAATCTCATATGTTTGGGATTTAATTGAAAGAAATCAAGAAAAATAGTATTTAATATACTTAAAAAAACAAAATATAAACTAAATTAGAAGCTAATAATCCACAATTAGCTTCTTTTTTTATGAACCAAAATAATAAACAACTTTATATTTAATAACTTAATTATTCATAGAAAAAACCATATAAAGTAGAATCACTATTCAAAATTTTCTACTCTATATGGTATTTTAGTATTTTTCCATTATTAATTTTAACGTCTTTTCCATTTTGTTTTTTAAATAATAAGCACGATTTAAGTTAATATTCATCATTTCTGCTGTTTCTTTAACACTAAAACCTTCAATAATTAAATGAATGAATACTTCTTTTTCTAATCCTTCTAAAAGTTCTAAAGCCTTATCTAAGCGTTCATCTTTTTTAGGAGCAGGTCCAAACAAGTATTCTGTTTCTTTAGTAAGTTCTAAAGCAATTTCTTTTTCTTGTTTTAATAAGCCATTTATTGTTAAGTTATGAGCAATTCGACATATCCAAGCTTTAAAATTAGTTCCAATTTGATACGATGATATTTTATTAATTACTTGAAGGTATGTATCTTGAACATAGTCTTCGATAATGGAATTATTCTTTGTTAACAAATAAATTGTATAATAAACACTTTGATAAGTTTCTTGATAGATTACTGCAAAAGAGTCATTATCGCCATTTTTATAAGCTAAGATTGCTTGATCTAGTTCTTTCTTAGTCATTTTAAAAAGCCCTTCCTAAAATATCTAAAAATAGTTTAACATAATTAATTAAAAAGGTCAAATTTTATAGAATAAAATCGATATTTATCGAGTTTTAGTTAATAAAATGTAGGCTCAAAAGAACCTACATTATTTTTTTGTTATTTTTGAACTTGATTTTTTGTTGTTTTAGTAATATAACTCCAAGCAATAGCAATTCCTATTGCATCAAATAAAATTGCTTGAAGCATCAATTCTATAAATCCACTTTCTGGGTCACTAATCAATTCAGCAAATGAGACATTAGCAGCAGTAGCAAATAAACCATAGATTGCAAGAATGATTAATACGGTTGCAAGAACACTAGCTGCTGAAGCAATTAATGTTGCATACCAACGTAATGGGGCTTTGCCTAATTTGTAACCAACAAAGGCACAAATTGGTGACAAGGCAAACAAAAGACCAATTAACCAACCAATATAGATAACAACAAAGGCTGGAATTAGACCAACAAAAGCACCGACAATTGCTAGAATAATACTTAATGGTAATCGACCAATATTGGCATTTTCAGCTTCAATGGCTACTCTTTCTTGTTCATAACTTGTTTCAATACAGCTTGTATGGGTTGCAAGATATAATCCTTTGTAGACATTGTATGTAACTTCTGCATCTTCTTTTTCTGCACCACATAAGCAACATTTATTATTATCTAAAACATTGTATTCCTTTAAAGTTTGAGTTAGTTTTTCAATGATTGTATCAAATGCCGCTTTTTTCTTAGCTTTTGCAATTGGTAAGTTTAAAATAACCTTAACAATATATATATTTGTTGATCCAACTGTTACTAATTCATAACTAGGTTTAATTTTATATGTTTTTAAAACACTAATAATAGCTTCTGAAAGTGGATTATCAACTGTTAAAGTAAGTTGAAATACGATCGCGCTACCATAATTTACAGGAATTACTGAAAAATGATAATCATTATAACAACCATATATTGTTTCATTTTCCACATTATATCCTAAAGCCTTATTTAAATTTTCAATTTGTTTTGATATCAAACTCATATTATTTATTTTTCCCCTTTCTATGATACTTTAACATTATTTACAACATTTTGAAGTTTATTGATGTCTTCAGTTTCAAAATATGAGAATGGTGTTAAATCCATTTTATCTCTTGGTTCAATCGCTTTAATCGCTTTGGCCCAATTTGCTCTCCAGAATAATTCTTCTGCAGTTTCTTCAAAATAAAGATAACTATCTTTATCAACGATTGGTGCACGTTCTTCGACAATCATATCGTATACTTGTTGTAATGGTGGTAAATAACCAATATCACGATTGTTTAACCAAGCATTATCTGGTTGTAATAAGAAATTAATAAATTTTCTTGCAAGATCAGCATGACGTGCATTAGTTGGAATAACTAAAGTATCGATGTGAGCAATTGTTACTTGCGGTGCATAAGTAAAGAAGTCTAAATCTTCAAATGATACACCACGTTCAGTAAATCGTAAATAAGCCATATCTAGACAGTCACCAGTATATGCAAAAGCTAAATCGATTGAATGCTTTTCAATACTATGTTTTAATTCATCTGCTGCCCATTGAGTATATTTTCTTCTAGATAGAATTTCTCTAAATTTTTCTAATCCTTCACTTACAGGTGTATTTGGAGTGCCAAATGCATATGTCATTGCTGCACCATAAGCAAATCTTACCGCACTATATTGACCAACTTTAATGTTTTCTGGAATGGTAGAACCATCACTTAATTGATCAAAGAAGTAAACTTTCCATGCATTATTTTTTTGAAGAACATCAGGATAACCATCTGGTTCATTAGAAATAAAGATTGGATTGTCCATATCTTCAACATTATATGTTTCTTCATCTTTAAAATATTCTAATTGTTTATTATACATTAAACCAAATGTTCCCCAGAAATAAGGCATATGATATTGGTTAATATCCCAATTATAATCATCACCTAATACTTCATACATTGTTTCATCCATCTTTGATTCAATTTGGGTTACACCATCCATGAATGATACTTCACCAGAAGCAAGGGTTGGGAAATATTTTTCTTTTTCTTCTTCGTTACGATAAAGTGGTTGAATTAGGCCTTTCAAATACATTTTTTCAGCCATATATTCAGCAGGACATACTAAGTCATATGCAGTTGTACCACTTTTTACTTTGGCATAGAATAATTCATTTGAATCACCTAAGTCAACAATTACATTACAATTATATTCTTTTTCAAAGGCTTCAACCATATCATAGTTGATATATTCACCCCAGTTTAAGAATAACAATGTTTCTTTTCTTGAACATCCGCCCAGAAATGAGCAAGCAATTAAAAAGATAATTGCATAAAAAGATAAATATTTTTTACTTCTTTTTTGCATATTTACCTGCCTTTCTTCCACTGAAGTAATTAGCAATTAATAAAACCGCCATCGCACCAAAAGTGATTACAGTACTAAATGCATATACTTGTGGTTTAAGTGATTTTCGACCGATACTACTATAAATCCAAATTGATAAGTTATTAAATCCATTACCAGTCGTATAATAACTAATGACGAAATCATCAAAACTCATTGTGAACGCAAAGATTAATCCAGCGAAAATTCCAGATTTGATTGCTGGAACAATTACTTTAAGTAAAGCTTTATGTGGTTTTAAACCTAAATCTAACGCTGCATCCATCATATTTGGATCAATTTCTTTTAATTTTGGCAATACATTTAAAATCACATATGGTAAACAGAAATAGACATGAGCGACAAGCATTGTTGGAAATCCAAAGATATATTCAAGTCCTGGAATTCTCATTACCATTGAGAAAATTAACATAATGGAAATACCGGTTACAATATCAGCATTAAGTAATGGAATATTATTTAATAACATGATATATTGTCTTTTCTTACCAAATAAATAATGAATACCGACAGCAATTAATGTTCCTGCAACCGTAGAAATTAATGTTGCAAATAAACTAATGATAAATGTATTTTCAATTGCAAGTGAAAGTGATGAATCACCAAACATATCAAGATAATGATCAAACGTAAATTTTGTAAATTCTGATTGAGCAGTATCAGCATTAAATGATTTGATTACAATAACTAAAACAGATAAATAAACTAGGAAAATCACAACATAAACTAAGATTGTAGAAATTACTTTCCAAATTTTTTCAAGAATCCTAAAGTCATGATAACCATAATCTTGAACTCTCGCAACAGGAATACCATTGATATATTTTGTTTCTTGTTTTTTCATTATAATAGTGTTTCTCCTTCCTTATCAATTTTACTAACAATAAAAATGCCAAGTAGGATAACAATTAAGATTACTACTGCAAGTAGTGAACCAATTGTATAACTCATATTCTTGAACGCTGATTCGATAACATTACCAATTAAGACGATATTACCACGACCTAAGATTTCAGGAATTGCAAATCCGGATAAGCATGGTAAAAAGACCATAATTGAACCAGTAATAATCCCTTTAGAAGACATTGGTAAGATTACTTTAAAGAACTTTTGGGTATTAGTTAAACCCAAATCTAATGCAGCTTCTTCAATTGCTTTATCAATCTTTTCTAGTGAATTAAAAATTGGCATAACCATAAATGGTACATATGTAACAAATAAACCAAAGATTACTGCAAATGGTGTTCCTAAGATATCTAGTCCTTGAATTCTCGTACCAAAAATTTTTTCAATTAAACTAATAACAATATTACCTTCTGTGGTCAAAATTCCTGCAAGAGATTCAGTTCTAAGTAAAATATTAGTCCACATTGGTAAAATTAAAATAACTAAAATTAAAAATTTATTTTGAAACTTTGATCGATATAATCGATAAGCAACTAAATACCCAAAGACAATACTAAGTAGTGTGGAAATTCCAGCATAGATAAAACTATTTCTAAAGGCGATTAAAGTTGATGGTTCCGCTAATTGCTTAAAATTATCAAGCGTAAAATGAAGTCCATTACTAATATCTAGTCCCTCACTAATGTCCAAAAACATTAGGACAAACATAAATAGAGCTGGAAATAGTGCTAATATATATAGCCAATATAAATATGGCGTTGATAATCGTGAAAACTTCTTATTCATCCGCAGGTACCTTCATTAAGTGAATTTCATATGGATCGACTTTTAAGCCAATCTTATCACCAATATTTGGTGTTTCATAAGCGTGAATTACAATTTCAATATCGCCAAACATTGCACAAATTTCATAGTGTACACCTTTGAAGATTCTTGATGATACTATTCCGACAAGTTTTGCTTCTTGATAAGGAATAACATCCCAGTCTTCTGGTCTGATAACGACATCAACCTTTTCACCATCGGCAAATTTATAGCCTTGAATTGGTAATTCTACACCTAAAAATTCAATTAAATTTTCTCTTAAGTAAGTACCTCTTACAATATTTGTTTCACCAATAAAGTTCGCAACAAATGAATTAACTGGTTCATTATAAATATCTTCTGGTGTTCCTAATTGTTGGATAATACCATCATTCATAACCACAACACGGTCACTCATTGTCATTGCTTCTTCTTGGTCATGAGTTACAAAAATAAATGTAATACCAAGTGCTCTTTGCATTTCTTTTAATTCATATTGCATGTTTTGTCTTAATTTTAAGTCAAGAGCTGCAAGTGGTTCATCTAGTAATAAAATTTTTGGTTTGTTGATAATCGCTCTAGCAATCGCAACCCGTTGTTGTTGACCACCAGACATTTGATCAATTTTTCTTTTTTCATAACCTGTTAATTTTACTAACGCAAGAGCATTTCTAGCTGCTTCATCAATGTGTTCATTGATTTTCTTGTTAAGTTCAAAACGATTAGCTTTAGCTGCTTTTTCTTCGCTTAAACCTTTTTGAAGCTTATCTTGTTTAATTTCTTCGCGTATTTTTTCTTCGCCACCAAAGAATTCAAGTAAATTCTTTAAACTTCGGTTATTTAAGCCAATTTTAACATTGTCAATAACATTTAGATGTGGGAATAATGCATATCGTTGGAAAACGGTATTAATTGGACGAGCATATGGTGGAATATCATTAAAGACTTTACCATCGATAATTACTTCGCCTTCTGTTGGTGTTTGGAAACCAGCTATCATACGTAAAGTGGTAGTTTTACCACAACCTGATGGTCCAAGTAGAGTAACAAATTCATTTTCATAAATTTGCAAATTAATATTGTTGACGATTGGATTTTCTGGATCGTCGTCGTATCTTAGTGATACATTTTTTAATTCAATAATTGCTTTTTTCATGCTATTATTGCCTCCTTTATTTAAATTATTTTTGAACTATCAAATTATGAACAATTCGATAAAATTATACACTTATTTTTTATTTATGCAAGTAAATGAATTATTTTTTTTATTTTATATAAAAAATATAGTTTTTACTTATATTTTTTAATGTTTTATATTAACCCCAAAAACGCACTTTTTTTAAAAGTTTAATTTTTTGTGACTAATTATTCTTTTCTTGTCTAAAAGACTTATATTATGGCTGATTTAGTCACAAATTTAAAAATAATCATAGAATATAAAAGATAAATAGGCCTATTAGTTAAAATCTTAACTAATAGTACCTATTTAAAATTATTTTAAATTTTTTATTTCATCTAGAATTTGTTTAATAAAATCTTCCTTAGACATTGAAACTTGATCACTTTCTTTATGACGTCTAACATTAACCGCATTTTGTTCTTTTTCTTTATCACCAATTACAAGTTGATAAGGAATTTTATTCATTTGTGCTTCTCTCATTCGGTATCCTAATTTTTCTTCACGAGCATCAATTTCAACTCTAATATTTAAATCTTCTAATTCCTTCTTAACCGCTAATGCATAATCTAAATGATATTCATTATTAACTGGAATAATCTTCACTTGGACTGGAGCAAGCCATGTTGGGAAAGCACCACCATAATGTTCAATTAAAATTCCAATAAACCGTTCAAGTGAACCAAATAGAGCACGATGAATCATAATTGGACGTTTCTTACTACCATCTTCAGCAATGTAACTTAAATCAAAACGTTCTGGTAAATTCATATCTAATTGAATTGTACCACATTGCCAAATTCGATTCATTGAATCCCTTAATTTAAAATCTAGTTTAGGTCCATAGAAAGCACCATCACCTGGATTTAATTTATATTCAAATCCCGCCATTTTACAAGCATCAGCAAGTGCTTTTTCAGCTTTATCCCATACAGCAATTTCACCAATATATTTTTCTTCTGGTCTTGTTGAAAGTTCAATATGGAAATTTAAGTTAAAGATTGAATATACTTTCTTATATAAAAGAATGATACTAGCAATTTCATCACACATTTGTTCTTCAGTCATAAAGATGTGAGCATCATCTTGTGTAAAAGTTCTAACTCTAAATAAGCCACTTAAAGCCCCACTAGCTTCGTGACGATGAACTAAACCTAATTCTCCTAAGCGAAGTGGAAATTCTTTATATGAATGAATGTCATTTTTATAGACAAGCATTCCTCCAGGACAATTCATAGGTTTAATTGCAAATTCATTACCATCGATTTGGGAAGTATACATATTTTCTTTATAGTTAAACCAATGACCTGATGTTTCCCACAATTCACGATTTAACATAATTGGCGTTTGAATAAATTTATATCCAGCCTTTGTATGGATATCTTGCCAAAATGATACCAAAGTATTTTTTAGTGTCATGCCATTAGGTAGCCAGAATGGAAAACCTGGGCCATATTCAGAAATCATAAATAAACCTAATTCTTTACCTAATTTACGATGATCACGTTTTTTTCGTTCTTCTAAATTAATTAAATGAGCCTTCAATTCATCCGCACTTGCAAAACAAGTACCATATACTCTTTGAAGCATTTGTTTTGAAGCATCACCACGCCAATAAGCACCTGATGTCGAAAGTAGTTTGAAATTTTTTAAGAATTTAACACTAGCCACATGGGGACCACGACATAAGTCACGATAACTACCTTGTTCATAAACAGTAATTAATTCACTTTCTGGTAATTCATTAATTAATTCTAATTTATACAAATCATTTTTAAATAATTCAAGAGCTTCAGCACGTGATACAACATAACGTTTAATATTTTCACCTGAAGCAACAATTTGATTCATTTTCTTTTCAATTTTGACTAGATCTTCTTCATTTAATTTAACATCACCTAAATCTACATCATAATAGAATCCTTCTTCAATCGCTGGACCTACCCCAAACATTGCGTTAGGGTAAAGTTCTTTTAATGCTTGAGCGAGCAAATGAGCACAAGAGTGATTTAATAAATCAGCATAACCACTAACATCTGTTAAAAGTTCTAATGTTGCATCACATTCAATTGGACGCGATAAATCATATAATTCACCATTTAGTTTTGCGATAACACATTTTTTTGCAAGACTAGATGAAATCCCAAGCGCAATCTCTCCGGCATTAATACCTGATTCAAATTCTTTAACGGATTGATCAGGAAAAGTAATTTTAATCAATTTTTGTTCCATATTTTAAATTCCTCCTAAAATATAAAAAGCCTTAGAAATATTAATGTAATTAAACATTTATTTCTAAGGACGAAAAAATAGCGGCTTTTATTCTTTTTTTTCGCGGTACCACCTTAGTTCATAGTTAAACAACTATGCCCTTTACTATCTTTAACGCAGATAATACGTTCAATATTTCTAAAGAATAACTCGCAGGGAGTAACTATTAGTCTTGATTTAGTAGTTTTCACTATCCTACCTCACTAGTAAATTAGTATCTAATAATCGTATCCTGTTCAACGTTCTAATATGTCAATATTATACTATAGATTAGTTAATTTTGTCAAATGATTGATTTTAAAGATTGCATAAATAGTTAATAAAGGAAAAGCAGGTCAAACAAAATGACCTACTTTCTTTTTTATTGATTCTTATTTTGTTCAAAAGCTTCTTTAACCGAATATGCAATATAGATCATGTGGTCTGCAGCTCTTTCTAGATTATTAACCAAATTAACAAAAACGCCACTATTTTGTGGTTGACATTCACCACGATTTAAGCGATCGAAATGATCTTTAATTAGATTCTTACGCATATTATCGACTTGTTCTTCCACAAGATCAGCTTCACTGATTTTATTTAGATTTTTAGATAGGAATATTTCATCCGTTTTATCGTAAAGAATTAAAATAGTAGTATACATTTTTTCAATTTCTTGATATACATTTGCTGAAAACTCTAATTCATTATTGATTGTTTGACGAGTATATTTACAAATATTATCGCCAATTTCACCGATACGTAAGATATCATTTAAAGTTCGGTGAAAACTAGATAGCGTACATTCATCTTCATAAGCTACATTTTGGTTAGTTAATTTAACCATAAATTCAATTAATAATTTATTAGTTACTTCTAATTCTTCGTTAAGCGTATCAACTTCTTCTTTTTTGGTATTATCCTTCGCAAGAAAGGCCTTTAACGCAATACTTAAAACATTAACTGCTTTTCGGTACATTAGTGATAGTTCTTTTCGCACTTGATGAACAGCAACCGATGGGGTATTGATTAAACGTTCATCAATATATACAAGATTATGATCTTTACTTTCTTGTTTCTTATCCTTAACTAAAAGCATTGATAATTTAACAAAAACATTAATAAACCAAATGAAAATTAATGTACAACTAATATTAAAGAATGTATGGAACATCGCAATTTGCGTAGATGGTTCTTTAAACCATTTACAGAAAGTGTCTTCCATAAAGTTCGGATATAATAGTAGGAAGATCATAAAAAGAATTGAACCAAAGACATTAAATAATAAATGAATCATACTGGCTCGTTTTGCATTCGTTGAAGCTCCCATTGAGGAAATCAAAGCAGTTACACAAGTACCGATATTTGTCCCTAAAATTAAAAACAAGACATTATTGTTTAAGTGATTAGCATCACCAGCACCGATATAAATGCCAGCAGCCGCAAGTGATATAATAATCGTTGTAACTAAAGATGATGATTGTACAACAGCCGTAATAACAATTCCTAAAAAATATAACAGGAATGGAGCAAATGAGCCTAAATCCCCAACATTTGCGAGAACATGTTGAATCGTATTTTTAACAAGTGGCTCACCATTATATTCATTAGCAATAGCTAAAGAGATACATTCAAGACCAATAAATAAAACCCCAAAGCCAGCAAAAGCATGACCTAATGTTTTGAATCGATCTTTCTTTGCAAGCATCGTTATAAACGCACCAATTCCAGCAAACGCTATTGCATAATAACTAAAGTTAAATGAATTTAAAGCTGCAAGTTGAGCAGTAATAGTAGTTCCGATATTTGACCCCATAATTAAAGCTGTCGCCTGAGCTAAATTCATAATTCCGGTATTAACAAAACCAACAACTAAAACGGTAGTTGCTGATGATGACTGCATAATAATCGTTGCTGCGGCACCAATACCGACACCAAGCAATGGATTTTTTGTGGTTTTATTAAAAATTTTTTTTAAACCACTATGAAATAGTTTTGTAATATTTGCACTTAAAATTTCAAAACCTAAAAGCAAAGCCCCGATTGCACCAATCATAAAAAGAATTGTCTCTATCCAATAACTTACCATAATATCTTGTTTTTTATCCTTTTATTTATTTTTCATCATTCTATAAAGTATTATACCATATTTTCGATCTTAACACAAATAATAATACTATATTTAGTTAAATTTTGACATTAATACTGACAACTTTACCTTAATTTTAATTACTTCATATCTCTAAACTATTGATTTTTTAATGTAATTACCGAATTATCTGCAACACTTTTGACAATAAAACAAGATGCTCCAATCACACAATTATTACCAATCACAGTCTTGCCACCAAGAATTGTTGTGTTGGCATAGATTACCACATTATCTAAGATGGTCGGATGTCTTTTACAATTTTTCAAACTTTTCGCATCTTTAGTACTAAGTGCTCCTAGTGTTACACCTTGATAAATGGATACACTATTACCGATTACGGTTGTTTCACCGATGACAATTCCCGTACCATGATCAATAAAGAATGAATTACCGATATTGGCTTTGGGATGAATATCAATCCCAGAGATACTATGAGCATATTCTGTAATAATCCGTGGAATAATTGGTACTTCTAATTGATCTAATATGTGAGCAATGCGGTAAATATAGATGGCATTAAAGCTATTATAAGTAAAAACGATTTCGGCTTTTCTATTAACAGCTGGATCTTTTTCATAAAATGCTTGAACATCGGTTAATAGGATTTTTTTGATTTCAATTAATTGGTTAAAAAATAAATCAGTAATTAATTGATGATTTTTTACGACTTGATTTAGGATTCGATTTAATAAATCATATAAATCTTCAATCTTAATTTTTGTTTGATAAATGTGACTAAAAAGTAACTTTTTTAAATCATTAATAAATTTAATGACCATATCTTGGTCAATTGATGGAAAAAGATTGAGATCTTGATCCATAGTTGCAAGTTCTGTTACTATTTCTTTTAACATTTTTCATCACCTAACTGTTTAGAAAAATAACGTTCACCACCATCAGGAAGGATGACAACAATCGTTTTGTTTTGATTTTCTAATCTTTTCGCATAATCAATTCCCGCCTTTAGTGCTGCTCCACTTGATATTCCACAAAACAACCCCTCTTCTAATAATTCCTTAGTATAAAATAAAGCATCCTGTGATGATACTTCACAGATTTCATCAATTAATGATTGGTCTAACGTACTAGGAACAAAATTAGGTCCTATTCCTTCAATTTGATGTGATGATTTTTCACCATTTAAAATATTTGCTCCTTTAGGTAAAACTCCTACACATAACGTATTAGGATTTTGCTCTTTTAAATATTTACTACAACCACTAAATGTAGTACCAGTACCAATTCCTGAAATAAATATATCGACATTTTCTACTTGCTGATAAATTTCTTTACCAGTTGTTTCATAGTGGGCAAGAACGCCCAGTTCATTTGCAAATTGATTAATTGAATAAACGTTATGATGGGTTTTTAAATACTCATTTACTACTTTGTTCGCGCCTAACATCCCTTCACTAGCTGGCGAATAAATTATCCTAGCTCGATAACTCTTAAGATATTTAGTACGTTCGATTGATGCTGTTTCTGGCATCACAATAATACATGATAATTTTAAATAACAACATAAACAGGCAATACTAATCCCAGTATTACCACTCGTAGCTTCAATAATTGTGGTTTCTTGATTAATTCTTTTTTGTTCAATTAGTTTTTTCAAAATATAGTAAACGATTCGATCTTTAACTGATCCTGATAAATTATATTTTTCGACCTTTAAATATAGTTTGGCACTTAATTGATATTTTTTAATTAGATGATCAGCTTTAATTAAAGGAGTGTTACCAATTAATAATGCTAATGATTCCATACCCACTTACCTCCTAAATAAAAAAAATAGATTATTAAATTATATGTAATAATCTAATAATCTATTCATTATTAAAGACTTTCAAAGTAATTAAGACGATCTTTGGTCATATTATGCATTTCTTCAAAATATGGCATTAAACAATTTAATTCAAAACGATTATCAACATTTTGAACAATTGTATTTATGTCTTGAGTAATCATAATTGCACGACGTTTAGTATTTGGTTCGGAATTATTACCAATCATCACATTATTAATGTTTAATACAACATTAACTGCTTCATCTTGAATATATTCTGGTACATTAATTCTAAGTGTCAATTCTGTAGTTGGATTGTTCTTTGGTAAGAAAGCAATTTGATTACTTAATTTTTGCATTACTTCACCGTCTTCATCAAAGACAAATTCACTTCTAACATAAGCAATTCGATTAGCATTACATCCTTCAAACATTTGATGTAAAGTATTAAATACTTCACTAGCTACCTTCATAACTGGCGAAAAATTATCATCTGCAGTCCCTGGTAATTTAACATCAATCCGAGTTGGACGCATAATAATATTCAAATGACGTTTTAAATCGGTAATTTTCAAAACTTTACCAGATTTATTATTGGGATTGTTCGGTTCTTGATTAATGGAAATATTGCAATCAGAATATAGTTTATTAATAATCGCAATTGTATCCTCATCAAATACAGCAAACATTCCAAAAATAGTAAATGTATTTTCTAAATTAGTTAATTTCATTTCTACGCTCCTTTTAATACCGATGTAAAAATGATTGTATCATTCATACACCCAGTAAGATAAACATCATTACCTATTACATGTTTAAAGATTTGCATTGATGTTTGTTCTTTAATTTCATTATGGTAACAAATTGCAAAGTATTTAATCTTTGACGCATCTAATTCAGCATAATTAAACATAACTTCAGCATATTTAGCATTATTCATATGATGATAAACATCAATATTAGATTTTTTAACTTGATATAGATTGATAAACTCTCCTTCTTCTTTAACACTAGCTGGTCTTGCAACTTTACCAGGAAATTGAGTTTCCATTACAAATTCACCATCAGGATAAATATTACTTGTTTTAACCATTTTATGTGTATTAAAATCAACTAAAACCCATAAAGCACATCCACGTGCAAGAATTTCTCCTTCTAATGATTTCATTATATATTCACGTTTAAAATCAATTATACCTGGTTTATGCGGAAAGGTTGTCACTATAACTTGATCTTTTGGTTTTGGACTTTGATAAATAAAACATTCTTGTCGGGCTAATATCCATCCATAATGATGCTCATTACAAAACGCTGTTCCACAACCTAATAAATCGGCATGAGCAGATGCAATTGTTTGAAAAATATCTAAAATTGCATATGGTTTAATTGATTCTTGTTCATCAAACATCCCTGTAGTTAAGGTAAAAACTTGATCATAAACTAACTTATTCATATAACTCCTTCTTGATATCAATTTCTTTAATTGGGTTTTGTCTATAATCTTTAATAATTAGTTTTCCGTTTTCTAATGTTGCATAACTATTATAGCCATCTTTAGGAATACTAATTGATCCCGGATTAATATATATATTAGTCCCAATTTTTTCAATTTTTGATATATGTGTATGTCCATATAATACTACTGAATTATTAACTGCAAGTAAATTATCGGGATGATATTGATGACCATGAGTTAAATAATAACTAATACCTTCTTCAACAATCACAGCCATTTCTAAAATCGGAAATGCTAATACCATATCATCAACAGCCGCATCACAATTACCCCTTACACAAATAATTTTATCTTTTAAAGAATTTAACATTGTCATGACCTTTTTTGGTTCATAACCAAGTGGTAAATCATTGCGAGGACCATGTGGTAATATATCACCTAATAATAATAGTTTATCATACAATTCATTTGCAAGAACATCTTGCAAGTAATGATAGCTTCCATGAATATCACTGATAATTAAATATTTCATTTATTCAACCTCATAATCTACTGCAACACTGCTTACTCTTATTTTATGCATTAATGGCTTTACTACACTACAATGATATTCATTTTTTTGATAAATATCAAGCATTTCTTTATTTTCTAATGTTACTTCTAAAATTAAATCATAACTTCTTTCACTATGTAGAAAATCAATTCCTACTTGAATATCAATTAAATAATCAATATGTTCTTTCATTGATAATAGAGTTTTTTTAGCCTCAACAATTAAATTTTGATATTCTTCTTTAATCTTAAAACATACAATATGCTTAATCATGATTTCACTCCTTATTATTATTTACTTGTATTATAACATATTATTAAAGTTTTTGTTATTTTTTAATTATCTATTTTATTAAGTGGTTAAATAATTTAAAATAGGCTTTTTGTTTTTCAAAAAGCCTACTTTAATAATTCTTTTGAATTTATCTTGTCTAAAAGAAATAATTCAAATATGAAACTAATGTCTCGATCGATATAGAACTCTAATTTTTTTTGTTTGTATGGGACACGAGTTTTAATTTTTAGAGAGTCATTTTGTACCTTTCTAAAAATTTCTTTTTCATTGTTGACAGAGTAAAAAAGATAAAAGCCCAGCCTTTTTGTTTTTATGTAATCGATCGAAAGAGCAAAAAGATAAACCCTCTTTCTCCACCCAATTATAGTATATAGTATTTAATTATTTTTATCAACTAATTAGCGAAAAAATTTTTTTATTTAACATTAGATGCTAAGATTGTTGTAAAATCTTTACTATAAATTGCAACTTCGCCACGTTTTACAACTACTGAATAACTAACTGATGTTTCATCATTAGTTTGAATATTAATATACCCATCATTTGATAAAATTGCTGAATTACTAAGCCATTCAAAACTTAATCCATCAAAATGTTCCATACCAAATTTTTCTAAAGATACTAAATCTCTAAAATTTTGCCAATAGTTTGCGGTTTTAATCGCTGCTGGGCAGTATTTTCCCGATGAATTATTATGTTGAATGACATCTAGGACATCTAATTTGTTTTCAACTAATAATCTGGCCACTAAGTCGGCATTATATCTTAATGTCTTAATATAATCACTACCTTGATCAACACATGTTTCAATACCGATGGAATTATTATTACCGCCTCGATTAGAAATATAACCATAATCGGTATTATAATAGTTTTTCGCAAGATAATAATTGCCATTAGCACCAATTTTACAGTGAAGACCACTTGGTGTGATTGACGAAGTAACTGTGGCACCTTCAGGTATTCGTAGATTACTTGATACACCATTAAACGTAAAATAGCCATTAGCGTCAATCGAAATGTGTGGACGTTCTACAGTTGCTTTAACACCTGAATCCAAATAACTAAATATTACCCCTGTTCCATCACCAGCATGATAAGCAACTTCCGTATTAGGAATTAAATGATAAATACCATCATTTCCAACGACATAATGAAAGCTTGTTCCGCCTCCACCTTGTTCTACATAATTAGCATGAGCTTTTGCATTTGCACCAACTTTATTATTCGCTGTATCATGAACTAAGACAAACAATACACTGCTCATTGATCTTCCTGGTCGATTAGACCCAACTGGAGCAATTTGTTCAATTTGGCTTTCCCATCTATTATCAAAGAAATTAAGTGCATTATAAGATTGATTGATATTTGCATATTCACTAAAATATAGTTTTGATAATTTTTCAACAGCAATAATGCTGATAAATTCCGCTAAGACTTCAGCTTCAGTCATCGCTGTGATATCTTTAGCTGCTACTTTAAACCAATAGGCTTTTTGATAAGTTTTACCTTCTAAATTGATGGTACAAATTAATTCAACATAACGATCAAAGATATATCTTGTAACTGTACCGTCTACTGCAATAACCGTTTCATCACTAGTTTGCCAACTAATTGTTGATCCATGATCAGGATGAGCAGTCGGTAATGAAATATTGCTGCTAATATTTAGGTCAGGAATATTTTCATTTTCAATCCAACTACAAATCATATCTAATTTTTCTTCATCCGTAGCACACACTACTTTAACTTGAAATGAATAATCACGATAAATATCTTCAGTTGCTTGAATACGATAATTAATGGTAACCATCGTATCTACTTCTGGTTTGATATATGTACCATCATCTCTTAAAACACTTTGATCAGATGATGTCCAAGTAATAGTAAACGCCGAACTGATATCTAAATTAATATAATCTAATGATTCGTAAATTTTATCAGGAAATTGCGATTCAACTCTTGTTTGCATATAAGAAAAAGTTCGCGGATATACTTGTATAGTGATTTTACCTGATTTAGTTTCATTAAGTTCATTAGTGATTGTGTAAGTTAAATCTACATCAGAAATCGCTTTACTATTTCTTTTGACAATTCTACCTTCATTATTAACAACTGTTTTATTTGAAGATTCCCAAACAATTGAAACATCAGTTTCTTTATATTGTGTTGGTAATGGATATAAATCTTCATCAATTAAAATTGGATCAATTTGTTCATTTATCCAACTTTCTACTTCTTCAAGATTTGTTATTTCAGCATTTACTGGATCATCATTATTGTCTTTATCTATATCATTATCATTCTTTTTCTTACAACTTGTTAATGTTAGTAAAAGTATTGTTGCGATGCATACGACAATTTTTAGCTCCTTCATTTTTATTCTTCTCCTTTTTTAGTTTAATAATATTTTCCTATTTAATATTAATGATATTATTATTTATTTCTAATTTACAATTATAAAATGCTTTTAAAGCTTTTACTAGATATTGTAAATCTTTAGCTCCTGCTGTTTCTACTGCTGAATGCATTGCCAATTGAGCTAAACCAATATCTACTGTCATAATTGATAACTTTTCTAAAGCAATTCTACCTAAAGTACTACCACCTCTTAAATCGCTACGATTAGTATAATCTTGATATGGAACAGATTCTTTTTCACATAGTGCTTTAAAAATACTTGCAGAAATCGCTTCAGTTGTATAACTTAAGCCCGAATGATATTTAACCACAACACCTTTATTTAGATGCACTTGATTAGTCGGATCACTTTTTTCTGGATGAGCCGGATGAACCGCATGAGCATTATCAGCAGATATCATCATACTACTTGCATATGCAATATGCTTGTCAAGATTAAATACAATACAGATTCTTTCTAATACATCTGTTAGGAAGGTTGAAGCAGCCCCATGATTAGATCCACTACCGACTTCTTCATTGTCAAAAATTGCACAAACATTAATATTATGATCATTTTTTGATTCTAAGAACGCTTCAAGCGAAGCAAAAACACATTCTAAATCATCTAATTTTGGTGATAAAATCATTTCATGACTTAAACCTAATGTTGTTCCTTCTTCCTTATTATATAAGAATAAATCATGACTTAAAATCTTTTCTCCTTCTTCAAAGATTGAACTCTTTTCAAGTTGCTTTTCAAAAGATAAATCAGAGTCAGTTAAGCCAATCACTGGTAAGGTATCATTTTGTAAATTAATTTCGCCTGAACCACTCCGATTTAAATGAATTGCAACGCTAGGAATTACCACATTATGCCCACTTAAATTAACTAATCTTTCTTCTATACCATCTTTAGTTAATACTAGTACCCTTCCAGCAATGCTAAGGGCACGATCAAACCAAGTACTTGCAATCATTCCACCATATGGTTCAGTATTGAGTTTTTGATATGCTCCTACATTTAAGGTTCCATTGGGTTTGATTTTAAAAGTTGGTGAATCATTATGAGATGCAACAATATTAAAATTAACATTACTTACATCATTACCAACTTTAAACGCGATAATTGATGCGTTATCTCTAACTACAAAATAAGCTGTATTGGGTTTTAATTCCCATTTCTCATTTTCTTTTAATTCTTCAAATTTAAAATTTCTTAAAATATTTTTGATGAGTGCCACCGAATGATATGGTGTGGGTGAACTCTTAATAAAATGAAATAATTCATTTACATATTTTTCCATACTTACTCCTTTTTAATATTTATTATTTCGATATTGAATTATTGCTTCATTAATTTGATTTAAATATTCCCAACGTTGATATAGTTTTTCTAGTTGTTGATTTAATAAATTAATCTCTTCATCTAAGCTAATCAATTTTTGATAATCAGTTGCATATTTTTCTTGTTCTTGTTTAAGTTTTTGAATTTTTGTTTCAACTTCATCAATATGTTCTTCAATGTGATCAAATTCTTTCTTTTCGCTTGAAGTAAAACGAGGAATATTAACAACATTTTTTTCTTTAATAATTTGATTATCCACATTTTCTATATTTTTAGATTCCAAAATATAGTCACTAACAATTCCATTATATTCTCTAATTACACCATTTTCATAGACTAATAAATGATTAGCAACTTTATCAAGGAAATAGCGATCATGTGATACTACGATGATTGCACCTTTAAATTCATCTAAATATTGTTCTAATAATTCTAAAGTATATATATCTAAATCATTAGTTGGTTCATCTAAAAATAAGATATTAGGATTAGTGATTAAAACAGTTAATAGTTGCAGTCTTCTTTTTTCACCACCAGAAAGATTAGCAATTCGTTGTTGTTGAATAGATGGTGGAAACAAATATTGTTCTAAAAGTACTGATGCTGAAACATGACCTTCAGTAGTTTCAATATATTCACCAAAACTTTTCAAATAATCAATAATTTTAATATTCTCATCTTTAATTATCATTTCTTGACTAAAGTATCCAATTTTAATGGTCTTACCAATTGTAATTGTTCCAGAATCACTAGGGATTAATCCCAAAATGGTTTTAAAAAGAGTGGTTTTACCTGAACCATTTTTGCCAACAATTCCTAATCGATCATAGGTTTTAACGATATATGATAAATCTTTAAACAACACTTTATGATCAATTGTTTTACTAATATTATCAATTTCAATCGTTGTTTTACCAATTCTTTTATTAACTGATGATATTTTAAGTTCATCATTATTATGTAGTAGATTTTTAACGTTTGATAAATTTTCTTCTAATGATTTAAAACGTACTAATCGCTCTTTACTTTTAGTTGATCTAGCTTGTGGATTAAGAGCAGCCCATGCCGCCTCTTTTTTAAATAACGCTGATAACTTTCGTTCATAAGCATACATTGAATTAATCCGTTCTGCTTTTAATGTTAAAAAATGCGAATAATTGGCATCATATAAATAAATTTCACCATGATCTAGTTCCATAATTTTATTTGTAACCCGTTCTAAAAAATAACGATCATGTGTAACAAGTAGTAAGGCTTTATTATACTTAATCAAAAACTTTTCTAAATAATTAATCATCCAGACATCTAAATGATTGGTTGGTTCATCTAAAATTAATAAATCCACTGGTTCACATAAAACTACTGCTAGTGCTAGACGTTTTTTTTCACCACCAGATAAAGTATTAACCTTTTTCGAATAATCATTTAACCCCATTTTTGATAGCATTGATTTTGCAATAAAATCATCGACTTTTATTTTTTTAAAAAAAGCTTCTAAAATCGTATCGCCATCATCAAACTGAGATGTTTGTTCTAAATAAGCAATCTTTAAATCTTTTTTTCTCGCAATGATACCATTATCTAGTTCTACCTCATCTACTATTGCTTTAAGTAGTGTACTCTTTCCAGTGCCATTTACTCCTACTAAGCCAATTTTATCATTCTCATTGATAACAAAAGATGCATTTTTAAATATAATTTTATCTAAATATTTTTTTGATATTGAAGATGCATTAATTAACATATATTCTTTCCTAATATTAATAGTATAGCATATTTATAATTTTTATGAAAATAAAAAAGCCTAAAAACTTTTAGGCTTTAATTTATTTATTTAGATGCTTTCTTTTGAGCAGCGGCAACACGCTTATTGAAACGATCTACACGTCCAGCAGCTTGTGCAAATTTTTGTTCTCCTGTATAAAATGGATGACATTTAGAACATGTATCAACACGTACTTCCTTATTTGTTGAACCAGATTCAAATGTAGCACCACAAGATACACAAACAACTGTTACCTTATTGTATTGTGGATGTATTCCTTTTTTCATTTTTTTCTCCTTCCGCCATGATTTTAAGATTCAATCATAGTAAGTTTATTTTACTTTAGTATTATACCAAAAAAGATAATGTTTGTCAAATAGTAAACTTTATAAAATAAAGAAGCATTCTTTATTAAGAACGCTTCTTTTTATTTTTATAATGTATAGCCTCTATCTGCTAATCCTGCAGCTAAAATTTCTTTTGCAAGAACAGAGTTAGCATTAACATTTAAAGCTAAATTATGAACAGCTACACTCAATTCTGGAGTCATGCCATGAGCATCAATTTGATCCATTAAGTCTTTAGTTTGACGAATATAGTCAAGTTCTAGATCCCAATCATTAACATTATCAAAGTCACTAGCTTGGTATACTTTGTAATCAAGACCTAAATTGCTAAGGTTAGTATTAAATTCTTGAACAAATCCAGCTGTTAGAATTTCAGAAGATAATGCAGCATTGATAATTTCAGCATTTAATGATTCAATTGGATTTTCCATAGTTGCTGTATAATTTCCATGAAGCTTACTAATTGTAGCAACAATTGCATCAAGTTCATTTTCCCAAGCAGCTTTAGACCAACCAGTTGTATCAACTAATGCATAATATTCCTTAACAACAGGCATCTTTGTAACAATATAAGATCCGCATGAAACAACAATATTATATGAGAATGGAGCATTAGCATGAATATCATTGTAATATCCAGCAACTATATCATATTTATCATATCCTAAAGTACCAGATGAAATCATATTCATCAAGTCAATTAAGTCATTAATTGCTTCTTTTTCATTATTCCAGTTTAGACTAGGATCTTTGATTTCTCCAACAGTTACTGTGTATTCTAATCCTAATGATTCTAGTTTATTATTAAATTCATAAACTATTCCAGCTGCTAGAATTTTTGATTGTAATGCTGTTTCAATATTTTCTGCAGTTAAATCAACGATTAGTTCTTCGTTAGTAGATACATTTCCTAAATCAAATCCATCAACTGCAGCAACGATAGCATCTAATTCAGCTGCCCATTCTACACTAGTCCAGCTAGTTGTATCAACTAAATGATCATATTGATTTACAATAGGCATTTGTGAAACAACATATGCACCATTGGCAATAACAACTTTATTGATAAGGATTGTATTTGTACGAATATTATTGTAATAACCAGCAACGATATCATATTGGCTTGCATTTAATTGATGTTTAATCATATCCATTAAGTCAATTAAATCATCAATTGCTTGTTTTTCATTACTCCAACTAGTAACTGCTTCTAAATCTTCAATAGTTACAACATAAGCATTAATATTTAATTCAACTAATTTTTCATTAATTTCATCAACAACTAATTTCTTTAAGATTTCAGATTGACATACTAGTTCAATTGTTGTAGCTGATAGAGCATTAACTTCAATATTATTGAAATCTGCAATACCATCATTAGTTAAACTTTCTAGTACACAAACCACTGTTAATAATTCATTATGCCAATCAGCAATTACCATATTTGATTCATAGAAGTCTTTTATGAATGGTACTTTAGTAACAACTTCAGCACAGAATTCATCTTCATGACCAGCTACAATATTCATTGTAAATGCTTTATTAACAATCTTCTTCATCGCTGTATAATTCCAGCTTGAGAAATTATCCATATTATTAAGAACATTAGCATCAGCAACATCTCTAAGAATTGACGCAGCCATTTCTAGATCTTCCATAATTTGGGCATTTGTATAAGTATCATCAGCTAATCGATCTCTAATTATATCTGCCAATTCAGAATATCCTTTTGCAATAACACGATTATTAACAATATTACCAGCTTTATTAGCAAGAATTTCTAATGCTTCACTTGGAACTAACGCATCAATAACATCAGCTAATCCTTTTAATACTTGAGGGTTATTAAGTGATTGAGCACTCAATTCAAAGTGTGTTTGATTATATGTTTCTTGAAGTGCATCAATAGCATTACATAAGTAATCTTTTTCAACTGTAAAGTCAACTGCTTCAAGTTGAGCAATTTCTTCAGCTGTTAAATCATAACTTGAGAATTTACCAATAAGTGTAGTTAAGATCTTAACAAGGTTATCTTTTAACATAATATCAGTAGTAAGAACTTCAACAATAGGTTTAAGTTCTGCTACATTAGCAATTAGTTTTTGAGTTAAATCAACAGTCTTAAATTCAGTTATATTATAAACTGCAGTAACAATTGTCCATACATTTGGAAGAGAAATATTAAGAACATCGTCAAGTGTTGCAGAATAAATCATTTCGCCATCAGTATAACTTAATGTTAATGCTTTAAATGTACCTTCAACAACAGGGAAGAATAATTGTTGAACAAATCCAGAATCAGCAATTCTTCTAATAATTTCTGTTAATTCATCTTGTACACCAGCATCAGCAAAGATGCTTAAGTTACCAGTCTTAATACTTGCAGTATGATTATTAACAAATTTACCTACAAGTTTTGCAACATCAATTGCAACTTTAGCTTCATTTCTAACACTAATTTGACGCCAATCAAATGGAATAACACCATAAGCATAAGCTCTAGAAACTACTCTATTAATTAGAGATTGAACATTAGTTGGAAGATTAATGCTACCATATAGGTTATTAATCATACCATCAATTACAGATGCTTTTGTAAGATCAATACCATCATTACTGAATACTCCAAGTTCAACTAAACCGAATAAGAATTCAGAAACATTATATAATACTTCTTTGTCATCTTCATTGATAGTCATATTGAATCTACCAGCAAGTTTGCTTACTGCATTTAATCCTCTATGACCAATAACATCCATCGCAGTAGTATCGATGCTTAATGTATAAATTTCTACAAGAGCAGTCATTGCTTTAGTATTACCAAAGATTCCCATATTGAATCCAGTAGATAATAATCCTTCTAATACATCATAACCATGAGCAGCCATTAATGCATATTGGGAAGCATCAGCAGCAAAACTAATACTTGCACAATCATATTGAGATAAATCAAAATCTTTATCTATTTGTCTAATTGTTTCAATTAATCCCATATTTTCAAGTACTGTTTGAGCAATAGGACCTAAATCTTGTTTCTTAATATCAAGGATAGTTAAGTTACAAATATCGATAATTGCTGCTTCAAGATATGGAACACATTCATCTTTACCAGGAAGGCTTCGTTCGCTAACAAAACTATAAACACCAGATTCATAGATATTACGAGTAATATTAGCAACTAATGCTAAGTCATCTCTTAATTGATCTTCATTATAATTATGAATATCACCGACCATAGCTAGAACACCACTTAATTTAACAGCTACTTTTTGTTCATAAACAGGAAGTAACACTTTAACGATAATTTCTGATGCACATAATTGTTCAACGACTTCAACACTTACTTCAAGATTAACTTTTCTTGCTTCATCTAATACTGTATCAAGAAGTTTCTTAATACCAGCTTTGATTTGTTTATTCTTTAGTAGACTAATTCCTTCTGTTACATCAGCTTTCATTGAAGCCACTAAATCTTTAACATAAGGTTTAACTTGACTCAAGTTAACAACATCTAATGAATTCATAACAACTACAACATCATTAACAATTTCAACTAATAATGCTTGTTCGCTTTCTGGGTTCATAGATGAGAAGTCAACTGAACTTAAATCAACATTAAGAGTTGTACTAATTAATTCTTCAACTAATTCTACAAAGTTATTATCCACCATATGAAGTCTAAATACGGCATCAACTAATTCAGCATAACCTGCATTATCAGTGATTTCAATATCATCTTTGTATAGAACATATCTTAATATATCAAGTGATTCAACTTTTTCTAATGCTTCAGCAATAACTACAAGGTCTTCTCTAAGTTCTGCATCATTCATTGCTTCAATATTTAAAATTTGAACGATTGTAGCAACATTACCTGTTAATTTACCTTCAACTTTGTTATAAGCGAATTTAACTAGTTGAGGAACAATTGTAATGTTAGAAGCTAATTCGATAACAGATGGATAAATTGATTGATAATCATAAATAAGGGCGTATAAATCAGATTTATTAATTGAACCAGCTTTAATTGCATCTAATGTAGTAAATGGATTATTGTCAGATTTTAGAACAGGGATTAATTGTTCATAAATGTTACCTAAAATACTTAAATCATTACTTAAGTCTACTTGAGCGAAATCAATACTTGATAAATCTACTTTATCAGATTTACTATCCACAAATTCTACTAATTCTACTAGTGATTCATTTAGATATTTAACTTCAGCAATTAGGTTAAGAACTTCTTTAACAAGATCAGCTTGATCATAATTGATAGTTTCACCATTAACAACATCTACAAGACCTGCATCAACAAGTTTTACAAAGATGTTATATAGTTTAACTAAATCAGCATGGAACTCAACAGCGTTTGCATAAATACTTTCTAAATCAGCAAGTTTATCATTAGTAACTTTTGCAAGAGCTTCTTCACCAAATAAGTTATAAAGTTGTAGACCATTGTATTCAACAATTGTTAATTCAACAGCATAACCTAAAATTGATTTGATTGATTCTAAGTTAGCATCATCCATAAGTTCATCTTTTAATGAAGATTTTAAGATGTTAACATAATCCACTAAATCATTATTAGTTACAATATTTTGATTACGTAAGAATTTAAATACTTCGTGAATAATATCATTTAATAATCCAGCATCTTTATAATAATCTACTGCATCAAAATCATAATCAGCAGCATAGAATTCAATATTACCAATTTTCTTACAATCGAAACGATTTGCAATAGCATTAGCTAAAGCAGCACCGCGACCAGCAAGTAAGTTAAGATTACTTAATCTATCGATTGTATTTGTTAATAATAATTCTACTTCTTCTGTGAAATATGATCCATTCAATATTTCACTAATATTAGCATTCAATACATCTCGTAGAATATTGATGATTGTATTACCATCTGCAGTTAATTCACTAATAGTTAAACGTTCAGGATCTAATGCTTCATAAATATCTGGAGCTGCATTCTTTAATACTGGAACTAATGCTAAGAAGATAGCACCATTAGTTTCTCTAACAATTGATGTATCGAATAAATCATTGATAGATGCTCTTAATGCATTTACATATTGTTCTTGTGACCAATATCTAACTACAACAACCATATTCTTAAGATCAGTTCGATCTTTTAAGAAGAATTCATCATCTAATAGAATTGTTAATAGGTTAGCATACATATCAACTAATAATTCACCATCACCTGCTAAATCAAGAGCAGATGCATCAATACCAGATAAGTCCATCTTAGTTAATTTAGCTACTAAATTAATTAAGTTATCACCATTATTGAAATAATCTAAACCAAATATACCTCTAATAATACTATTAACAGCTTCAGTATTTCCATAAGGGATAGGATTATCAGCATTAATAAAGCTATCTAAATCTAAATCAACAATACCATAAACAGCACTTGCTAATTTATTAAGATCACTAACAACTTGTGAACCATCATTATAAATATTATGTAAATCAGCAATTCCTGCAAGACTTTCACTTGCTAAATATTTTTCAGAAAGTGGTAATATTAGTTTTTCAACTAATTCACTGCTTGCAACTGCTTCTAATGCTTCAGCAATAATACATAAGTATTTATTAGTATCAGCATTAATCTTTAAGTATTCTTTAAGATTTAATGATTTAAATGAATCAAGAGTATCTAATTCAAATGCATGTAATGCTTCGTTAGCAGATAAGATAATATCTTTAAGTGCTACTAATTCTGCATCCCAATCAATTGGATGTAAATCACTATAAGCTACATTTACACCTAATTTTTCAAATACCATAACTAATAATTTTTCTTTAGCACCTTCAGCACTTAAAGTATTCATATTAAGAACATCTACTAAAGCATCAGCAAATTTTTCAACATATCTTTGATTTAATTTACCATTATTTAATACATAGTCAAGAGCATCAACAGCAACAACTGCTTCAACAAAGTCTGCTAGTGTAGCAAAGTCTTTTGCAAGAAGATTAGCTTCAACAATTGTATAATCGATATAAATACCCTTAGTTGCAAGAACACCATCAAGATATTCATGAACAAATACTAATTCACTAACTAATACTTTTGCATCAGCGATTGCTCTTAATACTTCTTCAACACTTGTTAATAATTCTTCTGTGTAAATTTCTTTATTCTTTAATCCACTCTTAGCAAATTCTTGTAATTTTTCAAGTGATAAAATGTCATGCTCTACACCAAATGTTTCAACAATGTCATTAATTTCTCTAATTACAGCATAAAGTTTTTCATTTTCTTTTTGCCAATTAGAAATACCATCAAAGTAAGATTCATCAATACGTCCACTATAATTAATACTTGCTGCGGCAAAATTAGTCACATTAACGATAAATTTAAGTGGATCAACATTATAAAGGTTAGTATTATCTAAGTTATTTAATGTGTTTGCTAAATCATCTAAATGTGATGGTTTAATCGCTTTAGTTTCAATAACTTGTAAAACTTCACCAGTTTCTAACCACCAAAGTACTTCATCAAGAACAACTCTTAAATCGCTTGCAAGTTCTTCACCAGTTAATTCACCTTTTAAGTAAGTTAAATCTAAGTTAGCTGCTGCAAGTTTATCTACTGCATAATCTAATCCGATTGGAAGAACATAAGCAACAAGTTGTGATTCTACTAAGGCATCAACTAAATTTGACAAGCAATCATATACAAGTTCAGAATAAGTTTCTGATTTCATATATGCTTTTGATGATACAAATTCTTTAATATCAGCAATTGATTCTAGATTAAGTTCATCTAATAATGGGTTCATTGCTTGTAAAGCATTTCTTAATACTTGATTTTCATTTGCAAAATCAACATCATCAAAGTCACTTGCTTTTACTACTTGATTAATATTTAACATTGGTAATACTTTGTTAAATACTAATGCAGTAATATCTTTATTACATTTAACTAATAAATTAACTTCTTCTAATAATGCAACTAGTTCAATAACTGGTTGTAAATCAATGCCATTTAATTCTTTATTAACTACTAAATCAAGAGCACCAAATTCAATCGCATATTTTGCAATATCAACTAATGTACGAATATCTTCAGCAAGTTCTTCACCTGTTACAGCATCTTTTAAGAATGTTATATCTAAACTATCATTTGAAAGTTTATCTACTGCATAATTTAAGCCAATTGGAAGAGTGTAAGCAGCAAGTTTTGATGCAACTAATGCATCGGCTAGACTTGATAAGTAAGTATAAACACGTGGAACATAAGTTTCTGATTCCATATATGCTTTTGATGATACGAATTCTTTAATATCAGCAATTGATTCTAAATCAAGTTCATATAATAATCCTTTGATTGCTCTTAAAGCATTTCTTAATGCTTGATTTTCATTTGCAAAATCAACACCATCAAATTCACTTACTTCTACTACTTTATCAATACCTAACATTGGTAAGACTTTGTTATATACTAATGCAGTAATATCTTTATTACATTTAACTAGTAAGTTAACTTCTTCTAATAATGCAACTAGTTCAATAACTGGTTGTAAATCAATAACAGCTAAATCTTTGTTAAATACAAGTTCAACAACACCAAATTCAACAGCATATTCAGAAATATCAACTAATTTATTAATGTCATTTGCAAGTTCTTCATTTGTAAATTTACCTTCAACAAATGATAAATCCATATTTAATTGTTGACCTAATGCTTTAGCACCAAATTCAACTAAACTAACAAGATTAACTTTAATAACTTCACTTTGAGCTACCATTCTTACAAGATTTTGAAGATTATTAATAGCACCATCATTAAATGCATTAACATCAGTGAAGTACTTATTAGTAACATATTCTTGAATTTCTTTAATACTTTCTAAGTTTTCATTATCAAGTAATTGAGCAATTTCTTTTAATGCTTGTTGTAATAATAAGTTTTCTTTTGAATAATCAATATGTTCATAGCTACTAGCAAGAATTGATACGTCTACTTTTAACTTATCAACAACAATTTCAGCAACTAATGCAGTCCATTCAGGTGATGCTTTTGCAAGAAGATTTAATTCATCTAATAATGCTACAGCATTGATCACATAATCAATTTCAAGTGGATCAATATCTTTATTGCGAAGATATTCAATAGCACCGAAATCAACAACATTATGTAAAATTTCTGCAATAACACCTAAGTCAGAACTTAATTCTTCATTAGTTAAGATACCATCTAAGAATGAAAGATCAATATTTTTCTTAGCAGCAAGATTAACTACAAGGTCTAATGCACCTACAGATACTGCTGCTAATAATTTGCTTTGAACAAGTAAGTCAACAGCGCCAAGTAATTTATTAACATTTTCTGTTGTAAGAACAATTTCATTAGTGTAATCGCCATTCTTAATGAATGTTAATACATCTTGTAATGAATCTAAGTTAATTGAATTAAATAATTCTCCACATTCAATTAACACATCACCTAATAATGCGAATTCTTCTTTAAAGTCAATTGTGTTAAATTCAGCTTTACTAAACTTATGATTAATTTCGATATTTGCATTTGAACTAACAACATAATTTAATACTTCAGGAATAATTGAAGAAGCACATTTATTGATAATATTAAGTTCAGCTACTAAATCTAAGATTGTTGCAACTTGGTCATAATCAATAACGATATCTTTTTCAAAGTATAGTGTAACAACATCTAATTTAACAGCTGCTCTAATAATTTCAGCAATTGTTCTAATATCGCTTGCAAGTTCAGGTTTATTTAAGTTCTTTAAGATACGGAAATTACCAATTTTTTCAACTTTATCAAGTTCAACACCATTTCTGATTGCTGCAACTAATGCATCTTGAACTAATTTACTTTCACTTAATACATCTAGTAAATCAGCTACTGCAAGTAAGTTTTCATCAGATAATAAGTTAGTAACTGGCATATATTGCTTTTCGCTAATAAATGCCTTTACATCATCAATTGTATGTAAATTGTTAAGTGGTAATAAATTATATCCAACTCTAAGTGCATCTTTAATAACTTCCCATTCTGAATCAAAGTCAAATTCAAAACTAAAGTCTAAATCACTAGCTTTAATAAAGTCATTAGCAGGTAAGAATTTTTCAACTGCAAATTGTAATAATTGATTTTCACGACCATTGATTAAATTTAAGTCAAAGACAATATCTAAGATTTCAAGCACTGGATCAATTTCAGGTAAATCACCAGTCCATTTAGCATGATAATAATCGATTAAATTTAAATCATATACGGCAATTCTTAACGCATCAACAACTGAAATTAAGTCTTCTGCTAATAATTCAGCTGTCATATTTTCACCAATAAATGAAACATCAAAGTTCTTATCTTTTGCAAGTTTTAATACATATTCCAAACCAACAGGAAGAACTTGATCAACAGTTTGTAAGCCAAATACTTTTTCAACAAGTTGTAATGCAAGTTCAGCATTATCATTATTTAAGAATGATTCTTTTAAGTATGCTTTGTCTTTAACAAATGAAATAAGTTTATTAACTGTTGCAATATCATTAGCATTAACTATATCGTATACGTTTTTGACAATAGCTTGAAGATTTTCTACTTCTTGACTCCAGTTAATTCCTGCGAAATCACTTTCAGTAAATTCAGCAATATCTAATTTAGCTGAACTTTGAACATAATTTAATGCCCATGCAACAGCTTTTGCTTCATTACCTCTAATATGATATAAGTTAAATAATACTTCAACAATTTTACTAACATTATCAAATGATTGAGAGAAATCATAATCATTATCTACAAGATATTGTTGAACTTTCATATCAACAGCAAGTTCAAAAACATAGATAATTCGGCGAACATCGCTTGCAAGTGCAACTTTATTAGGTTCTTCTAAATCAAAGATTTCAACTAAATCTTTTAAGTTTTCAGGAACAGCAGGTAATACATATTTTTCAACCATAAGTGGTAATAATGTTTCGATTAGTTTAGAACCACTTGTTTCTTCAGTTTCACTATATTTACCAAATAAAGTATATAAACCATTTAAGAATGCATCTAGAGTTTCATCTTTAGTATAGAATTCTTTGTATAATTGGAATACACCATCTTTAAATACTAAGAAATCAGGATCTTGTAATACTACTTCTAAGTTATTAATAAAACGAATTAAAATTTGTTGTTCACGATCAAAATCAATACCTTCAAATGCACCTTTTTCTAAATCAGGGAAAATCTTAGTAAGTTTAAGTGCAAGTCTAATTACTCTTGCTTCATAACCTTCTAAAATTTTTGAATCAAAGATTGCATTAATGATTGTTTTCATTGCATCGGTGTTTTCAAAATGAATAGCGTTAAGACCATCTTTTGATACATCAAATACACCTAAATCAATTGCAGATTTGAATGCAACAACTAATTTTTGAACTTCTTCAACTAATTCTTTAGATTCAAGATGATTAATGATATCATTCAATGTACCATCTTCATCATCAAGTTTTTCAAGTTGTGGAATAACAAATTTATCAATAGCTGCAGGGAAAATTTCTAAGATTAGATTAGAATCAGCAACTACTTCTAAAGCAGAGATAACTACATCAACAAAGTCTTGACTAGAAAGTAATTGATTAAAATCAAATTTTACATTGTTTAGATCAACACCTTTTAAACTAGAAAGATTACTTACACAATCTAATAATGCTTGTAAATTATCATGTTCATTTAATTCACCATCTAGCCAAGCAACACTATCAAAGTTCATTTCTTCTATAACTTCAGCATCAAATACTTTTGTAAGTGTTAATACTTGTTTTACTAATGCGTTTTTGAATGAATCATCTTTTAATAAGTTTAAGTTTAATACCGATGTTAATGCTTGTTTGATTTCAGCAATTCCTGCTTCAGATAAATCCATCGATTTAAGATCAAATTTAAATCCACATAATTCATTAACATTTACTGCAACCTTGACAATTTCACTAAAATCTTCTTGCCATGCTGATACTGAAAGAGTAGTTAAATCTAATAATTCAATAAAGCTTGGATCAAATTCTTTAGTCGATAAAAGTTGTTTTGCATAACTATTTCCAAATGGAACAACAACATTCGTAAATAAATCAAGTGTTGCAAGTTTGTTTAAAATGTTAGAAACAGCAACAGTGTCATATGCAGAACTAAATGTTTCATTTGCAAATTTTAATACATCTTTTGTAACTTCATCAAAACTAGTAATACCAAGTTTTAAGAATTCTTCATAAATTGATACTAATGTTGTAAAGTCTTTTTTCCAATCAATTTTTGAAGTATCTATAGTTACTTTGTATTCACCTGTTAATTTTTGAACAGCAGGTAATGCAAGTGCTACATTAGTAGCAATTGGTAAAATCTTTTCGAATGATTCAGTTTCAAATAATTTGTTAACTACTTGATTTAAGATATCAACATCTAATGCTAAAGGATTAACATTAGGTTTTAAACCATCTTTGAAATCAAGCATTGGTAATGCAAGTTTAACTGCTTCTAAATACGCTACAATATCATTTTCCCAATCTAAATCAGCTAATTCTCGAACTGCTTTAGTAACTTTATAACCAGCATCTTTAACGTTAGAAATATTAGCAACATAGTTAAATGCGACATCTAACGCAACTTCTTCTACTAGTTGTAATTTAAATACTTGAGCAACGATGTTTGCAACGATATCAAACTGTTCATCATTATTTAAGATATCACTTACTAATTGATTTGTATCAATACCTTCAAGTGATGTGATTTCTAATTCTTGGAAAGTTGCATAAATATCGATAATTGCATTTAATTCTTCTTTCCAATTCATCACGCTCATATCCGGATTTTTAGGAAGTTTACCAATAACATCTGTAATTTGTTTTACATTAAGTGCAGTTGGAACAGCAATATTTAATAGTGAGCAAACAACATCAGATTGACTAAGTACATTAACAACATCTTTTAGTACTTTATCATCCATTGTTAAGACATTAAAGTCTTCATCTAAGAAGCCTAATTTATAAGCTTCTTTAACTGTGTCTAATAATATTTCAATATTTTTATCCCAATCAGCATTTCTTAATTGTAAGAAAGCAGCTTGTTGACTAGCAGCGCTTAAATAAGCACCTAAAGTGTTATTATTATCATCAAGTGGTAAATAATAAGCAACTTCTAAAGCAACAGGCATTGCTGCTACGATAAGTTTAGAATCTTTTAATGCATCTAACGCTCCGTTTAGTTCTTTTTCACTTAATGAATCAAACTTAATATTACCTTCTAAAGCATTAACTGCATTTAAGACAACTAAAATTTCTTCGCGAATTTTAATGTTTTCTGTATCAGTTTCAATTTTAAATGCATCATCAAATAATTTAGTACTGATTGATTCATCAAAGAAGAATGCAGAACTTTCAACAAACATACCAACTGCACTATCATAATAAGAATCTTTAAAATCTAAAGCGATATCTAAAGCAGTTTCAGATGTTGCAGTTTGTGTGTTTTCTCCAGTTAGAACATCATTAATTAATTCTTCAGTTTTAGGACTAATACTATCTAAAACTGTACATATGCCCGAAATTGGTGCGAATAAGAATAAAATTACTACTACACAACGAACACCAGCAAGTAATGCTGCCCAACCACGATGTTTAGACTTTTTATTACTTTCTGGAACTTTATTGGTAGAAATAACTACCCCTTCTGCTTCACCAGCTTCACTTTTAGCTACTAAAACGTTATCTGGAACGTTTTTATCAGGTTCTGGTTGTTTTTCAACTTCACCTGATGCAGCTTTCTTTTTAGCTTTGCTGCAGGAAACGATTCTTGTAACTAATCTAAAAATACCATTTACAATTAGAGTAATTATAAAAATCATTAGTGTTCCCACTAATAGCATAACACCACGTGCTACGCCACCTACAACATCATATAAAAAGGCATATGATTTACTTCCTTCTACAAATATTTCAGCTCCACCAGGAACATTAGTTTGGGCTAGAAATACAACATAATCCCAAATTGTTTCGGCTGTTGCTGGAACATCTGATAGAAGTCCCTTCAACGAATTAACGCTAGCGTTAAGAAATGTTGAAGGATCACCATATACTAATAATGCTAAAGCGATTAGCACAAAAGCAATGGCTGTACACTTAAGTTCTTTTTTAAGACCTGCAAAAAAGCCCAAAAGTGCAAATACTACTACTAGTACAAGTAATCCCACTCCGACTAGTAATAATATCAGATTAAAATCCATCATTGTAATTCACCTCTTTTATTTATGACTTTACTCGTTTATTTTACCAAAAATAGCTTTTTTTTGCAAGCAATAGGACAATAAAATTTACCAAAAAAATAGATTTTACTTATTTTATTTTCCATTTTTTGGGATTTTTTAAAAAATTAATGACTTTTTTATTTTGAAAATAATACCAAAATAGGAAATAATTATCTAGAAAAAATGTTATTTTTTGGCTTAAAAGTAAAACTTTACTATCTTATTATATGATTCAATAATCACAAATATTTAATTACTTTTTCTAGTAGTTTAAGAAACTTTAGTAATCAAGACATTGTTATATTTCATCAGATAAAAGTAGGATGTTTATTCGATCTAATTATGATTTTTATTGTATGCAAAATAATATAAAAAAAGATTTATAGACTAAAAACATCTATAAATCTTTTTAATTAATTAAAAGAAGAATCCTAAGATTGCTGTTAGTAATGGATCATTTTCAACTTTAGTTGCTAATTCTGCAGGTAAATCACTAGTGCTAAATGATTCTTGATTACTAGATGCTTGATAAACATCAATGACTTCTTCAAGTGTTGATGTTGTTTTAGTAATATCATCTTTAGTAATGTCAATTGGTGTATCCGGATTAACAATTTGATTTAAGACATCACTTACTAAAGTAACATTTTCGTTATCTGCAAAATTATTAATTGTTGTAATTAATTCGTTAACATTTGCTTCTTCATTTAGATCAAAACTTGGTTCACTTAAAATATTGGATAATTTAATCGCATTATATACAAGATCAACATTATCTCTTAATACCTTTCGATTAGTGAAATCTTGATCAATAACACCAACAAATAGTGTATTTAATGTTTTACCGATAATCTTACTTGCAATAACACTATCACTTGCATCAAGCATAATTGATTTAATTAATTCTGGGTCTAAAGTTTTATAATCGGTGCTATTAGCAAGTGTTTTTCCATCTTCTAAGATTTTAAAAATAGTTAATACTTCTTGTTTCCAAGTCGTTTCTGTTTCAATTGCTGTTTTATCCGCTTCAGTAAATTCAATTTCAAATTCATTTGAATAATTATTAATCATTTGTTTAATAACATCATACATTGAATCACCAAATAATTGACTTCCAGCTACGCCAGATACAATATCAGCGATTAATTCTTGTTCTTCTTGAGCATCACTATTTAATAAAGCATTAAAATCAAAACTAGTTAAGTCACCAGTAAGTGACATCATATTAATAAATAGATTACATAAATTATCAATTTCGCTATCCCAATCTGTAACATTATTATAATCAATTGTGACACCAAATCCTGTTAATTGTGATTGAAGATTAAAAGTAGTTAATAATCCGTCAACAACAGTTGCTTCTTTTCCTTCAATCATTTTTAAATCAAAGATAGTCTTAATCATCTCGATTAAAGCGTTTTGAACTACCGGATCACTAAAATCAACTGCTTCTTGATTTTCTTTAAAAATATTCATTTGTTTTAAATTTTGCATAATTTTAATTAAGCTATCAAGATCATCAGTAAGTAAAGTAATCATATTATCAGTTGTGATAATTTCTTCCATAAAACTTAAATTTAAGCTACCATTATCTTTCATCATTGCTGTTAATTTACTTGCAAGGTTAGGTACAATATATGTTTTAATAATTTCTGATTTTAACGCATTAGTCATAATGTCGTTAATATAAGTTGAAAGCGATGGATCATCTAAGACATCACTCCAATGTTCTGGATCAATTTTTAAGCCTTGATACATTTTAATAAATGCGTTAAATGTATCTTTAAAAATAATGATTTCAGTTTGCCATGAAGCTTTTCTAATTTCAGTAAAATCAAGATTAAAATCTTTTAAATTTTCCATTTCACTTAATTTATCACATAGATTATTCATTATAATTGGTAATAAATATTCTTTAATAACTTCAACTGCAAGAACTTGATTAATTACATCATCTAAAACAGTTGGTAAATTAGGTTTATCTAAAACCCCTTTAAAGTTATCTGTATCTATGTCTAATTCTTGATAAGCCTCAACAATTTCCTTTAAGGCTGAACCAATACTTGATAAATTATTACTCCAAGATACTTCTTTTAGTGATTCATAGTCAATATCAATACCTTGTCCTTCTTTTAATTTAATAACAGTATATTCAATCACAATCGGCAAAATAATATCCGTAATAATCACCGATTCTTTGACTGTATTAAATGCTTCTTCAATTTTTTCTGGAAGTTGTTCATTATTTAATGCTACTTTTAAGTCACTAAAATTAATGTTTAGGTCTAAATAAATTTGATAAATATTGAAAATGCAATTAATTAGTCCTTTTGCATCTTGATTAAAATCAATTTGTTTTAAACCTGATAAATCTAAATCATATTTTTTAAATTCTTCTTGTGTTGTTAGTTCTTGTTCTAATAGTTCGACTGCAAGTGGTAATACAATATCGGTAATACTTGATACATCTAATGTTTTATTGATTAAATCTTTCAATAGATTTGCTACACCAGGGCTCGCAATAATCGTTTCAAACGAAGTGGAATCAATTTCAACATCTAAATGATTCTTGATTACAGTAATAATATCAGAGATACTATCTAATTCTTGATCCCAATTAATATCTTTTAATTTAAGGATTAATTCATTATTTTCAACTTCTTTACTTAAATTATATAAACTTACTTCCACAATGGCTGGTAAAGCTACTCTTAATAAGTTACTCTTCTTCAACACATTAGCAAGTTGATCAATATCATTTTCAGTTAAATCACTTAACTTGATAAGATTTTCACCATCACTTAATCCTGATGCAATATTATAGATTTTTACAATTGTTGGAAAAGCATCTTTTACAATTTTATATTCATCGTAAAACTTAACTTGACCATTTTCAGTTTCAAAAGTTAACGCATTACCAACATAGATAGCATCAAAAGTTGCACCTTCATCTTTACATACAATTTCACTAATTGGACTAATAATATATTTTTTCACAAATGAATTATCAATTGTGTCACTAATTAGTAATAAGTCATCATTTTCATTAGCTACTGTTTGAACTTCCGCTGTTGTTTGTTGTAAATTTAGTTCAGTTTGATAATAATCAACATCTTTAATAACCATTGATGTAAGCGATAATATTCCGTAAATTGGTAAAAAGATTAAAACGAATGTGATTACAAAATTAACTACTCCCGCAGCCATTCCTAATAAATGGGCTTTTCTTTTAATTTTAATTCCTAAAATTTTACGAATGATCGCAAATATAATTGATATAATGATTCGTGCAATACCAATAAAAGCTAAGCCACTTAAATAGACACCAATCATAATAATCATTTCTGACATTGCTGCAACCATATCTGCTAGTTTGGATGATTCTTGTAATGATGCATCATTCGGATAAACATTATGGGCAACTACCTCAACAATAACTCGCTTAATCGAAATTGGTCCAGATAATTCTGCTGCTAATTCCGTTTGAACTTCATCCGGCAACATTTCTACTACTTGCGTTGGCAATACTATTTCTTGATTAACAATTTTATTAGAAATTGGTTTAATAAAAATAAATAATAGGCAAACTGGAATTAAAAAGATAATAATTTTATTAATTGTCCGACCAAAGCCTCTAATTAAACCACCTAATAATGCTAAAAATAGTGATGCAAAGACTAAAATATCTAGTCCTAATAATACCATATTCATAAAGTTTTTACCTTCTTCCTTTTTTTACTAATTATACCATATAATTCTTATTTTGACAAGATTATTGTTAGCATATTTCTGCCAATTATGATTAACATATGATATATTCAAAAATGTTAACTTATGAATTTTACAAAATA
>CAZIQF010000003.1:0-94193 GCA_964541525.1 uncultured Staphylococcaceae bacterium | reverse complement strand
TATGGAAGGAATTTATTCAACTTGTTCAACATGAATATGAAGTATTAACAACATTTAAAGATACAACATTTACATTTAAAACAAATGGCGAATATGATTTTGTTAATGAGCATGGTAGAATCACTAGTCAACCGGTATATTCATCAGTAATATCTTATACTGTAACAGTCGATACTAATGGTGCACAAGAACAAATTACGCTTGGAACAATTATTGAAGGTTCTTGCAGTAAATAATAAAGTAAAAGGGCTAACTAAAATGAAGTGAATATCATTTAATTCACTTTAAAATAGGAGCCTTTTTTACTTTTAATAATAATAATTAATTATTTATTTACTTTCAAAAAAATTAAGAATATGTTATAATACAGTACATATAGATTTATAATAGAGGAGATTTAGATGAAAAAAATAGCTAAATATTTATTAGTTTTTATAATTATTACTATTTGTTCATTATGTTTTATCAAAGTAAATGCTGCAACAGTAGTTGTCAGTATGAATGATGGAGCTTCAATTAGAACTGAAGAACCGAATGGATTAAAATTTGAAGCAAAAGTAACCAATTGGACAAGTGGTATGACAATGGGGATGGTTATAGGACGTGGTGAGTTGGCTGCTAATGAGTTAACAGTTAATGCTGATAATGTTGTTGTAGCTACCGTCACAGAGCTAGATAGTAATGATTGTTTCCAAGTATCAATGGTAAATATTCCTGAATACGCATATTCACAAAAAATGACTGCAAGGTCCTTTGTTAAATTAGGTGAAATATATACATATTCAGATAATGTTGTTACGCGAAGTATTGTTGATGTAGCAGTCAAAGCTTACGCTGAAGGTGATAGAAGTAGTATTGTGAGTAGTTTATATGACTATGATCAAAAGAAAACAACTTTACATTTAAATGGCGGTAGTTTTGTAGCAGAAAGTATTTTTACATTAACTAAACACAATACAGGTGGTGGTAATGGTTTGAATTTAACTTTAACGGATGCTGGTAAGACAACCGGTTTTGGTCAGTATTGGGATAAAATTGTTGTGAAATATGTTCCAACTATAAATGCATATAAAGTTGTTAAGGTTATCAAAAGTGGTCAAAAGTTTGAAGACTATATTGGTGATACTAAATATGACTTTGTTATTGCTGCTCACTCAGCTGCAACAGATACCACTGGTTTAGCTTTAATTAAAGCAATCACTAATAGTACTGATCCAACTCAATATTTCTTGCAATTTGATGCTGCAACAATTACTGGTTATGAAGATTGTAATATTGAAGTTAAAGCAACAACATATTATGAAATGTTTATGGGAAATGTTTTTCACTTGAATAATGGTGATGCACTTCCTAATGTAACAAAAACTGACATTGAGTTCTTAGGTTGGTATGATAATGCCGAGTTTTCAGGTGAACCAATTACAACCAAAGGTTCTGAAACGAATATTTATGCGAGATGGGCAGATGATTCATATACAATTAATTATGAATTAAGTGATGGTTCATGGTCTTGGACAACTGGAACTGTTAGTGATGGATCTGGAATTGATAGTGTATCTACACTTCCAGAAGTCTTTATGGCAGATTTTTATCAATATTTAAGTGAAAATAATTTGTTAAATTCTTCGAAAGTAGCATCATCTTTAAGAGTTAGTGATTGGGATGGTTTTTCTAAACAATATGGTGATCCATATGCTTTATATAATGCAACTTCGACAGGTAAAACAGGAGCAGCTGATGGTTATAGTGAACTTTTCTTTGATAGTATTAGTGGAAATGAAGCTGTTGGTGGTTTCTTAGGAACTAGTCCATATAAAGAAAAATATCATTATCTTACAAGTCATATTATTCAACTAGTTAGTTATAAATATACACTTACTCCAACATCAACTAGCTATAAAGCTGGCTTTGGTTTTGTTCTTGATGGATATTTCTATGGTACACAAGGATTATTATCTTCATCAACAACTGGCTATGATACATTTAATTATTTAAGAAGTGTTGTTCCAACTCCTACAACTGGTTATAATGGAAAAACAGTAGTAACATCGGAATATGTAATCAATCATGCTTTAAAAGGAACAAGTGTAAAATTAGTTGAACCAGTAAAAGTTGGTCATATGTTCTTAGGATGGTATTTATCAAGTGATTTTAACGGAGAACCAGTTACTAGTGTAAATAAAGGATGCACCGTTTATGCAAAATGGTATGATTTAAATGCACCTGCTCCAGTTCATAATATTAATTATGTAATGAATGATTCAATTGATGCACCTGCAACTCATGCAACAGGATACCCAACAACATTCACTCAAGGTGAAGGAGTTAAATTATCCACTGCAAAACGTGACGGTTATGCTTTCTTAGGTTGGAGTTTAGATCCTGAAGGCATGAATAAAATAACTTCAATTTCAACAACTTGTGTAGCAGATGTAACTCTATATGCTAATTGGTTAGAAATTACTGGCGAAGGTTATGTGATTAGCTATATTTATGAAGAAGGCGAACTTGCTTCAACGCGTGTTGCAAGTTATGAAGAATTTACAACATATTTTTGGAGTCAATATTATGAATGGTCAAAAGCTACAAATGGTGTCGATGCGTTTAAGACAGAAGTACTTGCATCTTGGTCAACAGGTGCAGCTGGTAGTTATCCATTCTATAATATGAACTATGATGAAACAACAATTGATGAAAATTATTTTGTCCATTCTTCTAGTTATCATGATTTATGGATTAATTGGCTTGTAAAATTTGATGATATAATGATTAATATTAATGAAACTCAATCTGTATGGACTTCTGCTTATACAACATATAAACGTTTAAATGAATTCTTGACTAATAGTACTGCATCTTACTGGAGTGATGAAAGAAAAGAATCAGTATGGTCTACTTTTAGTATTCCTAGTGAGTTTATCTATTCGTATCAATATGGTGATGAATTTGATTTGCCAAAACTAAAAGTTACAGATGGAAGAAGTTTCTTAGGTTGGTATGATGAATCAGATACTAAGATTTCAAGTATTACTGCAACAATGGCTGGTGATTTAGTTCTTACTGCAAAATGGAGCACATTTGCTGAAATCAATGACTTTATTGATGGTTCATTTGTTACAGATTCTTATGTAGAACCTGAAAATACTATTTCAATTAAAGCTAAGGCTGTTAAAAATCCTAGTTTAATAATTTCATGGGAATCATTAAATCCTAGTATTGCAACAGTTGATGAAAATGGTGTTGTTACTGGAATCAAAGCGGGATATGCTGAAATTAAAGCATATGTTGCAGGATCAAGTGTAAATCTTACATTTGGTGTAACAGTCATACCACTTTCAGAATCTGCTTTCTTCAAATACATTGCACAAGCGCATAATGAAGAAGTATTTGTAATTAGAAATCTAAATGTTGCATATGGAACTTATTATACTGATGTTATTGGTTCTGTTTCAAATTATCTATTCAATACCCCTTATAGTGTTGATAAATCTAGATATTTTAATCCAAGTCGTACTGCTTTTTCAAGTGTTGAATTTATTACTGTTCACTATAATGGTATGCCTCAAGCTTCAGTTGATGGAGATCGTACTGCCCTATCACTTTATAATCAATATAAAGCAGGAACAATGAGTTCATCGTGGCATTATACAACTGGTAATGATGGTATTTTCCAATGTATGCCAGATACACAAAAAGCTGCACATGCAGGTGATGGTTCAAGAACTGTTAGTTGGACCAATTCTGGTGTAAAAGCAACTTCAAATACTAAACCTACATATGGTAGATCAGGTGGTTACTTAACAATCAATGGTACTAAATCAAGTATTGCTTTGCCAAGTGGATATACATCAACTCGTTATACTTGGTTTGGACCAGCATGGAAAGTTGTAAATGGTTACTATTATATTGCTGCATTATATTATAATTCTTCATATAAATATATTTGTAATGGTGGTGGCAATCAAAACTCAATTGGAATTGAAACTGCATGTAATGAAGGTAGTGATTTATGGCTTACTTATCATTATACTGCTCAACTTGTTGCTAACTTGCTTAAGAAAAAAGGATTAGATACAACTAGAGTTTATGGCCATCATGCATTTAGTGGTAAAGATTGTCCACAAACATTACTTCAAAATAGTGGTGATCCATGGTATAAGTTTATGGCTTTAGTTAATGCTGAATATGATATGGTTATGAATATGAGTGGTTATACAATTTCAATGAAATCAAATAATACTAATATTTTAAATAATCAAGGTCGTATAACTTCAATTCCATTAGAAACAACAACAGTTAGTTATACTGTAACTGTTACTAACAATTCTACTGGTGTCAGTAAAACTGCTACATTCTCAAGTGTTGTTCATGGTTCTTATACTGAATAATTTATAATAAAAGTATTACTGCAATTAGTTAAAACTAGTTGCAGTTTTATTTGTTTTAAGAGTTTTATTTTGCATATTTGTGATTATTGTGCTATAATTAGATAAAAATAAGAGGTGGACAAAATGAAAATAATTGATCGAATTTTAGTTGTGATCTTTAGCTTAAGTCTATTTTTAGTATGTATTTTGATTCCAGCTTTTGCTTGTGCTAAGTCACCAAGTTTTTATGAAAAACAATTTGCAAAAAATGGTATATACGCAACAATTAATGAAGCAGGTGAAGAAACTAGAAAACCAATTTATTTTATCAATGGCGAAAACAATAAAATTGCTTATTTTAGTGATGAACAATTAAATATCATTATTCACCATATTGTTGACTATTTATTTACTGATTTAGATAGTTTTGAACTTGTCATGGATGACGTTAGAGTCAATGGTAAAGAAACAGATAATGTATCAATCTTTGGTGAGCAAGCAGTTGTTCACATGAAAGATGTTAAAGTTTTATTTAATTTATTTTATGGTATCTTAATTGGATTAATTGTTTTAATGTTGCTAATCATCGGTTACTTTATTTGCCGAATTCACTATATTAAAAAGATTGCGTTCAAATACTCATCAATTGTTTATGGTGGTATTGTAATTCTAGCTTGTGTCTTTTGTTTATGGTGTTATTCTGATTTAGTAAAAAGTGGTTATGATATTAATATCGATAATTACTGTTATATTTTATGGGGTAATTGTCATTATCTTTTCTTTCCATTTCAACAAGGCAAAGTTGATGGTAGTATGTTTAATGATACATTAACTGAAATCCTAACTTTAGATTTATTTATGGATGCAGTAATTGCCTGTGTTATTACTTTAATTGTAGGTATTGTATTATGGTTAGTTTTAAGTTATGTTGGAAAGAAGTTAATTAAAGATGAAAAATTATTAGAGAAGAAAAATATTTAAATTAAAGGGTAAAAATGAAAAAAGTTAAATTTTTAATTATATTATTTGTTTGTATCATTAGTATAAATAGTTGTAAAAAAAATAATGCTGATTCAGAAATAGATAACCACGAATGTATAGCATATGAATGGGTTTTTCCTGAGGGAACAAAATGTAATACTACTGTTTATGCTGAATATAAATGTATCCAATGTGGTAAAGTTAGCGAACGTTCAGAACAAAAGAAAAACCATGTTTTTGAAGAAGAAGAAGTTCTAGCAACTTGTTCAGAAGATGGATATTATCGAAAAACTTGTTGTGATTGTGGATATACTCAAGAAGTAATTTATCCTGCAACAGGCATGCATTCATATCGTTATGAAATTACGATTAAAGCAACCGATGATCATTACGGCTATAAACGACCAATTTGTAAAATGTGTGGTTTAAAAGGAGAGAGGGTGGCTTATGTGAATAATGGTTTTTCTGACCATGGTAAATTATCTGTTAATGGTGCTGATTTAGTTGATGAATATGGTGAAAAATTTCAATTAATTGGTCTTTCTACGCATGGATTACAATGGTTTAATCGTTATGTAAATTATGAATCTTTTGATGCAATTCATAATGAGTTTGGTATAAATGTTATTAGACTTGCATTATACACATCAGAAGATGGTTATTGTGAAACTGATGAATCAAATCAAGCTTTTCTATATAGTAAAATAGTAGAAGGAATCAAAATTGCTACGGAACTAGATATGTATGTTATTGTAGATTGGCATATGGTTGGTGCAACCAATGTTAATGATAAAAATCCACTATATTATAAAGCTGAAGCGATGGAATTCTTTAGTCGAATATCCGAAGAGTTTAAAGACTATGATAATATTTTATATGAAATTATGAATGAACCGAATGGCGATACAACTTGGGCAGAGTGTAAAGCTTATGCTAATTTGGTAATTCCAAAAATTCGTGAAAATGATGCAGATGCGATTATTTTAGTAGGTAATCCAAAATGGACAGCCGATTTAAATAGTGTAATGGCTTCACCACTAGAAGGGTATGATAATATTATGTATACTTATCATTTCTATGCCAATGGTCATTATAACTTTGAACAAGTAAGAACAGCTTATCAAAAAGGTTTTCCGGTCTTCATTAGTGAACATGGTGGAATGAATAGTAGTGGAGATGGCTTAATTGATTATGAAAGTATTACTAATTGGTACCGAATTTTAGATCAGTATAATATCAGCTATGTTGCGTGGAATATTTCTAACAGCAATGGTAGTGCTTCAATTTTGCTTCCATCTAATCAATCTCTGACTGATTTTAGCGATTCTGGATTGAAAGAGTGGGGTATTTGGTATAAATCGTGGGTTAGAAGTAAATTTGGACTTCCAACTAAAAAAACTGGATAGCTTGACCTATCCAGTTTTATTTATTTAGATATTTTTTTAATGCATCAAATGATTCATTACTTAAGTCATGTTCAATTTTGCATGCATCTTTTTCAGCAATCGTTTCATCGACACCAAGTGAAATAAAGAATTCAGTTAAAATGGTATGACGTTCATAAATATGGTTAGCAAGGCGTAAACCTTCATCAGTTAGGATGATATTACCACCATTACCAATTGTAATTAACGCTTCTTCACGTAATTTTTTGATTGCTCTAGAAATACTTGCTTTCGAATAATTCATATCATTTGCAATATCAATTGAACGAACCACTCCTAATTTTTTTTGTAAAATTAAAATTCTTTCTAAATAATCTTCTGATGATTCATATATACGCATAACTTTATTCTCCTTGATAGGTAAATTATATCACATTTTTATTAAAGTTGCAAATTTAAGTAAAAAAAAGATAATATTACTTTCTAAAATCAATCTTTTAATGATATAATATAACTAGAAACGAGGAGAAATGTGTTATGAAAAAACTGATTTATTTATTTTGGATTCTAATATTATTAGTATCGATTAGTTCATGTAAGAAAACTAAAAAGCTTGAACTTAATACTAGTCAAATTAATTTATTTATTGAAGAAACTTTTCAAATTGAACTAATCAATGATAATTTTGATTTAGCTGATTTAGAATATTCTGAATATGATCAAGAAATTATTATGATTAATGATCATATTGTTACAGGATTAAAAGCAGGGACAACTACGATTAAAGTTAGGGTTAAAGATAATAAAAAGGTTGAACCATTTTATATTGATGTTAAAGTAACGAAAAAAATAGTAAAACCAACTGAAATTAGTAGTGTTTCTGAAATCAATTTAATCGTTGAAGAACAGTATGATTTAATATATCAAGTTTTACCAGCTGAAGCAGTTCAAGAAGTGCGATTTGAAGTAGGAGACACTGATATTATTTCAATTGGTGATGGTGGAGTAATTACGGCTTTACAAGTAGGACAAACTACTTTAAAAATTATATCAACATGTGATGAAACTATTTATAAAGCAATCATAGTTAATGTATCAAAGCGAATAATAAAGCCAACCGAAATTGTTGCTGTATCACAAATTGAGTTATTATGTGCTGAAACTTATCAATTATCATATCAAGTCTTACCAGCTGAAGCAGTTCAAGAAGTGCGCTTTGAAGTAGAGGATACTGACATTATTTCAATTAGTGATAATGGAATTATTACTGCTTTACAAGTCGGTAAAACTACTTTAAAAATTATATCAACTTATGATGAAACTATTTTTAAAACAATTCAAATTATTGTAACAGTCCCTGATACAGAAAAACCAAGATTACAACTACAGGCTGGTGCTATAGATAAACTAACGATTAATTGGGGTAAAACCATTGATTTATTAGCAGATGTTGAAGCAATTGATAATGTTGATGGAGATATTTCTAATCAAATTATTGTTATTGAAAGTTATGATCCAACTGAATATGGAATTCAAGAAATTACATATGAAGTAAGTGATAGTGCTGGTAATAAACAAACACTGAAACGAAATGTTGAGATAGTATGGAATTATGATGTTGAGTTTATTGGTCATGCAGGATGTTATTATGGAATAATGAATACTGAAGAAGCGATTATGTATGCAATTACCAAACTTAAATATCAAGCAGTGGAAGTGGACTTAAAACAAACAAAAGATGGTGTTTTTGTATTGTCTCATGACGATACTTTTGGTGATTATACGATTGCAAATACTGATTGGGCAGTATTAAAAGATGTAGAAATAACTAAATCGCGTAGTGCTGGATACCCCGCAAATAATGGTAGTGTTACAGGTTCACCGTATACATCAAAGATTTGTAGCCTTGAACGTTATTTAGAAATATGTAAACAATATAATGTAAAAGCGGTAATTGAATTAAAATCATCAGCTGGAATTACAAATAGTGATCAATCAAGAATGCAAGCATTAATGGATATTATTGAAAAGCATGAAATGCGTAACAAAGTTATTTTCCTAGGTTCACAATATAATTGTTTAATTTGGACTAGAAATAATGGTTATTCTGATGTTGAATGTCAATATTTAGTAAATTCATGTGAAAGTGAAACGACATTTAATCTTTGTATAGAGTATAATTTAGATATAAGTATTAATACAACTGGAAGTTATAGTAATAGTGAAGAATGGCTTGCAAAATATAAGGAACAAGGAATCAAAATTTCTACATATACTTATACTCAATGGGTCGATTATGATGTAGTTCAAGAATGGATTAACAAGGGTGTTGATTATGTTACATGTGATTGGCATTTAATGAGTAAACTAGTATTACCTGAAAGTAGTAATGAACCAAAAGAACAATATACAGTTACATTTGTAGATTATGATGGAACAATTTTGAAAGAAACATTAGTCGAAAAAGGGAAAACTGTAGCTGCTCCGAATGATCCAACTAGATTAGGTTATGAATTCATAGGTTGGGACAAATCATTAAGAAATATTAGAGAAGATCAAACGATTACTGCATCATATGAAATAATTAATTATACAATTACTTATGTTGGTAATTTAAGCAGTATAAAAGAAGTTCATTGGGAAACTAAATCTGATTTTATCAATGAATTTTATATTGATTTGTTTACTTGGATAAAGGATAATGCAAGTAACATTAATGGCTTAACGATAAATAATGGTACTTATACATTAACTAGAAATTCAACTACAGCAACTTTTAGTTCAATCGATGAATTAAAAGCAATTGATAAATATGCATTTGAAAAAACTATTTCCAACATATTATATAAGCCTTTAATTAGAAATAGTGATGGAACTGCAAAATTAGAGATTGATGATAATTATTTTTTAAATAGTTCTCAATATTTAGTTAAATATCAAGGAATGGATCCATATTTATATAATGCAATCAAGAATGGTTATCCAGCATATGATACTACATATACACCGACATCTGCAGGCAAAATTCAAATTTGGTTTAGATTCCATCAATGGGCTCAAGGTACAAATATTTCGGTATTTAATGATTATCCAGTAAAATATATTGAAGAAATGGACTCATCAGTTAGTGTAACGATGCCTTCGACACATTTAACATATACAATTAATGATGAATTTATTCTACCAATTCCAACGGGAAATAAGACATTCTTGGGTTGGTATTTAACAAGTGATTGTTCAGGACCACAAGTTACGGAAATAAAGATTGGAACAACAGGTAATTTAACTTTATACGCAAAATGGAGTTAACAGATTAAGAGTAAGTTTTTACTTACTCTTTTTGTTATAGTCACTTATTCTTGCAAAAATTAGGTTTTTTTGTTATAATATTAAAATGAGGAAAGGAAGTTTTACTATGCAACGTTATTTTGTAGAACCTTCAAAAATAGAATTACCACTAATCTATATTGATGGAGACGATTATCATCATATTGTTCATGTCATGCGAATGAAAATTGGAACAAAAGTTTATGTTAGTAATCAAAAAACTAGTTGGATTGCAAAAATCATGGAAATAACTAAAACATTAGTAACTTTAGAAGTGGAAACAGAATTACATGAACAAAAAGAATTACCATATTCTGTAACAATAGCTCAAGGATTGGTTCGAAAAGAAAAAACTGAAGAAGTTATTGACTATATTTGTGAATTAGGTGCTAGTAAATATATTCCGGTGATGATGGAACGTTCGATTGTTAAAGTTAATCAAGAACAATTAGCCAAGAAAAACAATCGATATTTAAAAATTGCTAAAGAAGCCGCTGAACAAAGCCATCGAATTAAGGTTATGGAAGTAGAAATGGTTTATACTTTCAAAGAACTTCTAAATTTAAAAGCTGATTATGATTTATGTCTTTACGCATATGAACAATCAAGTGCTGATGATTCACTAAAAAAACTATTAAAAGATAAAAAATATCAAAATGTTTTGATTTTGGTAGGACCTGAAGGGGGAATTAGTGATAAAGAAGTAGAAATGTTAAAGCAAGCAGATTTTTTGCCAATTTCATTAGGTCCAAGAATTTTAAGAACGCAAGTTGCTCCAATCTATATTATGTCAGCTCTTAGCTATGAATGGGAGATTAAAGAATGATTAGTTTTAGTGTATTAACCTTAGGGTGTAAAGTCAATTCATATGAATCAGAAGCAGTAATTAATGATTTAATTAAGCATGGATGGGAATTAAGAAACTTTCGTGATCTATGTGATGTCTATATTATTAATACTTGTACTGTAACTAGTACATCTGATCAAAAATCAAGACAAATGCTTCATGCTGCTCGTAGAAGAAATACAGATAGCATTGTAGTTGCAATGGGATGTTATTCACAATTAAATTGTGAAGCAGTATCAAAAATAGCCGATATTGTTTTAGGAACTAATAATAAGATGCAGATTTATGATATCATTAATAGTTATTTAGAAACTAAAATATCGATAATGAATGTCACAAATGTTTTAGAAAATCCCACATATGAAGAAATGAAAATCAATAATTTAGTAAATCATACTAGAGCTTTTATAAAGATTCAGGATGGTTGTGAAAATTATTGTAGTTATTGTGCGATTCCATATTCAAGAGGTAAGATTAGAAGTAGACGCCCTGAAAATATTATTGAAGAAATCAAGATGCTTGTTGCAAAAGGAACCAAAGAAGTAATTTTTGCAGGGATTAATACTGGAACATATGGACAAGATTTAGGAAATATTAATTTGGCCGGATTACTTAAATTAGTAATGGAAGAAACCGATATCTATCGCGTGCGTTTTTCATCAATTGAAGTAATGGAAGTAACATCAGAATTATTGGCAGTGATTAAGCAATATGAAACAAGAGTTGCAATGCATTTTCATATTCCACTTCAAGGTGGTAGTGATAGTATTTTAATAAAAATGAAAAGAAAATACTTAACCGATTTTTATGAAGCTAAGATTACTGAAATTAGAAATTTATTTGATGAAGTCTCAATCACAACTGATATTTTAGCTGGATTTGTATCAGAAACAGAAGAAGAATTTAATCAATGTCTTGCTTTCGTTAAGAAGATTAATTTCTATGATATGCATGTTTTTCCATATTCTAGAAGAAAAAATACGATAGCGGATACAATGGAAGGTCATTTACCAGCTAGTATTATTAATAATCGGGCGAAAATCTTGCTTGATGTTGCGAAGGAAATGAAAATTAACCATAATCATGCTTATATAGGTAAAACGGTCCTAGTATTAGTTGAAAATATGAAATCAGGAATGTGGAAGGGGCATACGAGTAATTACTTAGAAGTATGTTTCGTGAGTACAGAAAAAGATTTAGTTAACAAGATAATTAAAGTTAAAATAACCCATCAAGAAGATGGCGTTTTGTATGGAAATAAGGAGGGAGAAAATGAGTAAATTTAAAGATTATCATTTCAAAGAATACATTAATAATGCTCTACAAGCTATTCATTTTACCGATCCGACTGTGGTTCAATCCAAAGTATTAGCAAAAGCAATTAAAGGGGATAGTTTAATGGTGGAAAGTGCAACAGGTTCGGGTAAAACTCATGCTTTTATGTTGCCTATTTTTCAAAAGCTCGATGAATCAGATAATAGTTGTCAAGTAGTTATCATTTCACCTACTAGAGAATTAGCAGAACAATTGTATAATGTTGCAACCCAAATCGCATCATATTCAAAAAAAGAAATTATGATTGCAAAAGTAATCGGTGGGATGGATCGTGATGTTGAACTTAAAAAATATGAAAAAAGTCAACCCCAAATTGTAATAGGAACAGTCGGTAGAATTCACGATTTAGTTATTGCTTCTAATACTTTAAAAATCCATAATGCAAAAACCATTATTATTGATGAAGCTGATATGATTTTTGAAGAAAAAGAAATCGTTGAAGTTGACCATATTATGGGTAAAATTCAAAATAATCCCCAATTTTTGATTTTCTCTGCTACGATCTCTAAAGGACTTAGATCATTTTTAAACCGATATTTACAAAATATTGAAACGATTATTTTAGAAGAAAAAAATCTTACGACTACTAATATTGAACATTTGATGCTGCAATGTAAAGCAAAGCAAAAAGAAATTGTATTATTAGATTTACTTAAAATTATTAATCCCTATTTAGCAATTATTTTTGCTAATACTAAAGAAAAAGTTGAATCGCTTGCAATGCATCTTGCGGAAAATGGTTATAAAGTGGGTAAAATTCATGGTGCAATGGATGATCGTGATCGTAAACAAATGTTAAGAAGAATTAAAAACTTGGAATTTCACTATGTTGTAGCGAGTGATATTGCTGCAAGAGGAATTGATATTGAAGGTGTGAGCCATGTAATTAACTTTGATTTACCAAATGATATAGAATTTTATATTCATCGAACTGGCCGAACTGCACGCTTTAATAATACAGGTATAGCGATTTCTTTATATGCTTATGAAGATGATGCATATGTTAACCAATTAAGGGAAAAGAATTTAATTGTTAAGTTTGTTAAGATTAAAGATGGCGAATTGCAAGAAACAAAATTAGTGAAACCACAATCTCATAGCTTTGTCAAGGGTATTGAAAATAAAGTTCATATGGAAGTAAGAATGCCAAAAAAAGTTAAGCCAGGCTATCGGAAAAAACGCAAGGCCGAAATTGATAAAAAAATTCGTAAAGCTAAAAGAGCATACATTCAAGAAATTTATAAAAGGAAAGCAAAGGAAGAAAGACGCTAATGAAGATTGGATCTCATGTTAGTAATAATGGACAATTAATGTTAGAAGGAAGTATTAGAGAAGCCCTATCATATGGTGCTAATTGTTTTATGGTCTACTTAGGTGCTCCTCAAAATACAATTAGAAAACCCCTATCAGCGATGAATGCTAGTGCGATGAAGCGATTAGCATTAGAAAATAATATTAATCTAGAAGATATAATTATTCATGCCCCATACATCGTTAATTTAGGAAGAATCGATGATGAAAAACATTCCTTTGCTGTTGATTTTTTAACAAAAGAAGTTGTAGGTGTTGCAAGTATTGGTTGTAAATACTTAGTCCTACATCCTGGATCACATACTGATTGTGAAACAGAAGTATCAATTAAACAAATTGCAAAAGGTATTAATCAGATAATTAAAAATACTGAAGGATTAAATGTTGTAATTTGTTTAGAAACAATGGCGGGAAAGGGAAATGAAGTTGGAAGAAGTTTCGAAGAAATTAAAGCGATTATAGATTTAGTAGTAGATCAAAATCGTATTGGGGTTTGTTTAGATACATGCCATCTTAATGATGCAGGATATGATTTAGTTAATCATTATGAAGAAGTAAAATTAAAATTTAATCAAATCATAGGATTAGATTATTTAAAAGTAATTCATATCAATGATTCTAAAAATATTCTTGATTCACATAAAGACCGCCATGAAAATATTGGCTTCGGTAATATTGGATTTGATACATTATTACGAGTAATTAACGATGAAGATTTTATTAATATTCCTAAAATATTAGAAACACCATATGTACCATCTTTAGATAATAAAGAAACCTATCCCCCTTATAAATGGGAAATCGCAATGATTAAAAGGGGCGTATTTGACTCTAATCTAAAGATGCAAATCATTGAAGCATCAAAAAAAGAACGTTGATTTAACGTTCTTTTATCATTTCTAGAATTTCTTTTTTTAGAATTTCAACAATTTTTTGTTCAGGAATCTTTTTAATAATTTGACCATGCTTAAATAAAACTGCTTCATTCTTGCCACCAGCAATACCTATATCAGCTTCTTTAGCTTCACCTGGGCCATTAACAACACAACCCATAATGGCAACTTTGATTTTAACATTAAGGGTGTTTAAAAAAGAATCAATCTCATTTACAATATCAACCATATTATAAGCAGTTCTACCACATGTTGGGCAACAAATTAATGTTGGCTTTTGATATAAACCATGCATTGCAAGAATATCTTTAACAACCGGGATTTCATTGATTGGATCACCATTTAGTGAAACGCGAATGGTGTTTCCTATTCCTTCATTTAACAGAACTCCTAGGGCGTAACTGGATCTGATTGCACCTGATAAAACAGTTCCTGATTCAGTAAGTCCAATATGGATTGGATATTTAAATTTCTGATTAAGTAAACGATTAGTCTTTAAAGTCATATCAATATCAGTAGCTTTAATACTTAAAACAATATTGTAAAAGTCTAGTGATTCTAACATTTTAACATGTTTTTCCATACTTTCGATCATTGCTTCTGGCTTAAGACCACCATATTTTTTTAGTAACTCTTTTTCAACTGATCCACTATTAATACCGATTCTAATTGGAATACCAGCAGTTTTTGCTTTATCAACAACGGCTTTAACTTTTTCAAAACTTCCAATATTACCGGGATTAATTCTAATTTTATCTGCACCTGATTCGATTGCAGCTATTGCAAGTTTATAATCGAAATGAATATCAGCAACTAGTGGAATCGTAATATGTTTTTTAATTTCTTTGATTGCAAGAGCATCTTCCATATCTAATACGGCAACTCTAACAATCATACAACCAATTTTACTCAATGCATTAATTTGATTGATGGTAGCTTTAATATCTTTAGTTGGAGTATTAGTCATTGATTGAATTGCAATTGGATGATTATTTCCAATAACAACATTACCTATTTTAATTTCTATTTTATTCATAATTCTCCTTTTTAAAAAAACTCTAAAGGATCTTTAGAGCTATTATTTCTTCTTTGAATTTGAAGTAGTAGTACGTGGCTTTCTAGCAGGTTTAATTGTTGTGCTAGCAATTACCTTTTTACCACTTGGATTATTTGTTGTTTTACGATCATAGATACGAACAATTTGAATAATTTTATTACCTTGATCATCATAACTAATTACCTTACGTTTTTTAGCTTTACGTTGAGGTGAACGAATCCGACCTTTTCTTAAGAAATTATAAATTGTACTTCTTGAAGCTAAAACTCCATAATCTTCTTGAACTATTCTTGCAAATTCACTAAAGTTAGTTCCACGATAGTTTTTACGGTATAGTTTACAAATAAATACACATAATTCTTCATCATAGGTATTATATGGTTTATATTGCTTGTTTTTATGGATAACTCCATCTCTACCTTCATTAAGAACTTGTCTTTTTAGGTTTCGAACTTGTCTTGTTGTAATTCCTAATTTTTCAGCAGCTTGGGTGCCATTAATTTCTCCTTCAATTAATTGAGTAATAACTTTTAATTTCTTTCTTTCATTTTTAGATAATTTTTTTGGTTTTTCATCAAGAGTAAAATCATTAATGTTTATTGCATCATTTAATTGTTTTGCCATACTAATCCTTTCTCTATATTATACGATAATACAATACAATATCAATTTAAAAATATTAATAACATTATACAAAATTTTTACAATATTTTCAACTAAAATGAATAGGAAATAATTATGTAATAAAATTAAAACAATAAATCAAATTTCTTTCAATTTTGAAAATATTGTTATATAATAGATAACAAAAAGGTGAAGAAGATGAACTTAAATATATTATATGAAGACAATCATATTATTGTAGTAGTAAAACCCGTTGGTATTTTAAGTCAGGCAGATCATACAAAAGATCCAGATATGTTATCAATTTTAAAACAATACATCAAAGAAAAATATCATAAAGAAGGAAATGTTTATTTGGGATTAGTCCAACGTTTAGATCGAAATACTTCTGGTATTATGGTTTTCGCAAGAACTTCCAAAGCTGCCAGTCGCTTGACTGAACAAATTAGGAATCATGATATTTTTAAAAAATATCTTGCAGTAGTAGAAGGAGTACCGAAAACCGAACAAACATTAAAAAATTATTTAGTTAAGGATGAAAAACTAGTAAAATCGTTTATAAGCGATGATCAAGTAGGGAAACTAGCAGTGTTAGACTATCAATTAATCTCAACAAATAATAATTATAGTTTAATCAGGGTATTACTACATACTGGACGTCATCATCAAATCAGAGTTCAAATGGCTAATATTAATCATCCTCTCGTAGGAGATCATCTATATGGTAGTAAAATTAATGAAAAATATTGTCTTCACGCTTATTATTTAGCCTTTGTTCATCCGATAACAAAAGAAGTATTGAAATTTACCAATATTCCTGAAAATGGTTTATGGAGTCTTTTTGATTTATCAAATCTATAAAAATGCCCTAATAGTTTAATGGATAAAATATGAGATTCCGATTCTTAAGATATAGGTTCGATTCCTATTTAGGGTGCCATTTTATAAAAAACCTTAGTCTTTTTTGTAAGAGACTAAGTTTTTATTTTATAAGATTAGACAAAAAATATGCAAAAAGACCCGATTTTTTAAATCGGATCTGTATTATTTTTGTTCCATTTTATCAGGAGCAGAAACACCAATTAATGTTAATGCATCTTTTAAAACAATTTGAACGGCTTTAAGTAGAGTTAGTTTCTCTAATACTTCCTCATAATTATCAGTAATAACTTTTTCATCATTATAGAAACTGTGAAGTTCAGATGATAGTTGAAAAATATAATGTGGAAGTTTATGAACTAAACGTTTAGTTGCAGCTTCTTTGATTACATTAGGATATTGGATTAATACTAAACATAGTTGTTTAATTTTATTTAAGTCTAAATGTTTGAATTCTTGAACTGGAGTAAAGGAATTACCTAAATTATTCCATTTTTCAAAAATACCTGAAATTCTTGCATGAGCATATTGGGCATAATAAACAGGGTTGTCTGTTGATTTTTGTTTCATTAAACCTAAATCTAAATCCATATGTGTAGAAAGAGATTTTTCAACATAGAAGTATCTTAAAGCATCAGTCCCAACTTCATTGATTAAATCAATTAAGGTGATTGCTTTACCACTACGTTTACTCATTTTTACTTCTTCACCATTTTCTAATACTCTGACCATTTGTAGAATTTCGACATCAATTAAATTAGAATCGCCACCGACCATGCTGACTGCTGCATGTAATCGATCGATATATCCATGATGATCTGCACCTAATACATCGATTAGATGATTATAGCCTCGTGATAACTTATTGGCATGATATGCAATATCTGGTAGCAAATAAGTGTAACTACCATCGCTTTTGACAATTACACGATCTTTCTCATCATTGTAATCAGTGGTTCTTAGCCATAAAGCTCCATCTTGTTCATAGGTATAATTTTTGGCTTTTAAAAGACTTAATACATTGGCTACGGCATTTGATTCATATAATGATGTTTCCGAAAACCATGTATCAAATTCGACATTAAATGATTTTAAATCTTTCTTTAGATTATTTAGAAGTTTTTCAGTTCCAAATTTTCTAAATAAAGTTAAGTCAAAATGATCTAAATATTTATCACCATATTGTTCTTTAAAAGATTCAGCAACAGTAATAATTTCTTTACCATAATAACCATCTTCGGGAATATTTAGTTCACGACCGAATAGTTCTTCATACCTAGCATATACTGATTTAGCCATATTCGTGATTTGGTTACCAGCATCATTAACGTAGTGTTCACGATTGACAGTATACCCTGCTTTTTTTAGAATATTAGCTAAACTAGCACCATATGCAGCACCCCTACCATGACCAACATGAAGATATCCAGTTGGATTAGCAGAAACATATTCTAAACATATTGATTGATTGTTACCTATTGTTAGATCACCATAATTTGATCCCAAATCATTGATAACATTGACGATTTTAGATAGATAGTTTAAATCTAGAGTTAGATTAATAAAACCTGGTGCAGCTACTAAAACTTTAGATAGGTGCATTTTTTCTTGATTTAGTTTTTCAACAATTTCATTAGCAATAACAATTGGTGCTTTTCTTGCAACTTTCGCAAGACGCATTGCAATATTTGTCGCATAATCGCCAAAACTTTTATCTTTAGGAATTTCTAAGATGATTTCTTCCATAGAAGGGATAATTTGTTGATCAAGATATCCTAGTGAATCAATCGCATTATAGATTTCTTGTCGAATTATATTCATTAATTCATTTAACATAAGCTACTCCTATCGTTATTTATTTAAATATTTTTTTAAAGTATCAACTTTATCTAATGCTTCCCATGGAAGAAGAACATCAGTTCGACCGAAGTGTCCATAAGCTGCAGTTTGTTTATAAATTGGTCTTCTTAAGTCAAGTGAATTAATAATACCTTTTGGTGTTAAATCGAAATTTTCTCGAACAATTTGAATTAATTCTGGTTCAGTAAAACGAGAAGTACCAAATGTTTCAATACAAATACTTGTTGGTTCGGCTACACCTATAGCATATGACAATTGAATTTGAACTCTAGAGGCAAGATGAGCAGCTACTAAGTTTTTTGCAACATATCTTGCAGCATAACAAGCACTACGATCTACTTTAGTTGGATCTTTACCAGAGAAGGCACCACCACCATGAGGAGCATACCCACCATAAGTGTCAACAATAATCTTACGACCAGTTAAACCTGTATCACCTTTAGGTCCACCGATTACGAAACGACCAGTTGGATTAACGAGAATTTTGGTATTTTTATCGATTAGTGAAGCATCAATTACTTTATTAATCACTTCATTAATCATTAATTCTCTTAAATATTTTTGGGAAACTTCTTCATCGTGTTGTGTCGAAATTACAATTGTATCAATTCTAATTGGATTATTGTTTTCATCATATTCGACAGATACTTGGGTTTTGCCATCAGGACGTAATTCTTTATGACCTTCAACTTTTCTTAAATCTGCTAATCTTTTGGCAAGTTTATGAGCTAAAATAATTGGTAGTGGCATATATTCAGGTGTTTCTTCACAAGCATAACCAAACATCATTCCTTGATCACCTGCACCTTCGCCATCCCTTACACCCATTGCAATATCAGGTGATTGGGAATCTAATGATACAAGTACAGCTAAGTTTTCAGCGTCAAAACCAACTTTTCCACGATTATATCCTATTTCTTCGACTGTCTTACGAACAATTTTTTGAACATCACAATATCCAGTTGTTGTGATCTCTCCCATAACCATGACTAGTCCTGTTGTTGCACATACTTCACAAGCTACATGGGCATTTGGATCTTGTGCCAAAATATCATCTAAAATTGCATCAGAAATTTGGTCACATACCTTATCAGGATGTCCTTCAGTAACAGATTCAGATGTAAAAATTCTTCTTTCTTTTACCATATTGATTTTCCTCTCTTCTTTATTAATATTTGTGGCTTAACCTATTTTACCATAAATCTGAGTTTTTTGCAAGTGAATGGAAAAGCTAATAAGTTGTCTAAAAACAATTCCAAAACAAATGGTATTTTAGATGATTATGTAAAAGGATTAAATAATTTGTAAAAGCTAATCATTGTATTAAAAACATCATAGGTTAAAAACTTGTTTTTATTTCTAAAATATGATATACTACAATTAATACCAATTTAGAATAAAAGAGGTGAGAAGATGGCAGTTAAAGAACAAGTATTAAAAGTAAGAGAATCGTTAATAGAACATCCTAATGTGCGAGTTGTTGCTGCGGTTAAATATTTTGATGTTGCAAAAACCAAAGAAATTGTCGAAGCTGGAATTTTAGATCTTGGTGAAAATCGTAAAGATACTTTTTTAGAAAAGTATGAAGCACTAAAAGCTTATCCGATTACTTGGCATTATTTTGGTATTATTAAAATACCACCAAAACTAAATAGTGCTTTTATTGACTCAATTGATTACTTGCATTCATTAGATAGTATTGATCTTGCTAATGCCATTAATAAGACTCGTAAAAGAAAAGATCCTCTTAAATGTTTTGTATATGTGAATATTGCAAGCAGTCCGAATAAAGCGGGATTAGATGAGTCAAAGGTTATCCCTTTTATTAAGAGTTTAGCAAAATATGAAAAGATAGAAGTTGTTGGCTTGATGACAACGGGAAAAAATACATTTGATGAAGACTTAATTGCATCATATTTTGATGCGATGGTAGAATTACAAAAAGAAGTCCAAGCATTAAATCTACCATATGCCCCATGTACTGAGTTATCAATGGGGATGAGTAATGATTACCAAATTGCGATTAATCATGGTGCAACCTTTGTTAGACTTGGACAAATTTTTTCAAAATAGGTGAAGATAATGATTAGGAAGAAAAAAGTTAATATTAAAAAATTAGGTACTTCCTTTGATCGTTTATTAAATTATAATTTATCAGAAGAACAAGATGTTGATGATCAAATGCTTGACTTAGCTGATGCAATTTTAGGAAATTGTCCAGTTTTAATTAATTTTGATAAAATGCAAGATGTTAATAAATGTAATCATGTATTATCATTTTTATCAGGATTGATTTATGCAATAAATGGTGAATCTTATCAAATAGGAAAAGAATCATATTTGATTGCAACAGCGGTTGCTTTTGAGGATGGTAGTTTACATAAATGGATTAAAGAATTTGGTCATTTGCAAGATGATTAAAAATAAAATTGGTGATTTTAAAAAAAATTTAGATCTAGGAAAAAATATTTTAACAAAATTTTTAGATTTTGAAGAACAAAAACAAATTTATGTTATTAATAATCATCAAACTAAAGTAATATTGTATGGTGGTTATGAGATAGCAGAACGTAAAAGAGCAATTATTACTTATGATAATGATGTAAACCTAGATGAATTTAAAATTGCAATTATTCAAAGCAAATATAATATTCGTTTTGCAAAAATTACGCATCGTCATGTGTTAGGGACAATTATGTCACTTGGAATTGAAAGAAATACTTTTGGTGATATTATTGTTGATGATGAATTGATAACAATTTTTGTTACAGAAGAAATAAAAGAATACTTAATTAAGAATTTGACATCAATACTAAATTATGGTGTAAAATTTGAAGAAGTTAAAGTAATTAATCTAAAAAGCGATCAAGAAGTAATGAAAACAATTAATGTTGCAAGTATGAGACTTGATGCTGTTGTTAGTAAAGCCATTAATTGTTCAAGAACAGAGGCAGTAGAATTAATTAATAAAGGATTAGTTTTAATTAATCATCAAGAATGTTTGAGTATAACGCATAATGTTAAAGTTGATGATTTGTTGTCGATTAGAAAATTTGGTCGAATTAAAGTATGTGAAATAGTCGGCTATTCTAAGAAAGATCGAATAGTCTTAAAAATAAGTGTAAAACATTAAAATGATAAATTGAGAGGATAAATAATATGGAAGTAAAGACAAAAGATTTTAAAGACTCATTATTAATGCCAAAAACGGATTTTCCAATGCGTGGTAATTTAGGAATTAATGAGTTACCAATTCAAGAAAAGTGGGAAAAACTTCATATTTATGAAAAAGTAGTTAAGAAAAACGAAGGATTAAAACCATTCTTTTTACATGATGGTCCTCCTTACGCTAATGGTAATATTCATTTAGGTCATGCGTTAAATAAAATTTTAAAAGATTTCATTATTCGCTATAAGACTATGAATGGTCATTATGCTCCTTATCAACCTGGTTGGGATACTCATGGATTACCGATTGAACAAGCATTAACTAAAAATAAAAAAGTTAATCGTAAAGAAATGAGCATTGTTGATTTTAGAATCTTATGTGAAAAATACGCAAAAGAACAAGTTGAAATTCAAAAGAAAGGGTTCCGTCGCTTAGGTATCTTAGGTGAATGGGATGATCCATATATTACTTTAACTCATGATTTTGAAGCTGCTCAAATTAGAGCATTTGGTAAAATGGCTGCACGTGGGTTAATTTTTAAAGGATTAAAACCAGTTTATTGGTCACCTTCATCAGAAACAGCATTAGCTGAGGCTGAAATTGAATATAAAGATGTAACTGCTACTTCAATTTATGTTGCTTTTCCAGTAGTTGATGGTCATGATTTATTATCAGATGAATGTGAATTGGTAATTTGGACAACTACTCCTTGGACAATTCCAGCCAATCTTGCAATTTGTGCTGGTCCTGATTTTGAATATGCAGTTGTAAGAGTTGGTGAAAGATTCTTTGTTATCGCTAAAGAATTATTAGAAAAAGCTGCTAGTGAAATAGGTTGGACTGATTATGAAATCGTTCAAACAATTAAGGGTAGTGAACTTGAAGGTGTAAAATATTATCATAAATTGTTTAAACGTACATCACCAGTAATTTTAGGTGATCATGTTACCCTTGAATCAGGTACAGGGCTAGTTCATACTGCTCCAGGTCATGGTGAAGATGACTTTATTGTTGGTAAGAAATATAATTTAGATGTTTTATGCCCAGTTGATTCACGTGGATTTATGACAGAAGAAGCAATGGAGTTTGCGGGATTATTCTATGAAGATGCAAATAAAGCTATCATTGAACGCTTAGATGCAGAAAATATGCTTTTAAAAGCTACTAATTTTATGCATAGTTATCCTCATGATTGGCGTACAGGTAAACCAATTATTTTTAGAGCTACTCCACAATGGTTTGCTTCTATCGATAGTTTTAAAGATGACATTTTAGATGCGATAAAAACGGTGAATTGGGTTCCAGCTTGGGGTGAAGTACGACTTGCAAATATGATTAAGGATCGTCAAGATTGGTGTATTTCGCGTCAAAGAGTTTGGGGTGTTCCAATTCCAGTGTTCTATGCTGAAGATGGTACGGCAATTTTAGATGAAGAAATAATTAATCACGTTGCTGATTTATATGAACAATATGGTTCAAATATTTGGTTTGAAAAGGAAGCAAAAGATTTATTACCGGAAGGATATACACATCCAGGTAGTCCAAATGGCGAATTTACAAAAGAAAATGATATTATGGATGTATGGTTTGATTCTGGTACTTCACATCATGCTGCTTTACTTAAAAAATATGGCACTGCTGTTGCTGATGTTTATCTAGAAGGATCAGATCAATATCGTGGTTGGTTCAATTCTAGTTTAATTACAAGTGTAGCATTAGAAAATAAAGCACCATATAAAACTGTTATTTCGCATGGATTTACATTAGATGGTCAAGGACGTAAAATGTCTAAATCTTTAGGTAATACGATTGATCCACTTGCTGTATGTAATGAATTCGGAGCTGACATTTTAAGACTTTGGGTATCGAGTGTTGCTTATCAATCAGATGTACCAATTTCGAAAGAATTATTAAAACAAATTAGTGAATCTTATCGTAAGATTAGAAATACAATTCGTTTCTTATTAGCTAATATTTTTGATTTTAATCCGACTCTAAATAGTGTTGATTATCAAAATTTAAATGAAGTTGATAAATATATTATGTGTAGATTGAATGAAGTCGTTAAAGATGTTCATAATGCTTATAATACTTATCAATTTGATGTAGTATATCGATCAATTTTAAACTTCTTAACTAATGATTTATCGGCATTTTATTTAGATTTTACAAAAGATATTTTATACATTCACGCAGCAGATAGTCATGAAAGAAGAAGCATTCAAACAGTGTTCTATCAATGCTTAATTGCTCTTACAACACTACTTACACCAATTCTTCCTCATACGATGGAAGAAGTATACAGTTATATGCCTGGAGAAAAAGAAGAATCAATTTACCTATGTGATATGGTTAAACCTGTATATTTTGATGGAAGTGAAGCATTAATTGCTAAATATACTAAGTTTATGAAATTAAGGGACGATGTATTGAAAGCATTAGAACAAGCTCGTAATGAAAAAATTATTGGTAAGAGTTTAAATGCTCATATCATGATTTGTCCAACTAATGAAGTATTAAAAGATTTAGTTGATTTGCACGCTAATTTAGCTCAATTGTTCATTGTATCTAAATGTGAAATTGTTACAACTTTAGATGAAGGACAAGAATATGAATCTGGTAAGATTTTAGTAAAAGCATGTAGTGGTCATACTTGTGCTAGATGCTGGCAAATTGTCGATCATGTAAATGATGATGGTTTATGTGATCGTTGTGTTGAAGTTGTTGAAAAAAAATAAAAATATATAAGAAGAGGTGCTTGGAATGATTATTCATTTTTTTAGAGAAAGAAGTAAACCAAGAATTGATTTTTATCAATTAATTGATGGATACTTTGATAATTTAGAAAATAGTAAAATTACATCTAATGATAATGAATTAGAAGTAGAAATCAACTTGAAAAATTTTGATTTTAAGTATTGTTATTATATAACTAAAAGATCACGTGTTTCTAGTTTGTATAAATTAAATTTAGAATATATTAATATTAATTTATTATGTGAAATCCCAAGCATCTTACCACAATATTTAAGTAGATTAATATTCAAACAAATTAGTGAAGTTTGTGAAAAATTTGAATTGTCCATTTTTTATGATAAATTTGATAATATTCGTAACTTTGATATGTTTGAACTAATTACTGCTTTAGGTAAAGAACGAATCGAATTTATTGAGAGTAATCCAAATTTTAAAGTATATCGGATGCCAATGAATATTCTTAATGATATGTGTAGTTATCAATCAATGATAGAAGTATTACCAAGTCTAGTTAAAGATGATATTATTATTGATAAATATGATATATTGGTGGATAAAGATAGTGATGAGGTCAAGACATGTATTAGCTGGGAAGCAGGTAGCCCAACAATTTTTCCACCTCACCTTAATTATGTTCAAATTAAGGAAGAAGAAAATGTTGTGATTTTAGTTCCGATTGAAGTGTTTTATAAATATGTTGAGAAATTAATGTATGAAATTAAAGAAGATACAATCAACTATAAATTACTTTATCTAAATGAAAAGATGGCACAAAAAGCAAAAAAATTAGTTAAAAAAATGCGTAAATCAGTTGTTTCTTTGACTAATTTTAATACTATTAAAATAACTGATCTAATGGAAAGCTAAAGGGAGAATAAAATGAAAGTAAATAAATTAATTGATCATACTTTGTTAAAAGCTTTTGCAACAGAAGCAGAAATTAAAAATCTATGTCAAGAAGCAATTGAACATGATTTTATGAGTGTATGTGTTAATCCTGTTAATGTAGCTCTAGCTCATTCACTATTAAAAGATTCAAGTGTTTTAGTTTGTACTGTTGTTGGGTTTCCACTAGGAGCAACGACTAAAGAAGTAAAGGCTTTAGAAACAATGGATGCGATAAAAAATGGTGCAGATGAAATTGATATGGTAATCAATATTGGTAAAGCAAAAGAACATGACTATGCTTATATTGAAGATGAAATTAGAAATGTAGTAGCTGCATCTGCTGGTAAAACCACAAAAGTTATTATTGAAACTTGTTATCTAACTGATGAAGAAAAAGTCGGATGCTGTCTAGCTGCTAAAAATGCTGGTGCAACCTTTGTTAAGACATCAACTGGTTTTGGTACAGGTGGGGCAACAGCAGCTGATATTAGATTAATGCGTGAAACAGTTGGACCCGAAATGGGGGTTAAGGCCAGTGGCGGCGTAAGAACATATGAAGATGTCGTTCTAATGGTTAACTCTGGTGCAACTCGAATTGGTGCTTCGAGTGGTATCGCAATTATGAAAGATGCAAAAGAGGATAATTAGTATGATTAAAGCTACACCACATATTCAAGTCACAGAAGAAGGAAAAATTGCTAAAACGGTATTAATGCCAGGTGATCCACTTCGTGCTAAATTTATTGCTGAAAATTTTTTAACTGATGTAGAACAATTCAATAGTGTTCGTGGGATGCTTGGTTTTACCGGAACCTATAAGGGCGTAAGAGTTTCGGTTATGGGCTCAGGAATGGGGATGCCAAGTATTGGGATTTATTCTTATGAGCTATTTAATTTCTATGGTGTTGAACGGATTATTCGAATTGGTTCAGCAGGTGCATATGATCCAAAATGTCATGTTTATGATGTTGTTGTGGTTAAAGATGCATATTCAGAATCAAGTTTTGCCTATGTTCAAAATGGTGAAACTAGTAAACATTTAAAATCAACTGAGGAATTAACTAATAAAATCTTAGAAACAGCTCAAGAACAAAATATTAATGTTCATTTTGGAACAATTCATTCCAGTGATGTTTTCTATGGCACTGAACCGGATTTATATAAGCGTTTAAATCGCGAAGAAGGATGTCTAGCTGTTGAAATGGAAAGTTTCGCATTATTCCATAATGCTAAAGTTTCAGGTAAAAGTGCTGCTTGCATCTTAACGATTTCAGATTCATTTATAACACACGAAGTAACAACAGCAGAGGAACGCCAAGTTGCTTTCTCAACAATGATGAAATTAGCGTTAGAAACAGCAATTAAATATTAAAATTGAAAAGCCACTAGAAGCCTAGTGGTTTTTATGATATAAGTATTAAATTAATAAATATGTTAAAAATAATACCAGAAAGAAGGTAACATGGAAAAAATAAATATTCAAAATTTAGATTTATATTTTAATCATGATGAAAGATTTAAAACTGTTTCCCTTGCAATCTATTTTTATTTACCATTTGAAAAAAAATATTTAGCTGAAAATGCTATCATAACGCAATTAATTCAAAAAACTAATCAAATCTACGATAATGAAGTTGATTTTTCTTATCAATTGCGTAGTATGTATGATATGAGTTTTTCTGCGACATCGACTATAATTGGTAAAGTACAAGTATTTAGATTATCTGTTTCTTTTGTCAATCCTAAATACATTAGTGATAATATCGATATTATTCATGAGGCATCGTTGTTTTTATTCAATGCTTTATTTAAACCAAGTTTTACTAAAGAGAAGTTAGATTTAGAAAAACAAATCTTCATCAAATCATTTGAAAGTATTTATAATAATAAAACTAAATATGCAATTAAGCGATTTAATGAAATTATGTTCAAAGATGAAATTGAACAATTAAATCAAAATGGAGACGATGAAACAATAAAAAAAGTTACGATTAAATCTTTAAAAGATGCATACAAGCGAATTATTACTTCCCCTTGTTATCTTTTTGCAACTGGTAATTTGGATCAAGCGTTAATTGTCAATGATTTAAACAAATATCAATTATCAAAATTGGTTCCATATCGATTAGATTCTAGTTTAGAATTTATCGATAACTATAATAAAGAGATAATTAAAATTAATGAAGTAACTGAAGAACAAAATATTAATCAAACAATTGTTTGTTTTGGGCTTCGTTCAAGGATTAGAAGAAATAGCAAATATCGTTTTGCATTAAATATTTTTTCAGGGATGCTTGGAGAATACTTTCATTCAACATTATTCCAAATTATCCGTGAGGAAAAAAGTCTTGCATATTCAGTTAGTAGTGATGTCTTAATTTCTAAAGGGGTCTTAAATATTTTCGCAAAAATTTCGAGTAAAAACATTGATTTAGTCAAAGAAATTGTCAAGAATGAGATCAAAAAGTATCAGGCAGGTGACATATCAGAAGAAGTATTAGAACTTACGAAAAAAGCCAAAATTAATATGGTATTAAAAAATGGTGATTCGCCATTTAATCCACTATATGATCTACAAGAAAAATTAATGGGCTTTGGTGAAATTAACGATCAAATTATTATTCAAGAATTTGAAAAAATAACGATAGCAGATATCCAAGAAGTTGCCAATATGTTTAAATTTGATACTATTTATGTGTTAAAGGGGAACTTATAAATGAAGAAAATAACTAATCAATTTTTAAATGAGGAATACTATGTAGAAACAATTGATAATGGTATGCAAGTTTTTTTAAAACCTAAAACAGATTTAAATCGGAGTTATGCAATGTTATCAGTAAAATATGGTTCAATTAATCAAGAATTTAAAGTTCAAGGTCACAAAGAAATAATTAAAACACCAGCTGGAGTCGCTCATTTTCTAGAACACAAAATGTTTGAAATGCCTAATGGTATTGATGCAACAAATCTGTTTGCTGCTTTAGGAGCTGATGTTAATGCCTATACTTCTCATGAAAATACATCATATTACTTTTCAACGGTAACAAATTTTTCCGAATCTTTAGAATTATTGCTTGATTTTGTTCAAACACCATATTTTACCGAAGAATCTGTAGAAACCGAAAAAGGGATTATAGAACAAGAAATTATTACTTCTCTGGATCGACCTACTAGTGTTAGTTACCAAGGAATTTTAAAAAATTTATTTAAAGAAAACAAGGTCAGCGAAGATATAGGTGGAACAATTGAATCAATTAAAACCATTAGCAAAGATGTTTTGCAAACATGTTATGACATTTTTTATCATCCTAAAAATATGATCTTAGTTGTTGTTGGTAATTTTGATCTTAATCAAACTATAGAGCTAATTAAAAACAATCAAAAAAACAAGACCTTTAAACCATATACTAATCCACAAACGATCTATTATTTAGAAGATAATCAGGTTAATATCGAAGAAAATATCACAACAATGGATATAAATAATGAAGTAGTTAATGTTGGAGTTAAGTTTGATTTAGCTACATATTCACCTTATGAGATTACTAAATTAGCAATTTTACTTGATTTCGTATTAGAAGAATTATTTTCCTATTCATCAAATAATTATCAACAGTGGTTACGTGCAGAATTAATAGATTATTCCTTTGATTATTCTTTTGCTTTAGCACCTTATTTTGCATATCTAATGATTGGTGGAGAAACAACAAAAAGTAGAATTCTAATCAATAATATTAAAGAGGTATTATTGAATTTAAGTTTAGATATTTTTGATGAAGAACGTTTCAAAAATTATTTACGGGGATATATTGGTTATGAAATTCGAAAATTTAATTCGGTAGAAGCAATTGCGAATAATATTAATGATAAAGAATTAGATCATACGCATTTGTTTGATACGATTAATATCTTAAATACCCTTAAGTTTAGTGATTTGACTGAACTACTTAAGCTATTTGAAGAAAAAGCATTATCAATTTTCATCATTAAACCTAATCAACAATAAAATGTTATGAGTAAAATCATAACATTTTTTAACTAATATTTTTTTCTGCCTTAATAATGATTAGATCATTAATATCGATTCCATAATATTTTAGATTATAAAAATCAATATTTTGATCATACATACTTCTAATAAAATTATAAAGTTCTTTTTCGATGCTTTTAGGATAATCAGTTTTGATATAGTATAAGAAATAAAGCTTTTTTAAAAATTTTACTGGAACAGCATCGTAATTAAAAACAGTATAAGTGATATCATTCATTTTAAAATTAACATTATTAATGGAATAAATTAAATACAGCATATTATAATCCTTAAAATAGAGTCTTTTTATCTCATTGTTTTCTAGATAATAATAACCATCGATGAATAGTGAATTGCCATTTTCTTCATTTGAGTTAATAATATTTGGATTACAATTTAAAGCGGGATATAAACAAAAATAATCTTTAATCAAAATATCATTAACTAATTCTAAAAAAGGGGTAAAATGATAGATAATATCACTTTTATGATCAGTAATAATGGTGTAATAACTAGATGTATCATTAAAATAATCAATATTGTAAATATCTTTAATCGTATTATTAGTGACATAAACATAAAATTTGGCATAAAATTTAGGATGATTACTTAAAAAATCAATTAACTCTTTTAAAAAGTCTTCCTGAAAATATGATGTATGAATAATTAAGGATTCAATATGGCTATAATCAATGCTTGTATGTGAAGTATTGGCGAGATTAAAAAAAGCATCTTTCGTGTTATCAGCTTCACTGTAAATTGATTTTGCTTGTTCAGTAGAACTACCAGTGTTATATTCACTTTTGCTTAAAGAAAAGTTATTAAAAATATAGGCGTATATTTCTACCTTATTAGATTCTTCATTATAATTAATGCCAATACTGGAAATATAAGTCATATGTGTAATATCAATATAATCATTATCAAAAATTATAAAACAGCAAAGAAAGAATAACATCATAAAAATTAATAATTTATTTTTCATACTACTCCTTTGATGGTTTGAACCATGCATAAATTTTTTGTTTATTGAAAGGTATGAAAGGTGATAAATATGGTGATTTAAAAATTTCGATATTAACTAAATAATCAATTACAATAATACTGCTTAAAATGAAACCAATAATTCCCAAAATATAGGACATAATTAAAATAAATAAGCGGAAAAGACTAAAAGATGTGATTAAATAAGGATTATTTGTGACTGCAAAACTTGAAACAAATGATAAAGAAGCAATTAAAATTCCGATTGAACCGATTAAACTTGATTCAATAGCATTTTGGCCAATAAAGATTCCACCAAAGATGATAATAATGTTTTGAACAAACGAAAGCGGGCTTCTTGACGTCAGTTGTCGATAAAATTCAAATAAAATTAAGACAATGATGATTTCCAAAAACAATGGAAAAATTGTTCCTCGCTCAGTTAATTGAAGATTGGCAATAAAGACCGTAGTTAGAGCTTCAGGATGGTGACAAGATAAAACAATAAATAATCCTAATGAAAAAAGGGAAATAAACAGAAACAGCAAAACGAACAGACGATTAAAGATTGTGGTATAAATTGGACTATTAGTTTCATTAATATTTTCGGTTAATTCAAATAATGTTGTTGGAATAATTAAACAATTAGGATTATTATCAACTAACACAACAATTCGACCATTGAGTAAAGCATTAGATACAGTTTCAGGATTAGCAGTAATTTCCAAAGATGGAACTAGTTTAGGTTTAGGCGTGATAATTTTATTGACATCAACAATTGATGTAATGTTTTGATCAATATTATCTTTTATAATTTTTTTTAAATCATTTAAAATCGAATAATCTACTAATTTATCAATATAAACAAGATTTAATTCAGTTTTGGTTAAATTACCAATTGTATATTCTAAAAAAATTAACTCATTACTCTTAATTCTTTTGCGAATTAGATTCCGATTGTCAGCTAATAATTCATTAAAACAATCCCTTGAACCTAATAAATTAGATGGATCGACTAAACTATCTTCAGGACTCCTTTTGGCAATTTGACTTAAAAAAATACTATATTCATTATCATCTTTTAATAATAGTAGGTTTCCTTGTCCTAATAATCGGTCATAGTTATCGTATGTTTTAATCTTAATTTCAGTAATTAATCCCGGTGCTAAAGTTTCTAAATCAGGTTTATTTAGATTAGGAAGAAAACTTTTTTGCCATAAATCAAGATTAATCCCATTCTTTAAAAATAAAAATTGAATATTTTCTAGTTCACCATATACTAAATCTAGACGATATTTATTCTTTTTGATGTATTCGGCAAGCGACATAGTATCCTCCTAACAATATAATAGTTATCAAAGCCACTATACTACTAATTTGTAACATTATATCCAATAAAAGATTATCTTTGTTAACATTATTAGTAATCGTATTAGTAATAAAGAAAATAATGAAAAAAAATGTAATATAGAATTTTTCATTTTTTTTCTTTTTGAATATAATTCTCGTTAAATCACCATATAAAACACATTTAAAAATACAGCCAAGCAAAATCCAAATAATAATAATAAAATCTAAATGAACATCTAGAAGGCATCCAGCTACTCGGTATTTAAGCAAATTGGGAAAATATAAATGATTAAATTCTAAGTGACTAATTGTTAAATCTTTGTAGGTGAAATAACTTATAACTAAAAAAGTTAAAATAATTGTTAAAATTTGCTTTTTAAAAGAAAAGTTAAAATCCCTGGTTGTAAAATAAAATTTATAATAGATTAAATCAAGGAGTAAAATTAAATAAACAGCTAAATAAGGAATTTTAAAATTAACCATAGTAAAATTTAATTTGATTAAACTTTTAGGGAAAATTAAGCCGAAAAGTAAAATCGTTAATAATGAAATAGCAAATAAAATAAAGAATAAATTAAGAAAATTTCGTTTTTTATTAAAAGCAATAATCATAGTTATAAACATTAAAGCAAATGTAACAACGGTTAAAGGAGTCTTTAAGTAATAAAGATTATTAATTAATAATGTTACTCCTGCAACAATTGAAATCATCGCAATTAATAAATAAATAATATTTACATATTTTAAAACTCTTGAATTTATTAACCATTTCAATTTAAAGTAATCAAAATTAAAGATTAATAAAAAAGCAATGATAAAAAGTAAATTTAAAAATAAGACTAAAAAATTTTTAGCTTGTAATGCAGTAACCATTACTGGCGTGATAACTACTGAAGTATTGATGAAAAGGGAAAAAATAATAATAATGTTAGCTTTTAGATTTTTCATAATAAATTACCTTTAATATAGTATTACCAAAATTTATTAAAAAATTATATAAAAGTGCTAATTTGATATCGTTTTCACAAAAATCAAAAAAAACTGATATTTGAATGAACAAATGAAGATAAAATGATTACTTTTTTCACAAAACATAGGATATAGTAAACTTTATTTGAAAATAGGACATTTTGATATATCGTTTTCTTTTTGTATAATATTGATGCAAGGGAGGAAAAAGATATGTTAAATTCAGTAATTTTAATCGGTAGATTGGTAGAAAAACCAGTTTTAAAAGTTTATGAAGGGGAATATATGGTTTCTACGGTTACACTTGCTGTTGCAAGACCATTTAAGAATTCACAAGGTGAATTTGATACAGATTTCATTAGAGTTGTATTATGGGATGCAATTGCAAAAAATGCTTGTGAATATTGCCTAAAAGGTGATATCGTTGCAATAAGAGCAAGATTGCAATCAAAATATTCAGAAGTATCATTTAATCATGAAAGTGGAGAAGTGTTAAAAAAGAAAATTAACACATTAGAAGTAGTTGGTGAAAGAGTTGTATATATTGCAAGCAGCAGTTATAAACAAAATGAAAAAGCAAATATAGAAGAATCATAATCTTAATTGATTTTATTACTATTTTTAAGCAAGTTTTTTTAAAATGTGATATACTATAAATAGTATATAATGAGGTGAAACTAATGCGAGCAGTTGATTTAATTATAAAAAAGCGAAATGGTTATAATTTAACTAAGGAAGAAATCAATTTTTTAATTAATGGATATGTTAAAGGTGAAATTCCTGATTACCAGATGAGTGCATTTTTAATGGCCACATATTTTTGTGATATGTCAAAAGAAGAACGACTTAATTTAACGATAGCAATGTTAAAAAGTGGTGAAGAAATTGATCTATCGAAAATCAATGGTATTAAATGCGATAAGCATAGTACTGGTGGCGTTGGTGACAAAACTAGTTTAGTAGTAGGACCACTTGCTGCAGCATGCGGAATTAAAATGGCAAAAATGAGTGGTCGTGGACTTGGTCATACTGGTGGAACATTAGATAAACTTGAATCAATTCCTGGATTTATTATTGAAATTGATTCTGATAATTTCTTTAAACAAGTAAATGAAATTGGTCTCGCAATAATTGGACAAACTGCTAATATTACACCAGCAGATAAATTATTGTATGCGTTAAGAGATGTAACTGGAACTGTTGAATCAATTCCTTTAATTTCATCTTCGATTATGTCTAAAAAATTAGCTAGCGGAGCGGATAATATTGTTTTAGATGTTAAGGTTGGTGAAGGAGCATTTATGAAAGATGTTGATAGTGCTACTAAACTTGCAGAAGCGATGGTTGAAATTGGAAATCTGGCTGGACGAAGAACAGTTGCAACATTGACTGACATGTCTGAACCACTAGGATTAGCAGTAGGGAATGCTTTAGAAGTTATTGAGGCCATTGAAACGCTGAAAGGTAAAGGACCAAAAGATTTTACCGATCTTTGTATTAATTTAACAGCAGAAATTTTAATAGTATCAAATTTGGTTGATGATTTGAAAGCAGCCATAGATATGGCTAAATCGGTATTAGAAAATGGTGAAGGTTTGAAAAAACTTTCAGAAATGATAAACTATCAACATGGAAATGCTGATGTTATTCATAATTATGCTTTATTTCCACAAGCAAAAGAAAAGATTGATATTATTTACGAACAACCAGAGGAAAAATATGTTTGTAAAATTAATGCTTTGACTATTGGTGAAGCAGCAATGCTTCTTGGGGCTGGTAGAGAAGTAAAAGAAGCAAAAGTTGATTATAGTGTAGGTGTCGTTTTAAATAAAAAGATTGGTGATATTGTGCAACAGGGTGATGTTATTGCTTCAATTTATACAAATCATAAGAATACAGAACAAGCAATCAATAAGATCCATGAAGCGTATTTGTTTACTGAAGCAAAAGTTGAACCAATTACCAAGATTATTAAAGTAGTTAGATAGGAGGAAGAATGGTTAACATTAGATTACAAAATCGTTTTTTGAAATATATTTGGTTTGATACTCAATCAGATGAATCATCTAGTACAATTCCATCAACTGCTAAACAAAAAGAATTAGCAGCTTATCTAGTTGAAGAACTACATCAATTAGGTCTTGCGAATGCTTATATGGATGAATATGGTTATGTTTATGCTTATTTAGAATCTAATTGTGGTAGCGACGAAACGATTGGTTTAATTGCTCATATGGATACTGCTGCTGAGGCTAGTGGTAAAGATGTAAAACCACAACTAATCAAGGATTATGATGGTAATAAAATTGTTTTAAATAAAGATCTAGGTATAAATTTAGATCCTATTGAGTTTCCATCTCTATTAAAACAAAAAGGTCATACATTAATTACCACTGATGGTACAACGCTATTAGGTGCAGATGATAAAGCAGGCATTGCCATTATTATGACTGCCGTAGAAGAATTAATGAATGGTAAGATGGAATATCCAAATATTATTGTGACTTTTACTCCTGATGAAGAAATTGGGAGAGGCACTGATGCATTTAATTATAAGTATTATCAAGAACATAATTGTAAGTATGCTTATACCTTAGATGGTAGTGAGCCCGAAATTATTAATTACGAAAATTTTAATGCTGCTAGTTGTGTTGTAAATATTACTGGTAAGTCAATTCATCCAGGATCAGCTAAAAATAAAATGATTAATTCTCAATTACTTGCGATGGAGTTTAATTCCCTATTGCCTAATAATATGTTACCATCTTTAACCGAAGGATATGAAGGATTTAATCATTTGGTTGGTATGAATGGTACTGTAGGTAGTTCTACATTGACATACATTATTAGAAATCATGATATAGACATCTTTGAACAACAAAAAAAATTATTTCAAAAAGCAGCAGAATTTATGAATAGTAAATATGGTGATAATGTAGTAAATATTACCATTAGAGATAGTTATTATAATATGAAAGAAATTGTTAATAAACATCCGATTGTGTTAGAGAAGGCAATCTTTGCTTTAACTGCAAACGGGATTACGCCATCGTTTGATCCAATTAGAGGTGGAACAGATGGTGCTAGATTAACTTTTGAAGGTGTTATTACACCTAATCTAGGTACTGGTGGGCAAGCATTCCATGGACCATTTGAATATTTAGATTTGGATGAAGCATCATTAATGGTTAATGTAACTAAAAAATTAGTTTCCTCATACGTTAAAAAATAATCGAAAAAGCAATGAAGGGTAATCTCTCTTTATTGCTTTTTTTATAGTATGCATAATCTTTAAAAATTTATTAATAAATAGTAAAAAAAGGACAAATAATAATAAAAAATTGAAAGGATTTAATTATGAATAAGAAAAAAATTTTATCAATCATTTGTTTTATTTTTGCTGCTTTGTTTATTGCGGTTGGAATTATAATGTTACCTAATGTTAGTACTTGGGGTAGTACAATTTTATTGTATGTTCTTGCTGCTTTGATTTTAGGTTATGTTTGTTTTTATTTAATTAATAAGGTAAAAAAATATCATGGTAATAAACAAATATTAGTTGTTGTGGAAATGGTGTTAGATTTAGTACTTGTGTTATCATTAGTATTTAATGAATTCGTTACTTTTTTGAGTATTAAAGAAGGTTTCAAAGTAATTGGTGTAGTAATATGGATTCACTCGGCTTTTGCAATAATGGAATCATATTTTTCTAAAAAAGAAGAAACAAATAAATTCTCTTTTCCAGTATTATTGTTTGAAATTTTTCTATTAACAATTTCAATTTTTATTTTTATTAAGCCTTTACTTAGCAACTATGAAATGATTATTGCTATTATATTACTTAGTTTTGCGGTTGCAATAGCATTAATCTGCATCGGTTTTATTAATCTAAAAACAAATAAAAAACGAAATGAATTGGGTCTTAAGTGATCTAATTCTTTTCGTTATTATATTTGTAGATTTCATTACTTGAATAAAAATGCAATTTATGGTAAAATAACATAGAATAGTGAGGTAATATAGTATGAATTTAAGAAGTACAAAAATAATATGTACATTAGGACCTGCAATTGATAAAGAAGAAATGTTAATTAAAATGTTCAATGCTGGTATGAATGTTGCAAGATTAAACTTTTCTCATGGAAATCCTAATACTGCAGTTAAGCAGATTACAAGAATTAGAAATGCTTCAGCTAAGGTTAATAAACACATTGCGATAATGCTAGATACGAAAGGTCCAGAAATCAGAACTGGTATTTTCGAAAATGATGGATGTGTTTATCAAGAAGGCGATATTGTTAAATTAGTCAAGGAAGAAGTTGTGGGGAATAAAGAAAGATTTCATATTACATGTAATGAATTGTTTGATGATGTGAAGCCTGAGAACATTTTATTAATTGATGATGGTAAGATTTCTTTAAAGGTATTAAAAGTTGAACCTGATGAAATAACTTGTCAATTTTTAAATGGTGGAATTGTCAAAAATCATAAAGGTATTAATGCACCTGATATTAATCTTTCAATGCCATTTATTTCAGAGAAAGATTTTAATGATATAAAATTTGGTTGTGAACAAAATGTTGATTCTTTTGCCTTATCATTTGTTAGAACAGCAGAAGATGTTCTAGAAGTTAGAAAGTTATTAACTCAATTTGGTAAACCTAATATTTTAATTATTTCTAAAATTGAAAGCAAACAAGGGATTGATAATTTAGAAGCAATTTTAGAAGTATCGGATGGAATTATGGTTGCACGTGGAGATTTAGGTGTTGAAGTGGCAGCTGAACTTGTTCCATTATATCAAAAGAAAATTATTAAAATGGCTAATAAATATGGTAAACCGGTAATTACAGCTACACACATGCTTGAATCAATGATTGAGAATCCTCGTCCTACGCGTGCTGAAGCAAGTGATGTTGCAAATGCGATATTAGATGGTAGTGATGCAATTATGTTAAGTGGTGAATCAGCAATAGGTAAATATCCAGTTCAAAGTGTTGCTTACATGGATAAGATTGCAAAAATTGCTGAATCTATGGTTGATCATAAAGCTATTTTAGAAGAAGCAATTGAAAATAATCATCATACGATAAATGATGCGATTACGCTTGCAGCTACCGAATCTTGTTTGAATTTAACTGGTGTTAAAGCAATTTTTGCTTTCACAGAAACAGGTGGTACTGCTAAGAGATTATGTCGCTATCGTCCACAAGTACCAGTAATTGCATGCACAGATAGTATTGAAACTTGTCGTAAGTTAAGTTTCTATCGTGGTGTTCATCCAGTAATTGCTAAATATGTAGATAACATGAGTATGTGTGACGATATTGCTAATGCTGTTGCTGAAAGTTTAGGCTTAAAACCAGGGGACTTAATTATTTTAATTTCTGGTTTTGGTGTGAAACATGGCATTACAAATACACTTAGAATTATCGAAATTAGTGAATAGAGGTAAAAAATTTGAAAAAAATTGCGAAATTTGAAAAAGTATCATTTAATAATTTTTTAGAAGCATATTTAAAATTTAAAGGTGAAGTCAATATTGCAGTAGTTGAAAAATTATATAACGATTTAGAGTTACCAAAACGTTCAACCACTGGTTCTGCTGGATATGATTTTCATATGATTGATGCAGCTGTAATTAAACAAGGTGAATCGCTTTTAATCCCAACTGGAATCAGGGTTAAAATTGATTGTGGTTGGGTATTGAAACTATATCCACGCAGTGGTTTAGGATTTAAATATCGTTTGCAATTAGATAATACGGTTGGGATTATTGATAGTGATTATTATTACTCAGATAATGAAGGGCATATTTTTGCAAAAATCACTTGTGATGCTAAAGAACCTAAAGAAGTATTACTTAAAAAAGGAATGGCTTTTATGCAAGGTGTTTTTGTTGAATATGGTATTACTGTTGATGACGATGTGACTGACATTCGCAATGGTGGATTTGGCAGTACTACCAAATAGGTGAGTATATGGAACAAAAATATTATGAATTGTTCAAATTACAATATGAAAAATTGTTAAATAGCAGCAAAATTATATATGATACTATTTCATCTTATAATAATATGGCATTTTCTTTTAAAGAAATGAACAAGGAAATGGATTTATTTGTTCAAGCAGTTTTATTAAATAAACTAATAAAAACAAATCAATTATCTACAGAACTATTAGTTCAATTTAGTGAAGTTTTTCAATTTGGTAATATTTTAAAGGCTCTAAAATACAATCCAAAAAAAGTAATTGATCAAAAAATATTGATCAATATTAATAAATATTGTGAATCTACACTTGCTGTTAATCCAAAATTTATTAAATTAGGTGTTTATTTTGATAAAACTACTGTTAAATATAATTTAGGTGAAAAAGTCTCATATATTAAAATTGTTTTAAATGTTATATCTAGTATGTTAGCATTGATCGAAAACATTGATGATCAAAATATTGATTTTAGCATCTATGATAGTTATTTAGATATTATTCACAGATACATTAAGGATAGATAAAATGAAACCAAAATATTTAAAAGTTATCGATAATACTGCTTATATTCGTGAACATAATTTGGTTAAACTTGCTGAAACATATGGTACACCATTATATATTTATGATCAAATTGAATTAGAAGAAAATATTGATTTTTTTAAAACTCATTTTCAAAGTAACAAGTTTAGTACACATATTGTATATGCATCAAAAGCTTTTTTAGTTCCTAAAATGTGTCAGATTTTAAAGAATAAAAATTTATGGATGGATGCAGTAAGTTTAGGTGACTTGTATATTGCAAAAAATAGTGGTTTTAATATGAAACATATTATTTTTCACGGTAATAACAAAACAATTGATGAACTAAAATTTGCTTTAAAAAACAATGTTGTTATTGTTGTCGACCATTATCAAGAATTAGAAATAATTAATTCTTTATCAATCGAATTTAATCTCAATGCAAGAACGATGTTTAGGGTAAATCCCGGCATTAATGCTCATACCCATAAATACATTCAAACAGCAACTTATATTAGTAAGTTTGGTGAAAGCATTTATGATGATAAGATGATTGATAAAATTATGAATTACTATTTAAGCCATAAAAATATAACTTTACTGGGATTTCATTCGCATATTGGCTCGCAAATTCAAGAAGTTGAACCATTCATTATGAATATTGAAAAAATGATGGAGTTTTCACAAAAGATTATTGATCAATATCATTATTCACTTTCTAGTATTAATTTTGGTGGTGGATTTGGTATAAAGTATATTAATGAAGATATTTCTCTTGATTTAGAATTAGTTCTTCACAAGATGATTGATAAAATTAATGAGATGTCAGAAAAAACTAACTTTTATCCTCTAGATGTTTACATTGAACCAGGAAGAAGAATTTTAGGTAATTCAGGTATCACCCTTTATCGATGTTGTGATTTTAAACACACTTATGGTGATAAAAATTATCAATTCATTGATGGTGGAATGACAGATAATATTCGACCAGCTTTATATAATGCCGATTATTGTTGTGATATTGCGAATAAAATGAATGATGAAAAAAATGTGGTTTGTGATATCGCTGGAAAATGTTGTGAATCTGGAGATATTATTATTTATAATGCATTGATTCCTAAACCTAGTTACGGTGATATTATGATTATTTATTCTACAGGTGCATATACTTATTCAATGGCATCTAATTACAATAATATGTTAAAACCTGCAGTAATTTTTATTGAAGATGAACCAAAACTGGTTGCGAGAAGAGAGACTTTAGAAGACTTATTAAGATTGTTTAAATAACAAAAAATAAAAGATTTGACTTTTATTGATTGTTTTGTTATACTAAAAATGAAAGGATTATTTCTATGACTAAAGAACAAGCGTTAAAAATTTGGTTAAATGAATTTGGTGATGTCACTTATGCTCATGATTTTAGTGGCCGTAAAGTAAAAAGAGATGATTATTTGGTTGAAAATCAAGTCGGATGGGTTGTTTCTTATATCAAACCTTTAGCGCTTGGTGGAGTTAATAACAGCGAAAATGTTATTATTTTGAATCATATCACTGCTTATGAAAAAGCTGATAATTATCCAGATTTTGAAATAGTTGGAGTTAAATATACAATTAAATATGATAGTAATGAAGATTTTTACTATATTGAAAAAGTAATCGAATAATGGAAAAGCAATATAGCCGAAATTGGTTATATTGCTTTTTTAAATATGATATAGAGTAAGAGGAGAAGCAGAATTAAATTCTGCAATAATAGTATTGGCTTTTATAATCATTTTATACATTAAAATTAAGGAGATCGTATGCGAATAATAGCTGGGAAATATCGAGGTGCTAAGCTTAATACTTTGGAAGGATTAAAAACTAGACCAACACTAGATGCAACTAAAGAGGCAATTTTTTCGAGTTTGGGAAGTTTTATTCCTGGATTTATTGTATTAGATGTTTTTGGTGGAAGTGGTGCTTTAAGTTTGGAATCGCTAAGTCGAGGAGCAGAAAAAGCTTATATAATTGATAATAATATTGAAGCAATCAATATTATCAAAAGTAACGCTAATAAACTAAAAATCACTAATGAACTTAAAATTTATCATTCAACATACGAAGAAGGATTAAATCAGTTAAAATCAAAGCAGTTTGATTTAGTATTTATTGATCCACCATTTAAAATGAAAGTAATTGATGAAATTATTAGTTTTTTGATTGATAATGATATGATTGCTGATGGTGGTTATATTATGGCTGAATATCCAAAAGAAGATGTTGTTGAAAAAGATTATCTTGGATATAGTGTAAAACTTTGTCGGAGATATTCAAGTAGTGAAATATTAATTTTAGAAAAGGATTAAAAATATGAAAATAGGTGTCTATCCAGGAACATTTGATCCAATTACAAATGGTCATTTAGATATAATAAAAAGAGCTCATCAATTATTTGATAAGCTTTATATTGTAATTCCAATTAATTTACAAAAACAAACATTATTTACAATTGAAGAACGAGTAGCATTAATTAAAGAAGTAGTTAAAGATTTAGAGAATGTTGAAGTTGTTTCCACATCGCTATTAACAGTTGAATTTGCTGTTAGTGTTGGTGCTACTGCAATGATTAGAGGCCTAAGAATGGTTTCTGACTTTGAGTATGAGTTACAACTTGCAACAATCAATAAGTGTTTAAATGATAAAGTGGAAACAATCTTTATTATGAGTTCACATGAATATTCATTCTTGTCATCAAGTAGTGTTAAAGAAATGGCTAAATTTCATGGTGATATTTCTAGTTTTGTCCCACGAGTTGTTTGTGAAGCACTAGATAAAAAGTATAATTAAATAGATTATTAACGTACATATGGATGTTAAGATTACAGATACAAAGCGATATTTGATAAAATTTAACATCGATATGTGCGTTTTTCTTATTAACCAATATACTTGCATAATTATTGCGATTCCACACGTTGATATCAGTAATTGAATCAACATAAATTTTATTAAAGAATTAGACAGAGTGATTAAATTTAGCAATCCTGATGTGATTTCTAAAAAATTACTAAGCATAATCGATTTAAATATACTTTTGAAAATAGTTATAACAATCATTGACGCAAGAATGCCTAATAATAATCTTGGTAAATCATTAATAATATTAAAATAAACATCTAGAAAAGAATGACATTCTTGATGTTTATTTTCAAAATAATTGTTATTAGAAAAAAATCCAATCATTAAACTAACTAATAATTCAATTATAATTGTAGTAACTCCAACTTCATAACCTAACATTTTAATTAAAAAGATAGGTGAAATAAAACTAGTAAATCGCATTAATCTATTTGCTTCATTTATACTAATCTCATTATTTGTTTGGGCATTAATAATTAATTTAGTAATTGATGGTTCACCAATGATGATTGATATTAAATAAAGACTACATGCTTTTTGATTTTCAAAATGAAATACTGGTTTGAGAATGGGATACAAGATTAATGATACTAAAGGATAATTATAAATAAAAGAAGAACTGATATAAGAAATACTAATCGATGGAACTACAATTTTTAGCCAACTATCAACGACTTGATTAATCTCATATTGGACACTCGAATTATTAAGAAATAGATAAATGATTAAAACAATTAAAAAGATTTTAATAAATATTAAGAATAGTTTCGGGATAAATTTCATTAGAAGTTAAACCATTATCTTGTTTAATTTTTTCGACTGTTGTATTAAAACGATTAGCAATAGTATATAAAGAGTCATCTGGTCTGACAATGTATGTTTTGTAATTACTTGGGATATAGGGTACATTTAGATAAGTTGCGATAGCTTTGACAACTGATTCGGCCAATTCTGGCCACTGAAATCGTAACCGGTAGACATCAGCAGGATTATCAGCAAATCCATATTCGATAATAATTGCATCATTGGGTAATGTCTCTCTTAAAACAAAGTAGAAGTCTCTGCCAACTCGATTTTTTCTTTGGTAAACATTTCTGATTCTAAGTCCTGTCTCGGATAAATTTTTTGCAATTAAGTCGGGTAAAGTTCGATTACCTCTTACAGAGTAAATTACTTCTCCACCATTGTCACCACCAAAATTAACATGATTCGAAATTAAAATGTCACTACTAGTTGGACCAATGGTTGCTATTTTTCCAACTCTTTCAGCTGGAGTAAGGGTAATATCATCATCTCTTACTAGAATTGCATCGATTCCTAATTCATTTAGCCGCCTTTTTTGATATTTACTAATATCTAAGTTAATATCTTTCTCTTTAAAATACTGATTGCTTCCACCGCCTGGGTCATAACCACCATGACCGGGATCAATTATAACTAACATAAAAAACACCTCATAATTATTTTATGAGATGTTTTTTAATTATAGAAGATTAATTTATTTTTTTAATAAAAGCACGACGGCGTTTATGTAAAACATTATCAAATACTTTCCATTGATTTTGAATATTTAAATTATATTCCAAATTTAAGTTAGTTTCTGCATATTCAAGTTTACCATCTTTCAGCATTTGAAGTACACCATAGATTAACACTGATGCTACACCTTTCATTTGATATTCAGGTAGAACACCGATTAGACCTAAATCTAAAACTTTTGGATGCTTGATTTGATAAAGTAGTCGAATAATGCCAATTGGAGTTAAATGTCCTTTACATTTTTGAACTGCAGTAGCAATTGAAGGAAGACCTAAACCGAAGCATACGACACGATCATTTTCATCTAAGATTACTGCAACATATTTAATATCGATGATTAATTTGAAATTATCAATTATCATTTTTTTCATTCCATCGGTAAAAGGAACAGTCCCATAGATGTGTTCATATGTTTGATCAAGAATATCAAAAAATTGATCTGCATATTTTTTTAAGAAATCATTAGTATTTTTAGCTACACCAAATTTTAAATGATATCTACGCATTATTAATGAACACAAACGTTCAAATCGTTCATCAATTACTTCGGGTGCTCTTAATTTTCTTTCAACCCAGTCTACATCTTTAACATATCCAAGGTTTTCTATTAATTTTTGATAATATGGATAGTTATATTGTTCTTCATATGTTGATAATTCATCAAAACCTTCAATTAGCAGTCCTTCTCTTTCTAAGTCAGAATATCCTAAAGGTCCAACAATGGCTTCCATTTGATTGGCCCTTGCCCAATTTTCTAGAGCTTCAAATAATTTGTCGGCAACTTCCTGATTATCAATTGAATCAAATCTAGTAAAGCGAACCTTTTTTTCATTCCATTTTTTGTTACTTGCATATTGGATAATCCCCTGAATTCGACCGACCATTTTACCATCTTGATAAGCATTAAAGAAAATTGATTTTGCTTGATCATTATAGACATAGTTTGGTTTAAACATTTTCATTTCATCCATATAAAGTGGGGGAACAAAATATGGATTGTTTTTATATAGTTTAATTGGGAAGTTAACAAATTCTCTTTGTTCTTTTTTAGATTTTACGATTCTTATTTCAATCATATTATCGATGTTTTGCATGGAAACATACACCAACGCCATCAGGCCCGCAGTGAGCTCCTGCCGTAGGATTAACCATGATATATTCAATGTCTAAATTTTCCCCAAACTGTTCTTTAAGCATTTCAGCTAATTTTTTAGCTAGTTCTAAGTTATCAGTATGCCCTATAATGACTTTATGATCTTTGATGTTTTCTTCTAAATTGATAACATATTCGATAATCTTTTTTAAAGAATTCATTCGACCTTTAGCTTTAGTAAGATTAGTCATAATTCCATCCTGATTAATGTGAATAATTGGATGGATACCTAGGATATTTCCCATAGTAGCAGAAAAATTACTAACTCGTCCACTCCGACCAAAGAATTTCAAATCATCTGCATAAAAATAGATAGCAAATTTATCAATTTCTTGATTTGACCATGCAATAATTTCTTCAACATTTTTGCCATTTTTATAAAGTTCGCCAATCTCAAGTAAAATGTTATAACTACAAATTGTAATCCCTTTTGTATCGATTGTATATAGTTTACGTTCGGGATACTTCTCTTTTAATTCCTCTAATGCGATATTAAGTGCATTAAAAGTTCCGGACATTGCCTTTGAAAAATGAACATAAAGAATATCATCGCCATTTTTAAAATGTGGTTCAAAATATTCAATATATTTTAAAGGACTGATAGCACAAGTAGTAGGAATTACTCCCTCTCTTAATTGATTGTAATAAGTTTTATAATCGAATTCTTCCCAATCTTCATAAGGGAAAATTTCAACATCATTAAGATTGTATGGCATACTAATTAAATGATAGCCATATTTTTGTGCCACAATAGGAGTCATGTCAGTATCTGTGTCTGTAAATAAAATTAACATATTCATACCTCATTTTCTTTTTTTTCGACATTTTATGATATCACTATATTTATTATTTGTCAAATGAATTCATCGATTTAAACTAAAAAAAGAAAAAAATAGTATAAAAAATACTATTTTTTGATGATAAGTTGAGATATTTTTGTAATCAAAAAGTCCATTGCTACTTCATTATGACCACCATCAGGAATGATAATATCAGCAAATTTTTTAGATGGTTCAACAAAAGCTTCATGCATTGGTCTTACGGATGATAAGTATTGATTAACTACAGAGTCTAAAGATCTACCACGATCGACAATATCCCGTTTTAAACGTCTAATAAAACGAATATCATCAGGAGTATCAACAAAAAGCTTAATATCAAAAAGTTTTCGTAGTTTGGCAATTGCAAAGGCCATAATCCCTTCAACAATGATGACATCAGCGGGATTAACAAGCTCAGTTTGATCAGTTCTAGAAGAAGTAACGAAATCATAAATAGGTTTGTTAATAGCACGACCATTTTGTAATGCTTTTAGATGACTCATTAATAAATCGATATCATAAGCATCAGGGTGGTCAAAGTTCATTTGGCCTAATTCATTTAGGGGTACTTTAACTTTACCATAGTAGTAATCGTCAATCCTAATTAAGGCAACACTACCAATTTTTGAGGCTTCTTCGTATAATCTTTTTGCAATAGTTGTTTTACCTGATGCTGTTCCACCGGCAATTCCGATAATTGTAGTTTTCATAAAAATCTCCATTTTTGTTATTCTGCCATATTATATCACATTTTTTATATTTATGACTAAAAATTGAAATGATTTTTTAAAAAAATTTGCAAATAAAATGAATATATGATAAAATTATAAAAAAATGTCACAAAATAGATAGATGATTTGTTTTAAAGGTGAAGAAGGAAAAATTATGGCTATAAAAATGACAGAACAGGAGTTTAATTATAAATATGAACTCTATGCTCAGAATCTTTTTAATATTTGTTATGGTTATACTAGAAATGTACAAGATTCAGAGGATTTAGTTCAAAACTGTTTCATTAAACTACTAGAAAACACAAAAAAATTTAAAACAATTAATGATGAAAAATTTTGGCTAATTCGTGTATGTATTAATGAATGCATAAATTTTGTCAGCTCCAGTCGGTATAAAAAAGTCGTTTTAGATGATGGCATAGTTTCTTCAACTTCAGATCAGCAACAGGTTTCAAGTGAAAATACTAACTTAATGCTGGTTGTATCTACACTACCTGAAAAATATCGAATCGTAATTATTTGTTATTATTATGATCAACTTAAAGTTAGTGAGATAAGTAATTTATTAGGAATATCTGAAGCTTCGGTTCGGAAAAGATTAGAACGAGCTCGTGATATTATCAAAGAGAAAATGGAGGTATACAATGGATAAACATCTTGAAGAACAATTGGAAAACATCAATTCAAATATTCCCAAAGTTAATCCGAATTTAAAGGGTAAGATTTATTATCAAGTAGTTACATCTTCAAAGATGAATAATCATAAATGCAATCATTCCTTCTTCACTAAACATTTTAAGATTGCATTGACATCTGTTATTGTTGTATTTATTCTTTTTATAGGCTTAATCTTGAGTAATTATCCAATTTTTGAAAAAGATTTTAATTCTGATGCGGTACCTCCATTCGACTCTTCATCTGTAGATGGTTCGATTAATGATTCAGAAATTATCCCTTCTGATCCAGTTAATCTAAATTTTTCGATTAATTGTGTCCAAGCTATCTTTACGGAAGATTATGATATTGTTACAGTATGTGTTAAGAATAAAGTTAAACATCTTTATTTGTGTTTATTTGATTATCAATCAACTTTATTAGATGTCAAGTTAAATAATGGTGAGGCTTTTATTGATCATATGACCGGTAGTAGTGGTTTTTCAATATCTATTAATAATCTTAACACTAGATATCATTACATAGATTTATATTATCCTAAAAATACGTTTAGTTCAGAAGAATCTGTAGTCGATTTTTTAATGGCATATTCATCATCAACAACTGCTATTAAATATAAATATGAATTAAGGCTTAATAACATTATTATGCAAAGGAGCAATAGTTAATATGAATAAATTTTTTAAATTCGTATTACTTATACTAATAAGTTTTGTATGCATTATTAATAGTGGTTGTGCAAGCAAAGGGAATAATTCATCAGGCAATGATTCAGATTCTAATTTTTTAAACTTTTATGATAAAGGTGAAATTACAACTGATGATGAGATGGAAGAAGAGGATACTACTGCTAGAATTTATGCTGCTGCATATAATGATAATCTAAATTATGACTTTTGGGTTCGACTAAATGAAAGGAATAGTGTTAGTTATCGTTATTTTCTAGAATATGCTAACAAATGGGGGTTTGAAACTACTAATCGTGTGAAACTTACGCTTTCTAGAGGGGTTAAAGCAATAATTTCGCTTTTGAATGGCATGGGAGAGATTGAATCCCAAAGTATTCCTGATATAAATGGAGTATGTTATCTATTTCCTAAGCAAAAAATGAACAGTTATACGATTCAAATTGATTACTATAAAAATAATCTACCACTAATGAAAACTTGTGATATTACTGAAGATACATTGATTGAATTAGACGGCGATACTATTGAATTTAATATTGTCGATTTAATGTTCGTAATTGATACAACTGGGTCAATGATTAATGAATTAAATTATCTGAAACAAAAAGTGAGAACAATTATTAATCAAGTTAAAAGTGATAACCCAGGCATATTGATTAATTTAAGTTTTGTTGCTTATCGTGATGAAGAAAGTGAATATATTACCAAATACTGTGATTTTTCTAGTGATATTGATGTACAAATCAATTTTTTAAGAGATCAAATAGCCACTGGTGGTGGTGATTATGAAGAGTCAGTAGTTGTAGCATTACAAGAAGCTTATAATCAGAGTTGGAGTGAGAATAGTATTAAATTATTAGTTCATATTGGTGATGCGTATGATGATTTAATTAATAAAAATAAATGGTGTGAAATAATTTTAGCACTTGCTGGTAAAGGAATTAGAATGATTTCGGTTGCAGCAACTGGTGCGAATCAAGAAGTAGAGTATTTGTTTAGAACGCAATCGTTATTAACTAATGGTACTTATGTATGTTTACAAGATGAAGTTCTAGATAAAACTGATAATTACGGACAAACATTTGCAAAACAACCAAAAGTCGAGAGTTTTGATTGTTGTTTGGTTCGATTAATAAATGGTTATTATACAGGTACATTTTAAGATTTAGATGATGGTCAATAAGAATAGTCCTATTCTAGGGACTATTTTTTTGATATTTCTTGACCAAATTGTTATTTCGTGGTAAAATATACAGAAGGAGAAAATTTATTTATGACAATTTTAAATAATAAGTCAAACATTGTTACTATTTATGAACAATTAGCTGATCAAATCATTAACGCTTATACCGAAATGGCTAAGGATTCATCATTTAATTTAACTAAAAATGATGTATTAATTAGTTTTGATGCTTTTATTCAAAGTATTATTATTCGTTCGTTATTACATAAACGTAACTTTGAATTAGGAGAAGTAAATTTTATTAAAAACTTAGTTAGATATTATGATCACTATAAAAATATTGAAATTAATAAAGATAGTTATCCAACGCCAGAAGATGTTGAGTTTCTAAAAAAAGAAAGTAGAAGAATTACTAAAGAAGTTCCGACTTTTATTATGATGAGTGTTTTAATTGATAAAGAATTAGAAATAGCAATTATTAAAAGTACAAAGACATTTAGTATGGTTTTATACTCAACTTTAAAGAAAATAATTAATATTGTGCTTGATGATTCAGAAGATCAATATGCAAATAAAGTGTTGAATACGATTGCTGATTTCTTTACTAGTAATCATGTTTTATTTAACTCATAAGGCTATGAAAAAGAAAATTATAATTTATAGTGAAATAGCATATTTAATTGCAATCGTTATTATCGCTTTTGCCATTGCAATGTCAACTTGTGCTGGATTTGGTATTTCCGTCTTAAATGCACCAGCATACATTTTAAGTGTTAAGTTAAATATTAGTTTTTCATTAACTGAGTATATTGTTCAAGGAATTCTTTTTCTTATTTTTTGCTTTGTTATGCGAAAATTTAAATTAATTTATCTTTGTTCATTCATAACGGGATTACTTTATGGAGGCGTCTTATTATTAGTTCAATTAATACCACATTTTAATAATGCGATTACTATACCAGGAAGTCTTCCATTTTATTTGAATATGATTTATTTTGTTTTATCCTTATTACTAATGTGTTTAGCAGTATCATTATTTTTAAAAACATACCTTTATCCTCAAATTTATGATTTTTTTATTAAAGGGGTAAAGAGTAAGTATCACCTTAATCAAGGACTTTTTAAAACGTTATATGATTTAACTTTTTTAGTAATTGGTATTATTTTAGCTCTAACTTTCTTTAAAACATTAAAGGGCTTTATTGGCATTGGAACACTAATTATGGCATTGTTAAGTGGAATGTTAATTAATTTATTTAGTAAAATTTTAGATTATTTCTTTATTTTCAAGCCAAAGTTTGAACGTTTTGCAGAATTATTTATTGAAGGTGTTAAAGATGAAAAGTAAAGAAGCTAAAAATATTAAATTATTGATGATAGCATCTGGGGGATTATCAGCAGTGATTTTAATCATTTTAATCATTATGAGTAATTATTATTGGAAATTAGATTTAATTTGGCATTTATTAATGTGTTTCTCAGTAATTATGATTTGGATTTTAATTAATATTATTGGCATTAAAATAATTTTAAGGAAGCATAAGTAGAGTTTTATGATGAATTTAAAAAAAATAGATGTAACTTTAATTAATAAAAATGCGATTAGTCTTTTTAAGAATGAACTACCAATTATTGTTTGTGGTGATTTAAATCACCATAATGGATTAACTGTTGCATGGGGTAGTTTAGGTAGTTTATGGCGAAAGAATATTGCAACAATCTATATTAAACCAACTAGATATACGTTTGAGTTTGCAAATAGTTGTGAATATTTTACAATTATGTGGTTTGATGATAAAATCAGAAGTGGTATTAATAAAGTATTTGGTTCAATGAGTGGTCGAGATGTTGATAAAGAAGCTTTATGTGAACTTCATTCGTATGAATTAGATGGTGGTGTTGCCTATGAAGAAGCAACAATGATTATGGTTTGTAGGAAATTATATCAAAATGCGATAAAGATTGAAAAGATTATTGATGATGATATTAAAAATTTATCAATATATCAAGATCAATTATTTCATCATGAATATATAGGTGAAATAGTTAGTTGTTATATAAAAGATGAATAATTTATGATAGTTTATTGACAATTATCGTGAAAAAATATTATAATATTAAGGAAATAAAGATGAAAGATTATATACTAACAATTGATCAGGGAACCACTAGTACTAGAAGTATTTTGTTCAATCGAAATGCAGAGATTGTTGCAATCAGTCAAATGGAAATTGAACAAATATGTCCTAATGATGGATGGGTTGAGCATAAACCAGAAGAAATTTGGATTAAAACATACCAGACAATTGCAAATGTTTTAAATCAAGCAAAAGTTTCAGCAAATCAAATCGCATGTATTGGCATTACTAATCAAAGAGAAACAACGATTCTTTGGGATAAAGTAACAAATAAGCCAGTTTATAATGCAGTAGTTTGGCAAAGTAGGCAAAGCCAAACGATTTGTAATGAATTAATTGAGAAAAACTATGCTGATCTGATTCAAGCCAAGACTGGCCTAATTATTAATGCATATTTTTCAGGTAGTAAAATTAAATGGATTTTTGATCATGTTGAAGGAACTTATGAAAAAGCTCTGAATGGAGAAATTTTATTTGGTACAGTTGATACATATTTATTGTGGAATTTAACTAATCGGAAGGTTCATGCAACTGACTATACCAATGCTTCGAGAACGATGATTTATAATATTTATGAAAAATGTTGGGACCAAGAACTTCTAGATTTGTTAAATATTCCAAGTAGTTGCTTGCCCCAGGTATTAGATTCAAATGCGTTATTTGGATATGCAACCGGTTTAACTAATATTGACTTAGATTTCAAAAATGTACCGATTACAGCAATGATTGGTGACCAGCAAGCATCCCTTTTTGGTCAATGTTGCTTCAATGAAGGTGATGTAAAAAATACTTATGGTACTGGCTGTTTCATGTTAATGAATACAAAGAAACCGATTAAAAAACCTCAATATGGTTTGTTATCAACGATTGCATGGAGTTTAGATGGTAATCTTGAATATGCATTGGAGGGTTCAGTATTTATAGCAGGTGCTGGTATTCAGTGGTTAAGAGATCAAATGGAATTTTTTGAAAATTCAAAAGAGTGTGAAAAAGCATTAAAACAACAAAATGCTAGTGCTGGAGTTTATTTTGTTCCAGCTTTTGTAGGTCTCGGGACTCCATACTGGGATTCCGATGCGAGAGGTGCAATCTTTGGAATTAAACGAAGTACGACGAAAGATCATATTACCGCAGCGACTGTTGAAGCGATTGCATATCAGACAAAAGACGTTCTTGATGTTATGGAAGAAGTATCTAATGTGAAGATTAATTCAATTGGGGTTGATGGTGGTGCCTGTGTTAATAGCTATTTAATGCAATTTCAGTCTGATCTGTTAGATGTAACAATTTGTCGTCCAATTTGTAAGGAAACAACCGCACTAGGTGCGACCTATATTGCGGGACTTAAAGTTAACTTTTTTAAATCGATTGAAGAAATCAAAAAATTACACTTAATTGATTCGATGTTTACTTCAAAAATGAATCAAGAAGAACGTGAAAAATTAATTAGTGGTTGGAAAGCAGCTGTTAATGCTACGCTTAAATATAAATAATAAATGATGAAAGGAAATAAAAAATATGGGATTTATTAAAAAACAATTATTAAAAGTTATTAAATGGGATGATCCTTCAAAGGATACGATTGTTTATCGTTATCCAATGACAGATCGCGATGAAATTATGAATGGATGTCAATTAATTGTTGCAGAAAGTCAAGTGGCATTACTTGTATCAACAGGTCAAATTGCTGATATTTATGGTCCTGGTGAACATAAATTAACAACAGGTAATATGCCGATTTTAACTAAGTTGGCAAGTTGGAAATATGGTTTTGATTCACCTTTTAAAGCTGACGTTTATTATGTTAATACTAAACAATTCATCAATATGAAGTGGGGAACTTCATCTAAAATTACAATGCGTGATGAAGTTTTTGGATTAATTCGCTTAGGTGCTCGTGGTACTTATTCATTTGAAGTTAATGATGCAGCAGTATTTATGCGTGAAATTTTTGGAACTAATAAGGATTATTCCACAAGTTCATTAGTAGAGTATTTTAAGAGTATTATTGTTAGTAATTTTACAAAAGTTATCGGTGAAATTAATGTTTCGGCTGTTGATATTCCGGCTAAATATATCGAAATCGGTGAAAGTGTTAAAGAACATGTTCAAGATGACTTTGATAAATTAGGTCTTACAGTTTGTGCTTTATACGTAGAATCAATTGTATTACCAGAACAAGTTGAACAAGCAATTGATAAACGTTCAAGTACAGGTGCAATGAGTGGTGCCATTGATGATTATACACGTCTTCAAGCTGCTGATGCTTTAAGAGATGCTGCTCAAAATCAAGGTAATGGCCTTGCTGGTGCTGGTGTAGGTCTTGCAGCAGGTGTAGCTATGGGTCAAAACTTCGTTAATGCAATGAATCAAGCAAATCAACAAAATCATCAAGGAAATGCCAGCCAAAACCTAGGACCTAAGTGTAGTAATTGTCAAAATCCAATACCAGCAAACGCAAAATTCTGCCCTAATTGTGGGACACCAGTTGCTGTAAAGAAATTCTGTGTTAATTGTGGTACTGAACTTCCAGCAAATGCAAAATTCTGTCCTAATTGTGGACATCAAAATTAGGTATCGAAATGGAAAATGAAGTTGAAGAATTAATTGAGCAGGTTGACTCTGCCAATTATAAATGTCCCGAATGTGGTGCTCCGATGCGATATGATCCAGCTACCCAATCACTTAAATGTGATTATTGTACTAAAATAATCGAACTAAAAGAAGAATCATCAAATATCGAACTAGATTTTAATCAAGATGTCAATATAGATAATTCATGGCAAAATGAAAATCATATTATTAAATGCCAAAATTGTGGTGCTGAAAATATTGTATCAAAAAAAGAGATTAGTTTAAAATGTCCATTTTGTTCTTCAACACAAGTAGTGGAATCGGAATCAATTGCTGGAATTAAACCAAGCCGAGTCATTCCTTTTAAGATTGATTCTAATCAAGCATTAGAAACATATCGTGGATTAATTAAAAGAAAATTATTTGTACCTAAATATATTAAGAAAATGAATTTGGATTTAACATTAAATGGCGTTTATATTCCGGTTTGGACCTATGATACGAAAACTTTCTCTACTTATAAGGGAAAATTAGGGAAGCATTATGTAACAACTGTTGGTACTGGTAAAAATCGTAGAACAGTTACGAAAACTCGATATTTCTTAATTTCCGGAACTAAAATTGTTGATTTTGATGATGTATTAGTAAGTGCTGGTAGTTCGATTAGTCAAGAGGAACTAAATCACTTAAAACCTTTCAATACTAATGATTCTGCTACTTTTGATGAAAGTTTTTTAGCTGGTTTTTCTACAGAACATTACTCCAAGGACTTGAATAAGGGTTTCAATGATGCTAAAGATGCAATGCAACCAATCATTAAAAATTATATCTTAAAACAATATTCATATGATGTAGTTAGTTATGTTAATATTAATACTCATTATGATAATATCAAATATAAATATGTTTTAATCCCAGTTTGGTTTGGTCTATTTAAACATCAGGACAAGCTATATCGCTTTTTAGTTAATGGTGAAAGTGGTAAGATTACGGCCAAATATCCAATTTCAGCGTTTAAAGTATTGCTTGTTGTAATTATTTGTATCGCTGTATTTATCGGCTTTTTATTGCTTGTTAAATATTTTGGATAATATAAAAGAGTAAAAAATGACTTAAAAATTATTTTTACTCTTTTTTTTATGACAAATAAATTATTTTTTGATATAATAAAATTGGTGATAAAATGAAAAATACAATTGAACAATTTATTGAAGATTTGGTACTCGAAATTAAAGAAACAAATGAAATTGCTTATCAATTATTAAAAAATCAAAATGAAGTTGCATCATGTAATTTTATTGCAAGAACAACTGGTGTTGTATCAGGTACCAAGGTAGCAGAACTAGTATTTAAAAAGATTAATCCTAAAATTAATTATACAATTTTAAAAAAAGATGGTGAATATATTAATCGTGGTGATGTCATTTGTGTAATAACAGGACCAATGCATGATATTTTAAGAGGCGAAAAATTGGCTCTTAATTTTCTTCGATATATGTCAGGAATTGCTAGCGGCGTTGCGAAGTACAAAGCAGAGTTGCAAGGATTAGATTCAAAACTACTATATTCAGGACATGCTGCACCTAATTTAGAAGTGTTTGCTGAAAGTGCTTTTATCTCAGGTGGAGGAATCTTAAGTGAAGAATATAAAAATAAAACTTTAGTTAGTTTAAATGTTGCAACCAGATTTGATACATATCAAGAAGCAATTGATAAGATTAAAGAAATTGATCGAAATACTAAAATTATTTTAGAAGTAAGTGATACCATAGCATTTGAAGAAGCATATCAAACAATTGCTCCTATCATTAGAGTTGTTTCTAATAAAGAAAATATTATTAATAATTGTTCAATTATAAATCAAAATAAGAAAGTATTAGAAATACTTTCCGAAATAGATTTAAAGAGGGTAAGAAGTATTGCAAAAATGGGTTACTCATATATTATAATCCCATCATTATCAGATGCTTCTAAAAGCCTACCAATTGATTTATGTTTTTATAAACGAGTGAGAAAAATTAAATAATTATTTTTTCTTAAGATTGATTCCAATTAATCCACCTAAACCAGCTGTAAATGTTGCAAGTAGTGCTTTAATTAGTAATCGAAAATCAAAACTATGACAAATTAAATTAATTAAAACAATTAGACCGAAAAGGATTAAGGTGCTGACAGCTCCACACAATAATCCTTTTTTTTGATTGCAAAGACCGACGATAATCCCGAAAATAAAAAAGATAAAAATAATTACAAATAATGAAATAATTGATAATGTTGATTGATTAATATTTGGATGCAGAAAATAAATAATTAATGTATAAATAATTGTAATAATTGGAATCATAATAAGAAAGCACAAATAGGCTTTGACTGTATTTTTAATATAATGCAAAATATCACCTATTTGATTATATTCTAGAGGAGTTAATTTTAGAATGGGAAATTATTTATTAATTATTTTAAGAACAATTGTTGGTTATAGTTTTTTATTTGTTTTAATGAAAATCATGGGCAAAAGAGAGATTGGGCAATTGAGTTTATTTGATTTAATTATAATTTTAAGTATAGCTGATATTATGGTTGTCGGTATTGATCAATTTGATACTGATCTGTTGTATACTTTTATTCCGATGTTGATTGTTGCGTTATTACAAAAAATTATTGCATTGCTATCATTAAAGAGTAAAGCGATTAGAACTTTCTTTGATGGTAATGAATCATATATTGTAATAGACAGTAAAATTAATCTAAAAGAAATGAAAAAACAACGATATAATATGGATGATCTATATTCACAATTACGTAATCAAGGAATAAAAGCTATTATGGAAGTGGATTATGCGGTTTTAGAGGCAAGTGGTAAATTAAGTGTATTTAAAAAAGATCAAGAATTTGATGTTTCATTTCCCGTAATAATCAGTGGAAAAATAAATGATGTTGCATTGAAAATGGCTGGATATGGTAAACAATGGTTAGAACAAGAATTAAAGAATCAAAAAATTGAATTAAAGGATGTTCTTGGAGCAAATGTCTATGAAGGTAAATTAGAGATAGTTAAAACAATAAAGATTTAAGAAATTATATTTTCTTAAATCTGATTTTTATGGTGATTAAAATATAGACTAATAAAACGAAACTCATAGTAATTAAATAATAAACATTAAATAGATTAAGCAAAACAATGGTAAAATACGCAAATGTACTAACTAAAATCATTATTAATAAATCATGTTTATTTACTTTAAATGCAGTAGCTTTTTTCATAATGATAAAAAGAATAATTGTTGATAGGTTTAAACAAATAATTGTTGCGTATATAATTGAATCTGGTCCAATCATCTTTACATATGACAAAATGATAATTAATAGCAATCTTAAGATATTTTGAATTAAAGAATTAATAAATAATGGTTTTACTTTACCGATTGCTTGTAATATACTACTGATGATTGCTTGGAAATAATAGCTTAAAAAGAAAAAGCAAAAGTTTCTCGCATAGATTGCACCACTAGTTGTCTTGTATAATGCCATCATTAATTCATTATGATAGAAAAAAATAAAGATTAAGCACAAACTAGCCGGATAAAAAGTGCATTTAAAAGCGGTATGTAAGTAGTTATTGACTTTAGTTGTGTTTCTTAACGCGTAGTGTTCAGAAATATGGGGAATAATAGCTGTCGATAAAGAAAAAGGAATAAAACCAATAAAGGCTAAAAGTGGAATTGTAAATGCATCAATTTCAGTATATACATTATGGATTAGCGTTGGTTCATAACCACATTTCATTAAAGCCCAAGTATAAAGAATTGGTTCTAAGAAGAAAGTGAAACTACCAATTAGTCTAGATAAAGTTAAAGAAAAAGACATTTTGAATATGACTTTCGTTTCATCCTTAGTATCTTCATAATTAATTATCTTTTTCTTTTTTAAGATAATTAGACAATAACTGATTGAGGCAAGCTCACCTAATGCTAAAGCAATCATTAAACCACAATTGGCCACAATAATACTATATTTAATTCCAAAATAAACTCCTAAAATTGAACAAGTTGTTCTAAATAATTGTTCTAAGAATAAAGAAGTTGAAGCGTGATTCATTTCTTTAATACCATTAAAGTAACCTCTTAATGCATCACTAAGACCGACTAAAGGAATTAAAATGATACCAGATAGTAAGGGGTAAAATAAATTTTCATTTTTTAATAAATAATTACTAATGCTGTAAATTGAAGCACCATAGACAAAAACACAAATTAATGAAATAATTAAAGATATTTTAATTCCGCTTTTTAAAATTTTTAAAGGGGAATATTTTTTTGAAGCAACAGCTTCAGCAGTTAATTTAGAAATAGAGTTATTTAAAGAAAAACCAGAAATATTAATGAATAATAATAAGGTAGGATAAGATAGAACATATAGACTCATACCTTCAATTCCGAGAATTCTAGTCGTAACGATTTTTCCGACCATACCAATTAATTTTACAACAAAACCGGTTATTAAAACAATTAAAGTATTTTTAAGTAATATCGATTTTTTCACACGTTTACCTCATCAATTAGATATTCTAATAACATTATATGATTCCTTTAATAAATTATTGATAAAACCAGTAATTAATTTAGATGATTAAAATTGAAATATAATTCATATTTTTGATGATTAATTTATAAAATATATTGGTGATTAAATGAAAAAATTATTAATAAGTACAATGTTATTGTTAATGTTAAATACCCCTCTAGACAAACCAATTGAAGATGATGGATTAAAGGATATTCCACCAGTTGAATTAGTGTCAGCAAAATCAGCAGTATTAATGGAAGTAGAGACAGGAAGTATTCTATACGAATATAATGCTAATGAGAAAAGAGCTCCAGCATCAATGACAAAGATTATGACAATGAAGCTAGTTTTAGACGCAATTAATGGAAATACTTTATCGATGGATGAATTGCTAACTACAAGTTCATATGCCTCTAGTATGGGAGGTTCACAAATTTTTTTAGCACCGAATGAACAAATGAAGGTTGCTGATTTATTTAAGAGTATGGTTATTGCTTCAGCTAATGATGCAGCAGTGGTATTTGCAGAACGAATTTCGGGGACAGAAACTAATTTTGCTAAACTAATGAATCAGACTGCTGTTAAATTAGGTTGTAAAAATACTAATTTTGTTAATGCAACAGGATTACCTATCGATAATCATTATACAACGTGCTATGACTTAGGACTAATAGCTTGTGATTTATTAAGAAATTATGAAGAAGAAGTAATTCCATATAGTTCAATGTACGAATCATATATTCGAGAAGATAGTGATAATCCTTTTTGGCTTGTAAATACCAATAAATTAATTAAGCAAAATATCGGAATAGATGGATTAAAAACTGGTTGGACCAATGAAGCTGGGTATTGTATTACAACCACTATGAAAAAAGATGGTATGCGACTAGTAAGTGTGGTAATGGGAGCAGAATCTCCAGAAAAAAGAAATATTGATGCATTAAATATATTGAATTATGGCTTTAACAATTATGTTGTAGATGTCATTTATGAAAAAGGGACAATCATTGAGATTAATTCAGATATCTTGATTTCACCATCAACTTATCATGTTGTAACAAGCAATAATATTGTTTATCTTCATCATAAAGCCAATAAGTTAGGTGAGATTACATATGAAATAGATATTGATCGCAAAAAGATTAGAAATTTAGCGAAAGATCAAATTGGAAGAATAAAAATTTATAATGATGGTAAGTTAATTAGTACTAGTGATTTAGAATTAGTCGAAAGTTTAGAGAAGGCTAGTTTCATTGAACTATTACTAACAATTTTTAAATCGCTGTTTTAAACTAATCTGACTAAAAGAAGCACAAATAAAAGTGTTTCTTTTTTATTTTAGGAGTTTAGATAAAAATAGATTAGTTTTTAAAAAATAATATTTTCATTTTTTGTAAGATTTTAGAAAAAGTATTGAAATGAAAATAGTGTTTTGTTATAATCATTATAGAAGGGGGAGATAAAATGGGTTTAAAAGTACAAATGGCGATTAAAAAAAATCGTCTTGTAATTCGCCTAGATGGCGAACTTGATCAATCGAATGTGGAAACATTAAAAAAGAAAGTGTGCGAGATTATGAAAAAGTATTCGATTGTTAATTTAGTAATTAATTTAGAAAAATTAGCTTTTATGGATAGTACTGGTATTGGTTTTATTATTGGCCGGTATGGTGAGGTAAGACGTAAAGGTGGTAGTATTGTTATTTGTTCAATGAACGAGACAATTATGAAAATTTTTAATTTATCAGGTTTAAAAAGAATTTGTAGTGTTGCGAATAGTGAAAATAATGCAGATAAAATATTGGGGGTGGTATCATGAATAATGAGTTAGAATTTACTTTTCCAGCAAAAATTCAAAATGTTCAAACGGCAAGAGCGATTTTGATTGGCTTCTTAGTTGAATTAGATTTGCCGATGACTTTAGTTAATGAACTTAAAACGGCCTTATCAGAAGCAGTTACAAATGCAATTGTTCATGGCTATGAAAATGATGAATCGAAATATGTTGTTGTCAAACTGGCATATGATGATAACATTATTTATATGAATGTTATTGATCAAGGTGTTGGCATTGAAAATATCGATGTTGCGAAAGAACCACTCTATTCTAGCAAATTTGATGAAGAGAGAGCTGGGCTGGGATTTACAATTATGGAGGTATTTACAGATTCATTAAAAATTGATTCAGCAGTGGGAATTGGAACAAAAATTTATATGCAAAAAAATTATGCCTAGTGATGAAAAAACGGAAAAGTTACTGATTGAATATCAACCTTATATCCATAGTATTGTTAAACGATTTAAAGTATCTAAATTTGATGAGGAAGATTTATATCAAGCTGGGTTAGTTGGTTTATTTAAAGCAATTAAGCATTATGATGAAAATTATGCTGTAAAATTATCAACATATGCATTTAAATATATTTTAGGTGAAGTATCGAAAGAATATGCAAAATTAAATTTATATGGAAAGAAAAAGTATAATCAAATTCGTTCATATGTGTCAAAAAATTGTGATAAGACTACCGATGAATTAATTAATGAACTTAGGATAACAAAGGAAACTTTCTTTGAAGCTATTTCCAAAGTTGATAAAATTATTTATTTAGATGATGATTTAGTTGATTCAATCAAGGATTCAAATTTTGTTTTAGACTATGATTTAACAAGTGAAGAAGAATTACTTTGGCGTTATTATGTTCATTACAAGTTAAATCAGGCGGAAATTGCGAAAAAAATGGGAACATCACAAGCGACTATTTCAAGAAAGTTGAAAAAAGTTGCATTGAAAATTAAAGGTGAAGCTTAATAATAAAATATTAGGCTTTTTTTGCATAAAAATTAAAAAAATGTAGCAAAATAAGGAAAAGTAAGGAGTGATTAGTTTGAAAAATAAAATCTATACAAAAATTTTAGAAGAAGAAAAAATTAAACGTCCAATATTTAAAAATATGCTTAAAGCCTTTTTAATTGGTGGTGGAATTTGCTTATTTGGCGAGATTGTGATCTATTTATTTATTCAAGTCTTTAAAATGGAAAAGTCTACTGCCCAAGTATTAATGACAATTGTGATTGTATCATTAACTGCCATATTAACTGGTATTGGTATTTTTGATAATATTGGTGAAAAAGCTGGAGCAGGAACGATTATTCCAATTACAGGCTTTGCTAATTCAATGTCTTCATCAGCTTTAGAAAGTAAAAGTGAAGGAATTGTTTTAGGAATTTTAACCAATATGTTTAAATTAGCTGGTGCCGTTGTTGCAACAGGTATAATTTCCGCTTTTTTTATCGGTACAATCATTTATTTATTTAGGATGTGATCAAATGTACAAAGTAGGAAAAAACAGTGTTATTTTTAATCATGCATATTTAGTATCGAGTGGTACTGTAAGTGGTTTGATGGAACATGATGGTCCCTTAGGACAATATATTGATAAATATTATGAGGATTCATATGCGGGTTATGATTCGTGGGAAAAAGCCGAACAAGTAATGTTAAATAGTGCGATTGAAATTGCTTTGTTAAAAGAGGGAATAACTTCTGATGCAATCGACTTATATATAGGTGGTGATTTAAATAATCAGTTGGTATGTACTAATTATGTCCTTCGTGATTATAATATTCCTTATTTTGGGGTGTTTGCTGCATGTTCAACAATGACCGAATCATTGATTCTTGGAAGTATGCTTGTTGATTCAAATTATGGGAATTATATTTTATGTAGTGCTTCTAGCCATAACGCAACAAGTGAAAGACAATTTAGATATCCAACTGAATATGGTGGACAAAAACCAACTTCACTTACAACTACAGCAACCGGTTGTGGTGTTGGGTTAGTATCACCAATTCCATCTTTGATTAGGATTAAATGTGCAACAATTGGCAAAGTCGTTGATGGTAATGTTACTGATGCCCAAGACATGGGAAGAGCCATGGCTCCAGCTGCTGCTGAAACATTAAGAAATCATCTACATGATTTTGCAGTGAGTCCAGATGATTATGATTTAATTTTAACTGGTGATTTGTCCACTTATGGCAGTGAAGTTTTTAAAAAGATGGTTAAAGCATATGGAATTGAATTAGGTGATAATTATAATGATACGGGTAAAATGTTATATGATTTAGAAAAACAAGATGTTCATGCCGGTGGAAGTGGTTGTGGATGTGTAAGTTTAGTAACCTTAGGATATGTTGCTAAACAAATGTTAGAAAATAAACTAAAAAAAGTATTAGTTATTGCAACAGGAGCATTAATGAATCCGATAATTGTCGCACAAGGTGAAACAATTCCCGGTATTGCTCATGCAATCGTACTAGAAAGGGTGTAAAAATGAATTTTTTGTATGCATTTTTAATCGGTGGTGCATTTTGTTTAATTGCTCAATTTTTAATGGATTTTTTTAAATTGTTACCAATTCATTTAACTTTGCTTTATGTCATTGTAGGTGCAGTATTGGAAGCTTTTAATTTATATGATGGTTTATTAGAATTTGCTGGCGCAGGAGCACTTGTTCCCATTACTAATTTTGGTCATAGTTTAACGCATGCAGCAGTTGAAGCTGCTTTAAATGATGGTTATGTTGGAATTTTAACTGGCATGTTTGAACTATCGTCATCAGGTTTATCGTTTGCTGTTATATCTGCTTTTATTATTGCGTTAATATTTAAGCCCAAAGGATGATAATGTTTAATCAAGTATTGGAAAAGTTAAATTCGCATTTATCATTTGATGTTAAATATCGAATTTTAGAATTACAAGGTAAAAAAATTGGCTTTATTTTTTTGGATTTTTTAACCGATGGTGATAAAATTAATGATTTGATTTTTAGTATTGTCAATTATCAAGTTGTAGCGGTAACAGCAGATAATTTAGTTAAACACCTAATGTCAGCAACAATTTCCAAAACTAAAGATATTGATAATATTGTTGCAAATATCCTAAAAGGAGAAATGGGGATTTTTATTGAAAATGATCCACTGGTAATTTTAGCTGATGTTAAAAAGTATCCCGGTAGGACAATAGGTGAACCTGATGGTGAAAAAGTGGTAAGAGGAAGTCGAGATGGTTTTACTGAAACGATTAGCACCAATATTGCTTTAGTCAGAAGAAGAATTGCTAACCCTAATTTAATTTTTGAAAAATATCAGTTAGGTACAAGCAGTAATACCTATGTTGTTTTAGTTTATTTACAAGATAAAATCAAGTCAGAGATTTTGGATGATATTAAAGGCAAATTAAAAAAAGTGGAAACCACAGAATTGACAATGAGTGATAAAGCATTAGAAGAACTTTTAATTAAGTCTCCTTTTTCACCCTATCCATTAGTTAAATACACTGAAAGACCAGATACTTTTTCTTCACATTTATATCAAGGTATGTTTGGTATTTTAGTTGATACATCACCTTCAGCAATTTTAGGACCAGTTTCGATTTTTGATCATATGCAACATGCTGAAGAGTTTAGGCAAACAATCCTGGCTGGATCATATTTAAGAATTATTCGCTTTTTTGGTATTATCGGTGGTTTTTTATTAATTCCAATTTGGTTTACCTTATATTTAAGCGGATATATTACCAATCATGTTAATATCAATCAAGTTTTTTTACAAATCATCTTAATTGAAATTGCAATTGAAATAATTAGAATGGCATCAATTCATACGCCTTCAGCTCTATCTACTTCAATGGGTTTGATTGCAGGGATAGTTATAGGTAATATGGCAGTTGATTTAGGAATAGTTATGGAAGAAATAGATTTTTTAGGATGTATTTCAGCTTTGTCATCCTACATTACTCCAAGTTATGAATTATCACTTGCAAATAAAATGATGAATCTATTATTACTTTTACTGATTTTTGTTTTTAAAATTTATGGATTGATTATAGGTATTTTACTATTAATTATTTATTTAGCAAATTTAAAGAGTTTCACAAGATCATATTTATATCCATTAATCCCTTTTAACTTAAAAGCCTTATTTAAACAGTTGTTTCGAAAACCATATAATATTAAAAAATAGACTATTTAGGATTTCTAAATAGTTTTTTATGATTTAATTAAGGATAAAATTGGTTTTATAGATCAGATGATATTGATTAGTTTGCAATTTATCAATAAATATGGTATAATTTAACAGAATATAATTATTATAAAAGAGGAATATAAAATGTCAAAAATAAGAATAATGGGGCTAGGTGGCCTAGGTGAAAATGGTAAAAATATGTATGTCGTTGAGGTTGACAACAAAATTTTTATTTTAGATGCTGGAATGAAATATCCTGATATTGATATGTATGGAATCGATGCAGTAATTCCTGATATCGATTATTTAATTCAAAGAAAAAATGATATTGAAGGACTATTTATTTCGCATGGTCATGAAGATCAGATTGGTGCAATTCCCTATTTATTAAAGTATTTACCAGTGCGTGTTTATGGTACTCATTTTACAATTAGTATTTTAGAAAATAGTTTAGTTGAAAATCATATGCGAGTTAACAATTATAAACTATACCGGATTAATGCAAATAAGGTAATGAGTTTTAATGGAATTGATGTGACTTTCTTTAATACTACACATAGTATACCTGAGTCAATGGGAATTAATATCGCAACTAAAGATGGTAATATTGTTTACTGCACTGACTTTAATTTTGGTACTAGTATTAATGGAACTTATCAGACGACTTTTGATAAAATCACAGATTTAGGTAAGAGTAAAGTTCTTGCTTTGTTATCGGAAAGTCTTAATGCTGGAGCAATCGGTAGAATCAGTAATGATTCATTGCTTGAACATAATTATCGAAATGTAATTCACAAAGATTATAAACGGATTTTTATTGGAGCATATTCGACTGATTTAATTCGAATTCAAAAGGTTATTGACTTAAGTATTGAAGAAGGGAAAAAGATTGCAGTTATTTCTAAAAAAGGTGAAAGAATTATTGAAGTTGCAATTAAGTCTAATTATTTAAGAATTCCTAAGGATGCAAAAGTAGAATTAAGTAGTTATTCTAAAGAAGAATTGGCTAATTTAGAAAATATTGTTATTATTGTTACTGGTTTTAGAAACGAGCCATATTCAACTTTGGTTAAGATGGCAACTGATGATGATTTAAATATTAAGTTTACACCTGAAGATAAGGTAATCTTGATGTGCCCACCCGTACCAGGAACAGAAAAATTAGCTACTAATGCTATTAACACCTTATATGAGTATGATACTAATTTGACAATTTTTGATAAAACAATTTTAAGAAGTGCTCATGCTTCACCAGAAGATCTAAAAATGCTTTATTCAATGCTAAGACCTAAATATGTAATTCCAATTAAGGGCGAGTATCGTCATATGTATGAACAATCACTAGTTGCGAAAGAAGCTGGATTTAAAGATAATAATATTATTTTATTAGACAATGGTGAAGTTGCATCTTTTACCGATGGGATTAAAGATGAAGAAAATCAAATGATTCATGTTGGTGATATTTTTATTGATGGTTCATCAGTGGGGGTTGTTGATAATGATATTATTGCTGAACGTAGTTGCCTCGCAGAGGAAGGAATTATTTTTGTTTATGTAACAGTAGATCTTCGAAATAAACAAATTATTGGAAAAATTTCCATTGCATCTAGAGGATTTAGTCATTCCTTTGGTGAAACAGAACTCACTGATGCTCTTTCAGGCATTATTGAGCGATTGATCGTTAACACTTTTAGAAAGAAAAGTTGGCAATTAGCAAATGTTGAAAATGCTATTTCTGAAGAAGTTCAAAAAATAATTTGGCGTTATACTAAACATCGCCCAATTATTGTGCCAGTAATTAATGAATTAAAATAAAATTATTAAAAGGAGTTAAGAATGATTGAGTTTAAAAATGTTCAAAAGTTTTATACTAATAATGGTGTTGCCAATATTGGACTACAAAATATTAACATTAAGTTTTCAAAAAATGAAATCATTGCTATAACTGGTGAATCCGGTAGTGGTAAATCCACACTACTAAATGTAATCAGTAAAATTGATAATTTTGATGAAGGGGAAATTTATTATAAAGGTAATGAAACTTCCTATTTTACTTTATCAGATATGGATGATTTTAGAAAAAATAAAGTCGGTTTTATTTTTCAAAATTATAATATATTAGATTCTTATAGTGTTTTAGATAATGTTATGATCCCCCTTTTATTAAAAGGTAAAACTAAGGTTGAAGCAAAAGCTGAAGCATTATTATTGATAGAAAAAGTTGGATTAAAAGGTCGTGAACATCATCGAGGTACGAAACTATCTGGTGGTGAGAAACAACGATGTGTTATAGCGAGAGCTCTTGCTGGCGATTGTGAAATTTTAGCTTGTGATGAACCTACTGGAAATTTAGATTCAGCGACTGCTACTGAAATTATTAAATTAATTAAAGAGGTTGCCAAAGATAAACTTGTTTTAATTGTTACGCATAATTATCCAGAAGTAGCTGATATTGTAACTCGGCAAATAAAAATGGCGGATGGTAAAATTATTGAAGATATTATTTATAAACAAGTTGAAGAAGATGAAAAAGAAGAACTTGATTTGGATTATAAACCATTACCAAGAAAGGTCTTATTTAATATTGCAACTAGTAATTTAATGTTTACACCAAGAAAAACCATTGTTACAAGTTTGATTTTTTTAATTATTTCGTTTGCTTTCTTATTTATTGCTCAAGCTATTTCATCAGGATTTTCTCAAACAATGAGTACATCTGATTTCAATAATCAATTAGATAATTATGTTTTTGTTTTTAATAATAATTGTGAAACAATCGATTCTTCATTGCTTAGTGAATATGAATATGATATTAATAATTTTGCTGCCCAATATTCGACGAGTTGTACTTTAGGATCTGAGGATTTAAGTGTGTATTATCATAGTTTTCTACCTAAATCGGATTTAGTAGCAGGTAATATCCCAGAAAATGATAATGAATTTATTTTAATGCTTGATAAAGATGATAAGCGATCGATTAAAATGTTTACTGAATTAGTTGGTAAGGAATTAGTTATTGATTCTTTAAAAAATTTGACTAATGAAAAATTTATTTTATCAGGAATTGTAACACTAGAAGATGAGGAAGCAATCAGCGATTCGTACGCATATTTTGTAACTGGTTCAAATAAATTAAGATCATACTTGAATAAAGCTTGTATTGATATTGAAGGCAAAATTATTTATGGAGAAGATGTTTATGAATTCTATCCAAACTTTGATTCTGGAACAAAAGAACCAACTTTAATTTTGCCCAATGAGTTTAAAAATAAGAACTATGAACTTAATATTTTAGTGGAATCTACATATGAATATAAGAATATTAAAATTGAGTATGATGATATTGATTGGCCTGAACTTTATGTGTATGTTGATGCTGATTTAGATTTGGAACCTTATTTTGCTTGTGTAGAGGTAAATAGTGGTAATGCTGATCGTGTAATGAAAAACATTGAAAAAAGTGGGTTGGACGTTGTTTATCCATGTAGAGTTACTAATGACAATGTTTTAACTATAATTATTATGCGAATTGTTTCATTAATTATTAATATTGAATTGTCATGCTATTTAATTGGAATTTTCTTTATTACTTATGTGATTTTATCAAAAATTTATGCTTCAAGAATTAAAGATTATCAAATTTTAAGAACACTTGGAATTACTAAACGTGACATGAGCAAAGTTGTAAATTATGAAATTGTATTATTAGGAATGATGATTACCTTAATTAGTTGCTTCCTTGTAAATGGATTAGTTTATAGTACTGCTGCGCTTAAATTTATGCGTTATATTAGTATTGAAACGTACCTTCTATATTTCGGCGTAATGTTTATTTTTACTTATTTAATGGGCAAACGCTTCAACAAACGTTTATTTAAATTTACAGTTCGTAAGTCAATGAAAGGAGTTGAAGAAGATGATCAAGATTAATAATGTTAATAAATATTATTTTAAAGGTGAATCAAGAGAACTACATGTTGTTAATAACGTTTCCGTTGAACTACCATCATCGGGATTAGTTACAATTTTAGGTGCCTCAGGTAGTGGAAAAACAACGTTATTAAACATTATTGGTGGTTTGGACTGTTTTGATAGTGGTAGTATTGATTATTATGGTAATCTATTTACTAAATATAAGGCTAAATCCATTGATTTATATCGTTCAAAACATATTGGGTATATTTTTCAAAACTATTTATTATTAGAGGATTTAAGTGTTTATAATAACTTAAAGGAAGCATTAGAAATTATTGGCGTATTTGATCGCTCTGAACAAAGAAAAAGAATTGAATATGCGTTAAGAAAAGTCGGATTATATAAATATCGTAAGAAAAAAGTTAAATTTCTATCTGGTGGTCAAATGCAACGCGTATCGATTGCAAGAGCATTAATCAAGAATGCGGAAATTATTATTGCTGATGAACCAACTGGCAATATTGATAGTGAAAACACGATTGAAATTATGAACATCTTAAAGAAAATTAGTAAAAAAACTTTAGTCTTACTAATTACACATGAATTGGAAATTGCTAGATTTTATAGTGATCGGATTATTCAAATCAAGGATGGAACAATTATTTCTGATGGTAATATTATAGATAAAGGGAAGTTATCACAACAAACTGATCGTAAGATTTATTTAGGTGATTATGAAAAACATAATATTAGTCATGAAGCAATTGATTTAAATCTGTATTACGATCAAACACTGGGTCAGACATCATTACAAATTATTATTAAAAATGATACGATTTATATTAGTTCTAATAACCGTATTGTTAATGTTGATGAAACAAGTTTAGAAATCATTAATGACAAATATGAACATGTAGAAAAACCAGAAGTTGAAAGTTTTGATTATGATACGTCTTGGTATACTGAATCAGAACCAATAAGCAAATGGAAGTTATTCTTTAAAGGTATTAAAAATGGTTTTATTGATTTCTTTACTACTAAACGTGGTAAAATTCCATTTATGATTATTTTTATGATTTTAGGCTCGATTATTGGAATTGCAGCTATTAACCTTACTAAATATAGTTATCCGGATTTATCTGCCGTTTATGGTGATCCTAATGTTTATGTTACAATGGAAGAAGATGATTATGAAAGATATATTTGTCCAGAACAAAATACTACTGTTTTAACTAGTGGTTATGAAGCAGGTTATATCAAAGAAATTATTCCAATTCAGTTATTTTCTGGTCAATTAACAATTAAAACTAATTATATTCAATCGATACGATGTGATATTTCAGCATTTATTGCAGCATATCATAATGATTTAGAACTAATAATGGGATCTAAACCTAATAACGCCGAAGTTGTTATTAGTAAGAAACTTGCTGATGAAGTTGTAACCGAATTTAATGTTGATTATGATAATTTGTTAAATCGGACAATTTATGATTATTATAATGAATATAAAATTGTTGGTATTGCTGATAGTGATGAGTATTTTATCTATGCCAATCCAATTAATTTATATAATATTAATAGTCGATTTGAAAGAATAGATAGTCTAGCTATTGGATATCGAGACGCTTATAATAATTGTTTTGAAATTGTTGAAGGTAGGGATATTGAAAACCAATCTGAGATTATTGTTAGTCAAAGTTTTAAAGGAGAATTCAATCTAAATCTTGGTGATGAATATGAGATAAATAATCAATCATTAAAAATTGTTGGTTTCTTTAACGATAATAATATTGTTGATTGTAATAATGTTTTAACATCAAATTTAAATGTTGTTGGATTTCGCTTTAATCCGATATCGATGAGTAATCAAACTGCTTCTCATAATTATACGATTGGTTATTTACCTAATCAATATTATACAATTGTTAGTGGAAAATTACCTACAAATAATCATGAAGTATTGGTAAATATCAATAGTGGTTTAGTAATTGGTGATACAGTACAGGGACAAACAGTTGTTGGTTGTTATCAAATTAATTATCAAGAACAACAATATGGTAGTACTACTTCGTTTGATGATTTCATCATTATGTCTACCATTGCTTATATTAATACGCTTAATTCTTATAGTATTGATGGTTACTTAGGTTTTATTCCAAATGAAGGAGCTAGCGAATTTTTTAACGATGAAAATTATCAAATGCTTTCAATTAAAGATTATCAAAGTGATTATCTAATTAAGGAGAATAAGTCGCAACAAAGCTTTGTTCCAATCTTTATCGGATTTTTATTGTTGTTTGTAATTTTTTATACTTATTTTTCAAATCGTTCAAAAATGATTAATGAAATCTATAAAATTGGTGTTTATCGTTCACTTGGTGCTTCGAAAAAATCAATTATTTCAAAGTATTTAGCATTTAATTTTGCACAAACAACTATGTCGTCAATAATTGGTTACATTTTAACATTTATTATTTATATTAGTTTTAATCTCTATATTGGTAATTTATTTGGTGGTAAGTTTATCGCTCAACCATTAATTATGATTGCTGGTGTTATTGTGATTTATTTAATCAATTTATTAGTTGGTATTCTTCCAATTAGTTTATTGTTAAGAAAGACACCTGCAGAAATTAACTCAAAATACGACATCTAAACCATAAGCCTTCAGCATATAATATGTTGGAGGCTTTTACTTATGGAAATCGAATCATTTCATCAATTAGATGAAATTGAACAAAATTTTATTAAAACTATTAACCAACTAATTCAACAATATCCGTTTAAATGGTTCAATCTTATGGAATTAATTTTTAATTATAAAAATATTTATATCAAAGACTCAACTATGTTCATTGAATTAATCTATTTAAAGGAAGAAGAATTAAAAAGATTATTTGAAATTTTTAAAAAACTTTTTAACAAACGAATTATTGAAAAAATAATTTATAAACGGGAATTTATGATTATTTCGTTTCATAGTGAATTTATAACTTCTTTTTTTAAATCAGAAAATAAGTGGTTAACAATTCCGTTATATGCAGGGCTAACAAAAATTAACATTATAACTTATTATGATGTTAAAATTAATAATAATAACTATTATTTAGGTGCAATAATAAACCAAAGGTTAGTAACAATTGATCATAAGCATCAAGAACCAATTAATTCTATTCATTTACCTTTAATAATAAATCTTTATTCTAATAAAAATGAATACCTTCTATTTAGTTTTAATCTTGAACGATATTTAAATAATCTATTTTGCAAACTAAACCTTGGTTTTAAAGAATAAAAAGTTATATTCTTTATAAATCTAAAAAAATATGGTATACTAAATTAATGAGGTAATATAAAGTGAATAATAAAATAATTTGGACCTTTGATAATTTAGAATTAGAAAAGAAGGTTATTGGACCATTAAATTCATCATTAAATATCATTAATGAATTTTTAGAAACTAAGTTAACGCATATCCCTAATCATCTATTGTTAGAAGAAGGATATGATTCGAAAATTATTTTAAGTTTACTGGAGTTTCTATCTACATTAGATAAAGCCAAAATCAAATGGATTGATCGAGACTTAATCCATATTTTAGTAACACTTAAAAATAGTATAGATTTGAATAAAACGATGGAAGAACTTTTAAGTTTTTACCAAAATAAGATTTTAATCCTAAATACTAGTGATGGAAAAAAGATTTATGCAAAAACCTTTATGCAGAAAAAATATCTAGATTATTTAAATAATAGTAGTATTTTATTTGTTACGGGTAGTGCTGGAACAGGTAAAACTTATCTAGCTGTTGCTTATAGTGTTAATGCCTTAAAGAAAAATGAAATCAAAAAGTTAATTATTACTCGTCCTGCGGTTGAAGCTGGAGAAAAATTAGGTTTTTTACCAGGTGATTTGAAAGAAAAAGTAGATCCTTATTTAATTCCCATTTATGATGCATTAAATGAATTTTTAGGTGTAGAAACTGTGACAAGATTAATTGAAAAAGGCGTAATTGAGATTGCACCACTGGCGTATATGCGTGGTAGAACATTAGATCATGCGATAATTATTCTTGATGAAGCTCAGAACACAACAAGTAATCAAATGAAAATGTTTATTACCAGACTTGGCTTTAATTCAAAAATGATTATTACTGGTGATTTATCACAAATTGATTTACAAAAAGGGACTAGAAGCGGTCTAGAGGAAGCAACATCAATTCTAAAAAATATTGATGGAATTAACCATTTGCATTTTTCAAAAGAAGATGTTATGCGTCATCCACTAGTTACAAAAATTATCGAAAGGTATGAGCATCATGATTGAGTATAATATTTTTGGTCTAACTGATGGATTAAACTTTGATTTAACCGAATGTTTAGATTTAATTGTGAATGCAGTATATGAAACTGAAAACCTAAATGGTGATTTCGCTGTAAGTTTTATTTTAGTCAATAATGAAGAAATCCATAAAATTAATAAACAATATCGTAACATTGACCGACCTACTGATGTAATCTCTTTCGCTACTATCGATGGTAATGAAAATCGTGAGTTATCATATGAACTTGGTGATATTTATATCAGTATTGATAAAGTTAAAGAGCAAGCTGAATCTTATGGTCATAGCGTTTTGAGAGAATTTGCGTTTTTAGTAACACATGGGCTATTGCATTTATTAGGATATGATCATATGAATGAATTAGATGAAAAAATAATGTTTGAAAAACAAGATTATATTTTAGATATAGTAAAAATTAATAGATAGGAAGAGAAAAGATGTTAAGTATAGATCAAAAATTTGAACATGCCAAAGTGGCTAGAAGTAGAAGTTATAGCCCATATTCTAATTTTAAGGTTGGTGCGGTTGCAATTATGGATAATGATGAAGTTGTTTATGGATGTAATGTTGAAAATGCATCATATGGATTATGCAATTGTGCGGAACGTAACGCCATCTTTAGTGTAATTTGTTTAGGCTTATCACCCAAAAACATTAAAGAGATGGTAGTACTTGCAGGAAGCGAAAGGCCAGTTTCTCCTTGTGGGGCATGCCGACAAGTGATGGCAGAGTTTTTAAGTCCAAGTACTAAAATTACATTATTTAATTTGAATAAAGATATGATTGAAATTACAGTTGAAGAATTATTACCATATTCCTTTGAACAAGGTGATTTAAATGCATAACCAAAATTTTAAATCTGGTTTTGTCTCGATTATAGGTCGTCCCAATGTTGGTAAAAGTACCCTGCTTAATAATTTTTTAGAAATGAAATTGGCAATTGTTTCACCTCGAGCACAAACAACTAGAAATCGGATTCAAGGTATTTATACTACTGATAATGAACAAATCATTTTTATCGATACACCGGGAATTCATAAACCAAAAAATGAGTTAGGAAATGTAATGAATGAATTTGCATACTCTGCTTTAGATGGCATTGATTTGATTTTAATGTTGGTTGATGCAAGTGTACCAATTGGTGATGGAGATTTATTTATAATTGAACAACTAAAAAAATCAAAAATACCAGTCATTTTAGTTTTAAATAAAGTTGATTTAATTACAGATGAAGAACTTTTAAAAGTAAATATCGATGGTTATAAAAACGCTTATTGTTTTGATGGTGGAATCACAATTTCAGCTAAAGAAAATTTCAATGTTGATAAATTGAAAAAGATGATTGTTGATCGTTTAGAAGTTGGTCCAATGTATTATCCTTACGATCAAGTTTTAGATTTACCAGAAAGATTTGTTGTTGCTGAATTAATTCGCGAAAAAGTATTACTTAATACGTTAGAAGAGGTACCACATAGTGTCGCAGTTACAATTGAAAGTTTTAAACCTAGTTTAAATAATAAAAATTTACTAGAAATTAGTGCGACAATTATTGTTGAAAGATCAAGCCAAAAAAAGATTATTATTGGTAAAGGTGGTTCAATGATTAAAAAGATTGGTAGTAGTGCACGAGTTGATATTGTTAAATTTTTAGGTCAAAAAGTTTATTTAGAATTATTTGTTAAAGTAGAGACCAATTGGCGAAATAACAAAAAATACTTAAATGAATTTGGCTATAAAATCGATGACTATAAAAAATAAAATTGTTATAAATTAACAAAGGTAATCTTTGTATAACATTAAAAAATAAATCCATCCTAATATCAAGGAGGGATTTATTTTGCAGGAAGATCAAAAAATTAAAAAACTTTGGAATCAATTTAAAAAATCAGGATTAATTGTAGATTATATAAACTATTCAAAAGAGAAAAGGAAATATCGAATTAATGAAGAAAATCGTCAAAAATAAAGGCCTAATCATTAATACACAGGATTATAAGGAAAATGCGATTTTAGCTTACATCTTAAGATTTGATGGTAAAAGAACTTTTATAATTAAAGGGGCTAAAAAAATTACGAGTAGTAATCATATCTTTTCCAATCCACTTACATTGATTGAATTTAATTCTACTTTAACAAGTGGTATTAGTGTATTAACAGAGGGGGTAATCTTAGATAATTATAATCGGATAAAAGAAGATTCAAATCGTTATAATATTGCATGTATTATCCTAGAAAAGATTAATTTTTTTGCAGAACAAGTCAGTGATCAAACGATATTATTTGATTTTGTAATTGATCTATTAAATATACTAAAAACTACTTTATATATTGATGCAGTAAGCATTATTTTCGAAATTAAATTATTATACTTATTAGGTGTTGCACCATCATTTAATCGCTGCCCAATTTGTGGCAAAAGCGTAATTAAAGGTGCTTTATTAGTCAGTAGTGGTGGATACTTGTGTCAAGATTGTCAATTTGCAAGGGTTGCATCTTTAAATTATGAAGATTCATCTTTATTTAAAGAAATTTATGTTACAAAATTAGCTAATATTACAGATGATTTATTAAGTAGAATTAATGCATCACAAACGATTAGAACAGTTATTGATGATTATTATGCATACCATCTTGATTTTGATTCAAAAGTAAAGAAAATTATAAAAAAGATAGGATAATATATGAAAAAAATTGCAAGTTTTAGGATTAATCATGAATTATTATTACCAGGATTATACGTATCTAGAAAAGATTCATTTAAAGATTTGATTGTTACAACCTTCGATCTAAGGTTCACAAGACCTAATTATGAACCTGTCATTGATACTGCTGCTTTACATGCAATAGAACATTTAGGTGCCACTTTTCTTCGAAATAATCCTGAAATTAAAGATGACATTGTATATTTTGGGCCTATGGGGTGTCGTACCGGTTTTTATTTAATCGTTGCACAAGATACAACACCACAAATTATTTATCCCGTTATTTTAGAAATGATTAATTATATCATTAATTATGAAGGAATAATTCCAGGTGCAAGTAGTATTGAATGTGGGAATTATTTAGACTTAAATTTACCGATGGCTAAATTTTATGCAAAAAAATATTTAGAAGAGGTTCTTGATCATTTTTCTTCAAGTCGTTATGAATATCCTAATATGAATGACTAAGATTCAAATTGATTAATGACTAAATTGTTTATATAGTTAAAATAAAACAAAAATAACCATTAAAAAGGAGTAAGTATGAAAGAAAAATATTATGTAGATATTATACTAACCAATGATGCAAAAATATCATTATGTTTAGAAACAAAATACGCAAAAAAAACAGTAGAAAATTTTATTAATTTAGTAAAAGAGAAGTATTATGATGGTACTATTTTTCATCGGATTATTGATAATTTTATGATCCAAACTGGTGGATACATTGTTAAAGATAATTATTTATTAGAAATGGAAGAAAAAAATAGTATTGAAGGTGAATTCGCAAGTAATGGACATCCCGAAAATACCTTAAAACATGAATTAGGTGTTATTTCTATGGCAAGAACTAATGATAAAAATTCTGCATCAACACAATTCTTTATTTGTGCTGCTGATTGTGGTTGGTTGGATGGCGAATACGCAGCTTTTGGTAGAATAATTGATCAAGCAAGTCTTGATGTAGTTATTGCAACTTCTAAAGTCGAAACAGGAAATTTAGGACCTGGATTTACTGACTTTCCAAGAGAACTAATTGGAATTAAAACAATTAATTTAGTAGGAGAAGAATAAAATGAAAAAATTTTTATATTTACTTGTAGTGATTGTCTTGATGGCATCTTTAAGTAGTTGTCGTTCAGGTTTTGATAAAACCGATACTGCAAATATTTATGCCCAAATTGTATTAAGCAACAATAAGAAAATTAATTTAAGATTGTATCGATCAAAAGCACCAATTACGGTTGATAATTTTATTGAATTAGTTGAAAGTGGTCATTATAAAAATACGATTTTTCATCGCGTTAACAGTTATTGTGTTCAAGGCGGTGGCTATATTATGAAAGATGGTGTTGTTTCCCAAAAAGCTAAACTTGATCCGATTAAAGGTGAGTTTACAGCAAATGGTTGGGAAAAAAATGATATTAAACATGAATTAGGTGTTATTTCTATGGCTAGAACTTCGGAATATGATTCTGCTACATCTCAATTTTTTCTATGTCCAACAGCATATCCATCATGGGATGGTCAATATGCAGCTTTCGGTAAAACCACTGATGTGAAAAGTAATCAAGTAATTCTTGAACTATCAAAAATGGAAACAGAACAAAATGGTGGCCTTAGTGATTTTCCTACAGAAGTAATAAAGATTAAAAAAATTAATCTTTCTAATTCTCAGTTCTAATTATGATTAAAAATTTTGATTTTTATTCACCGACAAAGATCTTTTTTGGTAAAAATCGTGAATCAGAAATTGGTGAAATTATTAGAAGCTATGGATATCAAAAAATACTTTTGGTATATGGTCAATCATCGATAAAAAAGATGGGATTATATGATCAAATTGTAACCAAACTAAAAGCAAATCAAATTGAATTTTATGAACTTAGTGGAATTGAGCCCAATCCAAAAGTTGATAAGGTTCGATTAGGAGTGCAATTAGCTAAAGATTATGTTGTAGATTTAATTCTAGCTGTAGGTGGAGGAAGTGTAATTGATACTGCTAAAGCGATTGCTTGTGGCAGATATTTAGATTGTGATCCATGGTGTTTGAATACTCACGAAGTTAAACCGCAAAAGGCTTTACCTGTAGGGGTTATTTTGACGATTAGTGCTGCAGGTTCTGAATTAAGTAATTCTTGTGTTATTTCTAATGAAGAAACTAAAATAAAAAATGGTTTTAACTCAGATTTAATTAGACCAATTTTTGCAGTATTAAATCCAGAACTAACATATACAGTATCACCATATCAAACCGCATGTGGTATTGTTGATAGTTTAATGCATACTTTAGAACGCTTTTTAACCGATGTTGATGATTTATATTTCGAAGAAGAAGTAGCTATTGGAGTGATGAAGTCGATTGTTAAATCTGCACCTATTGTAATGGAGAATCCATATGATTATGAAGCAAGAGCAGCTTTAATGCTTGCAAGTAGTTTTTCTCATAACGGATTAACCGGTCTAGGTGGTAATTTTTACTTCACTGTGCATAAATTAGAACATGAATTAAGTGGTCGATTTGATCATATTCATCATGCTGCAGGCTTATCTATTCTATATGGCGGATGGGCAAAATGTGTCTATGATAGATTACCAAATAAATTCGCAAAATTTGCTCGTGATGTATTTAATATTCAAGAAGAAGATAAAATGAAGTGCGCTTATTTAGGAATAATAAAATTAGAAGAATTTTTCAAAATGCTTAATATGCCAACCAAACTAGTTGAAGTAGGCGTTTCTTGTGATGATATCGAAGTTATGGCTAATCGAATTACGAAAAACAATACGATTAAAGTGCCCGGATTTGTTGAATTAGATAAAGATTTAATCATTAAAATTTTAAATTTAATAAAATAATAACAATATTTTTGACATTTTCATCAATTTATGATAAAATAAGATTAGATTTATAAGTGAGGTATCAAATATATGGAAAAAGTTAAGTATTGTCCAGTTTGTCGTAAACAATATCCTGCAGATCAAAAAAAGTGTAGCTGTGGATATGAGTTTATTGAAGAAGTGCAAGTCGAATATAATAAATCACATGATAATACTAAAGTAATTGTCGATAATAAGCCATTAGGTTTATGGACTTTTATAGGTTTCATTACATGTTCGATTATGGGATTTGTATTATTCGCAAAATTTAAACAAGACTATCCTCAACGTTCTAAAGCAGCTTTACGTGGTGCAATTTCTTTCTTAGTTACTTTGTTTTTAGTTGTTTTAGTTTATGTATTATATTTGATTTTAGATTCATTTGGCTTGATTGTTTAATTAAATAGTTAAATGCTTGCTAAATTTATAAATTTATAGTATAATAATATAGATTTATCAGGAGGAATTAAAAAATGCGTATCAATATTTTATTAAGATGTACTGATTGTGGTGAAGAAAATTATTTAACTCAAAAAAATAAAAGAAATACTCCCGATCGTTTAGAACAAAAAAAATATTGCCCTAAATGCAAGAAAGTGACTGTTCACAAAGAAAAGGTTAAAAAATAATCTTAAAAATAAACCCAGTAATTGGGTTTTTTTTATTTTTCTCCAACTTTTTTACTTATAATTGGATAAAATATGGTAGAGGTGATAAAATGCCAAAAAATAAAAAAGAACCATATTTAAAGGAAAATAAAAAGAATCTCTTTTTTTATGAAATATTAGGTTTATTATTATCATTAATTTCCTTCTTTGCTCTTGCAAAACTTGGAAAGTTTGGTTTTTATTTAAATTTAACTTTTAAATTATTATTTGGCGATTGGGCTTTTTTATTTATTATTTTGGGAATAATTATTGGCTTTTATTTTCTTTTATTACACCAAAAACTTCCAGTTTCATCATTAAGATTAATTGGAATTATTTTAATTTTTACAGCTTTTTCGATTTTATCTCATTTTTCAATGCATGATTATGTCAAGCAATATACTACGTCTTATTTGTCAACTTCAATCAATTTGTATTTTGATTATTTTAAAACTTCAAATGCCGAGGCGATGGTTGGTGGTGGCTTGTATGGTATGCTTTTTTTCTATTTGTTGTATCATTTGATTGCTGTACCAGGGATTATTATTATTTGTATAGGTATGATTATTTTAGGTTTTAGTTTTATATCCAAAATTACTTTAATTGAATTTTCCAAATCATGTCTCAATTTTTTTGTGAAAATGTTTAATTTTCTTAAAAAACGAAATTCAAAGCTTAAACTTTTTTTTCAAAAGGTTAATGCGGAATATACCAATAAAAAAATTAAGAAATTACCAAAAAATTTGATTAAAAGTACACTCGTAGATAATTCAATTAATTTAAAAGAACGGGAATACTATATTCATTTGATTAAAGTTGTATTAAATCGATTAAATCTCTTTCATTATGAAGTTGATGGTTATGAAACTCCACATTTATTGGTGTTTACGATCAAAAGTTTGCTTAAAATCAACTTAGAACAATTAGAATATCATTTAGTAAATGAGCTTAAACTTCCCTTTTTAATGAAGATTAATGAAGAAGATAATTTAATTTTGATTGAAATTACTAATCCTGCAATTAGAAAAATTTCACTTTATGAAGCATTATATTATATGAAAGGACAACAATTGTTTATTACCATTGATGATCATAATCAACCGATTTATCTTGATACCGATCATCAGAATCTCTTACTATTTTGCAAAAATTATCAATCATTAATATTTTATTTAATTTTAGTTTTAAAGCAACCAGAAGTTAAAGTTAGTGTGATTAGTAATAATCAGGATTTATCGATTATAAGTGATTATGTAATGGAATATCATCAGTCTTTTGATTATTTGGATGAAATTATTGTTAATTTAGAAGGTAGTGAAAAGAATCAATTTCATTATTGCTTCATTGATTTGGCAATTCAGAATCACCATATTGAAGAAGTACTTACAAAAATTCGGTATATACTACAACTAGCACAAAATAGTAATTATTATTTCATTGTTCGAATAGATGATTATATTCAGACTGAATCATATTTTTATGATTCATTTAGTTATTTATATGATGTAGACAATAATCGACTAGAAGTTATTAAGTTATTTGGCTTTAATAATACGACTGGTTTATCAATCAAAGAAGAGGGATTACTAAGAAATGGTGATCTAATTATGCGTGTTGTTAATCATTTTGTGAGTGATAAAGAAATTGATAGATTAAAAAATAAAAAAAGTGTCAGTGATGAAGATTAATTCTCACTGACTAATTTTATTTTATAGTTCTTTACCACATCTAGAGCAATACTTGTTTTTATAAGAGTTAATTGTTTGGCAATTGGGACATTCACATTTTAATTTTGTTCCGCAATTAGTACAGAAAAATTCATCAGCATCAATAACGTCACCACAATTAGGACAATTATTTCCAACGGTTTCATCGATTATATTTGTAGTATAGCCGGTAATTAAAATCTTAAAACCTAAATTAGCAATTGATGAACCAATGCCACCCACAACTGCACAGGGGATAAACATAAAAAACGGAATCAGTACTCTTGGTGTGAATCCATTGCTGTCAAAGGCATCCATACCTGCTGTTGCAAAAGCAATAAAACAAATAAATACACCACCAAAGCCTATAATTGTCAAAGGGATACCTATAGATAATAATTTTTTTCTTAGTCTTTTAGCTTTTTCACAATTAGCAATCGTTTTAGCACTATTATTTAATCGAATAATTTCCTCATTTAGTTGTTTAAACATCTTGTCATACCTCCAATAAAATTATTATTTTTTATTATTTTTCGCTTCTTGTTTGAATGTTTCTATTTGCATATACCGATTATATAAGTTTGTTTCAAATTTAGATGTTGGTTTCGGTATATAATATTTACTACCAACTAAGGTATCAGGTAAATATTGTTGATCTACCCAAGAATTAGGATAATCATGGGGATATAGGTAAGGTGTTTGCGATGGATCAAAGGAATAAGTATTCTTTAAGTGTTTTGGTAAGTGTCCACCTTTACCACTTTCAATATCTTCCATCGCTTTTGCAATTGCCAAATAAGCAGAATTAGATTTAGGTGAAAGTGCCATTTCAATAACAATCACTGATAAAGGTAATCTAGCTTCGGGATTACCAAGTTGAATTGCAGAATCACAAGCAGCTTTGACTCTAGGCCCAATACCAGGATTTGCGAGTCCGATATCTTCATAAGCAATTGCAAGTAGTCTTCGACATAAACTTTGTAAATCATCAGCGATGATTAATTTAGCAAGATAGTGTAAAGATGCATCAACATCACTACCTCTAATTGATTTTTGAAGGCCACTTAATGTATCATAATAGCTATCACCATTGGCATCAATTGACACATTCGCTTTTTGAATTATATTTACGGCATCTTCAATGGTAATATGATCAGATGATGTTTTTACAAGTGTTTCAAAACTATTAATTAAGGTTCTAATTTCACCACATGCTCGAGTAATTAAATAATCATAAACTTCTTCATCGATAACTTTATTTTCGCCAATTAATTTATAGGCTTTAGCTAAGACTTCTCTTAAATTTTCTTTGGTTAATGGCGTTAAACGATAAATATGACATCTAGATCTAATGGCAGGATTTACAGAATGATAGGGATTAACTGTTGTAAGTCCAATCATAATAATTTCACCATTTTCGACATATGGAAGTAAAAAATCTTGAATATCTTTTTTCATTCGATGAATTTCATCAATGATTACAAGCATATTTTCTTGAAATCTTGCTTCATTAATAATTTGCTTTAATGTTTCTTTATTATCAGTTGATGCATTAAAGCGATGCCAAGCGTAACCACTCATTTTGCAAGTAGCTTCTGCAATTGTTGTTTTACCACAACCAGGCTCACCATAGAGAATAAAAGAAAATAGACTTTTGTTATCTAACATTTTACGAATAACACCATTTGGTCCAACAAGATGCTCTTGTCCAAAAATATCATCGAAATGATTAGGTCGCATTAAATAAGCTAATGGTTTCATTTTTTTTGCCTCCGTATTATTTACATTATACACTTTTTTTAATTCTTTTACAAGCAAGAAGGCTAAAAACTAAGGTAAAAAGCGATTATATAAGTAATTATTCAAAAAAAGATTAACAAATGTGATATAATAAACTTATGAAAGGTAATATCGGATTAGATATTATGTAGGTAGAACCGTGAATAAAATTTTAGTTGTTGATGATGAAAGTAGAATTCGTGAATTGATTATTAAATATGCTAATCATGAAAACTTTATATGTGATGAAGCTAGTAATGGTGAAATAGCAATTGAAATGGTCAAAAAGAATGACTATGATTTAATTGTTATGGATATTATGATGCCAGTTTTAGATGGATTTTCTGCATCTAAAATTATTCGTAAAGATTATAATGTGCCAATTATTATGTTATCTGCTCGTAGTGAAGAATATGATAAGATTTATGGTTTTGATTTAGGAATTGATGATTATGTTACTAAACCTTTTTCACCTAAAGAATTAATGATGCGAATCAAAGCAGTGATTAATCGTTATGCTGTCCAAATCGCCAAGACTGATATGATTAAATCCACATTTATATATCAAGATTTACTGATTGATTTTGATGCTCATCAAGTATCTATAAATCATCAAAAAATTGATTTGACCAATAAGGAATATGAATTATTAGTTTATTTAGTTCAAAATGTATCTATAGCATTAACTAGAGAACAATTAATAACAAAATGTTGGGGCAAGGATTTTGATAAAGATGATCGAACCCTTGATACCCATATTAAGTCATTAAGAAAAAAAATTGGTAAGTATGGAGATAATATTATTACAATTAGAAGGGTAGGCTATCGTTTTGAAATTAGATAAAATCAAATTAAAGTGGAAAATTTTTGCTTATATCTTGATTTTTACGGGCATAATAATTATGATCTTTTGTGTCTTCCAAATTTTTATGCTGGAAAAAATGTATAAATCAACTAAAACTAATCAAATTGCTGATTTATTTTCTGAAATAGAGTCAAAGATTGTTATTACAAGTGATTTTAATAATCAAGAGTTGCTCAGTGATTTAAGAAATAGCGCTACAGATTATGAAACGGCTATTTATTTATTCAAATTAAATGGTGAGGACATTATTACGATTAATAATGGTGACTATTATCAAAAGTTAAAAGATCAAAATCTTTTTATTGATATTATATCAAAAGCTGAAGCGGCGAGTAAATGGAAACAATTTTATATTATTTTTGATAATAATGTTCCTGCTCCGAATAAAATGGATTATCCAATTATTCATAATGCACCGATATCATCGGTTGATACAGCTATTATTAGTGGTAAATTTGTTGAAATAAACAGTGAGCGGTATTTATTAGTTTTGGATTCACGATTAACTCCAGTTGACCCTGCAGTTACTACTTTAAAACAACAATTATTGTATATTTCAGCAATTGTAGTTGTACTTGCAGTAATGGTTGCTTTATTGATATCTGGTATTATTTCCAAACCGATTCGTGCAATCAATGATGGTGCGAAAAAACTTGCTTTAGGAAAAAGAGATATCGTCTTTAATGGAAAGGGATATGCTGAAATTTCGGAATTAAATAATACCTTAAATTACGCAGTGGCAGAACTTAAAAAAACCGATGAATTGCAAAAAGAGTTACTTGCTAATATTTCTCATGATTTAAAAACCCCAATTACCCTAATTAGTGGTTATGCCGAAATGATGAAAGATTTGCCAGATGAGTTTAATGGTGATAATCTTCAATTGATTATAGATGAATGTAGTCGCCTAAATTTATTGGTCAAAGATTTATTAGATTTATCGAGACTACAAACAAAAACAATCAATTTTGATTATGAAGAATTTAATTTAACTAGTTTGGTTAATAGTGTTGTTGAAAGAAATCATCAGTTTTTAGAACAAGAAGGATTTACCATTAATTTTAGTTTTGATGCCGAAGTAATCATTCTGGCTGATAGTAAGCGAATTGAACAAGTTATTTACAATTTTATTACTAATGCAGTAAATTATAGTAAAGATCAAAAAGTAATTGATGTTATTCAAATAATTGATAATGATAAAGTTAAAATTATTGTTAAAGATTATGGTATTGGTATTAAAAAAGAAGAACAAGCATTAATTTGGAATCGTTATTATCGTGTTGATATGAATCATAATCGTTCAAGTAAGGGAACGGGATTAGGACTAGCCATTGTCAAAGAGATTCTTGATACCCATGGTTTTGACTATGGAGTTGAATCAGTTCTAGGTCAAGGTAGTAGTTTTTATTTTGAATTATTCTTTATTAGAAAAGTTTAAATTAATTTAATAAATTTATAATAAGATATAGTGAAAGGAATGAATATTATGAAAGTACATCGAAAAATTAATTTTATTGTTTGTTTATTGGCATGTTTGATTGGGATGAGCAGCTGTTCAATATTGAAACGCACGACTAATGAAATTACTAATATTGTTACAAATGAAATTACCCAAACAGTTGTCGATTATCAAGGTGAGTTTAAAATTGAAGATATTGAAAATGCAGTTAAACTTGCTACTAAAAAAGTTGAAAATGCTGTAATCGGGGTAACATTAAAAAGTGTAACAACTGGTGTTGTTAATGGTGTTAACCACACTTTTGAAGATCCTGAAGGTATTGGTAGTGGTGTAATTTATAAACGTATTGATAATAAAGATGATAGTGGTAAAATTAAATCATATACCTATTATGTTTATACTAATGCTCATGTTGTAACTAGTGAAAACGCTAAACAGCATGTTGTTTATGTTTATTTAGGTTATTATGATACGGAAATTAAGGCGACAGTTTTAGGCGTAGATGAAAAAAGCGATATAGCATGCTTAAAATTTGAATCTTATTACTATATTGAACCAGTTCAACTTGCTGATAGTGATACTTTAGAAAAAGGAAGTTTCGTTATTGCAGTAGGAAATCCTGATGGATATGATTATTATGGATCTGTAACTTTTGGGGTAATTAGTAATGTTGGTCGTTACATTTCCTTTGATACTGATAATGATGGTACCAATGATTATGTTGGTGAATACATCCAAACTGATGCAGCAATTAATCCTGGTAATTCTGGTGGTGGTTTATTTACACTCGATGGTAAATTAATTGGTATCAATTCAATTAAACTTGCGAGTGAAAACATTGATAATATGGGTTTTGCCATCCCAATTAATATTGTTAAGGTTGCAGTAAATGAATATTTAGAATTAGGTAAAGAAATCGTCCGTCCACGTCTAGGTATCATTTGTATTGCTGTAAGAGATATGAATTCTACGATTATGATCGAAAATGGCATTGCTGATTTTCCTAATATTTATGGTGATGAAAAACCATATGGTATTTATATTCAAGCATTTTCTAATAGTGGGACATTAGTTAATATTGGTCTTACTAAAGGAGATATTTTATTAACATTTGATGGCAAACGCCTTTATAACAATAGTGATATTAGTGGTTACTTAAACTCATTAGATGATTATCAAATTGGTAGTAAAGTCGTCTTGACTTATTATTCAACAAAAACAGAAAAAGTTGAAACAATTGAGGTTACTTTAAAAACAGGTGACTAAAGAGGAGAAAACATATGGCTGGAAGAGTAATTTTTCATATCGATATGAATGCATTTTTTGCAAGTTGTGAACAAGCAGTCAATCCTAGTTTAAAAGGAAAAAAAATTGCTGTTGCTCATGTTACACTAGATAAGCGAGGGATTATTTTGACAGCCTCATATGAAGCTAAAAGATGTGGAATTAAAACAACAATGCCGATTTTTGAAGCCGAAAGAATTTGTCCCGATTTAATTGTTGTTGAGCCACATCATGAATTATATGCTGAATATTCGCGTAAGTTTTTTGAATATTTTGAAAATGTCACTCCGATTGTTGAACCTGCAAGTATTGATGAGGGCTATTTAGATGTCACAGATGTATGTGAACCAAGTGAATATGTCAATCTTGCTAAACAAATTCAAGAAGATTTATTGAATTTATTTGATTTACCTTGTAGTATTGGCATCGCTCCTAATAAATTTCTTGCAAAAATGGCTTCTGATATGAAAAAGCCTTTAGGAATTACAATTCTAAGAAAAAGAGATGTTGAAACAATGCTTTGGCCATTACCAATAGAAGATATGTTTGGTGCTGGTAAAAAAACATGTGCTTTACTTCGTCAAATTAATATTAGAACAATTGGTGATTTAGCTAATTTTAATGATTTACCACTCCTTGCATCATTAGTTGGTAATAATATGAGTACTGATTTAATCAATCATGCCCAAGGTAATGGTAGTAATGTGGTTGATCCAGAACGATATGATACTGTTTCATCAATTAGTAATTCCCATACTTTAGATCACGATGAATATAATATCGATAACGTGATTATTGTGATGAAATTATTATCAAATACAGTTGCCAACCGAATGGAAAAGGCCCAATTAAAAGGGTCGACATTCACGCTCCAACTAAAATACAATAATTATAAAATGGTATCTAAATCAATTACTTTGTCTCAACCGACTAATAATAGTTATCAAATGATTCATCTTTATAAAGAATTACTTGATGACTTATATGATGGTGATTTGGGTGTAAGGTTGGTTGGTGTTGCAGTAGGTAAACTAGTTAAGGGTAAAGAAGAAGTTAGACAAATGACAATCTTTGATGAACTTGATAAAGAAACTAAAGAATTAGAACTAAATAAAGTAATTAATAATATTAATAATTTAGTCGGATCTAATTCATTAAAAATTGGAATTGATGACGGAAGTAAGAATAAACGATTCAGTCGTTATAGTAAAAATTATGATGAAAAGTAAAAATCTTGCTTTTGAATTAATTTTGAAGTATAATATATAAGTAATTAAATATTTATTTTTTCGGTGAAGAATCTGACAAATTCAGAGAAAAACGGTTATTACACGTTAAGTAAGCTAATTGAGAGTGGATTTATCCAAACTAAGGTGGTATCGCGCATGATCATCATGCGTCCTTAGAATGTTTTAATCACTCTTTTTTATTTATTTAGGAGGAATAAAATGAAAGTAAATCGTATTAAAGGGACATTAGATTATTTTGATGATGAAATTATCAAGTATCGTTTGATTGAAGAGCAAGCAAGAAAAATAACTAGTGAATTCGGATATGAAGAAATTTTAACACCTGTTTTTGAAGCAACAGAAGTTTTCGCACGTGGTGTTGGTGAAGGAACCGATATCGTTAGTAAAGAAATGTACACTTTTTTAGACCGTAGTAACAAATCATTGACATTAAGACCAGAAGGAACAGCAGGTGTATCAAGAGCTTATGTTGAAAATAAGTTATATGTTAACCCGGGACTAAAAAAATTATTCTATTTTGAACAAATGTTTAGATGTGAACGCCCTCAAGCTGGAAGATATCGTCAATTTACCCAATTTGGAGTTGAGGTACTTGGTGAGGGTTCAGCTTATCTAGATGCTGATGTTATTTATATGGGTTATTTATTCCTAAAGCGACTTGGTATTGATAAAGTTCGTGTCGTAATTAATACAATTGGCAGTACTGAAGGACGTAAAAACTATGAAGAAGCTTTGAAGGTTTATTTTGCTGAACATATCGAGTCAATGTGTGATGATTGCAAAATGCGCCTTGAAAAGAATCCTTTACGAATTCTTGATTGTAAAGTTGATGCAAATTCAGAAATTATGAAGAATGCTCCGAAGATTATCGATTATTTAAGTGCTGAAGATCAAAAATATTTTCAGAATGTCTTAAAAGTTCTTGATGCATTAGGTGTTGATTATGTGATTGATAATAACCTCGTTCGTGGACTTGATTATTATAACCACACAGTTTTTGAATTTATTTATAATGATGAATCTTCAAAAATTAATGGTTTAACATTATTAGGTGGTGGAAGATACAATGGTTTATCTAAACAATTTGATGGTCCTGAAACTGGTGCTATTGGTTTTGCAACAGGTGTTGAACGTTTAATGATGGTTATCGATGAACTAAGATTGTATCAAAAAAAGGAAGCTTTAGTAGATATCGTTGTTATCAATGTAGGTGATGAAACAAAAATTGATGCTTTAAAACTTGCAAATTATTTAAGATCAAAACATCTAAGTGTTGAATTAGATTATGTAAGCAGTAATTTAAAACCACAATTTAAATTATCTGAACGTAAAGGTGCACCATATATTATTATTATTGGTGAAGAAGAAGTTAAAAATAATGTCTTTAAGTTAAAAAATACAATTAATAAAACAGAAGAATTAAAGAGTATTGATGAATTAAATCAAATCTTTAATCTAGAAGGAGAAAAATATGCGTACTAAAAATAATGGTGAATTAAGATTAAATAATAAAGGAGAACAAGTTACTTTAGTAGGATGGGCTGCTAAAAAACGTGATTTAGGTGGTTTAGTATTTATTGATTTACGTGACCGCTATGGAATTACACAAATCGTAGTTGAACCAAATAATGCTTATTATCAAACTGCATTAGATGTAAAAAGTGAATATGTATTACAAGTAAAAGGGATAGTTGTTGAAAGAGAAAGCAAGAATCCTAATCTTCCAACTGGTGAAATTGAAGTTATTGCTGAAGAATTAAATGTATTAAGTACAGCTGAACAACCTCCACTACTAATTCAAGATAATACTGATGCTTTAGAAGATACTAGAATGAAATATCGTTATCTTGATTTAAGAAGACCTTGTATGCAACGTAATTTAATCTTACGTCATAAGACAACAATTTCAATTAGAAATTATTTTGATAATCTTGACTTTATCGAAGTTGAAACACCCGTCTTTGGTAAATCAACACCAGAAGGAGCGAGGGATTTTTTAGTTCCTTCACGTGTTCATAAAGGTTCCTTCTATGCTTTACCTCAAAGTCCACAATTATATAAACAATTGTTAATGGTTGCAGGTTTTGAAAAGTACTTTCAAATAACTAAATGTTTTCGAGATGAAGATTTAAGAGCTGACCGCCAACTTGAATTCACACAAGTAGACTTAGAAATGAGTTTTGCAACAGAATTAGATGTTCAAAATTTAGTTGAAGGAATGCTTAAGAAGGTGTTTAAAGATGTATTAAACTTAGATATAGTTACGCCATTTATCCGTATGACATGGGATGATGCCATGAACTATTATGGTAGTGATAAACCTGATACTCGTTTTGAAATGAAATTAAATGATATTTCTAGTTGGGCACTTAAAACTGAATGTGGTTTCTTTAAATCTGCAATTGAAGCAAATGGCTGTGTAAAATGTATTGTTGCTAAAGATGCTGCCGATAAATATTCAAGAAAAGAATTAGATCGTTTAACACAACTAGCTAAAAAATACCATGCTGGTGGTCTTGCCTGGTTAAAAGTTGAAAATGGTTGTTTAGCTGGTAGTGTGGCAAAATTTATTAGTGAAACTAATGCTAGTGCTTTAAAATCATTACTTGCATTAACTGATAATGATTTAGTATTAATCGTAGCAGACAAACTTGCAAATTGTAATACAGCTTTAGGTGCATTACGTCTTCAATTAGGAAGAGAATTAGATTTAATTGATAATGATCAATTCAATTTCTTATGGGTAGTAGATTGGCCATTATTTGAATATAATGAGGAAGAACAACGTTATGAAGCTGCTCATCATCCATTTACTTCACCTAAAGATGAAGATGTTGATAAACTTCTTACTCATCCAGAACAATGTCATGCAAAAGCATATGATATTGTCTTGAATGGTTATGAATTAGGTGGTGGTAGCATTCGTATTCATGATCAAAATGTTCAATCAACAATGTTTAAAGCTATTGGTTTATCTGATGAAGATATCAATGTTAAATTTGGCTACTTTGTTGAAGCTTTGAAATATGGTACACCTCCACATGGTGGTCTTGCTATTGGATTGGATCGTCTAGTTATGCTACTTACTAAAAATAATAACTTACGTGAAGTTATTGCTTTCCCTAAAGCTGCTAGTGCTAAATGTCCGATGAGTGGTGCACCGACTGAAGTAGTTTCATCACAACTAGATGAATTAGGAATTGAAATTAAAAAATAATCAAAATGGATTTAGTATATAAGATATTAATTGTTGTAGTTGCAGTAGCTATTTTTATCATCAGTTACTTATTGAATCAAAAAACTAAAGTTCCTAATGGCTGTGAAAAATTGACTAATTGTACTTCTTGTGGTAATCAAAAGTGTATTAATAAAAAAAATAATGATAAGGAGAATGATGACAATGAAAAGTAATGATTATATTTCATGGGATGAATATTTTATGGGTGTTGCAATGCTTTCAGCTATGCGTAGCAAAGATCCAAATACTAAAGTTGGAGCTTGTATTGTTAATCAAAATAAGCGAATTGTTGGGATCGGTTACAATGGCTTTCCTCATGGATGTAGTGATGATGTTTTTCCTTGGGAAAGAAGTGGTGATTTTTTAAATACTAAATATCCCTATGTTGTTCATGCAGAACCTAATGCGATTTTAAATGCAACAAGTAATTTAACTAATGCGACTTTATATGTAACTTTATTTCCATGCAATGAATGTGCTAAATTAATTATTCAAAGTGGTATTAAAGAAATTGTATATGTTTCTAATAAATATGCCGAAGAAGAATCAACTAAAGCATCAATGAAAATGTTTGAAGCTGCTAATATTAGTTGTAGACAAATGGAAAAACCAGAAATAAAATTAGGATAATGATTAAATTATTAAAAAGATTTAGAGTTTTAGTGATTTGTGCCTTTGCTTCATCCCTTACTTTTGTTCTATTGACGATAATACCTACATCATATGACTTAACCGTACCTGCTTATGTTGATGATATTAGAGCCACTTATAGTTTTGAAGGAGTTGATACAAGTGATGTTAATGTCAGTTCCGTTTCTGTCTTCTCCTATTATAATATATCTATTCTTAATTATTTACAGGCAAAACTAAATCCGTTTGCAGTAGTGGAAAAACATAATGAATATGTTAATACTAGTATTGAATATGGATATACTTCAGGAACAATTCAAAAAAATGTTAGTTTAACTAATTCAATTATAGCCGGATATCGCCATGCTGGAAAAGAAATTAATGCTACATTTAAAGGTAACATTGTTCATAGCATCTTTGGATTAGAAGAATCAGTGTTTAGACTAGGTGATATTATAATCGAGTGTGAGGGAACTAAAGTGTTAGAAAATTATTCAATGTGGAATATTTTACAAGATTTATATGGTATTTATGAAGCTACTGATGGAGAATATTACATTAACATTGTATTAAATAAGGAATACACATTCAAGGTGTTAAGAAATAATGAGGAAATAACGCTTAAAACAGAAGCTTTTCCTTATGTTGAAGATAGTCTCACCATAGCTAGCTTAGGTATTAATTGTTATTCTGCGTATAGCATTTCAAATTATAATACTAATCCTAAATATCAAATTAATGCACCTGATTCTTACGGACCATCTGCAGGTTTAATGCAGGCTTTGTTCATTTATGATGCAATATCTGGCGAACAACTTACGAAAGACTTACATATTGTTGGAACTGGTACCATTGATGCATTTGGAAAAGTTGGAATTATCGGTGGTGTTAAAGCTAAAGTTGTGGCTGCGCATCTTGCAAAAGCAGATATCTTCTTTGTTCCTAGTGGAAATTATGATGAAGCTTATGAAAGTTATTCTAGACTTAAGACGGCAATGAAATTAGTAGAAGTTAATTCTTTAATGGATGTTATAAATTATTTGAAAGAATATAAGGAGCAATATCATGATTAAAGAAAATCGACTTTATTTAGAAAAAATTGTCAATGACTTAAAAAAATGTTCTAAAAAAGATAAAATTAAAGCAACCCTATTTACAATTACTATAGGACTATTACTTTGTACTCCGATTATTTGTCTTGCAGTCAATTTTTATATGCAGTTGGTAACGATTAAAATAGCCTTTTATACTTCAATTGCGGTTCTAGTAGTGATTTTTCATATCTTAAGTTCAGTAGTTACATCAATTTATTATCTTTCACTAGGAATTGTCAGCAATTATGAAATAGAAATTAAATATTCGAAATTATTTTTGGCTTATTTATATGATTTTGTTACTTTGATTGTCTTTATTATCTTAGGCGTAATATTTGGAATTATCGTTAATTATTTTATCAATTAGGAGGTAAAAATGAAGAAGACTAAATGTGTTAATTGGATTATTGCAGTAGGTATGGTTTGTTTACTTGTTGGGTTAGATCAACTTACTAAATACATTGCCAATCATAATGAGATCTTATTGAGCGGAGAAAAGATTGTTTTCATCAAACATATTCTTAGTTTTAGATTATCTTATAATACTGGTGCTGCATGGTCAATTTTAGAGGGATGTAAATTTTTATTAGTATCAATTAGTTTAATCGCCGGAATTGTGGTAACATTCCTTATAATTAAATATGGTGATTTTAAAAAGAATTTATTACTAACACTTTCATTAACTTTAATTGATGCAGGAGCAATAGGTAATCTAATTGATCGTGCCTTTTATAAAAAAGGGGTAATTGATTTCTTAATGTTCGAATTTATTGATTTTCCAATCTTTAATTTAGCTGATTCGTGTTTGACAATAGGTGCTGTTATTTTAGTAGTTTATGTATTCTTTTTCTATAAAGAAGAAAAAAACCCCCCTGTATTAGTTTAACAAGGAGAAAATAAAGAATGTTAAAAATAGAATTAATTGTAGAAAATTTAGAAGAAGAACTAAGAATTGATAAATATATTGCTGCAAACTATGATGAAGTTTCTCGAAGTGAATTAAAATATTATTTTGATGAAAATAAAATTTTTGTTAACAAGAAATTAGTTAAGCCTAGTTTTAAAGTTAATAATCAAGATGTAATTGAAATTTATGAACGTGATAATCAAGTTATTGATTTAGAGAAAGAGAATATTCCACTAGAAATTATTTATGAAGATGATGATGTAATTGTTGTAAATAAGCCATCAGGAATGGTTGTTCATCCTGCTCCTGGGCATTATCATTCAACTTTAGTAAATGCATTACTTTATCATTGTAATACATTGTCTAATGTTGGTGGAGATTCAAGAGCGGGGATTGTTCACCGAATCGATAAAGATACATCTGGCTTACTTGTTGCTTGTAAGAATAATAAAGCTCACCGTATTTTAGCTGAGCAATTCAAAAATAAAGAAACAACAACGAGAAAATATTATGCAATTGTGGTTGGTAATATTGCTCATAACTTAGGAAAAATTAATGCTCCGATTGGTAGAGATCCAAATAATCGCCAAAAACAAGCAGTGGTTGAAGATGGTAAAGATGCAGTGACATATTTTAAAGTTCTTGAACGTTTCAAAAATTTCACTTTGATTGAATGTAAACTTGAAACTGGTAGAACTCATCAAATACGTGTGCATATGGCGTATATCGGGCATCCAGTTTTAAATGATCCATTATATGGTATAAAGAAGCAAACAACTCCTTATGGACAATATCTACATGCAAAAACATTAGGTTTTATTCATCCAACAACTAACGAATATTTAGAATTTGATTCTGAATTACCAAAAGAGTTTATGGAGGAATTAACTAAACTAAGAAATGAATAAAAATGGTTCTGTAAAATCTCTTATGGTTTTATGGTAAAAACGATTTATTAACCATAAA
>CAZIQF010000002.1:0-103035 GCA_964541525.1 uncultured Staphylococcaceae bacterium | reverse complement strand
ATAATTATGCTTATGTTTCTTAATTTTTTTGTAAATTTGCAAAGTTATTGACAGTATATTGGAAATATAAATTTTATAAACCAAAATATTTTATGATCGTTTCTTGATCTCGTTTGATTTGTTCTAAAAATTCTTGCTTAGAATTAAATTTCATTTCCGATCTAATATACTCAAAACATTCGACTATTAATTTTTTTCCATAGATATTTTTATCAAAATGGAAAATATTGATTTCAATTGAAATATGATTTGAATAATTAAAACTAGGATTATGACCTACATTCATCATTCCATAATATTGTTCATCATCAATTATAACTTTTACAGCATAAACACCATGCTTTAACTCAATAAAATTATCGGTAACTTTGATATTAGCGGTTGGTAAATTAAGTGTGGAACCGATTTGTTTTCCCCTAATTACTTCACCAGAAAATGAGTAGTTCCTACCCAAACATTTTCTAACCATTTCTAATGCACCTCTGCTTAGATATTTTCTTATATCGGTACTACTAATTTTTTTGTCATTACAACATATTTCATCAATAATCATAACATTTATTTTATTATTAGAGTATAAAGGAATTTGTTCAGGTCGGCCCTTACCATATTTGCCAAACGAAAAATCTGTGCCAACAATAACTTCTCTCACATTAATTCTCAATAAAAATTTATTAATAAATTCTTCAGGACTAATACCACTAAATGCCCTAGTAAATGGAATAATAATTAAATAGTCAAAGTTCCATTTTTTCATCAGGTTATATTTTTCATTTAATGAAGTAAGTTCAAAATCAGACTTGTTTTTTAGTATAATATCGGGATGAGGTGAAAAAGTAATAACCGCCGTTTTAACACTTGGATTATTGCTAGCATATTTGATCGTTTCATCAAATAATTTTTGATGACCTAAATGTACACCATCAAAATCACCGATTGTTACAGCTAGTTGAGCTATTTCTGCTTTTTTTATGTAATCAAAGAAATCAATTAGTTCCATACTCTACCTGCCCGATAACCTTTTATTTCAACATCATAGTGATATATGCCAATCAAGTTATCTTGTTTTTTTATTACGATAGTTGTAGGATTATTCCCCAATAGTTCCTTAATCTTAGTGCCAGATATTTTCATACCATTTTTAGCTTTCTTTATACAATCCTCTTCTTCAATCATGGGATAATCATATAATGCTTCTAACATTGGATATAAGATAAAATCATTATTTTTAATTTGTTCAATTGTTTTTGCTTGTTCAAGTTTCCATTTGCCACTTTTTAAGCGTTTTAAGTTACCCATACAACTAGGAATAGCTAATTTTTCTCCTATATCATTTGCTAGACTTCTTATATAAGTTCCTTTAGAAACATGAACTTGAATCATAAATGAAGCGTAACCTCCATAATAGGTGATATTACTCATCCTTTTAATATCATAAATCGTGATAGGACGAGCTGCAACTTCAATTTCTTGATTATTTCTTGCGTATTCATATAATTTTTTACCATCTTTTTTAATTGCAGAATACATCGGCGGCACTTGCATACTATCACCTAAAAAACTACTTAAACACGAATCAATCATATCTTCATTAAGATGATTAACATCAGTTTTTTCAATAATATTTCCAGTTATATCATAAGTGTCTGTATTAAATCCAACTATTATTTCCGCTAAGTACACTTTATTATCATTTTCTAAATATTTTACTAATTTTGTAGCTTCATTTACTGCAACAACTAAAACTCCGGTTGCATTAGGATCAAGGGTGCCTAAATGGCCAACTTTTTTAGTATGAAAGATTTTTCTAATTTGATTGACTACATCATGGCTAGTCATACCACTAGACTTATTAACTACTAGAATTCCATTCATTATTTTTACCATCCATTTTTTACATTTTATCATAAAATGATATTTTTTTCAATATTATTAGTTTATAATTATCTAAAAAGGAGATATTTTATGAATTATTTTTTTAACAAACTATCGCTACAACTATATGCTTCTAAGGAAAACATTGGTATTATATGTGATGGCATTAAGGCTAATTATCAATTAGACTTAAATTTAATTAATAATCGAATTCAATTAATCGATAAATCAATTAAATATCAAATTATTAGTGGAATTACAAATAATCTAACTGATGGAACACCAATAAATATAATCGTTGAAAATATAAGTACTACCTTACTTAATGAAGGAATTATCAGGCCTAATTTTGCTGATTTAATTATTATCGAAAAACAAAAAGGATTTTACTTAGAAAATTTATTTTCAGGACATACCATTTATCCGCTTTCGATATTAGGGTTAATCTGTGAACAAATCTTAAATAATTATTATGATATAAAAATTTTATCTCACATTAATCAAATTGCTAATTTAAAAGATCAAGATTTTAATGCCAACAATGGTTTATATCAAGATTATGAATTTTTAAAGAATGATGAATTTCCAATTATTGATCATCGTGCAAAAATATTACTATTCCAAATTTTAAAAAAAGCTAAATCAAATCAAGATACTTTCGGGGGTTCTATTGAAACAATCGTTTTTAATTTGCCAAAAGGTCTAGGTAATCCTTTTTTTAACTCATTCGAAAGTATTGTTTCCCATTTATTATTTTCAATTCCTTCTTTAAAGGGGATTTTTTTCGGTCAGCAAAAAAAATTTGAAGAATCAGGAACGGGACAAATTGATGAACTTTTTTATGTAAATGATGAAATTACATCAAAAACTAATTTCGCTTGTGGGTTAAATGGTGGCTTTACAAATGGTAAAAATCTAATCATTTCAACTTTTTTTCATCCTCATTTACCCATAAATAAGAAAATTAATACGGTTAATATTTTAAAGGGCGAAAATGTTATGATCTCTTCAAAAACCCCTACTGAACCAATCATCATAAACCATTTCATTCCTATTATTGAAGGGATGTTAGCAATCGCAATTCTAAATTTCCTATATAAGTAAAAAATATCTACTATAAAAGTACATAGTAGATATTTTTTATATTTCTAATGGTATTGACTAATTGTGCGATTTTTAATATCAAAAATCAGAGACATTTCGGCACCATGATAAATGATTGCATCTTCTCCTACTTCTAAAGTAACATTACTTGGTAGTTTTTTATCACTGATGTAATTAAAAGTAGAAACTAAATCCATGGTTAATAATTCAGTATAATTATAAAAATTTTCCGGGTTCAATTCTTCATCAACATCCCTTGTTCGGGATTGATTATCCACCATTGCCGTGTCAAAGCATTCAATAATTGATGTAAATTGTGCTTTAGAAACAGTAAATTTGGCATTATTGATATATCTTTGATATCCACTATAAATTGTTGTACTTAAAATACCAATAATAGTAACAACAACTAACATTTCAACTAATGTAAAACCAGCTTTTAACTTTAAAATTTTTTTCATTTTTAATTTTCCTCCTAATTTAATACTGATTGTAATTCTTCAATTGTGGTTTCTCCTTGAAGAACTAATTTTTTTCCATAATCCAATAAAGTTGCGTAACCTTTCTTTTTAATAAGTTTTAGAAACTTAGCGTTAGTCGCATTTTCGCCTATTAGTTTCTTAAAATCATCATCCAAAATAATAACTTCATAAATCCCCCTCCTTCCTAAATACCCAGTCATATTACAACTAGGACAACCAACAGCTTGATATATTTTAATATCATCATCAATTTCTAAATATTTTTTCTCCAAACTTGTAGGAATTTTTTCCTTACGGCATTTTTTACATAAACATCTAACAAGCCGTTGTGATATTATCCCTCTTAATGCATCACCTAATAAATAATTATCGATTTGCATATCTTTAAGTCGATTAATTACGCCAATAGATGAATTTGTATGAAGTGTAGAATAAACCAGATGTCCTGTTATCGCTGCTCGACAAGCAATTTTAGCAGTCTCAATATCTCTAATTTCTCCAATCATAATAATATTAGGGTCCTGTCTTAAAATTGTTTTTAAACATACAGCAAAATCTAATCCTGCTTCTTCGTTAACCTGAATTTGTGTTATTTCCGGAATACTATATTCAACTGGATCTTCAATGGTAATTATATTTTCTTTCCGTTCTAAGTTTTTTTGTAAAAAGGCTTGAAGTGATGTTGATTTACCGCTACCAGTTGGACCAACAACTAAAATTAATCCTGAATTGGCAGTTAACAATTTTAAAATGTGGTTTTTTGTCATCATGTCCAATTGTAAATCATCAATTGTAAATAATTTTTCTGAAAACGATAGTACTCTTAATGCTATCTTCTCTCCAAAAACGGCGGGAATAATTGAAACTCGAATATCATAGTCTATATTATTATAATTAAATTTTAATTTACCATCTTGAGGAATTAATTTTTTGGTTATGTCAAGATTTGCTAAAACCTTAATTCTGGTGGCTATTTCTGCTAATGATTCAATTGGTATCTTTGTTTTTTCAATTAATTTACCATCAATTCTAATCCTTACCCGAATTACAGTATCCATAGGTTCAAAATGAATATCACTGCTTTTTAAAGAAATCGCTTCTCCTATTATCGAATCGACTAATTTTACGATAGGTGAATTAGCGATTTCTGCTTGATAAAAATCAAGATTTGTTTCTTCTAATCGATTACTACTATCATGATCACTATTAATTTGATATTTTAGGATTGCTTCATCTTTTTTACTTGAATAGTTAATGAGTTTAAATATTTTTTGCCATTCCGCATTTGAAACTTTAATAATTTCGATATTAAGGCTAGAAAAATAATAAATTTTATTCAAGTTATAATAGTTAAATATTTCATCTACTACAACAACCAATTTGTCATCTTCAATTAGGTACGGGATAATATGATTTTTTTCTATAAAACTTATTGTGAAGTTATTTGTTACTTTATAATCGATTTGATAATCATAATACTTTTTAATACTAATTTCCATTCTAGAACTCTCCTATATTATCTAACATTGAAAATAATGGAATAAATATTGCAACAACTAAAATTACAAAAACTAACGCAATAATTAAAATAAATAAAGGCTCTATAATTGTTACTAGTTTTTGTAATCTCGTATGTTCTTCTTCATTAAATAAATTTGCAAGATTATCTAATGAAGTAGCTAAAGATGCTGTTTGTTCGCTCACCTTAGTGGTTTCAATCACCACCTGTGGAAGAAACTCTAAAAAATATAACGCTTGCGAAATTTCTAACCCTCGCTTCACTTCATCAATGACAAAATTAAATCTTTCTTTTACATACTCATTATTCGTTAAAAAAGCTGTAGTTTGTAACGAACTTATAGTAGGTATTCCACTATCAATTAAAATGGCTAATGTTCGACACATCTTACTTGACAAATTTAAAATATAAATTTTTTTAATTATTGGTAATTTTAATTTAATTTTATCAAAAAAATATTTACCCTTTTTAGTTTTAAATATGCATATCAATCCAAATATAATTAATAAAACACTTAAAAAAATTATAAATAAATTTTTACTAATAAAATTCGATATATTAATCATCATTTTTGTAATTAAAGGTAATTCTACTTTCATTTGTTCAAAAACTACAACAAAAGTTGGAATTATTACTGTTGAAATAACAATAATAATTACAAAACTTAAAATTAATAATAAGCTTGGATAAAACATCGAATTTCTTATTTTTTTCCCTAAATTAATTTCAAACCGATATGTCTCAATCAAATGTTTTAAAACATTTAATAAATTACCACTTCTTTCTGATAGACTAAACATCGTCCAAAAATAAGTTGGAAAAACATTTTGATAACTTCGAAGAACTAGAGAAATGGGTTTACCCTTTTCTATTTCTTTACCTATTTCTTTGATAATAATTTTAAATTTTGACTTAGAAGTCGCATCACTACATAAATCTAATGCTTTTTTTAAGTTGATTCCAGCTTTCAGCATTAAATACAAATTTTCTGAAAAATTAAGTAAATCATTTTTTGTGATATGCGTAAAAATTATTATCTTCGATTTATTTTTCAGTTTTTTATAAGATAATAATTGATAATTGTGATAAATCATTACCTGATTCAATTCTTCAACACTATTAATTTCAATTCTTCCTTTTACTTTTTTACCAGTTGGCGATCGTGCGATAAAAAGATACTTATCCATTTTTGCTCCTCTCGATAATCAAATATTGACTATCATCATATAAATAATAATAATGTTCATTGTAATAGAATTTAATTTTGCTATCTTCTACGTTTTCTATATCAATCTTAAAATTATCGTTAATATAATCATCATAAATTTGTTCAATCGTTTGTCGCGTTTCTTGGCTTTCCTTAACCAATTTTTTTATTTTATTATTACTAGAATTCCAATAAATGATCATGCTAGTAATCATCATTGAAAAAACAAAAACCATAATTAATATCCAACTTACAATATTTCCCCGCTTTAAGTAACTTTTTTGCGATGCCATACTTCAATTAACACTCCTTTTTTATAAATTTCAATTTTTAATCCTTCCTCATCTTCAATAGCCTTAAACATTAGTTCCTGATTTTTTTCAAAATAATATTCATCTTTTTCCCATTTACCACCATAATAATTTAACAAATTAGTTTTGAAACTAGCTGGATTAGATGAAAATAACTCATAGCATTCATTTATGATTATTAGATTATTGATGGCTTGTTCTTTTTTTATATTATTAATTTGATAAAAATAGCAAAAGTAATAGATGCTTGTAATTAAAATACTTAATATTGATGTACAAATTAATAATTCAACTAATGTTACTCCTTTTTTATATTTAACTTTTTGCATAATTAATTTTTCTTTCATCGATGTTTTTTAATTTAGGAATAAAATCAACATAAGTAATATTAACAAGTGGATACTTTTCATTAAAGGAAATATAAGTTTTATAATCAGCATCTATAATAACTTCATCGTAGGCCTTTTCAATATTGCCTAAAATATTGCTCATAACTTCTTTAAAACAATCATTTTCTTCATTCATAATTAAATAATTGATTACTACCCCACCTAATACCTCAAAAAAGCGCCAATAAACATAATCTTTTTGAATGATCAGTAAATATTTTTTGGTAAAAAGATGCTTATTTTTAGTCAAATAATCTTGAAATAAAATTAGATCATATCCGTATACTTTTTGCGATTGATTAATACTACTAAAATAAATATTAATTATATCTTGTATTTCTTTAGGAATTAATGTAATTGTATATTGTTTTTTCTTGTTCTTCAGAGTAACTTCTTTTAAATAATTATCATATTTAAGTTTATGGTTAGGATAAATCAAATTAATTTTTTCTTTTAAAAAATCTTTCATTGAACCACAATCAATCTCAGGAATTATATTTTCTATAATAATTTTATTGGTAATATAATTAAAAAAGATTTTAGCCTTTTTATATTCTAAACTAGTTACAATGCTTCCTAAATATTGTTTTAATAAAAAATCTGATGAAAAGGTTTTAAATAAATCTTTTTCAATTATTTTTTGTGAATTCTTAATCGTTTCTACTATCAAGCGAATCGCATATTCATTATTTAATTCAAAAACTTTAATCATGATACATCTCATTAACTTCACCTCGAATAAAACAGGGATATTCTTGATTATTAATTACAATTTTTATAATTAATAAGTTATTATCAATAATTACGTCTTTACATAAAATATCATAATTCATTTGATTAATCTTTATCTTTTGTTGTTTCTTCAATTCAATTTGGGTATTTTCAGCGTTAATAATGCAACTTTCCTCTGCTTTTGAATATACAATTTCCGTTTTTTTGCCAATAAGTTGGAGTTTAAAGGAAAAAAATGATAATTGTTCATTGATGCAGATTTCTTGATTTACACTATGCTTTAAGCTATTTGATAATTTAGTTGATAGTGTTGTGCAAAGTGTTATAAAAGAACAAAATAAAAAGATACAAATTAGCATTTCAATAATAGTAAAACCTAACTTAAATTTCATTTTATCACCTCACCTATATAATTAAAAAAAAATAGTAATTTACTCTTACGAAAAATTACTATTTTTTATTTATAAAAAACTCTTTTAAAGGAAAAAATGCCTATATTTGTGTAAATTCTTTAAAAATAAGTTCAGAATTAAGATATCCATATTTTTTCCCCAGCAATTTACCATCTTTAAAGATATAGATAACCGGATAAATTGGACTCTGGTAATTATATTTTTTCTTGATTTCTTCAATTGATGCCTTGTATATTTTAATTGATGAATGATTAAATCTTCGTTTCAGATTATGTTCCCATATTCTAGAATATACATCATCATGAACTACATAGATTAGTTCTATACTATGATCTCTGTTTTGTTCTTTTAAATTTCCTTTATGAATTAATACCATCTTCTTATACCTCAAAATAATTATAGCATTCTTTATTTGCAAAAAAACACATATTTTGGTATAATATTTTCAAATGAGGAACAGACTATGAATATAATTGGAATTATTATGGAAGCTAATCCATTACATAATGGGCATCAATATTTCATTAATAAAATTAAATCTGAATTTTCAGCAGATGTATTAGTAGCATTAACTACCACTTCCTTTACAATGCGAGGTGAAATATCAGTTATCGATAAATTCACTAAAACTAATGCATTACTAAATGCTGGTGCCAATCTTGTTCTTGAATTTCCTTTTATCCTATCAACTCAAAGTAGCGATTATTTTAGTCTTAATGCTATTTCTATTTTAAATAGTATTGGTATTAATCAATTAGTATGTGGTTGTGAGACCGATGATGAAGACATATTAAAGATGTTTCTTGAAATAGAAACAAGTGAAAAATTTAAACATTTATTTAAAATTAACTTAGAAACGGGTTCTTCTTATAAAAAAACTTACACAATGACTTTAATGGAATTAGGGATAGATGAAACATTAATTAAATTATTTAATGAGCCAAATTTCACCCTTGCATATCAATATTATAAAGTTATTAAAAAATCGTTCCCCCATATTAAATTAACATTAATTAAACGAACTAATCATTACTATGACTTAGATTTATCAACTAGAATAGTTTCTGCTAAGGCTATCAGATCTAACTTAATAAACAATCAAGAAGTTAATCAATTTGTTCCTTTTAGTTATCAATTTATAGATTTAAAACTTGCTGAAACTTCTTTATTTAGCATCTTAAAATATCTATTAATAACAAATGAATCTTACCCTAGTTTAATCAATCATGAAGGTATCATTAATTATTTAACCAAAAAGATAATTTTTTCACATTCATATGAAGAACTGATTAAAAAAGCCGCTAACAAAAGATATTCTGCTTCTAGAATTAATCGAACAATTCTTTATCTCGTAACTAACATCAATCAATTTTACCATCAAACGCCATACCTAAGAATTTTAGGCTTAGATAAATTAGGAACTGCATACCTAGGAACTTTAAATAAAAATATTAAAACTGCTATTTTTGCATCTATCCAAGAAATTAATGATAATCATCAATTTTATGAGATTGCAAAAATAGAGCATAAAGCAACACAAATATTTAGTCTTATCACAAATACTGATGAATTAATTCAAAATGAATATAAACTACCAATTAGAAAGAAGGAATAAATATGAATTTAGAAAGTTTAAAACAAAGTATCAATGAAATACTTGATCCAACCTCTGGCAAAACTTTAGGTGAAACAAAAGGACTAAAACACATCGGCTATGATGAATCGACAGATGTTGTTACCTTAATTGTTTCAATCGGTAAACTTGGCGGTGTTGAAGAACAAACGATTAAAAGAACAATTGCTAGAGTTGTAAAAATTGACTATGGCCATAAAGGAGTTAGAATTCAATTAGAAGAATCAAAAATTTTTAACAGCATTACCCGTAAAAATATTGAGTTTATTGGTATTATCAGTGGTAAAGGTGGTGTGGGTAAAAGTAGTGTTACCGCTAACATCGCTTATCGATTAAGTAAAAAAGGAAAAACTGTTGGAATTATTGATGCAGACATTTATGGTTCCAGTATTCCATCACTTTTAGAAATTGAACATCAAAAAGTCGCTTATAGTGATGATCATAAAATAATTCCGATCTTTAAAGATGGTATGGAAGTAATATCTACATATTTCTTTACTGATCCTAATCAAGCTGTTGTATGGCGAGGTAGTATGTTAAATAGTATGTTATCTCACTTCTTCTATGATGTTAAGTGGAATGATGATATCGATTACGTGATTATTGATTTTCCACCAGGAACTGGTGATATTCTACTAGATATTAAAAATATTGTTCCCCAAACTAAAATGTTATTAGTTACAACACCTAATTTAAACGCTAGTTTAGTAGCAAGTAAATCAGGGCAAGCAGTTAAGATGTTGAATCATGACTTAATTGGTGTTATCGAAAATATGAGTTATTATTTAGATCCTGAAACAAATAAAAAACATTATATTTTTGGTTCTGGCGGAGGTCAAAAAGTTGCTGAAGAATTAAATACAGAACTTATTGCATCACTAGAAATTTGTGAACCTAAGTATCACAGTAATCTATATGAAATAGAAGAAAATAATGGCAAAATTTATGATGAAATTGCTGATTTCATTATTATGAAAACTACTGAATAAAAAGCACCTATATCACTATTTTTGTGATATAGGTGTTATTTTATTTTTGATTTTTTTAATTTCGTCAAGATTCGCAAGTCCTTGGGAAAATGCAGTAGCAGCACCACATAAACATCCAAATTCTAAAGCATCAGCATAGGAATGATTAAGTTCAAATTGATAAATAAAACCAGCAACTAAACTATCTCCAGCCCCTATAGTATTTACTACAGTTCCATCAAATGATTTTTGGACTAGGAACTCTTGATTTTCACACAACATTACCGCCCCTTCTTTTCCTAAAGATACAATAATGTTTTTAGCTCCTAATCTTTGTAAATATTGGCATTTGCATTTAATCTTATTAATATCATCCAATTTTTCATTGAAAATTTCTTCTAGTTCTTCAATATTTGGTTTAATTAAAAACGGATGATATTTCAAAGTATTAATCAAATATTTATTAGTTGTGTCTACAACAATATTGATTTTTTTATCTTCTAATTTACTTAAGATGTCTGCATAAATAGTTTCACTCAAACAATTTGGAACACTGCCCGCTAACACTAGATAATCATTATCATTTAGTGTTGTTAGTTTTGCAATTAATAAATCAATATCTTCTAATTTAATTTGAGGTCCGTTGGCATTAATAGCAGTTTCCGATAAAGAATTAACTTTAACATTGATTTTTGTATCACCATTAATTTTAATTAAATCATGCTTAAGTCCGAATTTGGATAGTTCTTCTTGCAATTTATTTCCAGTAAAACCACCAATAAAACTCATAATGATTGAATCAACATTTAAGGTTTTTAACATTCTTGCCACATTTATCCCTTTACCACCAGGAACAATCGTTTCTTTAGAACTACGATTAATCACCCCAACACTTAATTGATTTAAATCCATTATGTAATCAAGTGATGGCGAAAGTGTAATTGTATAAATCATTAATTACCCCTTAGTTATTGTTATTATTGATTAAATCTTCTAAAGTATTCTTTAATAAATCTTTAAAATCATCACAATTAGGATCAATCTTAATCACGCCATTTTCCATAATTACAAAGTCATCAACTTCGATATTAGTTGGCAACATTTCAATCGGTACAATGTATGTACTTTTATTCTCAAGCATAATGACTGCTTCAACTTGATCTTCATTTTTTGAAATTGATAAAACAAATCCTTTAATCATGATCTATTCTTCTTCAGATTCATCTAAAGCTTCCATTTGATCTTGATAAAATTGGTCAATAACTTCATTAATCATATCATATTCTTCATCAGTTTCTAATGCGAATAATTCGCCTGTTCCATCTTCAGATTCAACAAATGAATACGCAAATAAGTCTAATTCTTCATTTTCATCCTCATTTTCAACTTCATCAATAGGATATAGAACAACGTAATTTTTTTCAGTTTCAGGGTGTTGATAAGTGAATAAAATTTCACAAACACGTTCTTTTCCTTCTTCATCAACAATTATAATTTTATTTTCATTATTATTTTCCATTTTTATTTTCCTTTCTTTTATCTAATACTATCTAAATAAGATTGTAATATTAAAGTTGCAGCAAGCGCATCAACAACTTTTTTACGTTTATTTCTACTCAAATCAGCAGAAATCATAACCTTTTGAACTTCAAGGGTTGTCAGCCTTTCATCATATAAAATAACTTCAAGATTAGTTGCTTCTTCAAGCATTTTTTTAAAGGTCAATACGTATTCAGATTGCGGTCCGGCAGTTCCATTCATATTAAGTGGATAACCTATAACAATTTTTTCACCTTTTTTTTCATTGACGACATCAACAACTTGTTTTAAAGCACTCTCTAAATCTTTTTCAAAGAAGCGAATTGTGAACAATGATGTGGCGATCATTCCACTTAAATCACTTACTGCTACTCCACAAGTACGATTTCCTAAGTCTAAACCGATATAACGCATTATTTAAGATTTTCCTTTACCCAATTAAGAGCTTCTACTACTTTAGAAACATCTTTTCCACCAGCTTGAGCAAAGTCAGGTCGACCTCCACCATTACCGCCAGTAATAATCGCCGCATTCTTAACTAATAAGCCACAGTTAGCAGCATTACCTTTTGATTTTGCAATAAAAATAATCTTATCGTTACTTATAACATTCGCAAAGAAAATTACCCCAGTTTCAATTTCACATGCTAGCTTATCGATAATATCTTTTAGGACATCTATATTTTGATTTTCGATTAGTTTTACAATAATGGTTTTTTCATTCACTTTATATGCATCATTAAAGTACACTTTATAGTCACAAGAATTTTTGCTTCTATACATATTATCATATGCTTTTTCTGTTTCTTTTAATCCTTTACGAGCGTTTTCTAAAGCATTTCGATAATTGATTATATCTTGATAACTACCAATAATTGTCGGAATAGTTATATTTACTTTTGATAAATCAAATCCCTCAGTATGACCTTTTTCAATTATCTCATTGATTTTATTAATATTGGCAAGTATTTCTGCTTTCATATTTGATACATGTTCAGCAACTCGATCAAGAACTGATTCATTAGTAACTGCTTCAATTCTAAAAATTCCCGAACCTTTAGATTCAACCGATAGGATTGCCATCTTTTTGATGTCAGATGTATTTGTAACGTGAGTACCACCACATAGTTCACTACTATATACCATATTAACAACTCTTACAATCTTACCATATTTTTCTCCGAATGCAGCGACAGCCCCCATCTTCTTTGCTTCATCTAGTGGCATTTCGTTAATTTCGACGTTGTATCCCTTATTTATGGCTTGATTAACAAGACTTTCAATTTTTATTATTTCTTCATTTGATAAACTATTATAGTGATTGAAATCAAATCGAAGCCGTTCACTAGTTACTAATGATCCTTGTTGACTAACATGTGAACCAAGTACTTCTCTTAAAGCAGCATTAAGTAAATGTGTAGCCGAGTGATTTGAACAAATCAATTTTCTTAAAAATGGATCAACACTTAACTTAACTTTCGCACCATTAGCTAAAACAACATCTTTGGCTTCCACTATATGAGCATGTTGACCATTCGGAAGTTTAAAGGTATTAACTACACTTAGTTCTTGGTTATCTATAACTAAAATACCGACATCACCAATTTGACCTCCCATTTCAGCATAGAAAGGTGTTTTGCGACATACAACTACCAGTTTTCCACTTGCTGAATCAACGAGTTTACCTTCACTAAAGATACCTATTATTTCTGATTCTAATGATAATTCATCATATGTAAATTCTGATTTTAATCTAAAGTTTAGATATGCTTCATTTTGATTATTCATAGATTGTTCATCTACTCTAGCTGCTCTAGCTCGATTTTTTTGTGCTTCCAATTCAGTTTTGAATCCATCTAAATCAACAACAAACCCTGCTTCACCTGATATCTCTTCGGTAAGTTCAATTGGAAAACCAAAAGTATCGTAAAGTAGAAAAGCATCTTTACCAGAAATAATCTTATTATTTGATTGCTTAATAATTTCTGTAAGTTTCTTTTCACCAGTTTCTAAGGTTTTTAAGAAGTTTTCTTCTTCAGTTTTAATAATTTTTTCGATAATTGCTTGTTTTTCTTTTAAATATGGATAATAAGCTTGCATAATATCAACTACTACACTCACCATTTTATAAAGAAAGGCTTCATTAATACCTAATTTTCTTCCGTATCGAACAGCTCTTCTTAAAATTCTTCTTAATACATAGCCACGACCTTCATTAGAAAGCATTGCACCGTCAGCTACTGCAAAAGTGACACTCCGAATATGATCAGCAATAACTCTGAATGCCATTTTATTCGAATCATATTTTTTAGATGTATAATTTTCAACAAATTGAATTAATGGTAAAAACAAGTCAGTTTCATAGTTAGTTTCAGTTTCTTGAAAAATACATGCAAGCCTTTCTAAACCACTACCGGTATCAATATTTTTACTAGGAAGTTCGGGATAATGATTACGATCCAATCCAGATACAGAATTAAATTGACTAAATACGATATTCCAAATCTCGATATAACGTTCATTATCTAAGTCTTCTTTTAATAATTTTATTCCCATTTTTTCCGGATCATACTTTTCACCACGATCATAGAAAATTTCTGTGTCTGGTCCACATGGTCCTTCGCCAATTTCCCAAAAATTTCCTTCTAGTGGAATTAAATGTTCATCACTAACACCATTTTCCATCCATTTAGCTTTTGTAATAGTGTCTTCGGGATAGTAAGTTATATAAATCTTTTCACGATCAAAACCAAACCATTTATCACTAAATAGTAATTCACTAGCCCAATCTATTACTTCATCACGAAAATAATCGCCAATTGAAAAGTTACCAAGCATTTCAAAGAAAGTATGATGTCTTGAAGTTCTACCAACATTATCAATATCATTTGTTCTGATTGACTTTTGGGCATTACACATTCTAGGATTATTGGGTTTTTCTCTACCATCAAAGTATTTTTTTAGTGGAGCTACCCCTGCATTGATCCACAATAGGGTAGGATCATTATTGGGAACTAATGATGCACTAGGAATAACTTCATGACCCTTGCTCGAAAAAAAGTCAAGCCATAATTGTCTTATTTCATATCCTTTTAATTTTTTCATTTTCTTTTCCTTTCATAAAAAAAACGTCCCTATTACAGCAATAGGAACGATTTTTGTTTTCAAATCGCGGTACCATCCTAATTCATAGATAAGTTTTTATCTATGCCCTTGACTTAAGTGATAACGCTATGCAAGCGGAGATGATTAGTCTCACTCAAAAGTAGCTTCAATATTATTACTTATTGAGCTTTTCACCGACCAGCTCTTCTCTAAAGTAAGTTAATAATATTTACTTATCTTTTTCATCGTATTTTATATTAGGCAGCTTCTTCTTCACTAGAAGCAGGTTCATTTTGATTATTTTCACTTTCTAGTTTTTCTTCTGCTTCTTTTGCTTTTTGTTCAGCTAATAAACGTTGCTTTTCTTCTTTAGCTTGTTGACGTTCTTTTTCTTTTAAAGCTTTCTCAGCAAGTTTAGCACGTTCTTTAATTGCCTTTTCTTTTTCAATTGCTTCTTGTTCAGCATTTTCAGCTTCAAGTAAGTTTTCTAAAGAATGACGCATTAATTCTTGAACCTTTTCATAAGATACAGTTTCATCACCCTTATAAACTACTTTTAATAAATTAAGTTCAAAGCCCGACTTATCATAATTAATGTTTTTATCGAAATCCATTACACCATTAAATTCATACATTAAGTCACGCATTTCTTCATTTTTAGCCATAAAACTAATACGATAATCATTATTAGTCTTTTGAAGAATAATATATGCTCTGTTGCAGCAAACAAATCTATATAGAGTTTGTTTGTCATTTACTGACATTTCAACATCATCACGATCTGATGTAAGTGCAGTTGCAAATTCAATAAATTGTTCAAATGAAGGTTCAATTGGTTTCTTCTCTTTTTCACGTTCTAATGCTGCTTGAGCTCTTCTTTCTGCTTCTAAACGAGCTTTTTCTAATGCTTCGGCTTTTTCTTGAGCTTCTTTAGCTTTTTGAGCATTATATTCATCAATTTTAGCTTGTAATTGAGCTTTTTGAGTTTCTAATTCGGCAACAAGTTTTTCACGTGCTTCTTTTACAGCTTGACGTTCATTAACAATAACATCTAATGAATGTTGTAATGATTCAACTACTAATTCAGTATCATTATCAGCACATTTTTGCAATGTTTCCATAATTTTATCTTTAGAATTACCAATAATTTCAGTTGCTTCATTAAGTTTTTCTTGCAATTGTTGATTTTTAGCTTTTAATTCTGCAATTTCTGCAAGTAAAGCCGAATTATCTTCACTAACAACAGGATCAACAACTTTAGGTTCTTCATCAGATTCAACAAAATCTAATTCTTCTAATGCAAAACCAAGTAATGATTCAGCAATATCTTCTCTTGCAGCAGCATAAATATCTTCTACTTGTTTATAATTTTCTTTCCATAAATCATATAATTCTTGACGACTATGATTTTCAAATTCGCTATTTGCTTCTTTTTCAGCTTTGATTGATATAACATGTAATGCTCCACCAAGTAAACTCATAACAATTGGGAATAAAACAAATAGGAATGAAGAACTTTGTAATGCACCAGCTTCACGATAATCAAAAGCGATAGAACAACATGTTAATAGATAAACAATTGCTAAAATTGCTAAAATTGCATCAACTAGCATTGCTTCATTTTTGCTTAATAATACAACAAATTTAGGAAATACCTTTATCAATACAAGAACAAGCACTAACATAGCAGACATTCCCATTAACCATAAATTAGTAGATAAACTACTATAAACTTCATTGTTTCTTGCAACCATTAAAATCGTATTAAACAACATTGCTGAAACATATGAGAATAATGGGATATTAGCCACAATAGTTGCGTATTTAACTGATGGACGATAACTACGATATTTTGCAGTAATAGTCAAAAAAGTAAATACACCTATTGTAAGAGGCACAAACATGTATTTGAAAATAATTTCAAATAAAGTTACTTTAGTTAGTGAAAAAGGAACACAAACTATAGCACTAAGTGCAATAGAAATTATTGCGAATATAAAGAACAATTTACGATCTCTTTCAAGTAACATAGTTTCTACTCCTTCCTCTATTTATTATTATCTTCAGCTAATTTTGCTTGTTGTTTTGCAAGCTTTTTAGCTTCCGCTTTACGCTTTTTTTCTTCTTCTTTTTCTTTTTCAATGCGATCAAGTTCAGCATTTACAGCTTTTACAGATTCACGAATAAATGATTTAATCAAAGAAGTTTCAGCAACGCCTTTATTTACATACTTAAGAACGTTATTTGCTTTGGCATTTTTAGGAACACTAACACCTTTAACAGTTGTATAAATAGTTGACCACTTCTTTTCTGTAACCATAAAAGTAATACGATAATCACTATTTGTTTTTTGAAGAATTAAGAATTGAATCTTACCTTTAGAAAACTTAATTGTACCATTTCCATTTTCTTCATTAATCTTTTCTTGAACTTTCCAAGATTCTTCTTGTAAAGATTTAGCAAAAGTAACAACTTGTTCAAAAGTAGGTTTAAATACTTTTTTCTTAACTACCGGTGCTACTTCAACTTTTTCTTCAGCGCTATCTTCAATCTCATCAACTTGAGCTTGTAATGCAGCAATTTCAGCCATCATTTGCGTACGATATGTTTCTAATTCATTTCTTTCTACAACTAATGCATTCTTTTCAAGTTCAATTTGAGCTTTAATTTGTTCGGCTTGTTCAACCCGTTTTTCATCATTAACATTATCAGTTTCTTCTAATAATTGACTTAAATCATTTAAATCTTCAATGACTTCTTCCACAACTTCATCTTCAACTGGTTCTTGAACTTCAGGTTTTTCTTCCACAACTTCGTCTTCAACTAGTTCTTGAACTTCAGGTTCTTCTTCAACATCTTCATCAATTACTTCATTTTCAAAGTGTTCTTCAAAATCATCAAGAAGATCATTATAAGCTCGATCATATTGTTCTTTAATGATATCATCAATTTGATTTTCAGTTAAAACACTTGCATAAACAGCAGTTTCATTTGCTTTAATTAGTTTTATAAGTTTACCAGTTCCTATAACTACTACAAAGAATAAAACAACTAATAAAACGAATAGATATGGATCATTTTGTGATGCTCCATATACATAACCATCAAAATTAGCGGAAGCATAAGTGCTAAGAATTCTCCATGTTATTAAGTCAAATACAACTAATGCAAGCACAACTGCAGCATCAATAATATAATTATACTTTCTTGATAACTTCATTGTTAACCCACTTAAGAATGGTAAAAGTAAAAAAGACAAAACTAAATAACAACAAATAACAACAAGCATTATAGAATGAGCAACATCGCTAGTTGGATATTGTTCAAATGTTAAAGTGTGTAATGATAAAACTAGTAAACTAGAAATTAAGATTACAATTGGTAGATAGCAAAAAACATTAACTACTTTTGATCTTTCATCATAATTTTGAATTTGATGATATTTTAAAATATTTGGAAAAATAACTAGTAAAATTGCAAGTAATGGAAAACCTACAAGTTTAACAATCCCTTCCACTAGATAAATATTTTCAATATCAGCATTTGTAGCTATTACTCTAAATGGAATGCAAGTTACAACTCCCAATAAAATAGTCACAAAACCAATAATATACATCACTACTTTTTTCGCCTTTGATAACATAAATTTACTCCTTTTTAGCTCTACAAAGCATTTTATTTTATTTTTGTATATTTTCGTTACATTTTATGACTATATTATACCACAAATGATTTTATTTGTAAACTATTTTTATCTTTTTTTTATGATTTAGATGAAGCTTTTCTATAGGAAATTACTTCTGTTAAAATTATTTGTGTAATTCTGACAATTGGAACAGCAATAATCATACCAAAAATACCTAAAATTTTACCAAACAAGGCTAAAGAAAAAATAACTAAAATCGGATTAATTTGCATAGCTTTACCTTGAATTTTTGGTGTTAATAAGCATTCTTCAATAAGTTGAACCACACATACAATTACAATTCCGTAAATAAATAAATTTGGTCTTGTTGTTAAGATAAAAAGTAATACTATACCGCCACCGATATATGGTCCAACATATGGAATAATGTCCGTAATTCCGATCACAATTCCCCATAAAATAAAGTATTCTATTCCTAAAATCCCGAAAGCTATACTTGCTAAAAGTGAAAGTAAACTAACAATTATTAGCACAGATTTAAAGTAAGTATGCATTGATTGTTTAGCTTTTTTGAGAATAGCAAATAAAACAGGTCTATCTTTAGTTTTATGAATAATATATTTTTCAATATCTTCATAATATATTGTAAAATATATTATTAAAACAGGCGTTGTTATTATCGGAATAAAATAGGAAAAAATCGACTCGATAAAGCTAATAATTTTAGCCATTATATTTCCTTGATACTCAGTAAAATTCATAATTATTCCATCTAATGATAACCCAAAACTATCTAGAATGGCTAAATGCTTTTCCATTTCTTTTAAATTATTTTTCAATATTTCTAAGTATCCAGGTAATTTAGATAGAAAAATTGATAATTGATTATAAATAATCGGCACCAAAAAAACACAAAAAGAAACAATTATTAATAGTAAAAAAATTAAAGTGGCAAAAATTGCAACTTTTTTATTCATTCCTCTTCTTTGTAAATAATTAATAAACGGCTGTAATATAAAGCTAACGCCAAAACCAATAACAAAGGGAATTAATAATCCTAATAAATAAGTAAATCCGATTTTGATATAATCAAATGATAAAAAGCATAAATAAATAATTAAAATAATTAATAGAATCTTAATTAATTTTGTAACATCTAAACGCATAAATTCTCCTTTTGTATATTTTATGCATAAAAGAATTTTTAAAACACAAAAATGAATGTTGATTAAAAGAAGCATTTTATATTAATTAATCTTTAATAAAACAATAAATAAAACTAATAAAAAGTTATCTCATTTTAATACACATTTTCAACAAAATAGCATAATTATAATCCAATAAATTGATCAATCGTTTATTCACTCATTTTCTTTTGTCATTATTACATAATAAAAACGCAGACACGTTTCCAAATAGGTTCTTCTTTTGTGTCTACGTTTATTTTATTATGTAATATTTCTACTAATAACCCTATAAAGGCTTTATCTACTTTTTATAATTTAATCTTTTTTGGATGCAGCAATCCTAATCAATAATCTTAATACATCTAGGAATAGCCAAATAATTGATATTGCTACACCAAATGCAGCATACCATTCATAACTTTTATCCATTCCTGATTCAACAAGTTGATGAACATTTTGAATTGTTATATAAACATAGATTGCCGAAATAATGACCATAATTATGGATACGATTAATGATAGTGGCGAAGCTAAATAGATTGCCCAAAGACTAATTCCACTAGTAATATATAAAACTAGAGAAATAATTGAAAATAAAAATGATGCAATTACAATTCCCACAAGAACGATCAACAATACTTTAATAAATGTAGGCGATAAACGAATTTTTTTATATGAATAAAGTAAAATTGAAGCAATCAAAATTCCCAATGTTATCATTAACGCAAAACATGCAATGGATAATCCTTCATTTGGTAAGGCAATTTCTAATAATTCACAAATAACACCAATCATAAAACCTTCACAAATGACGTAAGGTATGGATAATGTTTTTGCAGTATGAGGGTTAAAAGAAATAACAAGTTGTAACACAACAGTCGCAATCGCAGCTAAAAAGTATAAAAAATAACTTCCATAATTAATCCCATTAAAAATAACAATAGAAAGACAAGTTGCGATAAATGCAATCCCTAATAAAATTCCACTTTTAATCGCTACTCCCACTAAGGTGGCATTTTCATAAACAGATTCTTCTACCTTTTCAATTCGGTCAAAAACATAATTTTGATTACGCATATTTCCTCCTAAAATAATGTTTTTATATCATCATCAGGTAAGTCATCAAAGACACCTAATAATTTTAATTTTGCAAATTGTGTTTTATTGATAGCAGTTCTTAATTCAATATCTTTTTTAGATGTGAATGGTCGTTCATTTCTCGCTTCAACAATCGATTTTGCAACAGCTTCACCTAACGAAGGAATTGTCACAAACGGCAAATATAAAGATTTGCCATCTTCAGCAATTACAAAATCAGTTGCTTGTGATTTATTAATATCAATTTGCTTAAAAGTATAGCCCCTTAAGACCATTTCTAAGGCTATCTTTAATTCATCTAATAAATTTTCTTCTTTATTAGTAACTTCTAAATGATCAGTCATCTTCTTTTCTATTTCTTGAATTCGATTTCTAATCGCATTTTTACCTAAAGCAAATATTTCAGCATCATATTCTTTAGCTCGAACTGAGAAATATACGGCATAGTAATAAATTGGACGATGCACTTTAAACCAACCGATTCTTAGTGCCATAATAACATAGGCAGTAGCATGAGCTTTTGGGAAAAGATATTTAATTTTTTTACAAGTCCAGATAAACCATTCTGGAATGTTATTATCAATCATTAATTGTTCTTGATCTTTTTTTAATCCTTTTCCTTTACGCACACCTTCCATAATTGCGAATGCCGAAGCGGCTGGAACACCACGATTGATTAAATAAATCATAATATCATCACGACATCCGATAACATCTTTGAACTCTACCTTTGGAAATTCAGGAATTGTACCCTTAACCAAGGCTTCAGCATTTCCTGCCCATACATCAGTACCATGGGATAAACCAGATACTTTAATAATATCATTATAGGTTTTCGGTTTAATTGTTTCAAGCATTCCTCTTACAAAATTTGTACCAAATTCTGGCATACCAATGGTTCCACTCGATAGTTTGTCAAAATCTTCACCATTTAATTTTAAAGCATCCTTGGAACTAAACAATGAAATGACGTCTTCATCTATAAATGGAATATCTTCAACCTTACTAAATGGAAATTCTTCTGGTCGTGCTTGAACATATTCAATTAGTTTTTTGATTAAAGTCGGATCATCATGGCCAAGAATATCAAGTTTAAGTAGATTAGCTTCAAAACTATGATATTCATAATGTGAAGTTCTAAATTGAATTTGTGATAAATCATCTTTTTCACTAACTGGTGGAAATTGAACTGGTGTAATATCATAAATTTCAATATCATCTGGTACAACAATAATTCCACCTGGATGTTGACCATTAGTTTTTTTAGACCCCGAAATAAATGTGGCAAGTCGTTCTAACTCGCTTTGTCTTTTTACAATTCCTAAGTCATTATAATAATCTCTAACATAGGCAAAAGCCGTTTTATCCATAACTGTCGATGTTGTTCCTGCTCTAAAGGCATACTCTTTACCAAACATTTCTTGGCAGAACAGATGAGCTTTTGCTTGATAATCGCCTGAAAAATTAAGATCGATATCTGGACATTTTTCACCAGTAAAGCCTAAGAAAGTTTCAAAAGCAATATTCATTCCTTCTCTTCTTAAAATAGTTCCACAATGAGGACATCTCATTACTGGTAAATCAAATCCATTATCTACGTTATCTAAAGCCTTCATAATTGCATCTGGAACATTATCTTGATGATATTTTTCTTGTTCTTCTTTTGTGAATTTAAATGCTGAAAAATAACATTTAGGACAAACATAATGTGGTACTAATGGATTAACTTCCGTAATTTTCATCATTGTCGCAGCAAAGCTACTACCAACTGAACCTCTACTACCTACTACATAACCATTTTCATTGGAATTTTTAACTAATAGGTGAGAAATATAATAAACTGAAAAATAACCATGACCAATAATTGCATCTAATTCACGAGTTAATCTTTCATTAACATATTGCGGAATATTTGGTCCATATATTTCATGAGCTGTATTATTACAAATATCATAAATAGCTTCTTTCATTGAAGGAACACCATATTCTTTTCTAAAATCATCACGTGGAACGAATAATTTATTTGGAAATAAGTCGTATTCTTCAATCATATCATTGATTAAATTACTATTAGTAACAACAATTTCATAAGCTAAATCACTTGGTAAAAAGTTAAATTCTTCAAGCATTTCGGTAGTTGTTCTAAAATGCATTGGTACGGTCGATTTATAACTTGCAAGTTCATGAGGACCACCACCATTAGGTCGATTAACGGCTAAATAAATTTTTCTAAACTCAGCATCTTCTTTAATTAATTCGTGAACATCTCCAGTCGCAACAACAATTTTTCCTTCTTCTTTAGCAACTCTAATTAATAATTTAATTACTTCTTGAATATATTCAATAGCTCCTTTATCCGCTGTTTTTTCAAATAAGAATGCATAGCATGATGGAGGTTGAACTTCAATATAATCATATTTTTGAATGCGTTTACGTAAAATAGCTTCTGTTTTTTCTAGTGCCGCTCTAAAGACTTCACCATTGACACATCCACTACCTACTAAAATTCCTTCACGATATTGTTCTAATACTTTATTAACAACACGGGCGTTACGTTGAAAATGTACAGTGTGACTATCAGAAATAATCTTATACATATTCTTAAGCCCAATCCGATTTTTAACTAAAATATTTAAGTGGGTCGGAATCAAATATTTGTAGATTTCATTTTCGTCAATCAAAGAATTTAAGTCATGATAATTAGTAATCCCCATATTAGCAATATCACCAAGCATTTTCATAAATACATTATTTGTCGTTCTTGCATCATGAATGGCTCGATGTTGTTGTTCGATTTCAACTTTTAAGTGTTTGGCAACCGCACCTAAATTAAAACGTTTTAGTCCTTTTGGCGAATAAATTGCCCTCGCAATAATAATCGTATCAATGCATGGATAGTCATGTTCATAAATACCAAGCCTCCGCATATTTTCATAAATAAAATCAGTATCAAATTTTGCGTTATGAGCTACTAAAATTGCCCCTTCAATAAATTTCTTAAATTCTGGTAATACTTGATCAATTGTTAGAGCATCATAAACCATATCATTAGAAATATCTGTTAAATTGGTAATATATTCAGTAATTCGCTTTTTAGGATGAACAAAATGAGAAAATTCATCAATGATTAGACCATTTCTAACCTTGACTGCCCCGATTTCAATGATTTCATTAAAATTAATACAAAAACCAGTTGTTTCAATATCAAAAATAACAAAAGTCGCATTGTTTAATTCAATATCAGCATCGGTTAAAGCAATCAGATTTTCATCTAGATTGATATAATTTGCTTCTAAACCAGCAATCGGTTTAATTTTGGCATTTTTAGCTAACTTAAAAAATTCTGGTAAAACATGACAATTTTCATGGTCAGTTACAGCCAAAGCAGTATGTCCATAAGAAACAGCTTGTTTAACATATTCATCAACATTTAAAATACTATCTAAGACACTCATCTTTGTATGAGCATGTAATTCTACCCTTTTCTTAGGTTGACCATCAAAACGAACACGATATGTATCTTGACCCAAAACCGTAATTTTATCACACATTAGAACAACTGCTTTTGCAAAATCATCCCATTGTAAACTACCTAATAATTCTAAGTTTAAGCCAGGTACAAGTTGTTTTTCAAAATAAGTAGTATCTTCTTCTTTAAAGAAACGCTTAAACATAATCGAATCCTTATAATTAGTAACAATTCCAGTATATAAATGATAAGTTTTTCCCGTCTTTTTACTTTCAAGATGTTTAATTTCGCTTTTAACAAGTACACCATTTAATATTACTTTAGTCGTACCATTAATTTGTGCAAATTCAGACACTTCCATACTAGTAAGCGGTAAATCTTCGATTTTCATTTCAATTTGCGCCTTATTTTTATATCCTTGATAATTATCGATATTAGTTCCATCTTGTGATGATAATTTTCTTTTTTCATATTCTTCATTACCTTTGGCAATATTGGTAAGTTCGGTAATCTCTAAGTTTTTTTCATGTTGAGATTTAAGATCTTGTTCTTCATCATTAATAACAATTTCAAATCTAACATTGTTTAAGCCATAATTATCAAGATATTTTTTTAATAGTTCACATTTAGCATTAATAATCTTTGCTTCAATATCATTAGCCACACAAATTGTAACCAAGCCTTTGTAAATACTAAATTGATAGCGATTAAGCATCAAAATTTCCTTACTAACTTTAGATAATACTTCAATCCCATCTTTTAAATAATCTACGACACAATCATCATTGATTTCTTGATTACGATAGATAATTGTAAATTTACAATCAGTAGCATCAAGCACTTCAATTAAATATTTTTTAATTTTTTCCATTAAGAAAGCTAATTTTTTTTGCGGAATTAATTGTTCAAAAGAAAGAGTTAATCGCCATGATTTATTATCTGTTAATAAGGTCTTACTAATTAATTCCCCATTTTTAATCGTTTCATCTGGTTCAATATTTAATTTTGTTAGCATATTAAGCCATTGTTCATTTCTATTCATTTTGATAATTCCTTCCTTTTTGTACTATTATAACAAAAAATAAATTTTTTTATCTTTTTTTACGTTTATTTTATGAAAGCAACAACTCTTCGATACTATATACCATTGTCGCAAGTTCAGTAACAAATGATCGTTCATGGGAAACAAAAATAATGGTTCCTTGATATTTTTTTAGTGCTGATAATAACTCAGTTCTTGCAATACTATCTAAGTGGTTAGTTGGTTCATCAAGGACTAATACATTTGATCGTTGTAACATAATTTTACCTAGTTTTAATTTTGATTGTTCGCCACCTGATAAAGTTTTAATTGGTTGAATAGCAAGTTCTCCTCTTAATCCACATCTTGCAAGAAGACTTCTAATCTCTTTTTGTTCCATTTTTGGATAAAGGTTATGAATCTCTTCTAGTGGAGTTAAATTATCATTATCAAAATGATGTTCTTGTTCAAAATAAGCAATTTGCACTCCATCAACAAATTTATACGATCCAGATATTACATCTAATTCACCAATTAAAGTTTTTAATAATGTTGTTTTACCGATTCCATTAAACCCCGTTATTGCAAGTCTAGTTCCACTTTTAATTGTAAAAGAAATTGGTGGTAATAAACTTGAAGTGTAGCCAATCTCTAAATCTTTGACCTCTAAAAACTTATGCGATGCAATTGGTGCATAATTAAAATATAAATTCATATGAATTTGAGATGATGTTGGAGCATCCATAACTTCGATTCGCGAAAGCATTTTTTCTCTACTTTTAGCTTGTTTAGCAGTTGATGTTTTAACCTTATTCTTTTGGATATAATTTTCCAATGTTTTAATTGTTTTTTGTTGAGCTTTATATTGTTTTTCATAGTTTTCCATTGCTTCTTGTTTTTTTATCAAATAAGTTTGATAATTACCTTTAAATCGGGTAATTTTGCCAAACTCCAATTCTAAAATAACATTGACAACGTTATTTAAAAATTCAGGATTATGTGAAACAATTAAAAAGTTCCCTTTATATTCCTTTAAATATTTAACCAACCAATCAACATGAGTAGTGTCTAAGAAGTTTGTCGGTTCATCAAGAATTAACAAATCTGGTTGTTCAAGCAATAATTTCGCTAAAATAACTTTAATTTTTTGTCCACCAGATAATTTTGCAATAGTCGTATTCATCCCAAATTTTGTAATTCCTAATCCTGATGCGACCATTGCAATTTTTGTGTCTAATTGATAGAAATCTTTAACCTCTAGTTCTTCTCTCAACTTTGTAGTAATCCGAACATTACGATTAATAATTACATCATCCGCTGTTTCAGTGATTTCTTTTAACAACTCCGCAATTAACTTTTCTTTTTCATACAAATCTTTAAAAGCAATTTTTAAATACTCTTCAATAGTTAGTTTTTGATCAATTGAACGATATTGGTCTAAGTATCCAACTTTTATTTTTTTATCAAAACTAATATTACCACTATCAGGAATAATTTTCCCACATAAAACATTAATCAAAGTGGTTTTACCAACACCATTACTACCAACAACACCTATTTTATCACCGGGTAGAATTCTAAATGATGAATTTTTAAAAATTGGTTTTTTATCAAAAGTTAAATTTAAATTTTCAACAGTTAATAACATTGGTTCCCTCTATTTAATATCTAAATATTTAACACTAACGTTTGGTAAATCAAATCTTTTACTTTTAGCATTGATTGTTAAAGATGATGAAGTTGAATATAAGATAATTTCTCGATTACTTAAATTTGATTTACCGATTATATGTTGTTTCATCAACTCTTCTAATTTAATTTTAACGGGAATATTGGATGAAATTAATCTTAGCTGCGGATTGATTTCTTTAATCACTTCAGACAATAATGGAAAATGAGTACATCCTAAAATTAAACTATCACTATCTTTAATATCCCTTAAATATTTTTTAACACGATTACGACATTCTATAGAATTAATTTCATTATTCTCAATATAAACTACTAAATCAGAAGCACTAATCGGATAGCAATGAACTTCTGATTCTAAATAATTTTGATAACAATTAGATTTAATTGTCGCATTAGTTGCCCATAAACCTATTTTTTTATTATTAGAGTTTTCGATGGCATATTGAGAAGTAATGCTGATAATTTCAATAATGGGGATATTAGTAACTCTTGTTAAATAGCTTGCCACACTAGATGCAGTATTACAGGCAATGATTATTGCTTTAACATCTAGTTGCTCTAAGGTTTTTATTATTTTAGTCAATCTTTCAATCAATTCAGTTTTGGTTTTAATCCCATACGGAAAATATGCTTCATCAGCTAAAAATAAAAAATTTTCATTTGGAAATTCTTTAACCAAACTTTGAAGGATATGTAATCCTCCTACACCAGAGTCAATTACTGCAAGATATCGATTATCATTCATGATTTCACCTCTTGATAGATTCGTGTATAATCTAAATTGAAATATTAAATGATCAGTTTAGATAAATCACGAATTTTTTATTTGTGATATACTTTTATTGAAGTTATATCAGCTTCATTTAATTATATCATATTTTAACAAATTATTGGTAAATAAAGAATATTCTTTGACAAAAACATTTTTTTGAGGTTATATTACTTTCATTTTAATTTCAAATATGCTATAATATGCGTATATAATTTATTAGAGGTATTAAAAATGAGTAAAAAACAAAAGAAACAAAATAAAAAAAATAAAGAATCTTTTATTAAAAGCACAAAACGTGCCGATGGTACTACTGAAATCATTGTAACTAAATCACCACAAAACACTTTATGGGGCAAAATTATCATTGTTGCTTTAGCTCTACTTTTAGGTGGTTCAGCAATTCTTGGTTTAATCTTTGTCTTAGCACAATTATAAAATTATCAAATAAAAATAGGTTCATCTGAACCTATTTTTTTATGCAATATAACGAATTCTTTTTTCTTTACTATGATTTAATCTTAAACGATCAGCAATCATCGCAATAAATTCTGAATTGGTCGGTTTTGATTTATTATAGCTAATTGTATAACTAAAAATTTCGCTAATAGCCTCAACATTCCCCCGTACCCAAGCTATTTCAATAGCATGTCTAATTGCTCTTTCAACTCTTGAAGCAGTCGTACCAAATTTTTTTGCAACATCAGGATATAAGATTTTTGTTATTGATCCTAAAATATCAATATTATGGTAAACCATTGTGATTGCTTCTCTTAAATACATATACCCTTTGATATGTGCCGGAACACCAATTTCATGCAACATATCAGTTATTTCTCCGTCTAAATTAGGGTCATAATTAAGCGAATTACCATAACTAACAGAATCATTCATCATTCCGACTAGTAATTGATGAAGCGATTCAGCATCAACTGGATATACTGCTAAATAGTCTACTTCTAAATCATTTAATCTTGAATTGACAAATCCACTTACAAAGTGAGTTAGCGCTACAATTCGTCTAGGTTTAATATAATCTTTCTTATTATTTCTAAGTGTTTCGATAATTTTGAACCCATCGAATTTTGATTTAAATAAAGTTACAATTAAAATATCGACTTGCGTAACTTTTAGTGTGTTTAAGATTTTATTTGTATCATCATAAATCCCCACCACATTCATATCTTCAGATTGTTTAAAGTACTCTGATAATAGTACTTCTTCGCCTTCATTTTCTAAAGCGAATAATAGTTTTATTGTTTGCATATGCACATATCCCCCTTTCAAATGCGTTAATATGATATCATACTTCAACTTTTTTAGTCATTTTATTGATAATTTTTTTATTTTCAAAATTGAAGATGTTGTCATTTTTTGTCACATTTGAAAGAATTTAATGTCGTTTACATTTATTTTTAGTTTTGGGATATAATAACAATACCTAATCGTTAATGATTTCTTCGACCATCCATTCAGCATACATTGCGTATCCATACAGTGGATTTTCAACTGTAACATGAGAAACTACTCCTACTAGTTTTCCATCTTGAACAATCGGGCTTCCACTCATACCTTGAATAATACCGCCTGTTGCTTCAATTAATTTTGAATCTGTCACTTTAAGTTTAATTCCTTTAGTATCAATCGTAGATTGTGATTTTGTTTCAATAATTTCTACATTAAAACTCTCAACAGTATCATTGGCTATCACCGTATAAATTTCAGCACTACCGGTTCTTACTTCTTCTGGTTTAGAAACTGCCATTTTAATTTTTTTAACTTTAGAATTAAACTTACCGTAGACACCTGTTTCCTTGATGGATTCAATCACACCGATATTTTGACTAGATAATGTTGCTCTTTTTTCACCTGCTCTACTTGTTGTTGCCTTTTTGATACCTGCTACAGTAGACCAAGTGATTGAGCCATTGTTTAGATCGATTAATTGATTATTTTCATAAATACCATGTCCTAAAGATGCAAACTTGTCTTGATAAATGAAGGACAATGTTCCGATACCCAACATTTTGTCTTTTATATAAAGACCAATGGTTTTTTCTTTATTTAAAGATGTTACAACTTTAATTGAAGTATTATAGGTTTGATTTTCTCTTTTTACTTTAAGTATTACTTCATCTTTACTTGTTGTTTTTAAATAATTAATTAAGTCTTGATTATTATTTACTTGGTTATTGTCAATTTCTATGATATAATCACCAGTGTCGATTTTGCTGTCTTTCCATGGATTAACTTTACCATTTTCCGTTTGAACACAATATTTACCAACTATTTCGACACCCATATCGATTTTTAAGCCAATTGATTCGCCACCTGGAACAACATAGTAGTATTTTTCACTCGCATTAATTATCGTACTATAACTTAACAAAATTATTAAAGTTAAAATACCTAAAAAAATTTTTTTCACTTTTTTGCCTCCTTTCAATCTTTATTATTTCCAAAAAGGCAAAAATAAAATGTGTAATAACTTACCTTTATTATTACACATTTTTTTAATCTAATTTTATTTTGTTAACATTGCTTTTGCCACTTCTTTTGTTTTGCCACTTTGATCATTTGGATCAATCATTGAAGCAAGAACATCAATTCTTTCATTGAATGATAACTCTTTGACAATTGTTGTAGTACTTTCTTGCTCACTTATTTTAGTAACATTTAAGTGTTGATCAGCAACACTAGCTACTAGTGGTAAATGTGTAATCGAAAATACTTGTATATTTTCACTCATTAGTTTCAATTTTTTCGCAACACTACTTGCAACAGCACCACTCACTCCAGTATCAATTTCATCAAAAATGACAGTTGAAACGCCACTATTAACAAATAAATGCATTTTTATTGCCAACATAACTCGCGATGTTTCACCACCAGAAGCAACTTTTGCAAGTGGCTTCAACGCTTCACCAGGATTAAATGAAATCATAATTTCTAAATTATCAATACCATTTTTTGTAAATTTTTGATAATCCAAATAAGATTCAATCTCATTTTGAACAAAGACAAAATCCAATTTGACTTTATCTAACATTAAGTCACTTAAAGTTGACAAAATATTTTCTTTTAGTAATCTAGCCTGAGCAATTCGTTGATTGGAAATATCAAATGCCAATTTTTTTAATTGTTCGAAGCTTTTTCTAACTTCATTATCTAAATCCTCTAAATAAACATCATAATTTTCAATATTATCAATTTCAGTTTTTAAAGTTTTTTGTTTATCAATTAATTCAGAGACTTCTAAATGATACTTTTTGCATAAACGCTTTATTTCACCAATTCGTTCATTTATTTCGTTAAAACGATTTTGGTCAAACTCTAAATGCATCAATTCATCGTTAATTGTTTCACCTAAATCCAATACATTGTAATATGCACTTTCAATTTGTTCATTATAGTCTAGATATTTTGGATTTAATACTTTTAATTTTTTAATCCAATCAAGAATTGAATATAAATTTTCAGTAATATTATTTTCATCAATTAATGTTTTAATGTTTGTTAAAAATTGGAAAATATTTTCATAATTATTAAGAATTGTTAACTCTTCTTCTAATGCTTCTAATTCACCAACTTTTAGCTTAGCATTAGTTAGTTCATCTAATTGAAACATTAAAAAATCAAGATTTTGATTAATTTGATCTTTTTTATTAATTAGATCATTTCTTTTTTTAATTAAACTTAAATATTCATTTAATCCTAAACGATATTCATCTAACAATGCTTTAATTTCAGCATTATCAACAAAAGATAAATAATTTTTAGGATTAAATAAGCGTAGATTATCATTTTGAACATGAATATCAACCAAATGATTGCATAAAGTTTCGGCTAAACTTAAACTAATCGATTCACCATTAACACGGAAAACACTTTTGCCATTAGCATAAATATCACGTCTTAAAACAATTAGGTCATCTTCGATCATAATATCAGCTTCTTGTAACATTTGATAGATCCGTTTATCAACATTTGCAAAAGTTCCTTCAATAACAGCTTTTGCTGCATTGGTTCTAACAATTGATGAACTACTTCTTCCACCAGTTAACAATTCAATCGCATCGATAATTAGCGATTTACCGGCACCAGTTTCACCTGTAATTACGGTTAGCCCTTGTTTAAAATCGATATCGATAACATCGATAATTGCTAAATTTTGAATATGTAAATTTACAAGCACTACTATTTCCCTTCCTTTATTAGCGTTATTAAATCTTGCTTTGATACATGATAACGCTGTTTCAATTCATCAACTTTACCAGCAACTAAATAGATATTATCTAAATTAATTGCTCTTAAATTAATTTTTAGTTGTTCTTTATAAATAAATTCAATTAACTTACTTGCTAAAGAACCGTTACTAATAACCTCTTCATAGACATAAATAAATGAATTAGGTTTTAAGTTCTTGATTAATTCTTTGTCTATTTGTGAAATGGCTGGAGCAGCAATCAATCCCACATCAACTACATGATCTTTAATTAATTGATAACATTCACTCACTTGAGTACCATATGTGATAATATAATTATCATTTTCAATTAATTTTTTCCATGAAAGATTATCATTGAAAGTATCAATTTCCGTAGTTACATCACCTTTAGGATAACGAATAATCACGGGACCATCAATGTCATCTAACGCATAGTTAATCATTTTTCTTGCATCGATAATTGATGATGGATGTAATACCGTTAGACCTGGAATTGAATTATACATCGCCAAATCATAAATACCTTGATGTGTATCACCATCATCAGGAACAATTCCCGCACGATCGACACAAACCACAACATGCGTATTCGTTCTTGCAATATCATGAATTAATTGATCATAAGCACGTTGTAAAAAGGTTGCATAAACAAAGAAAACTGGCTTTAATCCCGCCTTTCCCATTGCAGAAGCCATCAATAAGCCATTCTCTTCAGCAATTCCAACATCAATCATATGATTAGGATATTTTGAAGCAAAGCCACTAAGCCCCGAACCTAAAATCATTGCTGGTGTAATTACACGTAAATATCTTCCTTTTTCGGTCTCCATATATTTTACAAGTTCATCACTGATTGCTTCGCCATAAGTTAAATTCTGGTTTTGATAAAGAAATTTACCAGTGGCAATATCAAACTTACCAACACCATGCCACAAACCTAAAGTGTCATTTTCAGCTGGTAAATATCCTTTTCCTTTGGTAGTTTTTATATGAAGAACAATAGACTTAGACGAATTTTTTGCAAAAGTTAAATATTTAACTAAATCTTTCAAATTATGCCCATCAATGTTTTCAAAATATTTAAACCCCATTGAAGTAAAAATATCCACTTTATAGGCATAATATTGTAAAGCATGTTTAAGTCTAATCGGTGTGATTTTTTTTAATAATGACATTGATTTCTTAACTCTTAAAGAATTATATCTTTTTGCAATAAATCCTGTATTTCTAGAAATACTCATATTGTTGTCATTAATAATGATAATCATTTTTTGATCTTGATGATCCGCAAGATAATTAAGTGCTTCAAAACATAATCCGTTACTAACCGATGCATCACCGATTACACTAATCACTTCGCCTATTTCCGTTTTGAATGTCTTTTTTGCCTCCAAAAAACCAAGAGCAGCCGAAAGTGAAGTTGATGAATGACCTGCTTCAAAACAATCATGAATGCTTTCACTATATTTTGCAAAACCACTAACACCATCAATTTTTCTTAATGAATCAAATTTATCTAATCGACCAGTTAAAATCTTATGGGCATACATTTGGTGCGAAACATCAAAAATAATCTTATCCATAGGTGAATCAAAAACTTTATGTAAAGCAATTGTTAATTCTACAACACCTAAATTTGATGATAAATGTCCACCATTTTTACTAGTAACTTCAATAATTTTAGTTCTTATTTCATTAGCTAGTGTTTCTAGTTCAGTAAAAGACATGGTTTTTAAATCTTCTAGTTTGATATTATCAAGCATAGAACCTCTTTTCCTTAGTAATTGTTACTAATTATATTCTGTTAGTTATTTTCACTCTCATTGGTAATTTTTTTTACAACAACTTCTTTTGCTTGATCAAGTCGTTTTTTGCATTCAATACTAAGTTTCATTCCACGTTGATACACTTCAACACTTTCTTCTAGAGAAAGTTTACCACTTTCTAAAGCGGTAACAACTTCTTGTAATTCAGCAAGTAATTGTTCAAAAGTTTTATTTTCCATTTTATTCCTCGATTTCTTGGATTAATGCTTTCGCATTACCATCTTTAAATTTAATTCTAACTTCATCGCTAGTCGTTAGTTCATTGACACTATAAATCATTTTTTGCTTTTTATAAACAATTGCATAGCCCTTATTAATAATATTTAAGGGATTCAGTAACATGCTTTTTTCCACTAAATAATCAAATTGTTGATAGTTTTTGTTTAAGATAATATCAAATGAATTGTTCATCTGATTAGTAAAGACTTTCACCTTTTCAAATAATGAGTCAATTTTATCCATAACTAAATTAATTCGGAGTCTTTCGGATAAGTGTTCTAATTTAGTATTGTTATTTTTTATTAATTGTTCAATATAAATGTTTAATAGTCTACTTTGTTCCTTAATCTTAACATCTAAGTTTATTGCAATTTGTTCAGGAGTAAGCAAGCTTAGTCGCTTATTTAAATCAATAAAAGTTTGTTCTTTTTGATTTAGAATTTCATCAAAGTGGGCAAATCCGTATGATTCTTGATAATTTTTCAACATATTGAAAGAATTAATCAATTTATTTTTGATGCTATAAGTTAAACGTTTAGAGATACTTATAATATTTTTCTCGATATCAGCCTTTTCCTTAGTAAGAGCCATTGCAGCACCTGTCGGTGTTGGTGCTCGAAATGAACAAACAAAATCACAAATTGTATAGTCACCTTCATGTCCTACCGCACTAATTGTTGGAAATGGTGCTTCATATAGTTTTCTAGCAAGGGCTTCATCATTAAAACAATTCAAATCTTCGAAACTACCACCACCACGACCAATAATTAAACAATCAATCGATGAGTTATGATATGCTAAATCCAATGCTCTTATCAAATCTTTAGGAGCATCTATTCCCTGAACAAGGGCTGGATATAGAATTAACTTTGCAAGTGGCAATCGCCGATTAAATGTTGAAATGATATCATTAATCGCTTCACCAGTTGCAGCTGTGATAATTCCCACAATTTCTGGATATTCAGGAATTGGCATTTTATGACTTTCTAAAAATAAACCTTCTTGTTCTAACTTATTCTTAAGTTCCAAGTATCTTTGATATAAAAGACCTACACCACATTCAGTCATCTTTGAAACAATAATGGCATAAGTTCCTCGTTTTTGATAAACCTGAACTTTACCAACCACTTGAACACTCATGCCATCTTGTGGAACAAAACTAAGTGATAAATTGGCTGGATAAAAAAACATTCCTGATATTTCTGATGTTTGATCCTTTAAAGAAAAATAATAATGATTTCCTGATTTTTTACAGTTAGATAATTCTCCTTCTAGATATACTTGTTGTAAAAGTGCATCCTGATCAAATTTATAGTATAAGTAACGATTTAGTTCGGTTACTGATACATATTCAATATTACTCATAAACAACCTTCGCAATATTATCTAACAAACGATTATTAAATTTAACTTGTTGATTATTATCAGCACTAGCATATTCTTTAGTGATTTCTAATGCTTCATTAATGACAATCTTTAAATCAACTTTTAAAAACTTCATTTCATAAACTGCACTTCTAATCAGTGCACGATCAACATATGATAAACGATCAATTGTATACTTAATTAGTGATTTCGAAATAATATCATCAATTATATTTAAGTTTTCAACTACCCCTTTGACTAATTTTAATGCATAATCATAATCAATATCAACTGGGTATTCTTCTTGTGCCTCTAAACCTATTATTTGATTATACGCATTAATCGTTTCTTCTTCAGTTAATTTGTTAATATCCATATTATATAGTGTAAGTACCGCTATAATTCTTCCGTTATGTCTTTTCATATCTTTTATACCTTTCATTTGCTCAAAACTTATTATACTACATAAAAGAAAATTTTGCAAGAAGAAAATAGTTATAAATAAAAATAACTAAACTAGATTCTTACTAATTTAGCTATTTTTTGAATTATTCATCATCCCTTAATAGAAAATCTTTTCCCTTAAAGCAATCTGGTTCATAACGTTCTAAGTCATTATAATCTTGTTGCCGTAATGCTTCATAAATGACAACTGCAGCAACGTTACTCATATTAAGGGCTCTAATTTTATTTGTCATAGGTAACCGAATACAATCCTCTAAATGATTGGCTAAAATTGATTTAGGAATACCTGTAGATTCTTTACCAATGACAAAATAATAAGTTTCATTAGGATCACTTAAAATTAAATCATGTGGTGATTTCATTCCGTATCTCGATAAATAGTATTTTTTACCACCTGGATTCTTTTCCATAAAATCTTCCCAATTTTCATAAACAATATATTCGACATTTTCAATATAGTTTGCTGCAGAACGCTTAATACTTTTTTCATCTAAAGAAAAGCCTAGAGGCTTAATTAAATGTAAAACTGTATTAGTTCCAGCACATGTTCGCATTACATTGCCAGTATTTTGGGGAATTTCCGGTTGATATAAAACAATGTTGTTCTTTGCCATAATTTCCTCTTTCTTCAGTTTTGTCTGCAATTATTATATCACATTTTTTGTTTTATTATTTAATTAAAGGTAAAAAAATTCAATTTATGATAAAATAGAAGGGTAAAAGCAAAATTTCGAGGTTATTATGAAAGAAGAAACAAAATTAAAATTAAACTATAAACGAACTTTTTATATGGGATTTGCTTTCTTTGCAATCTTAATGTTATGGCAAATGTATAACTATTATTGTCCTTTATTCTTAGAAACATTTTTTGGTAAAGATAAAGCTTACCTAATCGGTCTAATCATGGCTGCTGATAATCTATTTGCAGTATTTATGTTGCCATTATTTGGTGCCCTTTCGGATAAAACCAAATCAAAATATGGTCGTAGAATGCCATATATGATAATTGGAATGACACTTTCAGCGATTATTTTTCCATTTATTGCTGTAATGTACTATTTGAATAGTCTTGTAGGTGTTATTGTTATGATGGGATTAATTCTATTGGTTATGAATTTTTATCGTAATCCTGCTGTAGCATTAATGCCCGATGTAACGCCTAAACCTCTTCGTTCACAAGCTAATGGAATTATCAACTTTGTTGGTTATGTTGGTGCAGTTTTGGGTGGCGGTATAGCATTAGTAATTGGCATGATTTTTAAAGATAATTTACAAATTCAAGGTATTGCTGCTTTCTTAGTTGCTTCATTCTTTATGATTATAGCTATTATCATCTTAATTTTAAAAATTAATGAACCAAAGATTGTTAAAGAAATGGAACCAGAAATGCAACTTGGTGAGGAAATGGCTAAATCTAATGAAGAAGTCAAAATCGAAGGTAAACTTACTAAACGTGAAAAGATTAATACCTTTATTCTACTATTTTCTGTTCTATTTTGGTTTGTAAGTTTTAATGCTGTTGAATCATTCTATAGTATTTTTTGTAAAAACGCTTTTCCTAACCAAGGATTTGTTGGAACCATTGTAATGGCAGGCCTTCCACTTTCATCAATTATTACTTTTATATGTACAGTAAATCTACCTGCTAAAATTGGTCGTAAAAATACCGTTCTAATCGGCCTAGGATGCTTAATTCTTGGTTTCTTAATCGTTGTAATTCAAGGATTTACTGCCTATAATGCTTTAATCTTTATTATTGCAATTATTGTCTGTGGTATAGGTTGGGCCTTAATTAATGCTAATTCCTATCCTATGCTCGTTGATGTAGCAAATAAAGAAAATATGGGTAAATACACAGGGTTATATTATACTTTCTCAATGATTGCCCAAAGTATTACTCCTGTTTTAGTTGGTTTCTTAATCACAGTTCAAGGTCATTATAGCGTATTATTCATTTATGCATTTATTGCAATGCTAATCGCAGCAATTATATTTGTTTTCTTTAAAGAAACAAAAAAATATCATCAAAAGTAAAAAATGTCACTAGAGATATTCTAGTGGCATTTTAAATAACTGGATGTTCAATAAACCCCGTATAAAATTTTTGATTGATTTTTTTACCATTTAAACCATCTTGATATAATTTAATAATTGTTTCTACTTGTTCCTTACTTTCATCCGTAAAAACTAACAAATATTTTGAAATACCTGATGTTTTTAGTTCAGTTAAGTAATTAACTAAATTAAGACTTTGGTAATTTAAAATGCGCATACTACAGTCATTGTTTTTTTCTAATAACAATGGGTATTTATTACCTAATTCATCAATTAAATGATACTGGTGTTTTAAACAAGCACCACATTTTTTATTTTCATAACCTTGATATTTACCAACTATACAATGTTTACTAACCATCATATCAACCTTTCCATAACAACAAACTCCTACTTCTAAGTCAATATTTGTTAAATTTAATTGTTTAAGATGATTCAAATCCATTTCTAAACTCAAATAGCATTTTTTAATTCCAAAGTTCCTCACAGCCTCTAAAGCGTAACGATTTACTAAATTAAAATAAGGGGATAACACTTGAACTGATTGATTTAATTGACCTAAATTATGAATCATTAGTTTATGGTCACTGATAATTCGACCACTATAAGCTGAACCTAAATTATAAATCGTAGTTATCCCTAAATCCTCACATACTTTAGTCTGTTCTTCATTATGACAAACGCATTCGATTTCAATTGACTTATCTAAATCATTATACTGGTGAATTAATTCATATTGCAACGAATCATCAATATTTTGACTTAATAATTGTTCATTTAGTTTTTCAATTAGTCTTCTTCTAAGATCATTTAGCACACTGACTGGTAAAAAAGCTTTTCCATCAGTGTTAATAACTAGATTATCAATATAATATATCGTATTAGATAATTTAGATAATTGTTCTTTGACCCGTTCATTACTTAAAATATGATCACCGGCAATTAATGTGTTTCCGATTAAGTTAATTGGTGAGCCTTCATTCCATTTGCAACTTAACTTTAGTGGTTCATTTTGATAAATGTCAATTGTTAAATTTAATCCAATTTTTTTATTTTGATTTTTTAATCCTTGTAATACTGCTTGATGAAGTTTATTTGAAACTGTTTTTAGCACTCTATCTCCGATTGATACTTGATTTAAGATATTAATTCGCACAACTTGATTAGGAAAAGCTTGTTTAACAATATTGCCATTTACATACATACAAGTAACTAATAATCCTAGTTCTGATTTCGTTACAATGCGTAATCCATCGTGAATTGATAAACTTTCAGTTAGTTTAATTTCGATCCATTTAGGTGTTCGATTAACAATTTTACCAATTGGTATTCCTTGATGATTGACACTATCAAGATTAGTTATATCACAATTATCAGCAGCAAATAAATAACCTTTTGTGAATTTACGATTAAAAACAACCAGAAGGTCATTAAGTTCTTCTTTAGTTAAATCAATTGTTTGATCAAGATGCTTACGATAATTTTTAGTTACAGTATATACATAGTCAGGACTTTTCATTCGTCCTTCGATTTTTAAAGAAGTTATTCCTATTTGCTTTAATTCACCAAGATAATCTATAGTCATTAAATCTTTAGTAGAAAGAAATGATTTATTTGATTCTACAATCTTTCCATCTTCCATTAATGAATAACTTTTTCGACATGGTTGAGCACACTTACCACGATTACCACTTCTTTTACCAATAAATGAAGAAGCAAGACAATTACCAGATGAAGAAAAACATAAAGCACCATGACAAAAGACTTCAACTTCAATTCCAGTATTTATAATCGCTTTTAGATCCGCTAAAGTTGTTTCTCTCGCAACAACGACGCGTTTAACTCCCATCTTTAAGAGGTTTTTTGCACCTTCTTCATTAAAAATATTCATTTGCGTTGAAGCATGAATTTCTAGTGTTGGATATGTAGTTTTAATTAATTTAATTACGCCCAAATCTTGAACTATTACTGCATCTACTTTAATCTTGACTAAGAAGTTTAAAAATTCATTTAATCGCTCAAATTCATCATCAAAAATTAAAGTGTTAATTGTTACATATACTTTTACATAATTCAAATGAGCATAATTGATTGCTTGTTCTAATTCTTCATTGGAAAAATTATCGGCATACGATCTCGCACCAAATGTCTTACCACTCAAATAAACCGCATCAGCACCTGCTTTGATTGCTGCAATCAATGAATCCTTATTTCCAACTGGTGCTAATAATTCAATTTTATTCATATTCATTTCCTTTTTCTTTTAAAAAAAAGCCAAGAGATGGCTTTTTTATAATTTATCATCATCGAATTCTTCATCTTTTAAGTCACCCTTCATAATATAAAGAATTCCTATTGTACCAGCACCACAATGTGAACCAATAACACAACCTGCTGTTGTGTGGTAAATATTTTTTACTTTATCATAGACACCACATTCTTTGAATCTTTGATCTATTTCTTGATAGCTCACATCACTACTAGTTGTATTGGTAATAAAAACATTTTCTAAATCAATATTTGGTAAATCGTTAATAAACATTTCAGTCATAACCGATACTGCTTTTTTCATTAAACCAATAACTTTTTTACCTACTTTTAGTTTTCCTTCTCTTACAACAATCATTGGACGAATTCTAAGCATTGTACCAAATATTTTAGTAAGTGATGAACATCTACCACCTTTATAAAGGTAATCTAAAGTTTTAATTACAAATTGCACTTTAACATGCGGAACAATTGCATCAATTCGTTCTTTAATTTCTTTAGCCGATAACCCCCGATCACGATATTTACATGCTTTTAATAATAAAAGTGCTATCCCTGTTGATAAATTTTTACTATCTGATGCGTAAATTCTTCCTTCCGGGAATTCTTCCATTGCAATACACAAACTTTGATAAGTAGTAGATAAATTACTACTAATACCGGTATAGAAAATGTCATATCCTTCCTCAATATAAGGTTTTAAGAATTTAATGAATTCACTAGGTGAACATGCTGCAGTTTTTGGCATCTCACCTGTGGTTTCAACACGTTCATATAATTCTTCTAGATTAATATCAATTCGATCATCATATGATTTATCATCAAAAGTAATGTGAAGTGGGATAATTTTAATATCATATTGTTTTACCAATTCTTCTGATAAATCACAAGTACTATCAGTACATATAATTACTTTGTTCATTTTTACTCCTATCCGACCCATTTTGATCCACTTTGACCAATTTGTTCTAAATCATTAATTAAAATATCTCTAAATAAAATTCCGGTTGCAACAATGTTAGTACCACTTTGAAATGGATATTTACTTTGATCAAAAATATAATCAACTGCAGCAACACGATAATACGCCTCATCATCAAGCAATATGCCATTTATATAATAACCGGAACTATTATTACCTGTAACATTTGAACTGTAACATAATTCACCACTACCAAATAATACCCGAATTTGTGATCCTTTTAACGTAACGGTTTTAATCGTATTATCAAAAGGCATTATTTCATATACTTTCGCAACATCCACTTGATCACCACTATTAATTGGAAAAGCACTGTTTCTAATGCCACCGGTATTGATAATTGCCACATCTACATCCATTGCTTCTTGAAGTGCACTCGCAGCCCAATAACAACCTCTTAATTGATTAATTGTTTCACCAGCAGTACATAACACACGTTTAAAAATTGGAGCAGTGTCTTCAACAATTTGATTTACCATCATTTTGATAGTTTCATCTTCGGCAACTTTACTATTCATTTGTTTATTATAGGCAGTTCCGCCAGTTACTTCTTTAGTTTCTTCATTAATTGATAATTTAATAACTCCTACATAATTACCAGCAGTACCTGATTGGATGCAAGGAATTGTAACGCCATCTTCTCTTCGATATTCTTCAATATAACTAGCATGTGTATGGCCATTAATAATTGCATCTATTCTCGCATCACCAGTTAATTTAGATAATTTACGATTAGTAATCGTTTCACCATCATGACCAACAGCAATAACGATATCACAATCATTTTCACCTCTTAATTTTCTTGCATAAGTTTCAACACATGAAGTTGGATCTAAAAATTCATAAGGTTCAATCATTGCCGTTGCAATATCTTCTTCTAACCCATACCCCATATAACCAATTATACCTATTTTTAAACCATCTTGTTCAATAATCGTATATGGATCAACGCTAGGAATAATCGTATTTGTATCTTTTAATACAACATTGCATCCTAAAAATGGAAAATCAGCTTCACCATTAGTTTCATCACCATCTTGATAAGCAAGGACTGTTTCAATTCCCCAGTCAAATTCATGATTTCCTAATGTCATCGCATTAAAGCCAATTTCATTCATAATTTCAACCACGCTTTGTCCTTTAGTATAATTGGAAATACCTGTACCTTGAAACATATCACCAGCAGAAAGAATTAAACTTGGAGCATTTTTATCTTCAATTTGGCTTTTGATATATCCCGCAATTCTTGCAATGCCTTTTTCATTATCGGTACTTTCTAAATTACCATGAAAGTCATTAATTGAGTAAATATATAATTCATTAATCTTTCGATTTCCATCATTATCGTTATTGTTTTTTTTACATCCGTATAATGTAAAAACAATTAGCAGACAAATTATAATGTTAAATATTTGTTTAATCTTAATTTTCATTTTCATACTCCTATAATAGATTGATTATACCATATCTCACCAAATATTTCAAATGTTAATGTTTGAATATTTGCTTTCTAAAGTAATTTTTTCACTTAATAACCCAATTTTAATTTCAACAGTATATGATATTTTTTGGCTTATTTCTAAATCATTATTAATAATTCCTAAATCAACATTAGTATTATTACATTCAAAACCAATTTTTCCATCATCACCCAATAACATTAAAATCTCATATTCGATTTCTACCATCGCTTTAAATGTATCCCACATTTGATTGTAACGCATTGTTTGCGGACAAGGTTTACCACTAAAGTAATGATGGGGGACAACGTCATCTACCGTTAAATGATACTTTTTAATTAAATGAGCACATAATTTAGCACACCGATGATAAGTCTTTAAAAGATTAGAACCTTCATTCACCATAGTTTCAATACCAATGCTATATAAATTTCCTAAACGATTAGCGATATACCCATAAGTATAATTATAGTATGTCGGAGCCAAATAATAATTACCATCTTCTTTAATGATTGTCTTTAATCCTTGATCATTTATATGTTTAGTTGTAAGCACAACATTAAAATCACGATTAGGAAAATGATCAAAGGTTTTTTGCACAACTCCCATTGAAGTTAAACTATATGTACCATCTAGATTATCTACAAGCGTTAAATCTGGAACTTTAATCGTTGATTTTTGACCATTAAAATAATAATAGCCATCATTAATTTCAATAAGTGGTTTTAAAGTTGTTGCATGAACATTAGTATTAGTATACTCTGCTTGGATTTGTAATCCATCTCCAGCGTGATATGCAATTTCATCATCAGGAATTTGATGATATACTACATCATCACCACAACTATAATGCCAACTTGTACCGCCACCACCAGCATGTAAATAATTACTATGAGCTAAAGCTCCAGCCGTAGGAGCTGAACTTGCAGTATCATGGACACAAACATATAATATTGATTGTTTTTTAGTTCCTGGTCGATTATTATTCTTACTATCTTGATTTAAGGGAATAATCGCTTCTTTTACTTCATGATCAGCAAACCAGTAAAGATTTAAATCACCAAATATAGTTGTATAATAATTATATTGATAACCAAATACCTTAAATGTTTTAGGTAAAACATTAGTTTCATGCCCTTTAATAAGTAGTTTTTTAATTGCTTCAATTCGTTCTTGATTATTCATAGCTACCTCATCAAAATTATTCACTATCATTATACACAATTATTATCTTTTTATCAATAAAACCAATCGTATTTATAATAAAAAGTCATAAAAACATTGATTAGTTTCTATGACTAATATACTACCGATTTATTAATTCAATATGAATATTTTCTAATAAATCAAATGCTTTCTCCTGCATTTCTAAATCATTTGATGCAGTACAGTTAACATCAATCATAATCCGTGCGTTAGGTAATACCGATTTTACCATAACCGCATTGCTTAATACACAAATATTGGAAACAACACCACATAATTCAACAACATCATATGGATGCTCTTTTAAATATTCAGCAAGTTCTAAAGATGGAAATGTTGGCTTTTTAAATACTTTAACTGCTTGATCTAAGTAATCGCAACCATCAACAACTTTATGACCAAAAGTATGATCGATACAATGAACTACTGGCAATAATTTGCCTTCTAATGTATTTAGATAATCTTCATTATGTGTATCTAGTGTATAAATAATATCATAACTATTAGTTAAATATGTTTCAATTTTGGTTTTAATGTTATCAATAATTTTTACTGCATTTTCATTACCTAGACTACCTGTAACAAAATCATTTTGAAAATCAACAACAATTAATAATTTTTTCATCGACACCTCTATAATAAATTAATATGATATTTTTTTAATAATTTGATATCTTCATCACTCCAAAGCGAGGCTTGAACCTCACCAATATGAGCTTTTTCTAAAAAGAACATACAAATTCTTGATTGACCAATCCCACCACCAATCGTAAATGGTAGTTCTTCATTCAAGACACTTAGTGAATAGGGATTACTTAATTTACCAACTTCATTTTTAAACGTAACTTGTTTAACAAGTGAATCCTTATCCACTCTAATTCCCATACTTGACAATTCCAACGCAATCTTTAATTCATCATACCATACAAAGATATCACCATTTAAGTTCCAATCATCATAATCACTAGCTCTTAAATCATGTGGTAGGCCATCTTTAAGTGGCCAACCAATTTGATAAATAAATACTGAACCATATTTTTGACAAATTAAGTTCTCACGTTCTTTACTAGTACAATTAGGATATAATTCGGCTAATTCATTAGATGATATAAATGTAATTTCACTAGCTAACTTTTTATTCAGCATTGGATATTTTTCTAAAAGTAATGTTTCAACCTTTAATAGCGCTTGATAGATCTTTTTTACTGTTGTTTTTAAAAACTCAAAATTTCGATCCTCTTTTCTAATTACTTTTTCCCAATCCCATTGATCGACATAGATTGAATGAAGACTATCTAGTTCTTCGTCACGTCTGATAGCATTCATATCGGTATAAATCCCCATATTAACATCAAAATGATATTTTTTTAACGCATAACGCTTCCATTTTGCAAGAGATTGCACGATTTCCGCCTTTTTGTCCAAATTTAGGATATCAAAAGCAACTGGACGTTCTACACCATTTAGATGATCATTTAACCCACTATCGTTTGTTACAAATAGTGGTGCTGAAATTCTAATTAAGTTTAACTCACTTGCCAAAAACTTTTCAAAGTTATCTTTAATAAATTTAATTGCAACTTCTGTTTCAATCAAATCTAATTTTGATTGATAATTTTCTTTAAGAATTAGATTTCTCATCATCACATCTCCTCAAATATTTATTAATTTCAATCGCTGCACAAGCACCATCACTAACTGCTTTTGCAATTTGTTTTAATCCTTTAATGATATCGCCACCAGCAAAGATTCCTTCAATATTAGTTTGATATTCATTCACAATAATTTCATCATTATCATCTAATAAAATTCCTAAATGTTTTGCAAAACTTACACCACTAGCACTGCCATTCGCAATAAAACAGGCATCAAGATGATATGTGTTGGTTTCAGTTATTATCCCTTCTAATTTATTTTCACCAAAAAAACGAACAATTTTTTCAGTGACAACATGATTTTCACTTTGCATAATCTCACCATTAGTGAAAATCGTAATATCATCAGAAAAACGTCTAAGGATGGCTAATTCACTTTTCATATATTCACCAGCACCAATGATACCAATCCGTTTTTTACGGTAAAGAAAACCATCACAAATAGCACAATAGGAAATGCCCCTACCCACATATTCATCTAAATGATCAATTTTTAATTTATTTCGACTTTTACCACATGCAAGATAAACACTCTTCGAAGCATATTGATGATTAGGCGTCATAATTTTAAATTCACTACCAGTTTCAATACTGATAACTTCATCTTTTACTACTTCAATATTCAATCTTCTAGCTTGCATAATGCCTTTTTCAATCAAATCATTTCCTAAAATCGATTCAATACCATAGTAATTTTCGATTGGCGTATTTGCCATTAGGCTTCCATTATCTTTACCAATAATCAAGACATCTAAATTGAAGCGTTTTAAATAAATTGCCGCACTAACTCCTGATGGACCATTACCAATCACAATGCAATCATATACTTTATTTTCTAAAAAACTCATCAACAAATCCTTCAGGTCTTAATCCAACAAATGAACTATCAATTTTACCATTAACAATTTTTACCACATATGGAATTGATGTAATTTCAAATCCCATTGCTAGTTCTTCTTCCTCATCGATATTAACTTTACCACAAGCAATATGAGGATAGTGTTTCGCAACATTTTCTAAAATTGGACCTAATGCAAGACACGGGTTACACCAATCAGCCCAAAAGTCAATTATAACGACTTCATGATTATCAATTATTTCTTTAAAATTTTCTTTAGTAATTTTTAACATATTAAATCCTTTCATTAATTATATTTAACATTAAAATACCATATTTTTAATCGATTTACACGCTTTTTACATATTTTTTTATTGTCATTTTTTTTAAAATATGATACAATTTTTTAAAAAAAAATAAATTTTTAAAATAAAAATACAATTTTTTGTGTTATGAATAATGAAAGGTAGAATTTAATCATATGCTGATTACAAAACGTACAATTGAAAAATTAAAAGCAAAAGATGAGGCAACTTTTGAACAAATCTATTATGAATATGAAAAATTAATCTATTATATTTGTTATCAAATTACAAAAGATCGTTATGCCAGTGAAAATTTGGTTCAAGAAACCTTTATCAAATTAATCACTTCATTGGATAATTATCAAGAAACGGGAAAATTCAAACAATATATAATGATGATTGCAAGAAATTTAAGTAAAAACTATGTAACCCGTGATCTTAACAAACAACCAATTTATGATGAAGAACAAATCAATCTGCAAAAGGATGAAAATAATCTCAAAAAAATGATGATATTTATTAACGAATCTTTAGATGAGGAAAGTGCTGAAATCGTGATTTTAAAAATTGTCCATAATTTAAAATTTAAAGAAATAGCTGAATTTAAAAACATTTCCATTGGTATTACTCAAGCAAAATACTATCAAGCCATTAAAACTTTAAAAAAGGAGGTAGATACTAATGAATAACTTAAAACAAAAAATTAATTCTACCTATCATCAAGCATATGAACACGAAAACAATCTCGATGAATTAAAACAAAAATTAAATATTCTACCCAAAAAAGAAAGGAATTTATCTATGAAAACTAAAAAATTATTTATTTTAAGCACATGCTCATTAATCCTAATTGCTGCAGTAATTGTGTTAGGCTGTTCTTTGAACAAAGATAAAGCCAATGTTGCAGTCAAAGATAGTGTTATTACTATGGAAATAAATCCAAGTATCTCCTTAACAATTGATGAAAAAGGAATTGTTACAAGTGTTTATGGTAATAATGATGAAGGAAAAATGATATTACTTGATGAAGAAAATCAAATTATTGGTCAAGAAGCAAAACTTGCAATCAATAAAATTCTAGAAATAGAAGTAAATTGTGGTTATTTTGTTCAAAACACCGATGAAGAACAATACAATAATTTAAAAATAACCGTTGATTGTGAATTAAATACCAATGAACTTAATGCAATGGTTGAAGAACTAAAAACTAATGTTACAACTAAATTAAATGAATTAAATGTCAATGTTAATGAAAAATTAGCAATTGTTAAAAATAACACAAAAGAACAATTAGTTAATATTGCCGTTAGTTTAGATCCTACATTAACAATTGAAGCCGCAAATGAATTATCAAATAAACAATTACTTGCAAAAATCACTGCTTCATATCTAGAATTAAATGAATTACCAACAAAAGAACTAGAAAACATGTATAATCAATTTAAAGAATATGAACTAAATCTTGCTGAAAGTACTTTCTTTAAAGCAATTCTATCTACTTCTTCTTCAATTAATACAACAATTATTAATACCTATAATAATTTATACATTAATGGCAACGAAGCTTTATCTTCATTAAAAACTGCATATTACGATGCATTTATTGCTGAAGATTCAAATTATCAACAAGCATATAATCGTATCTTAGAATTAAAGGCCGAAGTATTAAGATTACGTACTGAAGTTGAAGCACTTGAAGATGGTCTTGAAAAATCACAAAAGCAAACAATCCTATCACTTAAAGAAACAGCATTATTATCAGCTCAATCGGCACTTGAAGCAGCAAAACTAGCTGCAGAAACTGGATTAAACATCGTCACTACATCATTTAGTTCATGTATGGAAGCACTTAATTCATTTATCATCAGCAATGAAGAATTAAATACTTTGATGACTAATAATGCAAATCAAATTAGTCAAAAAGTTAATGAAGAAAAAGCTAAAATGCTAGAATATTTTGAAACTAGTTATCAAGAAGATATAACTAGTGGTTACAATCAACTAAAGGCTTATAAACAACAATTAATTGATCAATTAAACGAATATTCAACAAACAAATAATTCCTAGATCCCTTTTAATCAAAAAAAGTTCTTTCACTCGAAAGAACTTTTTTATTAATTATACTCTTCAATTGTTTGACGTTTTAATTGAAAATATTTAAGTACCTTTTTAACTAAGATATAACCATAATAAACTCCAAAGAAAGCAAAAACTGCTTCAAAAAGATATACAAGTATGGCATAAATTATAGGGCTTGCTTCATAAATTGAAATAAGAAAACTTATACCACTAGGATCATTTAAAAAAAGCGCATGGCAATCAAATAATTCATTTAATCCTAAAGCAAGAATCGTAAAAAAACTCATATAAATAAAATAATATTTAAAATCACTTTTTTTAAGTTCATAATACTTACTACACAAACATAATAAGCCTAAAAATACCATGAAAAAATGATACAAAATCGCATGAATAGCTTTTATATGATATAATGGATAAGTCGTAATCGAACCATTAGGAACAAAAATATATAACGTTCCACCCACAATACCGCCAATAACTAAATATGCAGATCCAAGTTTATTAATCAACTTATTTTTACTCAAAGCCATCCACGATGCAGGTAGAAATAAACTACAATAAGCAAGCTGTAACCAACTGCGAACGTGACCGTGATGTAATATAATATCTGCATCTTTAACCATTTCTGCAAATGTTAATGAAATAGCAACTATAGCTAATAATCGCTTAATTTTCAAATGTGGCATTTTTCTTAGTTTAACTGCTAAATAAACTGCTAATAATAAATATACGACAATAATTAAATAGTGCTTAAAATTAAAAATACCGATAATATCTTCTTCTGGAAAATTATTTGACCACATGTTATCTTACCTTTCTTCATATTTTAGTTTATTATACCAAATTATTATTGATTTTACCCACTAAATGTATTTTTAATTATCAATAATTAATGTTTAATTAATATTTGTTTTGTATCCTAACAACAAAAATGGGGTGAATTATCAAGATGAAAAAATTAACAACTGAATCTAAAAAAACACTAACTAAATTAAGTGTATCACTAATCATTTTAATTTTAATTATTATCATTGGATATTTGATTTTTCGTGCTCTAGGATTAACTAACATATCTAGAGAAGCATTACAAGAATATATCAATCAAACAGGAGTTTGGGCGCCGATTATCTTTATCATTATTTCCTTCTTACAAGTAACAATTATTCCCATTCCTGGATCAATTACAATTCTTGCTGGAAGTTATTTATTTGGATTCATTGAATCATTTATATATTCATTGATTGGAATGTTTTTAGGTGGACTATTTGCCTTCTTTTTAGGACGAATTTTAGGAAAAAAATTTGTATATTGGGTAGCAGGCGATAAACAAAAAGTTGAGGACTATCTAACTAAAATGAAAGGTAAAGAAACCGTTATCTTATTCTTTATGTTCTTATTTCCATTTTTTCCTGATGACTTACTATGTATGATTGCCGGCATCACATCAATTTCTTGGAAAACATACATTATTATGCAAATTATCACTAGAATAACCTCAATAGGAGCTACCTTAATCTTTTTATCAGGAGAATTAATCCCTTACCATGATTGGGGAATTCCAGTAATCATTGCAATCAGTATTTTAGGAATTATAGCCTTTATTTATTCTTACAAATATGCAGATCAAATTCAAGATTGGTTCACAAATCTTTTTACAAAAAAGAAGCATAAAGAAAAATCATAATTAAACCCAAATAATCCAAAAAGAAATACTTTAAGATTATGATAAAGTATTTCTTTTTTACTTCTTCTTAAACTTTAACTACCTATCATAATTAATTTTTCATACTAAAAAATCAAAACACTTTACTTTATCTGACTTTTTTGATATAATAATATTGCTAAAATTATGCACCCTTAGCTCAGTTGGTAGAGCAACTGACTCTTAATCAGTGGGTCTAGGGTTCGAGTCCCTAAGGGTGTACCATTTGAGATGATTAATCTTGATACAATAAAAGTATCGAGATTTTTTATTATTATATGGGTTCAAGTCCCGCCGTTATGCCTTTTATTTGCCCTGTGTGGGCGTTTTTTATTTTATAAGGATACTTTTTCAACCATTAATTAATAGGCGAACGTGAGCGAAGCTTGAACCTTTTAACGATTATAAGGTTTAGGGTATGCAAATTTATGAACCTTTTAACGATTACCTAACAATTTAACGATTACTAGAAATCTCCAATTTAAATAACCATATAAATATACTTTTTGGTCGTTTTGTGGTAAAATTAAATAAACAATAAATTAGAATTTGTAATGTAGGAAGTGATGATGAAATGACTCATAAAATGAATCTTTGGAATGATTCTTTTCTAAAAATTAAGAATAAAACAAAAACAATTGAAATGAGATTATGTGATGAAAAGCGTTCATTAATTTCAATTGGTGATGTTATTGAATTTGTCAATACAAAAACTAGTGAAATATTGAAATGTGTGGTTATTAATTTATATAAATATGAGAATTTTTACGAACTATATAAACATCATAATAAGATTTCAATTGGGTATAGCGAAAATGAAATAGCAAATCCTATCGATATGTTAACTTATTATAGTGATGAAAATATAAAAAAATATGGTGTAGTTGGCATCGAAGTTAGTGTCAAATAAATTAGAATTTTATAAAAAAGTAAGGAGAAAAAAATGAAGTTTAGAAGAAATGCAAAAGATGAAAAAATATTTAAGATTGCGGCAATATTTTTTTTGGTATTATTTATTATCTTTCTTGTAATTTACCTTTTTACGAATGAGGTATTATCAATTCAATTTGGTTCTGTATCAGCTTTTATAATCCCTTTATATTTTTATATTTCTTATACTTTAAAAAATTCTTTTATAGAATTTAAATCAGATCAAATTATTCTAATAAATCATAAAAGCAATAATATAGTTATTGAATTATCTGAAATTAATGAAATTTTAATTCCTTCACAAAAAGCTTTAAAAAATAAATTTAAAGCTAACAATATAATAATAAAAAGAAAAAATATACATAATTTAATATCTTATTCTAAAGAGATAGAAGAATATATTATAGAAAATTTAAAAGCAAATATTTTATATTATGATAACTATTCCAAAGTGATAAAATAATAGATATTTTAGGGTATGCAAAAAGCAACAATTTAACGATTACAAGGCTAAGGGTATGCAATTGTATTAAAATTGCGTAACGTTGCCATTATCGTTAATGATAGTCGATACAATGAAGTATCGGCTTTTTTCTTTATTTTGCTAGGGTACAAGTCTCACCGTTAAGCAATTATTAGTCCTTCAGTGGGCTTTTTTCTTTTTCTAGGCGTAAGAGAACACGTGCGAAGTATCAACCTTTTAACGATTACATTAAAAGGGTATGCAAGATTTAACCTTTTAACGATTACTAAACAATTTAACGATTACTAATTATTATGAATAATTAACAATGTATGGTATAATATTACAAAGGAGTTGTGATTATTATGTTTGCTAAAATAATGACAGAAAATGAAGTATATATTTCTCCAGTTATGGCTCTTTCATTGTCTGGATGGAGCAGTAAAGCTGTAGTTTTAAATGCTGATTATTCTAAACTAATAGTTATTGATTTGTATAAGAGTAATTCAAGTAATCAATTTTTATTAATAGATTATAGTCATGGCAACTTTGCAATAGTAGAAAATAATTTTAAATCATATTGGAATAAACGAAACATTTTTAAAATTGTAAAGAGTAAAAAATATACTTTAGACATGTTAAATGAAACAATAAATATTGCGAATAATTTTAACGATTCTAAATATATTGATATTAAAACAACTAAAAGTTTAGAAGTTTTAGAATTTAATACAAGCTCATTTCACGATGCATATATTTTAGCAATGAAACAAAATGGTAATATACTTGAAATATTGGTTGATACAACATGGGGATCACTTGTTATTTTAAAATGTAGTGGAATAATAGAAAATACATTAAGTGTTGGTGATACTTTTTTTCATTGTGACATGAGAATTGATGAAAAAGAACAATATATAGAATTTAATTTTGATTCACCTAAATATAATGAAGAAAGAATTTTAAAAGTTAATAAAATGTCATTAAATTTCCTTTTTGAAAAACAAACAGTATTAAAAAATTTTGATTACAGTATTAATGATGACGGGATAGATTTAAAATTAAATAATATTGATTATTCTATTTCTTATAGAGATATTCATAATGATTTTTTAGATTTAAAAGAAAGAAATGTTATTGGATATATTGATAACGATAATGATATGATAAAATGCTTTATCTTATTAGAAAATTATGTTTTAAGTTTTTACTCGTATAATATATCTAATAAAGAAAATAAAAAAATAACTTTATTGCTTAATAAAGTCAATGAGTTTAAAAATAAATGTGAACTACATAATTTATATTTTGATGATTTCCATTGGTGTGATTATTTTGGAGTTCCGATTGAAGAAAGATTAGGAGAATTAGTATTTAGTCAGAAATATAGTAGAATTTATTGTTTACTAAATATGATTAAATATATAATGATTGCAGCACTTGGATGGAATATTTTATGTCTAATTATTCAACTATTAAATCCTGAAATGAAATGGGCATTCTATTTAATATTTGGTATAGGAATCCCAGTAGTCACTTTACTTATCACATTGATTGTAATTATAAAAGAATTATTATCAAAAAATTCTTCATTCGATTCTTGTTTTGAGATTAGAGAAAAAGGAATATTATATGTTAACGGCTATCGTTCTATAGAAACTAATTTTGAAGGCATTTCTAATTTATCATTTGATGATAAAATTTCTTTCTATGTAAATAATAAAAAATATACTTTACATAAATCAAAAAATGATAAGAAAATCTATGAATTGATAAAGGAGAAATTAAATTAAAAGGAGAAAATATGTATGTTTTATTATAAAGTTACACATAAATATAAACTTATTGATCACATTGAAAAAAAGGATATTGGAATCTATAGTTCTTTAGAAAATGCAAATAAAGCTATTAAAGAATTAGAACTTAAAGATGGATTTATAGATACAAAAAACGGTTTTTTTGTTAAAAAGTTTTTTAGTTTTGTAAAGCCAAAGTTATTAGACAAAACATTTTGGGTTGATGGTTTTGATACTTATGTTTGGGGTGAAAATATAACTAAAAAAATAATTTGTGATGAATCATATTCTATAATGGAACATTTTAGTTTTTTAGTTAAAGATTATGGATTTAAGTTTGATAAAGTAGAAATTGGAGACATGAAAGATGAAAATGGTAAATTATGGTTCTATGGCCCATTTAATTGCTATTCTTTTTATAATGAAAATATTTGTATTAATTTTATGAATTTAGTACAACGTCAAGATTGGTATATAACAATAACAAAAGAATTCTCTAATAATCAAACATATATCAGAAAAGGACAACAAATAGATAGTAAATATTGTTACAATTGGGAATTATTAGCTTCTGTGATAAAAAATGATATTGAAGTTAATAATGAAGTTTTCGGTAATTCAATTTAAATTAATATTAGGGTATGCAAAACGCCTTTAGGATATGCAAAATATTTAACTTTTTAACGATTACAAGGCTAAGGGTATGCAATTGTATTAAAATTGAGTAACGTTGCCATTAAAGAAGAAAGTGCTTTGATACAGTAGAAATGCTGTTTCAAAGCTTTTTTATATCTTGATATGGGGGGTTGAAGTCCCGTAATTGATAATTAAATGAACCATATTAACACAAAATCCTGAGCTATTAGGCAAAATTAAAACTTCAATCTTAGGATTTTTTTCTATAGATAAATTTTCTCAAAAACGAAAGATCCATTAAAAAATGAAAGGTGCTTCTAAAAAAAGATAGGGGTATAAAAAAACGTTAGGTATTTTTTGTGATTATTTCAACCTTTATACGACAATATACGACATTATATTTACGACATAATCCTTGACATATATTATTAATTTTGATATAATAGTTATAGATTAGGAGGTCAGTTTATGAACTTTGGTATTGAAGATGAGACATTGGAATTCAAAAAAACAACTGGAGAAATTAATGAAGCTATACAATCAATTTGTGCAATGCTTAATAAACACGGGTATGGTACTATTTATTTTGGTGTTTTACCAAATGGAGAGCCAAAAGGGCAAATGATTACTGAATCAACATTAAGAGATATTTCAAGAAAGATTTATGAAACAATTGTTCCTCAAATTGTCCCCACTATAGAAAAAAGAATAATAGATGATAAGGAAATAATTGAAGTATCTTTTAAAGGTAGTGATAGACCATATTCAGCAAAGGGAGTGTATTATATTCGTATAGCTGATGAGGATAGAATTCTTGAGCCTCATGAACTTAGACAATTGTTTGAATATAATAAACAAGAAAGTTGGGATTCTCAATTATCAAACCACAGTATAGATGATATAGACATTAAATCTTTAGAAAGGTTTTATAAAAGATCAATATCATGTGGGAGAATAAAAGATGATGATTTTGAACCAAAAAGATTGCTTTCAAAAATTGGTTTATTTAAAAATGGTAAGTTAACTAATGCTGGATATTATTTATTTTCAAAAAATGAGCCAATAGTTTTAAAAATGGCTGTTTTTGCTACTGATGAGAAACTGACATTTTTAGATATAAATAGGATAAGTGGAAACATATTTGATTTAATTGACGAAGCATACACATACATTAAAAGAAATATTTTATGGAAAGCAGAAATTGCTGGATTTGATAGAGTTGAAACTCCCGAAATTCCATTAAAAGCTTTGCGAGAAATCATTTGTAATAGTTTTGCTCATGCTAGATATAATTCAAATACTGAACATGAAATAACTATTCATCCGAGTATGATTAGAATTTATAATCCTGGAGAATTTCCAATAGGATATAAACCCGAAGACTTTGTATATGAAAATATTCCTTCTAAAGTGAGAAATCCGTTAATTTTAAAGACTTTATTCTTATCAGAAGATGTAGAGTCTTATAGCAGTGGTCTAAAAAGAGTATATAGTGAATGTGAAAAAAATAAAATTAATATTAATTATGTAACTGGTAGAGAAGGTTTTACCTTTATATTTAAGAGAAATGTCATAAATAGTGTCGCAAATAGTGTCGTAAATGTCAATTTATCAGTAGATGAAGAAATGGTCATAAATATTATTAAAGCTAATCCTAATTATTCATCAGAAACAATAAGTAAATTGATAAATAAAAGTTCAAGATCTGTTCAAAGAATTATAGCTGAATTAAAGAAAAAAGGAATTATTGAGAGAATTGGTGGTACTCGAGGATATTGGAAGGTTAATAAATAAATTAGAGTTTGGGAGGAAACAAAATGGCAAGAGCAAAATATCAAGTATTAGTTATTCCATATTATGTCGAAAAGAAAAATATAAAATATTGTATTTTTAAAAGAAGTGATATGGATGCTTGGCAATTTATTGCGGGTGGTGGTGAAGATGAAGATGAGACAGTGTTAACTTCCGCAAAACGAGAAGCATATGAAGAAGCAAATATAGATAAGGACTGTAAATATGTTTCTCTTGATACTCAAAGTAGCATACCAACATACTGCTTTAAAGAAGCAAGACAAATATGGGGTGAAGATTGTTTGGTGATTCCAGAATACTCATTTGCTGTTAAGATAGATAACAAAATTCTAAAATTGTCTCATGAACATACAGAATATGAATGGGTTGATTATGAAACCGCATTAAAAAGACTTAGATACGATAGCAATAAGACCGCATTATGGGAATTAGATAACAAAATTAAATTAGGAATATTAAGATAAATAAATTCCTATTTATCGTTTAGAAATAGGGGTATGCAAAACGCCTCTAGGGTATGCATTTTTGCTCTTAGGGTATGCAAAAATAACCTAAGGGTATGCAGATTTAGTGCAGGGGTATGCAATTGTATTAAATTTGTGTAACGTTGCCATAAGAAAAGCAAAGGTTTGATACAAAAGTATTGAACCTTTTTTTCTTTGCATAAAGGGAGTTAGTTCCTTTTTGTAAGTAAACAGCAGAGCCTTGTGAGAGTGTTAAACAGCACTTTTGAAGGGCTCTTTTTCTTTATATGTTATATCTACGGAACGAAAGGTAGTACTGCGGAACGAAAGCCTTATTAACGGAACGAAAAGTTTTTTCGTTATATGGCAGGTGAATATAATGAAAAAATGTGTTTTTTGTGCTATAATAAACTAAACGATAAATTAGAATTTGTAAGTTAGATAAATGGAGACTCTTATGAAGAAAGTAAAAGGCTACCTCTCACTCTTTTTGACAATGCTGAAAATAGGATTGTTCACCTTTGGCGGTGGATATGCCATGATCGCTCTGCTTGAAAATGAGTTCGTAGAAAAAAAGAAATGGCTTGAAAAAGATGAATTTTTGAATGTTGCGGCGATTGCCGAATCCACGCCCGGTCCTATTGCCATTAATGCAGCAACTTACATAGGATACAAAAATTCTGGAATGATCGGCTCAATGATTGCTACGCTTGGCATTTGTATTCCGTCTTTTGTTATTATCTATGCTATATCGCTGTTTTTTGATGCCTTTCTTTCATTTACATTGGTTGCGTACGCTTTCAAAGGGATTCAGATATGTGTGGTATATCTAATCCTTACAGCAGGACTGAAGATGCTGAAGCAGATGAAGAAAACCACATTTAACATGATCATTATTTCGATAACACTTATCTGTATGATCGTGTTTTCGTTGTTCGCGGTGAAGTTTTCAACAATATTTTACATACTGATTAGTGGGATCTGCGGCGTAGTGGTATATCTCCTCGGCAAGATCAGGAAGGAGAAAAAACATGATCTATCTTGAATTGTTCTTAACCTTCCTTCAGATCGGTGCATTCTCCTTTGGCGGCGGATACGGAATGATTTCGCTGATACGAGAAAAAGTTTTGATGTACGGTTGGCTTACCGAGGAAGAAATGCTCAATATGCTTGCCGTAGCTGAATCCACTCCCGGACCGATCGCGGTTAATATGGCGACCTTCGTTGGCTCGTCACAAGGCGGTTTTCTCGGTGCGATCCTTGCTACGCTGGGTGTGGTATTGCCGTCATTTATTATCATTCTCATAATTGCAGCCCTGATACGCAACTTTATGAAATATGCGGGAGTAAAAGCGTTTCTCAGCGGTATCCGTCCGTGTGTTGTTGGCTTGATACTCGCAACGGCAATCACGATGTTTATGAGTACGGCAATCGGATTCAGTGGTATAGGAGATACACTTGCCATAGATTTTAATGGCATTATCATATTCGCCATATTGATATTAATCAGTATCGTAGCAAAGCTTGCATTTAAGAAAAAACCAACTCCGATACTGATGATACTAATATCGGCAGGTCTTGGTATGCTGATGTATTCATTATTAAGATTTTGATAAACAAATTTCAATTTATCGGTGAGTTTAACTGTACGCATTTTTTCGCAACTGTACGCACTTTTTAATAGGTGTACGCAAATTGTATCAAAATAGGTATTTCCACACATATTGAAACAATAGGATTGATACAAAAAATATCAGTCCTTTTTTGCTATTTATAGAGAAAAATAAGAATTTTTGATACTTTTTTATAGAAATTAAAGGTTTCAAAGGTTCTTGTTATTTATTTTAAGCAGGAATTGCTCATATAACAAAAAACGATTACTAGAACTAGAAAACGATTCGGCTTTTGCAACTTCAAACGTGAGGCGGATAATAAATGCGTTTTCTAAATTATAATTAATTATTATTTTCAAGTAATAAAAATAATAGAATATCCAAATTCAAAGTTCTTTAAATACAAGTTAAAGGGTTAAAAGAAAAACCAGTAGAATTATCTGAGTGGGATGATACCTGCTGGTCGCTATTTGTAGAAGTCGTTATATTAAATAAAGATAAGAGCATAACCTTCAAATTTTATAACGGATATAAAGTAACGATAGAAGCTGAATAAAGTAGGGTTCTTCTTTTGCTATTATAAGCATATCGTGGTATAATCTATCTAAAGAAAATTAGAATTTATGAGGGATATGATGAAAGAAAAAGTATATGATTTTTTGAAAACAATTCCAAAATGTAAATTGGTAACTTACGGACAAATTGCAGAATATTTGGGAAATAAAAAGTTAGCAAGAGTTGTTGGCAATATTCTTCATAATAATCCAGATGAAACAAAATATCCGTGCTATAAAGTAGTCGATTGCAAAGGGAATTTATCAAAGAAATTTGCATTTGGAGGTATAGAAAAGCAAAAAGAAAAGTTAGAAAAAGACGGAATAACTGTTATCAATTATAAAGTTAATTTAGATGAATACAAAATGAAATAAACTCCAATTTATAATGTGCTAGTCAAAATCAAGGGTGTCTTCATTTATCTAGGGGGTAGTTTTGTATTAGAATATTAGTGCAATACATATTGAAACGATAGTTTTGATGCCACATTCAGGCCTTTTTTGTTGATTATGAAGGAAAACAAGCATGATTGAGGTTTTTTCATCACAAATCAAGGATTCAAACGTGATGCAGTTTTTAGATTTTGATTGAAAATAAAAACCAGTAGAACTATTCGAGAGTGATGCCTCATGCTAATCACTATTCATAAAGCTTACTATGATAAAAATAAATAGAGAATAATCTTCAAATTTTATAACGGATAGAAAGTAACGATAAAAGTTTTATTCTTTGGTACAAAGGTTCCTATTATGGAGTAACAGATGTTGATCAAACGAAAACAATAAGTTATATTGAAGTATTTGTTGATTAAAGCCCTTTTATTTTATAAAAATTAAACAAATAATTTATTTATAAGGTGAAAATATGAAATACATTGCATTATTAAGAGGAATTAATATTAGTGGCAAAAATAAAATAGCTATGAATGAATTAAAAAATGCATTAAAAAGATTTAATTATGAAAACATCAAAACCCATCTAAATAGTGGAAATATTATTTTTGAAAGTGATACTTTTGATAAATCACTAATTATAACCAATATTCGTTCGTTAATTGCTGAACAATTCCATTTAGACCTACCAATTTATGTTCTAACTGCTTCTGAACTTGAAAATATCATTGATCATCATCCAGTTTGGTGGGGAACTTGTAACAAAGAAATCTACGATAATATTATTTTTCCGATTTCGCCAACAACATCATCTGAAGTGATTAAAATTGTCGGTGAACCTAAAATACATATTGATCAAATTGCTGAATATAATAATATTATTTTTTGGTCTTATGATATCAATAACTATCGTAAATCAAATTGGTGGATAAAAACTGCAAACAAAGCGATTTGCAATCAAATTACAATCAGAACTGCTAATACAATGAAAAAAATATTAGAAATAATAAATGATTTTTAATCTTTTTACTTGACTCTCCCCTTAAAGGATAGTGTATAAATATAATAGGAGGCTATTTATATGATCAAAATTGGTGATTTTTCTAAAATGTCAAAACTAACGATTAAGACTTTACGCTATTATGAGAAAGAAGGTTTATTAGCACCTTGTTACATAAATCCATATACTAGTTACAGATATTATGAAGCAAGTCAACTTCTTGATGTCTCAAAAATCATATCGCTTAAAGAAATGGGTCTATCAATTAAAGACATTAAAAATATTCTAAATGGCGCTGATATGCATAACATTTTAGTTAAAAGAAAACAAGAAATAGAAAAAAACATTAATGATTTTCATATAGAGTTATCCAAAATTAATTATCTATTGGAGGAAAACAAATTGAAAAACGAAATTATTGTTAAAAAAATTCCTAGTTACACTATCTATTATCGTGATGGAGTTATTGAAGATTTCAGTAAAATTAGTGAGTTTGCATTTATTACCGGAAGTATGTGTGCCCATGCTAATCCTAATTTAAAGTGTATTGATCCTGATTACTGTTATATTAGTTATTTAGATGGTGAATACAAAGAAACGAATATTAAAATCAGATATGCCCAAGCAGTTGAAACTATTGGTAATGAAACGAATGAAATTAAATTCACGACTACACCTGAAATCACTGCTGTTTGTATTTATCATCGAGGTGCTTACAACAATTTAAGAGATTCATATCAAATTGTCCTAAAATATATTGAAGATAATAATTATGAAATCATTGATAATGCTAGAGAATGCTATATCGATGGATGTTGGAACAAGGAGAATGAAAATGATTATCTAACTGAAATCCAATTTCCAGTAAGAAAAAATAGTTAATTATTGAAGGAAGTTTTTCTACTAAATAGTAGAAGCTTCCTTTTAATTTATAAATTAAATTTATAGATTAATTGCTATAAACGGGAAAGTTTGATATACTATATAACGGATTACTAATAATTAGAGGTTGTTATGGAATTAATAATATTAAAAGGAACAATTGTGTACGCAAAAAGTCTAATAGAATTAGAAATAATTGAAAATGGTTATTTAGTTAGTGAGGATGGAAAAATAGTAGGTACATATCAAGAACTACCTAAAAAATACTTAGGAAAAGCTTATATTGACTATTCTAACCATCTAATTTTACAAACATTTAGTGATATGCATCTACATGCGCCCCAATTACCAATGTTAGGAATGGGATATGATTTAGAATTGCTGGAATGGTTAAATAATTACACTTATAAAACTGAAGCTAAATTTAATGATTTAGATTACGCTAGAACAATTTATCATCGATTAGCGAGAAAACTAATCGAAAATGGGACTACTAGATTTTGCATGTTTTCCTCACTACATAAAGATGCAACTTTGATTTTAATGGATGAACTAGAAAAAGCTGGGCTCACTGGTTACGTTGGAAAAGTTAATATGGATTTAGGTCCTTCAATTTTAAATGAGACTACTTCTGATTCAATAATTAATACAAACAAATGGCTAGATGCGACTAAGAAATTTAAACTGATTAAACCGATTATAACACCACGTTTTACCATCTCTTGTAGTAATGAGTTACTTAAATTCTTAGGTGAAACAGCTAAAAAATACAATTTGCCAATTCAGTCACATCTATCTGAAAATTTGAATGAAATTAACATGGTTAAACAAATGCATCCTAATTGCAGTGAATATTATCAAACATATAAACAATTTAGTTTATGGAACAATCGAACATTAATGGCTCATTGTGTTTGGTCTAATAAATTTGAACGACAAGCAATAAGAGATGCTGGTGTTTATGTAGTCCATTGTGCCAATTCTAATCTTAATTTATGTTCTGGTCTTGCTCCAATTAGACAAATGCTAAGTGAAGGAATTAAAGTTGTGTTGGGAAGTGATATTTCTGGTGGTGATTCCCTAAATGTATTTGATATTATTCGTACAACAATTAATGTATCAAAAATGAAATCAGTAACAGATGAAAATCATCCTCAATGTTTGTCAATTAATGAAGCATGGTATCTTGCAACCTCTGCTACTAATGAATTCTTTGGTGAAAAAGCCGGAATTGTTCCAGGTAATAGTTTAAATATAATGATTGTAAATGATGACGAATTAATTGGTTCTAATCGTTTATCAACAACGGAACGATTCGAACGTTTAATCTATGAACGTCAACCAAATTATTTAAAAGCCGTTTACAGCAATGGTAAAAAAGTATATTAAAAAAAGAACTTATCACTATAGTTAATTATAACTATTAGTGATAGGTTCTTTTATTCAACTACATAAATTATATTTCTCCATGTTCTCGAAATAACTGACTGTGAATATGTACATTCAACATCAGGAACATTCGGATCATTGGCAATAAAAGTTAATTCACCATCTTGATAAATATAGCCAATAATGCAAAGTAAATGACCAGCTGTATAATAATCTTTTTTATCAGAAGTCATTTGTCCTTTCACACTTATTGCAACAGGACCAATAGATTCTAGATGATTTACTAGTTCATTAATTGAATATAATCTAGCAACATAAGCATCAAAGCCATAACCACCGATGGCTACCGTATTGTAAACCCAATTACCATAAATATTATTACCATAATCCTTTACTATTCCAGCAATATAGCGATGTTCATATTGCGAATCATAATCTGAAAAATCCATACCTTTATATTTAAGTAACATGGTTGAAGATGTGGCACTACAAATACTATTTCCAATTGTAGGTACTGCTCCTTGATAAAGTCGTGGAACATCATATTTAATATTACCGGACAAATCATCTAATTGGTACTTTAAGCCTGTGAAATCAGTTCCTTCTAATGCAAATGCAACAAGCGAAACTTTAGGAGTAAGTACACTACTATTAGTTCTTCTTAAAATCAATTTAAATTTTACTGCATCGCCAGCTTTATTGTTTAAGACATTTATTTCATCCGTATTCAGTTCAATCGTATCTTTAATTTGATTTTTTGATGCATTCTGTAAGCCAAGTCCCCATCCACCTTCACAGTAGGTAATGTAATCACTAAATTTACCATCAACACGAACACTCACTAATAATTCAACTGTTGCTTCTTTAGAAGAAACAGCTGACCAAGAAGCAACCAAACTAGAAAAATCAATTGTTTCCAAAATTGGGGATTCATAACTACCATAAATTGCATCATCTTTTAAAACTAATTTGCCATTTGATAATTTAACATTTTCCATATTATTTAGTTCAAAGTTATCAGCTCTTATAATATGCATTGCCGTATTTACATCTACTGTAAAAGTGAAATCTCTACTTTTCATTTCCTCATCTCCCTCCTTTTTATAGTTCAAAGTCATAACAACATCTTTTCTTTCATTAAAAACCTTAACTACACCATCTGATGTTAAAATCGTTTCATCACTACTAATCCAACTACCTACAATATTATATTCAAACTCTACTGGGAGTTCAACTTTTAATGAGTCAGTAATCATAGTTGGTACTTCAATTGTTTCCAATCCCAGATCAAGAAGCTCTTCTAAAGTTTTTGGCATAAGTGTTACATAATACTCATCACATAAAGTACTATCATTATATTTTAATGTTAACGTTAAAGTTACAATTGTTTCGGTTTCTGGATATGAAACAATATATCCATGATTGTCAATTAGACTAGAATCAGAAGATTCCCATGAACCACTAATTTTCTTCCCTTGGTAATAAAAATTAGTCTTCAATGATAATTTATTGCCATTAATTGTATCATCAAACGTATAACGCTTGAATGCTTGTTCTAATTCAATCAAATCATTACTGTAAAATGTGGCTACAAAAGTCACGTCAGACGTTTCAACAACATATTCTGTGACAATATCACCATCTAGCATCCAACCAACAAAAGTATAATTATCTTTAAAAGCTGGTGGAAAAGCAACTTGTTCTCCTTTTTTTAGTTCAACACTAGTAATAGTTCCATCTACATCAAAACTAATAGTATATTTTGTATCCTTCCTCTTACAAGATGTCAAACTAAGCAAAATAATAACAAAGATTAAACCAATTTTATAAATTATTTTCATTATATCTACCTCATTCACAAGTGTATTATATCATATTTTAATTTTCTTTTCATATAATATTATATAAAAATAGTTAATTATTTGACTTAAATTGCTTTTTTTGATATAATATTAATGCTTAGAAGATGGTCCTGTAGCCAAGCGGTAAGGCGTGGGTCTGCAACACCCTGATCATCGGTTCAAATCCGATCGGGACCTCCATTTTTTGAAATCTATAAGTCTTCTAGTAAGGCTTATTTTTTTGCATTTTATATGGTATTTTAGCCAATAATGGTTAGAATACCTTATTTTTTTATGCTTTTATGAAACATTTAGATTTTAACACCTAAGGAGACTGTCCACGGACTCGAACCATTTACTTACGGATATCGAACCTATAAGATATAATTGTTGAAATATATTATAAATTGTGGTATAATTTTAGGTGCGAAAGGAGACTTTATGGGAAACTTATTATTTGAACTACGAGGAAATATGAACAATTTATTTGTTTACGAAGATAAAATAATATTTAAGTTTTTGACTGACGAGAAGGTTATAGATAAGGTTGATATTGAAAGCGTAGAATTTTCAAAGGCATCTATTTGGAAAAATGGTTATTTATCTTTGGGAGTTAAAGGAGAAATTAAGAATAGTAATGGTATAAGGGGTGCGGCTAAAGATTTAAGATCTATTGTATTTTTCCCAAAACAAAATGAATTAGCAGAAAATGTATATAATCATATACATACGCTTATTGAAGAAAATAAAAAAAATATGTCGACAATTATAAACCAATTTCAGTCGGTTTCTAGTGCTGATGAATTAAGAAAATTTAAGCAACTACTAGATGATGGTATAATTACTCAGGAAGAGTTTGATGCAAAAAAGAAACAATTATTAGAATCGTAAAAAATCCTTATTCAAAAAAATTATTTTTATATTACTACTAAAAGCTGTATTGTGAAATATTTTGTAGTAATGATACATTTTGAAAGTATAGGTTTGATACAATAAAAATAAAGTATCAAGCCTCTTTTTATAATGTCGGTTTTTACATTCAAGCCTTCATTGAGCAATTGAAAACACAGCCTTGATTGACATAAATCCAATATCAAGGTGGATTCATTTTGTGAAAATCATCATTTCCATCAACCGAAAGTTTGAAGAAAATGATTTTAATAGACACTCTGTGTGCAGGAGGTATTTATGAGAGAAGAAATAATTATTAAGGTTAAAGATTTCGTTAAAACTGAACTTATGAAGCTTAAAGATTATAAGGATAATAATTTAAGAATGGCTGAGTATAGAATTGAACACTCATTTAGAGTTGCTAATATTTGTAAAGAAATAGCTACTAAAGAGAATTTAAATGTTGAACTGGCATATGTTGGTGGCTTGCTTCATGATATAGGATATTCACTAGATTATGATTCTTATGATGATTATAAAAATCATGGTAGATTAGGTGCAAAAATTGCTAGACCTTTTTTATTAGAATTAGGCTATACAAAAGATGAAGTTGAAGAAATGTGCTATGGTATAGCTATTCATGTAGATGATAAGGCTGACTATGAGCATAAAAGAACTTTACTTGCAGGAATTATAGGAGATGCGGATAATATTGATAGATTTGATGCATATAGATTATACGAGGGATTGCAAAATATTGACTATATGAATTTATCAATTGCAGAACAAAAAGCATACGTGGATAAGATTATATCTAAACTTCCTAAGCTTAGATCATTAAAGTTTGAAACTAAAACTTCTCAAAAAATGTGGGAAGAAAGAATTGATTTTATGAGTGAATTTTATAATAGACTAAATAATCAAATTGAAAATTCAAAATAATATAAAAATCAAAAAAGAATGTTGGAAAAAAGATTATTCCTAATTTTATTAAAATTCCCTAATAACACATATTGAATGAATAGGTTTGACACAATCACTAAACCTTTTTTATACCAAAATAAAATTGTTTAAGACCCGTAAGCGATAATTTAATAAACTATATTAACACAAATTCCTGAGCTTTTGAGATATAAGTTGCTTAAAACTCAGATTTTTTTCTTGCAGATGAATATTTTCAAAAAAGAAAAGTGTTTTTTGAAAAAAATATTGACACATTAATGAGATTAAATATTTGAATAAATAGACATTATAATAAAAAAATGATATAATGATAAATATAATAAAGCAATTCAAGGAGATTATACTACAATTTCTATTGATTGAAATATTTGTGTTTAGGAAAGGTGAAAAATATTATGTATAAAAACATTAAAAAACAAACAAAACTACAACTGAAAGAACAAGTTCAATATCTAAATGGTCAAGTTGTGAGTAAAACAATTGTTCAAAATGAATTAGTAAGTATTACTATTTTTTCTTTTGATAAAGGCGAAGAGATTTCAACTCATGCCGCTGCTGGTGATGCTATGGTGACCGTGTTAGAGGGAAAAGGTCGATTTACTGTAGGATCTGATGTTTTTTATTTAGAAGCTGGTGATACTCTCATTATGCCAAAAGATATTCCGCATGCAGTTTATGGTGAAGAAAAGTTTAAAATGCAACTAATTGTATCATTCTAATGTATGTATAATTCCTCTTTTTAGAATGGTACATAGAAACATCATTTATAGTTTACCTTGAACTATATTAAAGACAATGATTAAGATAAAATCATAGAAGTGCAATGTTATGTTAACATGTTATTGCAAACACATATTTGAACAAAAGGTTGGGTACACAAATACCAAACCTTTTTGTTATTTGTAGGCAAAAACGATTTTTGGTATTTTAATGTTCTTTTATTAAAATTTTAACATCCAAATTTTATAATAAATAAAAATAATGATATAATTAGAATGAAATTACTCTTTTTCACAATTATGTAGATTTATTCACATTCATCTAACATACTTATTATTATAGTAACAAATATATACTTAAATATGGGAAAAATATTTAAAATTTTATTAAGAATAGGAGTTATATATGACACATGATCAAATTATCTATATCATTTGTTCATTTTTCTTTATTTTAACAATTTTATTAATTGCTAAAAAAATTAAGAATGAAAAATATAAAAAATTATTCCTTTTTATTGTTGCAGGTTTATGCTTTGGACTACATATTTCTACAATTTACACTTCTTTTTTTAATAATAATGGGATGGGAACAGCAGTTGCTAATCAATTATTTCCAGTATATTTTTGTAATTATATGATGGATTTATAGATAGTAATCAGCTTATGGCTTAATACATCTACAAAATTTTTCAATGTAATTACTACATTTAATATAAACACTAATGAGGCTTGATACTATAACCATCTTTGTTTAGATATCAAGCCTATTTTCACAATATTTCATTATGATGTTGCATAAGAACTCTGAAAATTTAATTTAATATGTTAGATTTAAGTATTAGTTTGCCTTTAGAAAATATAGTATATTATAATTAATAATGATGCGATTTAATAATTTCATTTAAACTTGATAAATGCATATTTAAACAAAAATTAAAGATTAAAGCCATTTTAGAAAAAAATTGTTAGCGATTATTTTATCTAATGAAGACCAAAATAAATTAACTCCTAGTATTTTATCGATTAATGGTGGTGGTTATTTTACCAGAATGAAAGAAATGGTTTATATATTAAGGCTAATAGTCTTGTAAAAAGATTTAATCAGTAACAGTATCTCCTGGGTATAGTTTATCTGGATCTCATCCCTATCCTCGTGCTTTAAATGAATTCTATGAAGTATTATAATATATGCTGAAGAATACTGATGTCCTAAGATTTTGAACTAATCAAATCATGGTAGGAGGCGGAAGCACCAGTGGTGGTCTATCAATGACTTTATCAATGTTGGCTAGAGATTGAAAAGAAATTAATATATCTTGCTTAATGCCTTTATACCCTATGATTGATAATCTTGATACAACTTCTTCTGTCAACAATCATGGAAAAGGTGGAACACTAAAAAACCATTTTGGTTGAAAAATGTATTTAAGAAAAAGATCAAAATCACAGGTTATACCTTACACTACTCCTACAAGACAAACTAACTATCATAATTTACCACCTACATATACTTTTGTGGCCAAAAATTAACCTTTTTATGATGAAATATTAATCTAGATTAATAATCTTAAAAAAGCTGTTGTTGACGCAAAACTAGATGTCGATGATTGTAATGTTCATGCTTTTGATATGCTTTTTCATCTATGGATCTTTCGAAGCAAGAAATAGATAAATTTGAACAAGAATCTGATTATGCAGTCCATCATTATTTCGCTGGTAATGATTAAAATATTAAAAAATTATAAAAAATATTAAAATTTTTTCAAAATATTAAAATTTTTTCAAAATGGTATTGACAAATTTTTAAAAAGTGTTATAATTAATTAGCACTCATAATATTAGAGTGCTAAAGGAGGTCAATATTATGGAAATGCAACAAGATTATTCTAAAGATCCTAAGGTCTTAGAAAAGTTTGGGCGAGATGTAACAGATGCTGTTAAAGAAGGAAAAGTTGACCCGGTAATTGGGCGTGAAGATGAAATTTTAAGAATTATTAAAATTCTAGCTCGAAAAACAAAAAATAATCCAATTTTAATTGGTCAACCAGGTGTCGGTAAAACAGCTATTATTGAAGGGCTTGCAGCGAGAATTGTAAAAGAGGATGTACCAACAAGTCTAAAAAAATGTCATGTTTATGAACTTGATATGGGGGCTTTAATTGCTGGTGCAAAATATCGTGGTGAATTTGAAGAAAGACTAAAAGCAGTTTTAAATAAAATCAAAGAAAGCAATGGTCAAATTATTCTGTTTATCGATGAAATTCACTTGATTGTTGGAGCAGGCAATGCTGAAGGAGCTCTAGATGCAGGTAATATGTTAAAACCAATGCTTGCACGTGGTGAACTTCATTGTATCGGAGCCACAACACTTAATGAATATCGTAAATATATCGAAAAAGATAGTGCCTTGGAACGAAGATTTCAAAAAGTAATGATTAATGAACCAACGGTTGAAGATACAATCAGTATTTTACGTGGACTCAAAGAACGATTTGAGGTTCATCATGGTGTTCGTATCAGCGATAATGCAATTGTCGCTAGTGCAGTTTTATCTAATCGTTATATTACAGACCGTTTCTTACCTGACAAAGCAATCGACTTAGTTGATGAAGCCTGTGCTTCAATTCGTACAGAAATGGATTCAATGCCAACTGAATTAGATACTTTGAAACGACACATTATGCAACTTGAAATTGAAAAAGCTGCACTTAAAAACGAAACCGATAGTTTAAGCAAGGAACGGCTTAATAAAATTGAATCAGAACTTATCACAATGCATAAACAAGAAAAGGAAATGACTGATAAATGGCATGGTGAAAAGAAAGCATTAGAAGAAATTAAAAATAAGCAAAAGCAATTAGAAAAAGCTCGATTTGAGTATGAGCAAGCTACTAATCGTGGTGATTTAAATAGTGCTGCTGAACTTCAATATGGGGTAATTCCAAGACTTGAAAAAGAATTGGCAATTTATCAAGAAGAAACTAAAGAAGACAAAATGATTTCCGAAATTGTAACTGAAGAAGACATCGCCTTAATAGTATCTAAAGCTACAAATATTCCTGTATCGAAATTAGTAAAAGGTGATCGCGAAAAACTATTAACACTAAAAGATACAATGGCAAAGCGAGTTATCGGTCAAGATGAAGCATTACAACTCGTCAGTGATGCAATTATTCGACAAAGAGCAGGAATTAAGGATGAAAATCGGCCAATTGGTAGTTTCTTATTCTTAGGTCCAACTGGTGTCGGTAAAACCGAAGTATGTCGTAGCCTTGCTGAAGCTCTATTTGATAGTGAACATCATATCGTTCGTTTTGATATGAGCGAATACATGGAATCTCATTCAGTCGCACGTTTAATTGGGGCTCCTCCAGGATATGTAGGATATGATGAAGGCGGTCAATTAACTGAAGCAGTTCGTCGCAAACCTTATTCAATTGTCTTATTTGACGAAATCGAAAAAGCTCACCATGATATTTTCAATGTTCTTCTTCAAATTCTTGATGACGGTCGAATCACAGATGGTCAAGGTCGAACTGTTGATTTTAAAAACACAATTATCATTATGACTTCTAATCTTGGTAGCGAATACTTGATTAATGGTGTTAATGAAAATTCCAAGGAAAAAGTTAACGAATTATTGAGAATGTCATTTAAACCAGAGTTTTTAAATCGAATCGATGAAATTATTATGTTCAATCCACTAACAAAGGATGTCCAAATGAAAATCGTCGATAAATTATTAAACGACTTAAAAACAAGACTTGCAACAAATAACATCAAGATGAGTTTTACTAATCAACTTGCAAAGCATATTCTCGAAGAAAGTTATAACACTACTTATGGTGCAAGACCAATTAAACGTTATATTCAAAAGAATATCGAAACTTTAATCGCCCATAACATCATTAGTTCAAAAATTGTACCTAATGTAGAATATCTAGCAGATTATCAAGACAATGAATTTGTTATTATTCAAAAATAATTCATTTCATAAAAGGATGTATAGCTTACATCCTTTTATTTATTACTTTTTCTAATTAAATTTATTACTAAGATTTATTTCGTTTATCTTGATATCTTCTTTTGCTGGTGATATAATAATCGTAAATCTTAATTATAAAAATAATCGAAAACATTTTATGAGGTAATGTATAATGATATGGATTGGTTTTGCATTATTAGGAGCAATCTTTACATCTTTAACCACAATTTTTGTAAAAATCGGGATAAAAGATGTGAAAACAAATTTTGCCACTTTCTATCGAACAGGAATAGTAATTATCTTAAGTATAATTTTATGCACTATTAGTGGTAGCATTAAACATATTTTTGATTTAAGTCCAAAAAACTATTTATTCTTGTTCTTATCAGGAATCGCAACTGGTTGTTCTTGGCTTTGTTATTACAAAGCCCTACAACTTGGTAGTGTTAATCGAGTCGCACCGATCGATAAATCAAGTTTTATTTTAACAACAATCCTTTTTCTCATCTTCTTTTATGAAGATACAACCAATAATGGTAATTTATTAACAATTTTAATGCTATTTTTATCAATGATCTTGATGCTTTTTGGAACATTATTAATGATTTCTAAAAAGAAAGAAGAAACAACTGTTGACAAAAAATGGCTCTTCTATGCAATTTTATCATCAATTTTCGCTTCAATCGTATCATTATTTGTAAAAATCGGACTTAAGGGCATATCAAGTGATTTAGGAACATTACTTAGAACAATTATCGTCTTTATTTTTGCTGGTTCTATTGTCTTCATCAATAAAGAGCATAAAAGTGTAAAATTGATTAAGAAAAAGTCATGGGTCTTTTTAACCCTATCTGGTATTGTTACTGGTCTTGCTTGGCTTTTTGAATATATTGCGTTAAATTATATTGGTGCTAATCCAGTTGCTGTAAATTCAATTGGAAAAATTTCAATTTTGTTAACAATGCTCTTTTCAGCAGTAATTTTAAAAGAAAAATTTTCTAAAAAGTCGATTTTAGGTCTACTACTACTTGTTCTAGGCATTGCTGTTATTGTGATTTTCAGTTTATAATTATCCCTTTTGTTATTAATTTTAAATTAAGTTTTAAAAAATTAGCACTCTTTATAAAAAAGTGCTAATTTTTTTGATTATTATACTTGACAATCAAAAATAATCGTGTATAATATAAGTATAGTTTTTAGCACTCTCATATTACAAGTGCTAAAAAAAGAAAGGATATATAATGAGTGAAATAAAACAATTTAAAACAGAAACAAAAAGATTATTAAATTTAATGATTAATTCAATCTACACAAATCGTGAAATCTTTTTAAGAGAATTAATCGCTAATGCTTCAGATGCGATTGATAAATACCATTATTTATCACTTACAGATGAAAAATTAACAAAAAGAAATGATTACAAAATTGAAATCGCATTAAATAAAGATGAAAGAACAATTACAATTACCGATAATGGTATTGGTATGACTAAAGATGAAATTATTGAGCACTTAGGAACAATTGCAAAATCAGGCTCAAAAGAATTTGTTGAAAAGATGGAAAATGATAAGGTACAACCTGAAGATGAAAGAGAAATCATCGGTCAATTCGGTGTTGGTTTCTATTCTTCTTACTTAGTTGGTGAAAAAGTTGTTGTCGAAACTCTTTCTCCATATAGTGATCAAGCTTATAAATTCACATCCGACGGAATTGAAGAATATTCAATTGAAGAAAGTAATAAACAAACAATTGGAACTAAAATTACAGTATATCTTCGCCAAAATGATGAAGATAATGATTATGATGAATACCTAGAAGAATATACAATTAAATCTTTAGTTAAAAAATATTCAGATTTTATCCGTTATCCAATTGAAATGGAATGTACCAAGGAAGAACCAAAACTCGATGAAGAAGGTAAACCTACAGAAGAATACATTGAAATCAAAAGTGTCGAAGTTCTTAATTCAATGACACCAATTTGGAAAAAGAATAAAAATGATGTAACTAAAGAAGAAAAAGATGAATTCTATAAGAGTAAATTCTTTGATTATCAAGAACCTCTTGATTCTTATCTTTATACTGTTGAAGGTAATATCAGTTATACTGCTCTTCTTTTCATTCCTAAAAAAGCTCCATACGATCTTTATTCTGAAAAATACGAAAAAGGCCTTCAATTATATACAAAAGGTGTCTTTATCATGGATAAATGCAAAGAATTACTACCTGACTATTTACGATTCGTTAAAGGTATCGTTGATTCTAGCGATTTATCACTTAACATCAGCCGTGAAATGTTACAACATGATCGCCAATTAACTAAAATCGCAACTAATCTTGAAAAGAAAGTCATCAAGCATCTAGAAGAATTACAAAATGACAATCCAGAAGTTTATAAAGAATTCTTTGAAGCTTTAGGAATCAATTTAAAATGGGGTATTTACAACAACTATGGTGAAAAGAAAGAATTACTTCAAGATTTATTAATGTATAAATCACTATTAAATGACTCGCTAATTTCACTTAAAGATTATGTTCTAAATATGAAAGAAGGACAAAAATACATTTATTATGCCTCTGCAGCTTCTAAGGATGAATTACTTTCAATGCCACAAATGGATGCATTAAAAAAGAAAGAATACGATGTTTTGATTTTGAGTGATGATGTTGATGAGTTTGTATTCCAAATTTTACAAAAATATAATGATCATGAATTCAAATCAGTTAATCAAGGTGATTTAGACATCCTAACTGATGAAGAAAAAGATCAAGCCCAAAAGTTAACCGAAGAAAAGAAACCTCTTCTTGAAAAAATCAAAGAAGCATTGAATAATAAGGTAAAAGATGTAATATTATCAACTAGATTAACCGATTCACCTGTTTGCTTAGTTAGTGGTGATGGTATCAGTTTTGAAATGGAAAAAGTAATTAATAATTTACCAAATGGTTCAAACATCAAAGCTGAGAGAATCTTAGAAATTAATCCAAATCATATGATTTTCAAAGTATTAGAGAAGATTCAAAATGATGAAACTAAATTACAAGACTACGCCGTAGTTCTTCTTAACCAAGCTTTGATTTTAGAAGGTTTCAAGGTTGATAATCCTAATGAATTTATTACAAAAATGTGTAATATTATGGTCGAAGCATCAGCTTTAGATATTGAGAAATAGAATCTATAAATGTTAAAACCACTTGAATAAAACTTCAAGTGGTTATTTTTTATTTTAGCCCCAAATTAAATCAGCAAATTCAGGATAATCAATAAATGGATTACGATTCTTTTGGATTGAGTAAGAACGTTCATTACGCACCCGTTCAAATTCACATACCGGATCTAATTCGTGCCACTCTAATAACAAATCAAGAGATTGGAATGCATTAGTCACAGGATAACTCGAATCGGTTTGAGAATACCTAACTAGCATATATAAGATGATTCTCGCAACATCACCTTTAAATTCATCGAGTGGTTCAAAATATGTTCCATAATGACCAACAACTTGGCCGTTCATTGTAAGCGCTTTACCATTTGTCACTTTGCCATACGGTCTATTGCCACGAGTACTATTAACAGTTGGATTTTCAGGCCTTAAATGATGAATATCTGAACCTGCACCCGATGTACTAAACCAGCCCTTACTTTGAGGCCACATATGTTCACGGTTCCAATTGCTGTTTGGATTCCAAGTATTACTTACACTAATATGTGAATAAACAAGCAAAATTCTAGATGAATCATTAGGATCAGCATCAGTATACTTTAAATCAGTTTTTAAATCATCATATGTAACAGTTTTTACACCAGTTGAAATAATTTTTCTAAGAGCCAGTTTTAGAGCCGTACCAGTTAAATTATTAGCATCTTGATAATAGCCAGTATATTCACTCGCATTCTCGTTCCATTTTGCATATAGTGTAAGATTACCAGTTGTTTGATTCGAAATGGTGGTAATTCTTTCACCGCTAAAATCTGAATTTAAGTACCAACCAGCAAATGTTGCATTAGCCTTTGTCGGTGCTTTTAGAATAATAGTTTCACCAACTTTATATGTTGTAGGTGCATCACTACTTAATGTTCCACCATTTAATACATAAGTTATTGTATAAGTTTCGACAATTGATTCAACTTCAAAATAAGCATATAAAGTCACTTCACCAGTCATTTGCGAATCAATTACAGTCATGATATTACCAGTAAAGTCAGAATTTAAGTACCAGCCAATAAATCTTGAACCAGTTTTAGTGGCTTTTGGTAAACTAACTCCGACACCTTCGGTATAACTGCTAGGAGCATTGTTAGGAATTGTTCCACCATTTAATACGTAAGTAATCGAATATTTATTCTTAACACTTGCAACAATATTTACTTCTTTAAATTCGGACTCATTTGAATCAAGATAAGTCATACTTGAATCAGTAGCATACGCAGTAACATAATATGTACCTACTGTTTTTAATATTTTAAAGCCTGTAATTGATTCATCTAGTGATATTCTAAATGAATTAATTACCGAAGTTTTTGTTTCATCATAAACTCTCACAACGTATCCATCAGCATTTTGAACTTCATCGACATAAACAAAGAAACCATCTGCTGCTAATACAACTCTAGTTTCAGGTGTTGCCAATTGATTTCCTAATCCTGTACCATTACAACTAGCAATTAAACAAATAAGCAAAATTGCAAAAGCCAATAAATTAGTTTTAATTATTTTTTTCATCAACATATTACTTACTCCCTATTAATAATTTTTTCCATATCGTTTGGAATATCAGCAGTAAAATCAATCCATAATCCACTAATTGGATGAACAAGCCCTAGATGATAACAATGTAACATCACTCGTTCATATTCGTCTTTGGCTCCGTATAATGAATCTCCTAATAATGGATGTTTTATTGCAGCTAGGTGAACTCTAATTTGGTGGGTTCTACCAGTTCTGAGTAATACTTTAACTACTGTCTTATTATCAAAATGTTTTTCAGGATAATAATAAGTTAACGCATCACTCCCACTAGGGGAAATCATCATTTTATTCTCATGACGATTTCTTCCGATTTTTTGATTAATTACGCCTTCTTTCTCTATTATACCATATACTATTGCAAAATACTCTTTTTTGGTTTTATTATTTTCAAAAAAATATGACAATTTACTATGAGTAAAAATATCTTTTGCATAAATTAAGCATCCAGTCGTATCAGTATCTAGGCGATGTATATGCCTTACTGCATAATTTTGATTCGTTTTCATATAATAATATGCAACAAAATTAGCCATTGTTTTTTCTAGTTCTTTATTCTCAGGATATATAATAACACCTTTAGGTTTATTAACAACTAATAAATATTCATCCTCATAGATAATTTGTAAATTATATCGATAAGGTGGATAATCAATTCGGTCATAATTAGTTGTATCAACTAAAATTTCATCATTTTCTGTCAAAATATAATCACGATTATAACAAGATTTGCCGTTAACCATAACTAATTTTTGATCAATTAAATAATTAATCTTATTTTTTGCAAGATAAAATGATTGCATCCAGGTTTTTAGAGTTAAATTATTTTCATTTTTCTTGATTGTGTACTTAAAATAGCTCATAGTTCTCCTAACTTTAAAAAACACAAAGGATATCCCCCTTGTGTTTAATTTATTTTCACTTAAGAATTAGCAAATGATGCTGATGATTTATATGTGACAATCACTGTTTCGGTATCAAAAGCAGCATAAGCAAGATTCATAATTTCAACAACTTCCGTTTCACTAAGTAAATCAGCAATTACCAAAATATCAACACCTGCCTCGGTTTTATGAACAAAAGCATCGGTATATCCTAAATTAATAATCGATAATTCCATCAAAACTTCCTTTTCGGTTAAATCAGATATCGCTTGTTTTTCATTAATTGCATTGTTTTTTTCAGCAATCGTACTTGTTTCACTGGCAATAATCGCATCTAACGCAATTACTTCTAGATTTCTTTCATTTCTTAGTGCTTCACGCATATTGGTTAATGCTACAAGTCTCGTTGGCTCACCAGATACAGGCGTAGATGGACCTGAATCACCATTAACATTGTTTAATGGCGATTTAATATACCAGACTGCAAGCATAATAACAGCAGTTAAACAAAGTAACGCAATTTGATTCTTTTTCATATAATTACCTCCATACTTTTAGTAAATTATATGCAGTAGGAGTTGATTATATGACTATTTTTTTTAACCTATATGAGTTGTATTTTCTGAAATTTTATTATACTTAATTGGTTCTTTTGGTTTTTCTGGATCATTATGATCAGAATCATCATTTTTTTCCATTGTATTAATTCTAAACGTTGCAATTATATAATAAACTGCTCCTATTACTAATAGTGGAAAAGCCATAGTTGTATAAGAAACAAAGAATCCAGCGATTAAAGCGACAATTGTTGTCATCGCAAAACATAGCGATGCAATAGCATAATATTGTCTAAATTTACTCATATAGAAACTTTTAGACATAACCCAAGTAATAAGTGCTAAAAATAGTGGAAAAATTATCGTAATAAATGCTGATACAAGTAACGACATTGTTTTTTGAAAACCAGCATTATACTCGATAATCGCTGCTTTAAATCCTGATTGAAATTGTGGAATTGAACGATTAATCACCTCAAAATCAAAATCAATGCTGATTAAATAAGTATATGGATAAGCACCACCATATAAAGCATTTGATAAATTCTTAAGATGGCGATTAGCAGGCGTAATTCCTAATACCATTTGTTTATATTGTTCAAAACTAATGGTTAATCCTTCACTAACTAATAAATTATAATGTTCTTCAGTAGCTGAAAAGTTAACACGATCTTCTACAATTGCATCACTTGTCCATAATGTAGTATCAAAATCACCATAGGCATTAACTTTTAATTCGGTTTCATCTTTTGGCAAATAATATTTAAATTCACCACTGTCATGACATTCAAACAATAAATTATTTGAAGCAGCTTTAGTACTTTTACCATCTTTGACTTGATCTAAACCAAACAAATAGTAAATTGAATCAAGTGTAAATACATAAAGAACATATTCAGTATTTTCTTTTTGATCTTGTTTTAAATATCCTTCTAAATCAAAACGAGGAACGCTTAGCGGATTTTCAATTGTCCCATAAGCTGAAAATAAATCATCACATGTAACAACAGTCATATCAATGTATTTACCATCTTTTTCATACGTATTATGATAAACACCATCAGCATCAGATTGAAAGTAATATGTTGGCCATGGTACTTCTTTTTCTTCTTCTCCAACTTTAATTGTTCCCATTTTATCTGTGGTATTATTAACAATACTAATTTGTGGAAGTGTGTTGCCTGATGTATCCATCAGTTTAAAACCTTCACCTATTTCTGTAAACAAACTTGGAAAATCAAGAGCCGCTTCTGCATCCTTAGGTGCTCTGATATTGGAAGTTGCAATATTTAAACATGAAGCAAGCATTAATATTACTAATGACAAAATAAAGGGCATATTCATATGTCTTGCCATCTTACGCGGTAAAAATAGCGATTTTAAAAAATCTAAAATTTTATTTAATCCATTCATTATTAATTTTCTCACTTTCTTTAACAAAAAATATTAATTCATCTTCATATCTCTTATTATATGCAATATTAGTTGTTTCTTCAAAAATAATCTTTTTATTTCCATTAAAGAAATAACTAACAAACATATTCATAAATTCATTAGGTGATGATTGGATACTTGCAAATTCTTCTTTTGTTACATAACAACCATCAAAATATCGCATCGTATCAATTAACTTCAAATTTAAAAAGATACTACTAGTTACATAAATTTTAACATCAAATGATTTTAGCAAAGTAATTGCTTCAAGTAAATCATCTTTACTAGCCAATTGATTGTAATCAATGATCAAGCTTAATTGCAAGTTTTTAGTTTGGCATTTTTTTAATAATTCAACACATTTTCGTTTTAATAAACTTAAACTATCTATGCAAATAGCAAAATTTTGATTATATTTTTTAATAAACTGATTAGCTTTTTGAAAAGTCTGATTTTCAAATTCAGTTAAATTAAATTGAGATTTAAAATCACTTGATAGACCATTTAACAATATTAACTGATCAGACTCATCTTTAGAATTAATAATTAATCGATTTCTATTTTTTAATACTAAATTTAATCCCTCTTGATTTAAAGCATTATAATAAGAAACATAATCAGAATATATAAATTTTTCGCATCTTGTGGTTTTAATATAATCCATAACTTTATTAAAATCCATTTGGTTATTAATGTCAGTTGGAGCATGCAATACTAAATATTGACAATCATATTTTTTAAATAGATGACTAATCAAATTAGCAGCATATTTTCTACCAATAATTAAGAGATAATAATCTTGATCATAAGCACATAAATAATATTTCGCACCAAAGTTAACATCATTTGTAACAACTGAAAAAGTTTTTTCATCATTCCATAGAACTACAACCATTGTAAACTCATCTGGTAAATCTAACTTATTTATAGCATTAATATGTAAATAGTTAGAGATTTGATCATCGTATAAGGCTTTTAGAATATAGAATAACTTATAATTTTCATACGGAAATTTAAGTTTCTTTTCTTTAATCAGATGATGAGATAAAAACTTTTTAACTAAATCATCTGTAAAATCTAAAACCGATTTAGTTAAATTCAATTTAAACTTTAACGAATCCGACAAATACACTTTATTTTCATCACCATTTTTTAAGATATAATAGTAATCATTAATATCAGTTAAAGCAAATAGCAATTCTTGGTTTAAATGATTTATATCAACTTGTTCTAATTGATTATAAAGAACTGTAAGTGATGTTTTATTAAAACAAAAAGGATTTGTATTAACATCAGCATACATACTGATTACACCAACCAATTGATTTTCAATATAGATTGGTTGTAAATATAGGTATTTAAAATCAATATCTCTAAGGTTTTTACCACTATAAACTTCACAAATATCAAAATTAATATCATCGTGGCTAAAAACCATTAATTGATCGATTGTTCTTGCAAACTCTAAAATCCCTTCATTCATCTTATCTAAGCTAAATGTCTTAATATTAATTCTTGGTAAATTTACTTCATAAGCAAAAAGGATTTCACCATTTAGAATCGGACTATTTTCTTGATATTTTTTACCGAATTGATAAATAGTCATTTTCTTAAAATCAATCATTCTCAATTGATTAAAGTTTTGTGCAATAAAATCTAAAATAATTTTTCTTTCCATATTAATATTCCAATTCAATCGTTACTGGGCCATCACAAACAATGTTTAGTTTCATATCAGCCCCAAAGATGCCTTCTTCAACATTTAAATGATATTCTTCTTTTAAAATGTGATTAAACTTTTCATACAATGGTTTGGCTAAATCAGATCTCATACTATTTACAAAGCTAGGGCGATTGCCTTTTTGTGTATCAGCATACAAAGTAAATTGTGAAATTGACAGAATACTACCATCAACATCAGTTATATTTAAATTCATTTTTTGATTTTCATCTTCAAAGATTCTTAAATTAGCAATCTTTTTAGCCGTTTGTTGTAATTGCTCAATCGTATCAGTATGGGTAAAACTAACTAATAGCATCATTCCATGATCGATTGAACCCACAATTTGATGATTAACAATACATGCTGCTTGTTTTACTCTTTGGATAATTACTTTCATATTTATTTGAACATTCTTTCTACAAAATACATTTCTGGCATTTTATTTAACGCAAGAATGGCTTTGTTCAAATCTTCAATATTAGATACTTGAAGTTTAAATTTCGCAACGCATTCATCATTTTGATTTTTAGTTGATGTAACTGATACAATTGTAACATTACAATAGTTTAAAGCATTGATCATATCCGCTACAATATTTTTTCGATCTTGAGCTAACGCCTTTAGCGTAGTAGTAAAAATTCTTCCACTAAATGAAGGATCCCATTCAACTTGTATAAAACGATCACTATCAACTCTTGCAGCATTAGGACATTTAACTCGATGGATGATAATACCATTACCTTTAGAAATATAGCCTAAGATTTGATCACCATAAACAGGTTGACAGCAATTTCCAAGTTTGATTTGGGCTTTTGACAATCCTTCGATATAAATGCCAAACCCATTTTGGCTCGTCTTCTTTACTCTTTGACCACTTGTAGCTTCGCTATATTGTTGCAAAGCCATAATATCATCAGTAATGCCATCATTCACACATAAGACTTTATTCATCACCGCAATTGCTGAAATTGTTCCTTTTCCCACTTCGCAACATAAATCTTCAAAAGTCTTAATTTGTAATTTTGAAAAATATTCTTTGATTAACTTTTCATCAAACCTTTTAAGATCAAATTCTTTAAGTTTGCAAATTTTTTCTAAATCAGAAAAGCCCAACTCAACATAGCGATCACGTTGTTTTTTATTAATAAATGTTCTAATCTTATTTTTTGCGTGATTAGTTTTTGTAAGCTTTAACCATGCTTCAGTCGGACCAGGGCATGACTTATTAGTCTTAATTTCAACAACATCACCAGTTTTCAATTGATAAGACAGTGGTACAATTTTACCATTAACAATCGCACCAACAGTTCTATTACCTATTTCAGAATGAATCCGATAGGCAAAATCTAATGGCATTGAACCACTCGGAAAGTCATAAACATCACCATTTGGTGTAAATACATAGACATTCGCACTAAAAATATCATCTTTAATTGTATCTAGAGGATCTCCTTGACTACCATTTTCCATATAAGTAGCTAAGTCGCGATACCATTTTAATTTCTCAGTGATTTCCAGTTGTTCTTTTTGTGGTGAATAGCCAGCACCTTCCTTATATGCCCAATGGGCAGCAATCCCAATCTCTGCTACATTATCCATTTCATAAGTTCTAATTTGTACTTCAAAAATTTTACCACCATGACCGATAACAGTCGTATGTAATGATTGATATAGGTTAGGTTTAGGTACCGCAATATAGTCTTTAAATCTTTTAGGCAATGGCGTATAGATACTATGAATTAATCCAAGCACGTGATAACAATCACCTACAGTTGGAACAATAACTCTTAAAGCAAGTAGGTCAAAAATATCATCAACTTTTTTATTTTTAGTAATCATTTTACGATAAATACTATAGATATTTTTAATTCTACCTTTAATATCGTACTCATCAATATGATTATTTTTTAACATTTCAATGATGCTATTTTTCATAATTTCAATATCTTCTTCACGTTCACTCTTTTTTGAGGCAACTAAAGAAGATATTTCTTTATACATTTCCGGCTCAATTGCTTTAAAGCTCAAATCTTCAAGTTCTGCCTTAATTCGGTACATCCCTAGTCGATGAGCAAGGGGAGCATATAAATCAAGGGTTTCTTGAGCAATTCTTTTTCGCTTGTCCTCGGGTTGAAATTCAATTGTTCGCATATTATGAAGACGATCGACTAACTTAACTAAAATAACACGAACGTCTTTTGCCATAGCAATCAGCAATTTTTCATGATTATGAGCTAGTGCTTTTTCTTTAGTATGATATTTTAGTTTACTAATTTTTGTAACACCATCAACAATTTCAGCAACTTCAGCATTAAACTCTTCAATCATTTCATCTTTTGACATTTGCGTATCTTCTAAAACATCATGCATTAAACCAGCAGCAATTGTTGAAGGCCCGGCGTGCAGTGTCGCAAGAATATAAGCAACTTCGACTGGATGTTGGATATATGGATCGCCAGATTTACGAAATTGTCCTTCATGCATTGTTTTTGCAACGTTATAAGCCTTCAAAATTAGATTGATACTTTCTTCATTCAAATAGCATTTAACGGTCGCAATGATGTCATCTATAGTTTTAGGTCTATCCATAATTTCCCCACCTTTCTTTTTCTAGTTATATAAATTTTAATAAGGATATTGTATCAATGATAAAACTTCAATTCCCTCTAAATTTTCTTTACCTTTTAATTCAGTAAGTTCAATTACAAAAGCACAACCAACTACTTCTGCTCCTAAACTTCTAATTAATTCCACTGCAGCTTCGATTGTACCACCTGTTGCAAGTAAATCATCAACGATTAATACCCGATCACCAGGTTTTACTGCATCTTGATGCATACATAATTCATTTGTTCCATATTCTAAACTGTATTCTTTACTAATAGTAGTTCGAGGCAATTTGCCTGGTTTTCTAATCGGAACAAAACCAAGCCCAAGTGCTGTTGCAACAGGACAGCCAAAAATAAAACCTCTAGATTCAGGACCAACGATTACAGTCGCATTAACTTTTTTTGCAAATTCAATCAAGTCTAAGGTAACAGCTTTAAAAGCTTCACCATTTTGTAAAAGTGGTGTAATGTCTTTAAATGAAATTCCTTTCTTAGGAAAATCTTCAATTATTGTAATATAATCTTGATAATTCATATGTAACTCCTTAATTAATCATAGTATATTATTGCTTTTTACATTATATTATAACAAAAAAAGATTGTTTTTTAAAGTAAAAAGTCTTTACAAATAAAAAACAATCAATATTTTTATTTTTTAGGAAGCATAAATCTAATTTTATGCATTACATTTTCAATTAGTACTTCTTTTCGATGAATAGTCTCACCATCAATACTAATTGTAAGTTCTTTATCAGATGTAATTTTAATTTTCTTTGCTTTAGCCCATAACGCAAGTTTTTTATATTTAGCGTTATCATATACTTCACCAGTTTTATATTTATTAATTAACGTAAGGAAACGAAGAATTGATATTTTCTTAATTAAAGTTACATCAATAATTCCATCATTAGGTGATGCTTTTGGTGCACAATGATATCCTCCACCATAGAATCCACCATTACCAAATGCCATTAATAATGCTTTCCCATCAAAGAAATTCTGATCATCAACTTCAACATGAACTTGATATCCTAATGGTTTAATTAAATTTCTAAAGATTGCATAATTATAAGCTTTTTTTACCGTTTTAAAGCGAGGGCGATAGCAAATTTGATCATAATTAACACAAGCATCAAAACCAATGTTAGTTACATTTAAACAATAGAAATGATTAACTTTGATTAAATCCATTGGAATAGCTTCACCTTGTAATTGTTTCTCTAAATCCATAAAGTCATATTCAGGATAAATTTTTAAGAAATCATTACATGATCCCGTAGGAATTATTCCTAAAATAACATTGTCATATTCAGCAATACCATTAACCACCTCATTCATCGTGCCATCACCACCACAAGCAAAAATGCATACATCTTCGCCTTGATGATTTTCAGCAATAGTTTTAGCCTTAATCGTTGCATCGCCAACATTTTGAGTAATATATAATTCAATATCATCGTGATGATTATTGATAAAGTCTTTTAATTTTTCTAAAAAAGCACTTCTTTTAGCTTCTTTTCCCGCTACTTGATTAAATATAAAATAATATTTCATGTTTTTATCTCCAAATTCTATATGAAACCATTATATCATATTTTCTTATCTTTTTAAACAGCTTTGCATAAATAAAAGATAATTGTCTAATTTTTGACAATTATCTTAAGTATTTTATCTAATTATCACACTGATACCATCAGGAATAACCGTAATTGATTTCTTTCCGACAAGTTCTTCGGCTTTTGCAAGAGCTTCATCTAGCGTATATGCATGCATAATATGCATTGCGTTAATAATTTTTGGATCACAGTGTTTAGATACAATAATAACATTTGCTTTACATAAAATTCGAGCTAAAATTTGTGCTTCCCATTGATCAAATTCAGTATTTTCGGGAGCAACATCATTTAAATTTTGATAAGCAGATTTTGCATCTTTAAAATCAGCAAGTAATTTATAGAAGAAATCACCACCAGTTCCATCAGCACATGAAGATAGAATAATAATGACACCACCTTCATTAACACAAGCTTCCCCTGCAGTCATCCCTTTAACTGTTTGATAAATATTTTGATCTAAAGGATAACCTCCATTAGTTGTAATAACAATATCCGAGTGAATTGGTTTAACACAAGCAATATCATTAACAAGTTTACAACCATGAGCGTGGGCTTGTTCTAAATCACCAGCAAATGCTTTGATAATTTTCTTTTCTGAATTGATTACGACATTTAAAATAAATGCTAATTTTGCTTGTTTAGCAGCATATAACATATCTTTATGAATTGGATTATCATCGATAATACCAGCTCTCGCATTTTTACTTGCAATAAATCTTGCATTGTGATTCCAAAGAACCGTTTTTTTCGAAGCAATTCCTGGTAACACTGATTTTCTACCACCAGAAAAGCCAGCAAAGAAGTGTGGTTCAATAAAACCTTCACTAATTAATAAATCCGCTTCATCGATTAGTTTATTAACCCAAAGTTCACCACCTGAAGGTAAGATTCCTTTAAAAGTCATATCTTCATCTTTATATGCATTATGCATTACAATTCGTTCTTCATTAACAATTTTTTCGCCATATTTATGAACTAATTCTTCATGAGTCGAAGCACGATGCATGCCCGTGGCAATTAAAATTGATATTTTTACATTTGGATTATTTTTACGTAAATGTTTCAAAATAATCGGCATTGTTATATGGGAAGGAACTGGACGTGTATGATCACTAGAAATAACAACTATATGGTTTTTGCCGATTGCAAGATCAGATAATTTTGCAGATCCGATTGGATTATTTAAAGCATCTTCTACGAGTTCTTCTTCACTAAGCGTAGGAAAATAATCCTCTGTTTTTGATACAAGAATTCCTGCAAGGCGTTCATCAGGAATTTCATATTCAATATGTTCTTTATAATAAGGTAATTTTAATTTAGCCATATTTTTCCTTTCTTTTAAAAATGTGCAAGGATATCTTGCACATTAATAATTAATTTCTAGCAATACCTTGTTCTCTTGCAACTCTACCAACTTCTCTTGCAACAACTTCACAAACACGTTTATCAAATGGCGAAGGAATAATATATTCTTCATTCAATTCTTCTTCGGTAATTAATGATGCAATGGCGCGAGCAGCAGCAATTTTCATTTCTTCAGTGATTTCTTTTGCTCTAACATCTAAAGCACCCCTAAAGATTCCTGGGAATACTAAAACATTATTAATTTGGTTAGGGAAATCAGAACGACCAGTTGCAACAACTCTTGCACCACCTGCTTTTGCAACATCTGGCATAATTTCTGGAGTTGGATTAGCCATTGCAAAAACAATTGGATCTTTAGCCATTGTTTGAACCATTTCTGCAGTTACTAAGTTAGGAGCAGAAACACCAATGAATAGGTCTTTTCCCTTGATTATTTCTTGTAAATTTCCTCTTTGATGATCTTTATTAGTCACTTCAGCCATCGCTTTTTGAGCAGGATTCATCCACTCTTCACCAGGACATAAAGCACCATTACGATCAACTAACACAACATCTCCAACACCAAATTGTAAAATCAATTTACAAATCGAAATACCAGCAGAGCCAGCACCATTAATAACAACACGGATATCTTCCATCTTCTTACCAACAACTTTTAACGCATTGATTAAGCCAGCACATACAACGATTGCAGTACCATGTTGATCATCGTGGAATACTGGAATATCTAATTCTTTTTTAAGTCTTGATTCAATTTCAAAACATCTAGGAGCAGAAATATCTTCTAGGTTAATTCCACCAAATGTTGGAGCTAGTCTTTTAACTGTTTCAACAATTTCATCGACATCTTTAGTATCTAAACAAATTGGAAATGCATCAACATTAGCAAATTGTTTAAATAAAATTGCTTTACCTTCCATAACTGGCATTGCAGCTAGTGGTCCAATATCACCTAAACCTAAGACAGCAGTACCATCAGATACAACTGCCACTAAATTTCCCTTTGAAGTATATTTATATACATCATTGGGATTAGCATGAATTTTACGACATGGTTCAGCAACACCTGGACTATATGCCATTGATAATTGTTCACGATTTTCAACTTCTACTTTTGATACTACTTCTACTTTACCAACATGTTTTTCATGTAATTCTAAACTTTTTTCATAAACTGTTTTTTCAGCCATTTTCATTTTACCTCTTCTTTATATTTTAATAACTACTCTTGAAGCCATCTTCTTCAAATTTAATATCACCAAAGTATGCTTCTACATCCATACCTAAATATTTAGCCATATCAACCATTTCTCTAACTGTATTGATATTAACATTGATACCATCTTTTTGAACTTTTTTAATTGCTTCCATTTCTTTTTCACCATGAGTGTAGATACGTTCTGCACCATCAGCTTTAGGACTTTGGCGAAGTTCATTTAAATATTCGCTAAAGTGAGCCTTAATTGCTTCAGCATCACCAAAGTAGGCAGGATTAATTGCCATAAAGCCATGACAAATACCAGAGAAACCATTTTGCATAGTGTGAGCGGAAGTCATACCTAATGATAAAATCGATGAGAACAATTCACAAAGCATTCCATATCCATAACCTTTATGACCACCTAATTGTTCTGTATCACCGCCTAGTGGAACAATACCACCACCTTCATGAGCCTTAATATTACCTAATACTTCAGCAGCGTTATTAGAAGATTCACCACTCTTATTAACTGCCCAGCCAGTTGGAATTGGCTTGTTCATTTTATTATACATTTCAAGTTTTCCACGAGTTACAACCGTAGTCGAAGCATCAAAGAAAAATGGATATGGTTCAGCAGGAGCCGAACATGCGATTGGATTAGAACCAAGCATTGCTTTTTTACCAAATGTTGGAACCATAATTGCTTCTGAATTGGTACAAGAGAAACCAATTAAACCTTGATCCATTGCCATACGAGCATAATAACCAGCAATTCCATAGTGATTTGAATTACGAACTGTAACAATTCCTACACCAGCAGTTTTTGCTTTTTCAATTGCAAGTTCCATTGCTTTATGACCAATAAGTTGACCCATAGCTGAATGACCATCAACAACCGCACTAATTGGAGTTTCAAAAACAACTTCTGGCTTTGCATCAACTTTAATCAAACCACTTTCAATACCTTTATGATAACGTACTAAACGTTGCATACCATGAGATTCAATCCCAAAGTCATCTGACATAATTAATACATCAGTAATAATTCTACTTTCTTTTTCACTAAATCCAAATTTTTGGAAAGCTTCCATACAAAATTTGTCTAATAAATCACGAGAATAATTTAAATAAGCCATATATAAAACACCTTTCTATTTTTACACATAAATTATATCATTTTTTTTATTATTTGGCAAATTATTATACATTTTTTTTGAAAACGCTTTAAGAATGATTAAAAATTAAAATAAGTGCTAAGAATGACTTAACACTTATTGATTATTAAGCTGTTACTTTTTTTGCAATTGTGACATCAACCAATGTTTTAAACGATACTTTAGTATCTAGTTCTGCAGCTTCAATCATAATTAATTGAAGATTATCAAAAGCTGTTTCACTAAAGACTGGTGTCTTGGCCCATGCTTCAATAGCTCTGTACCTATTTACAACTGATTCTAATGTTTCAACATCAATATCAGCGAAGTGTTCTTTCATAATTTCAGCTACTTCCCTATCGGTATGACTCCAAACATATTGTTGACCTCTATAGATTGCTTTAGTAAATTTTTCTAAGGTTTCTTGATTATTTTTTAAATATGATTCTGTACATGAATATGCAGTAAATGCTACTTCTCCGGCTAAACGTCCAACACTTTCTAATAAATAAAGTTCGCCTGATGCAACCATTTCGGATGCAGTTGGTTCAAATAAAGTTGTAAAATCTCCTTCACCACTTAAGAATGCTCCTGCCATTGCTGCAAAAGCAATATCCGTTCTAACATTGACGTCGGCAGTATCAGCATTTTTAGCAAGGGTCAAACCAGCTTTTTTAATAACATATTCTAATGTCATTTCGGGCATACCCCCGGCTCTACCACCTAATATTGATTTACCCTTTAGCATTGTAATATCAAAGTTATCAATTTTTTCACGACCAAAAATAAAACTACCATCAGTTGTGGTTAATTGGGCAAAATTAATTAAATAGTCATTAGAATTATTTTTATACAAATAAATTGTTGGTTCAGGTCCTTGTAAACCTATTTCGACATCTTTTGAAAGTAACGATGCAGTAACTTTATCTGCTCCATTAGCATTAATTAATTCAATTTCTAACCCCTCATCTTCAAAGTAACCTAGTGAAATAGCTACATATTGAGGTGCATAAAAGACACTGTGAGCAACTTCTGCTACTTTAACTTTTTTTAAGTTATTTTTAGTACAACTAGTACTTGTTACTAAAAATACTCCAACTAATAAGATTAATAATAAATTCTTAATTTTTCTAAACATCATTATCGCTTTTTTCCTTCCATATTTTTTCAATTAGATTGACGATTTCATACATTATAAAAGAAAGAATGCTTAAGACAATTACTCCCATCATAACTAGTCCCATTTTAAATATTTGCGAACCATACATAATTAAATAGCCGATTCCTTTTTTTGATACAATAAATTCCCCAACTATAACACCAACCCAACTCATTCCAATATTAATTTTTACCAAATTAATTAAATTACCAATATTACTCGGTAAGATTAATTTTGTTAGAATCTGCCATTTACTTGCTTTAAAACTTTTTAACATTAGAATTTGTTCTGAACTAACATTTTTAAAGTATTGGTATGCTGATAAAATGGTTAAAATCAAAGAAATGGAAATCGCAACTGCTACAATTCCATCAATACCGGTTCCAACCCAAATAATAATAATCGGTGCAAGAGCGGTTTTAGGAAGGGCATTTAAGACAACCAGATAGGGATCTAATACTTTTGCAAGTAAATCATTCCACCAAATTATTACTGCAACAATCAATCCAACTATTGTTCCGATTATTAATCCTAAAATCGTTTCAAAAACAGAAATACCAATATGTTTAAAGATTTCACCCGTTTTAAAATACTGCAAAAAAATTTTAAAAATTTCACTTGGATAGCTAAATAAGAACGTATTGATAATTCCATTTTTACCAAGAATTTCCCATATACCAAAAAAGATCATTAAAATAAGTACTTGTAAGATGACAATTTTAATTCTTTTTAGTTTTAATTGCTTCAAATATTTGATATAACCTAAATCATCATTCACTTAAATCACTCCAAATTTGTTCAAAGTAATGATTAAAATTAGGATTACTTCTTCGTTTAAGTGGTGTGGATTCATCAAAATCAACTGAATATTCTTTAATAATTGTCGCTGGTCGTCTTGATAAAACAATGATGCGATCTGCCATTGAAATCGCTTCGCCTATGTCATGTGTAACCAAGATAGCAGTAAGCTTTTCTTCTTTAATCATTTGATAAATATCATTACTAATCTTGATTCTCGTTTGGGCATCTAGTGCGGAAAATGGTTCATCCAACAATAAAATTGAAGGATTCATCATTAGAGTTCGGATTAAAGCGATTCGTTGACGCATTCCACCGGATAATTCTGACGGATGAGCATTTTTAAAATCTAATAATTCATATTTTTCTAATAGTTTTAATGCCTGTTCTTGATCTTCTTTCGTTGTTTTTTTAGAAATCTCTAAACCAATTAAAAGATTGTCTAAAATATTACGCCATTCAAACAATAAATCATGTTGAAACATATAACCAATTTTACCATCAATTGTAATTGTTCCAGAATCCGGTTCGATAATTCCAGATATTAGATTTAAAATGGTTGATTTTCCACCACCACTTGGTCCTACGATTGCAAGAATTTCTCCCTTTTTCACCTTTAATGATAGATTTTCAATAACCTTTACTGGTTTGTTTTTTTGATAATAAGTTTTAGAAATATTATTAATTATTAAATTGTACATTATATTTCCTTCTTTCATCGTCAATGTATTTTATGATAAATATTAAAAAAAATATGGGCTAAATAAATGAAAAACTCCAAAGTTTTCACTTTAGAGTTTAAATGACATTCTCACTTTCTTCATCAATGTAGTCTTCTATTCGATTAATAATTTGTACTTCTCGTTTAGATTTATTAAGTGTCCTAACCAGATTAATTCGATTAATAATATCGATGATGTAACTACAAATACTCATAATGATAAATGAGCCAGCTACTAAACAAATTGTAAGTAGAACAGCCGTTAGATTAGCATAGCCATCACTAGTTCTCATAATTAAATCGAATAATTGAAATTCATTATGGATAATTTCTCCTAAATTCAACTTTCCAATTACAATTTTTGGAAACATATACATCGATTCTAAAGAAATAAAGCCACAGCATAAACACATTGCTGCAAATAAAATAATTTTTTTCCAACTAAACGGACGGCAAGCAAGATATAAAATCATCAAACCGATTAATGTCGTTGTTAATACAACAATTGTCTTGGTCACAGTAATATCAAAGCCACATACATAATGAAGCGAATATGTCACAATAACCGCAACAACAATTGCAACAACACCAGGTAGAGTTTTTTGCAAAACATTCCATAAAAAGTTACCAGAAATTCGATTTTTATTTGGTTGAATCGTTAAGAATGTTGATGGAATACCTATAACAAATAATTCAATCATTAAAAGTTGGGTTGGATTTGAGAACGGAAATGATCCATCACCAGATGTTTTTTTGAAAAAGCCAAATACAGTCAATATAACTAGTGTTAATACAAAGAAAGTTTTAACTAAAAATAACATTGCAATCTTTTGAACATTGTTAATCGCTCTTCTTCCTTCATCTACAACTTTAGGCATGGAAGCAAATGATGAATCAAGTAGGACAAGTTGAGCTACACTTCTAACCGCATCACTACCCGAAGCCATTGCAATACTACAATCAGCTTCTTTTAATGCTAAAATATCATTAACACCATCACCTGTCATCGCAACCGTCTTTTTATTATCTTTTAAGGCCTTAACAATAATTTGTTTTTGATTTGGTTTTACCCGTCCAAATACCGTATAACTATTTGCAACCTCATAAACTTCTTCATCAGATAGTCCATCTAGGCTAATGTAATTTTCAGCATTAGCAATTCCTACTCGTTTAGCTACTTCTGATACAGTTATTGGATTATCCCCAGAAATAACTTTAACTTCAACGCCACTTTCTCTAAAATAACGAATGGTCTCTGCTGCTTCAGGCCTAATTTGATCTTCAATCAAGATGAAAGCAATTGGTTTAGGAGCACGCGATAATTTCCCATTCACAATATCTTGTTTTGTTACTGCAAGACATAATACCCGGTATCCTTTATTTGCTTCCTTATTAACTAAATCAGCATATCTTTCAAAACTTGTTTTCAAAACAAATTCTGGAGCACCGATTAAGAATGTATCTTCACCAAAAACAACACCACTGTACTTACGATCGGACGAAAACGGAATAACATGCGTTGCCGCTTTAGAACCATCAATGCCAAAATAACTTTCAAGAGCTTTAGCAGTTGAATTAGTTTCTTTTAAACAAGCATTCAAGTTCGCAACAATCGTTTTAATATCATATTTTCCCTTTTGTAAATCAATATAATTGACAACAGACATTGAGCCATCAGTAATTGTGCCAGTTTTATCTAGACATAATACATCAACTCTTGCCAACATTTCCACACAATATAAATCTTGAACTAAGGTTTGATGTTTAGAAAGACGAATTACCCCTAGTACTAAAGCACCTGATGTCATCATAATTAAGCCTGATGGAATCATCCCAATCAGTGCCGTACATGTCGAATTAATCGTTACATACCAGTTATTAGCACCTTTAAAAACTTTTGCAAGAAAGTCTAAATAAACATGATCATAAATCATTTTTGCAAACCAATTAGTTGATTCCTTAAATCCTTCAAAATTATAGTTTTGGACAATCATTAATATTCCAGTAATCACTAAAAAAACTGTAATAATTTTGATTAAGCCCCTAACAGTATTTAAAATTTGGGAATTAGGCTTTTTATATTGCTTAGCTTGAGCCGATAATTTTTCAATCGCATTATCAGCACCAATACGTTCAACTTTACAACTACAATTACCAGACACAACAAAACTTCCAGAGTATAGAATATCGCCAACTTGTTTTCTGATTGGAACCGATTCACCTGTAAGCTGTGACTCATTAACTTCGACTTCACCATTTACTAAAATACTATCGGTAGTAATTTCTTTTCCTGGTGTTAAAATAATAATATCATCTAATACAACATCGCTAATATTAACATCTTGATGAACTCCATCTCTTACAACAGTAACAGTTGGTGTCGAAATTAATTGTAATTTACTAATTGTAATCTTTGATTTAATCTCTTGAATTGTTCCAATTAAAATATTAACAAAAACAATAATCAAGAAGGTATAATTCGTAATCGAAATCTTACCATACATTTTTTGGCTGGTAAATAACAATATAAAAATAACTAAATAGATAAAATTAAATAGTGTACAAAAATTACTAACTATGATTGATAAATAAGATTTACCATTCTTTTTGATAATTTTATTTGTAAGCCCTTGTTCTTTTCTTAGGCTGATTTGTGACTCGGTTAACCCTTGTTCGGGTGAAGGCGAAAATCGTTCAGGTTCTATAACAATTGGTGTTTGTTTTTGCTTTGCCATGTGCCCTCCTTGATTAATTAAGATTAGTTTCTTTTATATATTTTATCATATTTTTTTATTTCAAGCAAGTGAAACATCTATTTTTATTTTTTATTTGCAAAGATAAAAAAAATATGATAAAATAATATAAAATTATCAAAAAAAGAGGTTAAAATGCAAAAAAAAATTATCGGAATTAGTCCTAGAATTCATCAGGGCGATACTCAAGAATTTGTAAGAGTTAGTACCAATTATATTCAACAGTTACAAAGAGATAATATTATCCCTTTAATAATTGTTGAAACCCCAAACTTAGAACATATGTTATTAATGTGCGATGCTTTTTTAGTAATCGGTGGTGATGATATCGATCCAACTAGATATGGACAGTCTAATGAATTAGGTCTATCTAAAGGAATTAATAAATTATGTGATGATATCGACTATGCCATTATTATGCATGCCAAAAAGCATCACAAACCAGTACTTGGAATTTGTCGTGGAATGCAAGCCATGGCGGCTTTCTTAGGTTGTGAATTATCCCAAGATATCGAGACTGATCATTTAAGTCATCCTTTAGTTGAGGAACATAGCCACTATGTAACCAAATCTGATGCTAGTAATTTTGGTCTCAATCAATATCTTCCAGAACACTTTTTAATTAATTCTTATCACCATCAAGCTGTTATCAAGGTATCAAATGACTGGGAAGCATTACTTTATAATGGTGATATCATTGAAGCGATAGAGCATAAATCATTGCCTTTATTAGGTGTCCAATGGCATCCTGAACGTTTCAATTCTGAAGAATCTAAAATTATTTTTGATTATTTCTTTAACATGATAATATGAAAGAATTAATTATTAAGAAAATTCCCATTTATAATGGCAAAATTGTCAAATTAAATCGCAATTTAGTCAAACTACCAAATGGCAATCTAGCCTTTAGAGAAGTTGTGGACCATCGTCCAGGCATATGCATCCTTCCTATAATTAATGATGAAATTTTGTTTGTTAAACAATTTAGAGCTGGAACCAATCAAATTTCGATTGAGCTTCCCGCTGGAATTGTCGACGAAAATGAAGAAATGATTGATGCAGCAATGCGTGAATTAGCTGAAGAAACTGGATATTCTTCAACGAATATTACCTACCTAGGCAACTATTATGCATCTCCTGGTTTCACTAATGAATTGGTTCACTTATATCTTGCTGAGGATTTATTTCCAAAACAACTTAATCCAGATGAAGATGAATTTATTGAATTAATCCACCTACCATTGGCTGAAGTTTTATCATTAATTGAAACTAATCAAATTACAGATATGAAAACTGTACTTTTAATTTCATTATATCTAAATCTAAAAAATATTCCAAATAGCTAGACTATTTGGATTTTTTAATTTATTGATCCAATTCCTAAAATAGAATTAATCCCATATCTAGTCGATACAATTGTCAAATTAATAATTATTGAACTAACTAAAGTTACATCGATTAATTCGCCTAATACAATTTCTTCTTCTGCATTATCATCTGTTTCTTCATCATTAAACTTACCAAAAATATAAAAAATAATATTAATTAAAAAAATATCTCTAACAATTGCTTGGGTTAACTCTAAGTTATTTAGTGTTGAAAGTCCAGTCATTTTAGCAATTGTTTCATAAATAACTGTTAAAATAATAACCGCAGCAGTGCCATAAAGTTTAGGAGGCAAATATACAACTAAAATTCCATTAATACCCCCAGCAATAATTGATGCATAATATGCTTGCCATGTTGAACGTACATTAAAAATTTCTTTAAAAGGTTTTTTCATTATGATATTAAAAAAAATATCAACAATATAAAGCCCCGCTACTGCAACAATCATCCCAACAAGCAAATTTAAAAAAGCATCATTTTTCTTTTTCTCCTTCTTTTTACGTTGTTCAATAATTGCTGCACATTGATATGGATCAAACATAATAATCACATCCATTTTATTTTATGTAAAAAAACTATAAAAGTGATTCTACAATTTAATAAATTGATCTAGATCAATAACAAAAAGCGAACCACCCCCAACTGTTTGCGTTGTTTGAACATTATGAAACATTCCCATTTCGACATTACCTACCATTGACATTTTTACCTTTCGACTCTTACAAATCGAAATTAAATTTTTTACAACTTCATCCTTAATTTCTTTAGGTACTTTAATCAAATAAGTATATGTTCCACTTGTCAAAACCCCACCAATATTGGCTACTTTAATAAAATAAACTGGTAATTTTCGCAAATAATTATTGACTTTGATACTATCAGTTGGTGAAATGTTTAAAATAATTAATTTCATAAGTCAATCCTTTCTAAAATAATGTTTATCATTTGTAAACGCTTTACTTTTTTGTTAAAATATATTATAAGAGGTAAAACAATCTATGACGAAAAATATTAAAATGCTATTTAAAAAATTACTAATCTGTGGATTGTTTATAACTATTAGTATTGGCATTAATAGTTGTAAAAAAAATATCGATCCTACATACATTGAAAACGCAATCGCGATTTGTTATGAAAAAGAGATTCCTTATTTGGTCAATGCCAATAATGAGCGTTTTTCACTTGCAAATTATGATGAAATAATTGATATATTTAACGATTATATTGGTGTCAAAAAAGCTGGTAAATATGGCTTTATCGACCGAACAGGAAAAGAAGTTATTGCTCCTATTTATGATAAAGTATACCCAATGTATGAAGAAAAAGCTGTCGTAATTAAAGATGGTAAATATCATATTATTAATAATTTAGGTAATATCATTTATTCTTTTAATGATAGCGTAATATCAGAATCATATTTTTCTAATAATCATTTGATCGTGTCCAAAGCTAATAAATATGGCTATTTAGTTTATAATGATGGTGAATTCAATTTAACTAACATTTCATATGACTATGCCAGTGTATTTAGTGGTGATTATGCTGTAGTTGGCAAGAAAGAAACAGAAGTCATCTACGAAATCGATAGTGAAGGTAATTTAACTGATAATATTGCCGAAATTAAAGAGTTAGAAACAATTAAATATAACTTTTTAAAAGTAACAAATGAATTATTATTTTCACAATTTGAATACGATTTTGCTGATGTTTTCTATGATGGATGGGCCAGAGTCGGATATAAGAAAACAATGTATGCACCAAGTGTTGGTAGCTATACTGCAAATAACCCTTTTGAAGGTATTGAATACCATTATATTAATGAAAATGGTGAATCACTTTATCTAAACTATTACTATGAATATTCATATAATGGTCAAACAACTTCAATGCACGATACAAGTGAAGTTGTAGTTCCCTATGCTTCTAATTTTCATGATGGTTATGCTGTAGTAGCTAATTATCGTTACTCTAAAGTTGTTGATACTTTCTTCAAAGAGTATCGAATTATTAGCACCAAAGGACGTCTTCAATATACCGAAGCAATTTACTACGCTACAGGTTATCGTTATGGTTATGAAAAACATTCTGAGTTTCAAGCAAAATCACCTAGTATGTTTTGGATTAACAAAATTATTAAAATCGGTGATGTTCTAGCCTTTAAAACTGGCAATACCGCTAATAGTCCAAGTTATCAAGTTCGATTCTTTGAAAAAAGTGATTACGTTAATTCACAATACAAATATGATTTATATAATATTTCTTGGGATTTATTTGAACAAAAACTTAATGATGAAACAGGGGTTGCGGAAAAAATCATTCCTCAGTACATGATTGATTATAATGATAAATATTTAAATGGTGTTTCTTCAACTTTACTCGTTGAAAATGCAATTAAATCACCATATGAAATGGATGAACTTACTTATTCAAAATATATCGGTTCAGATATTCCAGTTAATACTATTAGAATATTACGTTCTAATTGCTATGGTTTAGTTAAATATGAGGCAAAAGAACAATATCTTCCTACACTTGATAGTAACGTTACTGATATCGTTGCATCATTTATTATTGAACCAATTTATGACAAAATTATTTATTAAGGAGTAGACATGATAAAACTAATTAACATCAATAAATATTATAAATCATCTGCTGGTCAATTTCATGCATTAAAAGACATTAACCTTACGCTTCCTGATCAAGGTATGGTTTATATAGTTGGTAAATCCGGAAGTGGCAAAAGTACTTTGCTGAATATTATAGGTGGAATTGATAATTATGATAGTGGTGAATTAATTATTGATAACACTACTAATACCAATGGTGTTATTAACACAACATCATTAGATACCGCTAATTTTAGTAAAAGCGATTATAATAGCTACCGAAATACTTATATCGGCTTTATTTTTCAAGAATTTAATGTTATTAAAGGACTAACAATCTATGAGAATATTGCTTTATCATTAGAATTGCAACAAATATCCGTTCAGGAACATCATCAAGACATTCTTGATATAATTGAAAGAGTTGGTCTCAAAGGAAAAGAAAATCGCCGAATCAACGAAATATCTGGTGGTGAACGACAAAGGGTCGCAATTGCCAGAGCACTAATTAAAGATCCAAAAATAATTATCGCCGATGAACCAACTGGTAACCTAGATAGTAAAAATCGCGATATCGTTATGAATATTCTAAAAGAACTATCGAAAGAAAAATTAGTATTAATTGTAACTCATGATAAACATTTATCTAATATTTATGGTGATCGTGAAATCACAATTAAAGATGGAATGATCACTAATGATATAATTCTTCATCAAGAAAATTTACAAAATGTTGTTCCAACTCATCATGAGTTAAAACAAATTACACCAAAATGGACTGTATCTTTTAATCTCGCTTGGAAAGGTTTCAAACTAAACAAAGTTCGTTTCATTCTAATTATTATCTTATTTTCAATTAGTTTAATCTTTGCTGGAGCCGTAATTAACTTATATTTAACTGATACAACTGAAATGTACACAAAATTTCAAGAAGAAAATGGAAACTTTGTCATTAATCTAAGTAATAAATATGATTATAAAGGAACCAAAGCAACTACTGGCTTCTTCTACCATAATCTATCAACAGCCAAAAAGAATTTTACAATCGAAACTAGTTATCCAATGTATTCTTATAAAAGTATGCAAGTAGCAATTCCCATTACAAGAAATTATTCAGAATCAATACCAGAAAATAGCTTTTGGCAACCTGAAATTAATTACATCACTACTTATGATAATAAATCAGAAATTGAGCAGGCATTTGATATTATCTACGAAGATTTATCAATTAAAGCTGATTATAAATGCTATATAACCGATTACTTGGCTGATTCATTGAATAATTACTTATACTATGGTGAAACAATCTTACCAAGTAACATAATCGGTAAGACTATTCAAGTCGATGGTAGTAAAAATAGTTTTACAATTATTGGCATTATTCAAACTAATTATTATGACTTTTATCAATTAGGGTCAAGATTATTTAACGATGAAAAGCGGTATGCTGCTTTTGAAGATAATCTATCCATCTATAATTCCATTTTTGTCAATACTTCGGCATATGAAGGCTTCTACTCTTCTGCCAATATCACTTATTATTACGATGATATCTTATATGATAATAATGGTAAAATTGAAGAATATGATGATATTAAATTTACTTATATTAATGCAACATCATCTGATCTTTTGTACAATAACAAAGGAGCAATTCCTAAGGAAAAACAAAAAGGTGAAATTTCGCAAGTAGCTGTATCAAAAGGTTTTATTGAAGAAGTCTTAAAACTTAATCCCGATAATGTAAATTACCTTTGGACTGGCGAGGAAGGAAAACAAGTTCCAAGATTAACAATTAACGGTTCTACTGCTTATTCATTCTATTTATGTGGTATCAAACGAATCCCAGCATCATTAGAATTTAATATTACTGGAATTATTGATAGCGAAGAATTGATAATTTATTCACCAAAAGTAACTGAATCTTCACAATTTAATGACTATATTAAAGCATCCTATATCGCCGGCGGATTCCTAACCGTAAAAATTAGCTCCGATCAAGCAACTAATAGCCAAATTTATCGGAATTTACTAAATAATGGTATTACAATTAACAATCCTTCATTTAAAAAATTACAATTAGTTGATGACTTTATCAATGATAATATTTACTTATTCGCAGCACTTTTCTTTGTCTTCTGTTTATTCAGCATCCTAATGATCTTTAACTTTATTATCATTAATATTAAAAATAGTACTAGAGATATTGGCATTTATATGTCTCTAGGGATGAATGGTTTAAAAATAGCTTTAATTTATCTCTTCCAAGTTTTAATTATTAGTGCGATTGCGATGGTTATCGGAATTATAGGTTCAACGTTAATGCTATTATTCATCGACTTATCATTTAACTCCCAAGTTGTAGTTAACTTCACAATCTTAACTAATACGTTCTTAGGTGTATTTGGTGTCTTCTTACTTGCATTTGCAACACCAGTTATCGCTATTGCATCACCACTATTTAGCTTATCACGAAAAAAACCAATTGATGTAATTAAACTATCTTAAGGAGGATGAAATGATTATACTAAAAAATGTCAATAAGTATTATCAAACAGGTGGCGAAAAAATTCACGCTGTTCGAAATTTATCTGTTACTTTTCCTAATTCCGGTTTAATCTTTATTTTAGGTCCTTCTGGTAGTGGCAAATCAACATTACTTAATTTGCTAGGTGGTTTAGATTTACCCGATAATGGCGAAATCTGGATTGAAGATAAGGAACTTTCAACCTTTTCTAAAAGTGAACGTACAAATTATTTAAATAGCTATTTAGGCTTTGTATTCCAAGAATACAACATTCTCAAAGACCTATCACTAAAAGAAAATATTACACTACCTCTTGAAATCCAAGGATATTCAAGAAAAAAGATTAGACAAAAATTTAAAGAAATTATTGAGGCAGTTGATTTAACTGGACTTGAAAAGCGAAAAGTTCACCAACTATCTGGTGGGCAAAAACAACGAATTGCAATTGCAAGAGCCTTAATTAAAGATCCAAAATTAATTATTGCTGATGAACCTACTGGTAATCTCGACTCTGAAACTAGTCATAATATTTTCCAATTATTTAAGAAACTGGCAGATGATCGACTAGTTATTATAGTTACCCATGATGAAGAATCTGCACTGGAATTTGCGGATATGATTGTTAGAATTTCTCCTGATGGTGATTCATTAAGGGAGGTGAACTAAATGGCTAAAAAACAATTAACTGATAAAGAATTAGAATTAGTAGCACCTTTAAAGCTTAAAAAAGCTAAAGTTCCTCTTTTCATTTGTTTAAAACTTGCAATCCAAAATATGTGGAAAAAGAAATTCCGTTATTTAGTTATGTTCTTGATTTGTGGTTTATCTCTAACATTTTTATCAATAACAATTGAATTAAATGGTGAAAAATTAAGACAGAATGTCTACACAATGATTGAAAATGGATATCGCTTTACTGATATATACCAACATGTAGAACTATCAGATGAATCAATTAAAGAAAATTATTATAATAAGTATGCTTCAACGGATTTAGATGACAATTCATATAATAAAATTAAAGAAGATATTGATGGCATCACAATTCATGAATATAATAGCGTAAGTATCGATTATGTTGGTGTCAAAAAGGAAAACAGCAACTACTTCTATACCGGAACAATAGACACATTGATTAAATATGATCCAACAAATACCTATGAATTAGTTGCCGGTCGTCTCCCTAATCCTAATACTAAAGAAATTTTAATCACAGATTATCTTGCTGCAGCCTTTAGTTATTTTGATATTTATAGTAATTGTAATAATATTTATGATTATTTAAATCAAAGATTATCGCTAACCCATAATGATAATTATCAAATAGTCGGAATTGTTAAAACCAACTATCAACAATGGTCACACTTTGCAACTGTTGAATCTGTCGAATATGATGATAAAGAAAACTATTCCTACTTAAATGATTTTATTTATATGAATAGTGTTATTCTAAATTCAAAATATTTTGATATTGAAAAAACCGGTGATAGTAATATTATGGCATTTAACAATTATACAAATGCCAGCAATAATTCACTTGCCAATTGGAGTATTTCCAAAACTACAGCTACTGGTACTAATACTTATGCCGCTGATAAGGCAATTGGCTTTACTAATAATGACCTTTCATTAGTAAAATGTTATCGTGACTCATGGCGTAATAACGTTTATGGTAGGGCTCCTCAAGCTGATAATGAGATTGTAATTTCTTATACAATTATTAAAGCATTATTTGGTTATGATTGGCAGTTATACTCTGGTTCTAATGCCTATAACAATGGCTATTCAACCTATCGTCAGCATTTTGAATGGTGGAATTCAATTCAAAACAGTGAAATTACAATAACATTTAATGGTTTTGATGATGAAAGCCATAATTATACTAAAACTTATAAAATTGTCGGTATCTCTGATGAAACGGCAACCGTAGTATTTTCTAATTCGCCATTATTTCAAGTTACTAACGATGAATATCAAAATATTTATTATACCTATAATATTAAAAAAGAAAAGATTTTAGTGGAACTACCAAACTCTACAGTAGAAGCATATGATCTATTTAATCGAGCTTTTAGTCAAGGTTACGTCATAGATGTTTGGTCTTATCAAAATGATATCGATAATTATACGGTTGATCCATTCTTAGATCTTGCATCAAAAGCTGGTTTATTTATTTTTGCAGCATTCACGATGGGAATTATGTGGACAATCATCAGTATTGAAATTGTTGATTCGAAAAAAGAAATTGGTATCTTAAGATCAATTGGATTAAGTGGTAGTAAAGTTGCATTTATCTTTATCTTTCAAAGTGCAACAATGATTCTATTATCATATTTCTTAGGAGTTTTCGCATCTTATCAAATTATACCATATCTTAATGTTGGTATAACCGATGAATTAAATAAAATAACACTTTATATGTATTCATTTACATATCGAACTCCGTTATATCTTGCAATCTTTGTCATTGTTATGACTCTCATTTCGACAATTATTCCACTAATTAAAATTTTATCCAATCGGATCATCGATGTTATTAATGAAAGAGATAACTAAAATAAAAAAAGAAGTATTTTTAAAATGCGGTTCTGTAAAATCTTTTGAGATTTTGCGATTTTAAGATTTTAAGATAAATTAAT
>CAZIQF010000001.1:0-175225 GCA_964541525.1 uncultured Staphylococcaceae bacterium | reverse complement strand
TGTCACCCAATTCTGGATGACACTAGTATTATGGTTTGTAAAGGTACACCTTTAATTACTAAATTTTATACTAATATTTTACAATGAATTTCTGAAAATGTCAAGTAAATTATTTATTTTTCCTCATTTAGTAAATTATTTATTTTTCCTCATTTAGTAAATTATTTATTTTTCCTCATTTAGACATAAAATTATAAAAAGATATAAAAATTTTACAGAGTAGTTAAATGTGTGCATTTGCAAACTTTAATATAGAAAAAATTGGAGGTACAAAAATGAAAAAAATTATTTTATTTATTATTGTTGTATTGATGGGGACAGTATTGACAGGTTGTAGGAGTGAGCCAACAGAATATAATTTAACAATACACTTTAGTTTGTTTGAAAATACTTATATAACTAAACTTGGCGTAGGAGAATATTTAAGTGTAGAAAATATTGATATATCTGGTGCTTTGAAAGATGATTATTTCTTGATAGGTTGGTATGAAGATGAAAATTATACTAATTTGACAAAAGGTTTTTATATAAATAGTGATATTGATGTATATGCCAAAATTGGAAAATATGAAGAATCAGATGAAATTAGTTTTTTTAAAAATGAAATGATAAGTAATTATTTTATTGAAAAAGGCGAAAAAGTATCAATTAATGATGCAATAAATAATGATCTATATTTGATAATGAAATATCAAGCATTGGGATACGGAGATTTATTTTATAGAATAAAAACTGAAAGAAATTGGTCACAATTATCAATATTAGAAGAAATTTTATATTTCCCGAATGGTAATTTTTTTGTGATATCATATACTACACAAGAAAGGAAAACTATAAAAGAGTTAAACTTGATTTTTGTCTATCAATATGAGGGAATTATAGAGTTTAAACTTGGTGACAGTGTTAATAATGCAACATTTAAAGGATTATTTAATCAACAAACTATAAATAGTAAAAATTTAACTTATGAAGCTTATTACACTGTAAATATTAACTATAATATTTCAAAAATAAATCTTTATGATGATGAATTAGCAGAATTTAAAACTTCAAATTATGCTGCTAAAATAGTTGATGCATCTAATTTTTCTGCTGCACAAAAAAATTTTGATAGTGAAGCTGTAGCGAAAGAATGTTATGGGAGATTGAATGGGGCTTTAAGAAGTTTTAAAGAAACAATTAAAAATATTAATATAAATGAAAATATTTTTGAAAAGAATAATATTAATTAATCTATACTAATTTAAACTAAAAAGAGGAGAAAAAAATGAAAGAAAATGTTTTTAGAAAAAGAAAATTATTTGTTTTGATTGCAGTAACCATATCACTATTATTTCTTGTTGCTGGATGTCAAAGTAACTCACCAGCACAAAAAGGGTATAAGAAGATAAAAGAAGAAATTGTAGATTCATTATATTTGCCTGATTCTTTTGAGGTCCAAAGTGTGTCTTGCTATGAAGGTATTTTACAAAATTATGATGTAGGTGCAAAATATCCTTTTCAATATAAGATAACATATAAATCAAAAAATAGACTAGGAATGGATTTATATAGTGTTGAATATTTTGGATATAATGATGAAACAGGTTCAATCAAAAAATATGGTGAAGATTCAAAAGAATATGATAGTGCAAAATCGTTAGGCACTGAACAAAAAGTAAAAAAATAATATTATGATTAAAAACTTTTATAAGGTATTTTGACTATTATTGTTGAAATACCATTTTTTATATAAAATAAACACATATAATTGAACCTATAAGAGATAATTGTGGAAAAAATATAGAACGCCAAATTATATGATGTCCATTTATTCAAATTAAATGAAGCTAAAATATATTATAAAATAATGACTAGTCACATTAAATAATGTAACTAGTCATTTTGTTTAATGGGAATATAAATTACGAGTTTTTTTTAGAAATTGTTCTACATCAAATCGATTATAAATAAAGTGATATTTTTCATTTTTAAATTCATAAATAGACATATATCTATAATGAAAACAGTCATATGTTAATGTTAAAATAAAAGTAACCAAAAATGATTATTTAGTAATTACCAATTATGGTGAAAATTAAATAATAACAAAAGGTTACTTTTTTGATATAATAGTTTCATATGGAGGTAAAACATATGGAATTAAATTTATCAATCAATATTATAGGAGTATTAAGACAAATGAAGGAAACAAAAATAAAACCTAATTTTTCTGAATTAGGGAGATTGTTTAAACTTGATATATATACAGTAAAAAAATATTATGAAAACGATGGAATTGTAATTAAACAAAGGGAGCGAACAAGTTTTTATGAACAATTTAAGGAAGAAATAATAGATGAATTAAATAAACCAGGCAGGACAAAAAAAGCGGTTTATATGTATATAAAGAATAAATATCCTAGCAACAAACACAATTACAACACTTATAGAAGTTATCTACTATCAAAAGGAATAAAAAAACAAACAAATGTGATACCACATCCAAGATATGAAACAGCGCCGGGGGAACAATTACAAGTAGATTGGAAAGAAAATATTAATATGACATCGAAGCATGGAGAAGTATTTGAATTTAACATCTATTCTGCAACCCTGGGATATTCTAGGTTACACACGTTTATATATTCTAAAAATAAAACAACTGAAGATTTTATAAGATGTACAATGGATACGCTTAATAGTATAGGCGGGAGTGTTAAAAACATTACAACTGATAATATGACAGCCGTAGTGTCAATTACAAATGGGACAAGAAAGAAACATCTAAAAATAATGCAATTTGAACATGACTTAGGAATAAGAATTCATTTATGTAAAGTAAGAAGTCCAGAAACAAAAGGCAAAGTAGAATCATCAAATCGATTTATACAATGGTTAGAACCATATAATGAAAAATTTGAAGATGAGACAGAATTAATAAATATAATCAGACAGATTCAAATTGATTGTAACACACAAAGTAATCAAACAACCTGTATACCACCGATTAAATTATTTGAAAAAGAAAAAGAGTATATATTACCACTACCATCAAAGGTTTTAATTGACACATATGTAGAAACGGTAACCACCACGTTAGTTCCAAACAGAATGTTAGTCAATTACAAGGGTAAAGGATACTCAGTCCCAAAAGAATATATTCAAAAACGTATAAAACTAATAGAAATTGGCAATATTCTTCACATATATTATAACACCAAATTAATAATGACGCACGAAATGAGTTCACAAAAAATAAATTATAAAAAGGAACACTATATATCATCATTAAATTATCATATAAAAAGTGAAAAAATTGATATAGAAAGATTAGCAGAAGAAAATTTAAAAAGATTAAGTAAAATAGGAGTAAAGAATGAATAATCAAATAAAGTTATTATATAACCTAGAAATATTAAAATTAGATCAAATAAGAGCAAATACAAATAAATATATCGAATTAATCAATAAAGGTGATAAAAGTATAATTGATGGGTTATATGAATTAACCGAATTAGAAGTCAAACTACGAGATGAGAGAGCAATGAATGCATGTGTAAAAGTAGCGAATTTTCCCTTTTTAAAAACATTTGAAGATTTTGATTTTAGTTTTCAACCAAGTATAAATAAGGAACAAATAATAAGTTATAAATATTTAGATTTTATAAATAAATGTGAAAACATATTATTTGTAGGATCACCAGGAGTAGGGAAATCACATTTAGCAACATCAATAGGATTCGAAGCAGCAAAGCAAAGCGTATCAACATATTTTATATCATGTAATGATTTAGTGTTACAATTAAAAAGAGCTCATATAGAAAATAGATTAGAACAAAGACTGAAGTTTTTTGAAGATATAGATTATTAATAATTGATGAAGCAGGATTTTTACCATTAGATGAATTATCAAGCAAATTATTATTTCAAATAATATCAAGAAGATATGAAAAAAGTTCAACCATAATAACAACAAATAAAACATTATCAAAGTGGGGAGAAGTATTTGGAGATCCAGTTATAGCCAATGCAATACTAGATAGATTACTACATCATTCAAAAGTAATTAATATAGTCGGAAGATTATATCGAACAAAAGATATAGATACTGATGAAGAATAAAAATGATGATTTAACTTTCACCATAATTGGTAAAACTTAAATCATCAAAATTGGTTGTTTTTAACTTGACATTAACAAATATAATTTAAAAGATTTGGATAGATATTTATGGCAATTGGGAAAAGAAAAATTTCCGAATAAGTATTAGTAAATGGCATTGGGCATATCTAATCTTGAAAAATGGACACTATAGAGCGGGGCCGCAGTCTCGTTCACATAATAATCAAATAATCAAAAATCAATATTTTTAATTTTATTAGAAAAGACATAAATTTAATTTTTAATAAATAATTGCATATTTTTAATAATATAAAAAACATAAAATTGCATATTTTTAATAATTTATTTTTATAATAATTGCATATTTTTAATAATTTATTTTTATAATAATTGCATATTTTTAATAGTTATGGTATAATACTAATAGAAAGGAAGTGCTGTTATGAAAAGAGAAATGTATAATAAATTATTGAGTTGGAAAAATAATCAAAATAAAAAACCTTTAATAATTTATGGTGCAAGACAAGTTGGAAAAACATATTTAATTAATGAGTTTGGTAAAGATAATTATGATTATGTATATTACATTAATTTTGAATTTGATGTAAATGCTAACAAATTATTTGAAGGTAATTTAGATATTAAAACTTTATTATTTCAATTATCTACATATAATACAAATATTCCAATTATTGCAGGTAAGACATTAATCTTTTTTGATGAAGCGCAAAAATGTCCACAAGTATTAACTGCTTTAAAATCATTTGCAATAGATAATCGATTCGATGTAATTGTAAGTGGTTCTATGCTAGGTATTATTATGCATGAAGTTTCATCTTTCCCTGTTGGATATGTTGAAAAACTTCATATGAGATCAATGTCATTTATGGAATTTTTATGGGCCAATAATTATTCAGAAGATATGATTGAAGGTTTTAAAGAGTACTTTAATAAAGAGTTACCATTACCATCATTAATTCATGATAAGTTAAATGAACTATTTTTACATTATGTTGTTGTAGGAGGTATGCCAGAAGCAGTAAAAGCATATGTTGATACTTCTAATTTATACAATGTATTAGAAGTTCAAAGAAGAATATTAGATGATTATAAAGATGATATTGCAAAATATTCCACTAAAATGATGAAAGAAAAGGTTAGAGAATGCTTTGAATCAATACCAGATCAACTAGCAAAAGATAATAAGAAATTCCAATATAAGATCATTAGACAAGGTGGAACTGCTAGATATTACGGAAACTCACTTTCATGGATATTAGATTCAGGACTTGGAATTAAAGTGAATAGATTAAAAACTTTTGATATTCCATTAAGAGCATATAGAGATCCTAATGCGTTTAAGTTTTATTTAAATGATACAGGTTTATTACTTGCTTTTTATAAGGAAAACCTAAGTAATGAAATTATAAATGGTAATTTAGAAATATTTAAAGGTGGAGTTTTCGAAAATATAGTTGCACAAGGGTTAACTGATAATGAATTAGATATTTATTATTACCAAAAAGCTGATAATTTAGAAATTGATTTTATTACTTATCTTAATAATAGAATAATACCAATTGAAGTTAAATCAGGAAAAAATACTAAATCAGTAAGTATTAAAAATATTGTTGAAAAAGAAAAGTTAGATTATGGAATTATTTTATCTATGAATAATTTGAATTGTGCTAATCCGAAAATTAAATTTTTGCCTTTATATATGACAATGTTTCTGAAAAATAATTAAGAATGAAGAGTTAGTATTAACTATACTAGATTTTTAATTAATTCATATTTTATTTGTTCCATTGTTCTTAATTCTACTTTCTTCATGATTAATACCTCCGATAGATATTATATCATGATATTTACTATTAGGACATTTTCTAAAAATAACTATTAAGACATTATCATAAAATAAACACAATAAATAAAAAATCTATGTAAATTTAATTGATAAAAAGTGATAAATAATATATAATATATATGTAAAAGTATTTTTTAATATGAAAGGACCTAAATAATTATGAGTAATAAGAAAAACTGGTTTAATACTGCTAATTTCTATGAAATTTATCCTCAAACATTTAATGATACTAATGGTGATGGAATTGGAGATTTACAAGGAATTATTGAAAAACTAGATTATATTAAAGAAATTGGTTTTAATGCGTTATGGTTAAATCCCATCTTTGATTCACCATTTTTTGATGCAGGGTATGATGTTAGGGATTTTTATAAAGTGGCTCCAAGATATGGTACAAATGAAGATTTATATGAATTATTTGCAAAAGCACATGAAAAAGGAATTAAAGTTATTCTTGATTTAGTACCTGGACATACATCTATTGATCATCAATGGTTTAAAGAAAGCTGTAAAGATGAAAAGAATGAATATAGTGATCGTTATATTTGGACCAATTCAATTTGGGATAGTACAGAAGATATTCCATGTATTCGTGGTTTCTATGATCGTAATGGTAGTGTTGCAACGAACTTCTTTTCGATTCAACCAGCTTTAAATTATGGTTTTCTCAATGTAAAACATGATTATGAAGATGAAGTAGGAGCTCCGACTACCCTTAAAACTATGGCCGTAATGCGCGATATTATTTGTTTTTATCTTGAAAAAGGTTGTGATGGATTCCGCGTTGATATGGCTGGTTGGATTGTTAAAAGAGATGATGAAGCATTTACAGGAACGATTAAAGCTTGGAATATGATCTTAAGTCCAATCAAAGAAAAATATCCAGATGCATTTTTTGTCAGTGAATGGTCGTCCCCTAAAGATTCTCTACGTTCACCATTTGATAGTGATTTCCTACTACAAGATCCTTGGAAACCACTACATATCTATATGGTAAGAGGTGATGATCCTTATTTTAGAAAGAGTGTTAATAAAAAAGCTAAACCTTTCTTTGATTTTTATTTAGATGTTATTAAATTTGCTAATGAAAGAAATAAATATGTTTCGATTGTTTCTGGGAACCACGATACTGTAAGAATTAAAGATTGGTTAAATGATGAGGAATTAAGTTTATTCTATATTTTTATGTATACAATGCCAGGTATGCCATTTATGTATTATGGTGATGAAATTGGAATGACTTATAACAAAGATTTGAAATCAGTTGAAGGTGGCTATCATCGTACAGGAAGTAGAACACCAATGCAATGGAATGCCTCTAATCAAGCTGGATTTACGACTTCAAATTCACCATATATTGCAGTAAATAGTGATTATCAAACAATTAATGTTGAAAAAGCACAAAGTGATGAGGATAGCATACTAAATCTTGTTAAAAATATCCTTAAGTTAAGAAAAAATGAATCATTACTTGAAAATGATGTTGAAGCAGTTTTGGTTGAAGATAGTGACTTATTACATTATGCAAGAATTAAAGAAAATGAAAGATTAGATATTTATCTAAATGCATCTTTAAATTCAGTTAAGATTAAATTACATGAAGGTGAACAGGTAATCTTTACTCATCATACTGATAGTTATGAAGTACTACCAAGTATGGGGGCGATTATAACTAAAAGTAAATGTTAGTAAAATAAAAAATAGGTTCAGTAAGAGCCTATTTTTGTTTATAAGAAATATAAAAATAATATTACAATGAGTCTATTTAAAATAAAAGCAGGAATGGTAGTTAATGATACATTAAATATCCAAAGAAAAAGTCAACCTGATAGAATAGATATAATATTTTTTTGATTGATTAAATAGTAATAAAATGGTATAATATATTGTAATAAGGAGAATTAATTTTATGAATACAATTAGATTAACTGATGAAGAAATTACAAGAGTTAAAGGATTAGGCTTTTTAAGAGACAAAACAACAGAAGATTGTTTTAATTGCCGTGTTATCACTAGAAATGGTAAGATTACAGCTGAAGAAGCCAAAATTATTTCTGAAGCAGCCAAACTATATGGTAATGGTGAAATAACAATGACAGCCAGACTTACCCTTGAAATTCAAAAAATACCATATGGCAATATTGATAAAGTAATTAAATTTTTAAATGATCATGGTTTAGAAACCGGAGGAACTGGGCCAAAAGTTAGACCAATTGTTAGTTGTAAAGGGACTACATGTCAATATGGTTTAATTGATACTTTCAGTTTATCTGAAGAAATACATCATCGTTTTTATAAAGGTTATCACAATGTTGTTTTACCACATAAATTTAAAATTGCAGTAGGTGGATGTCCAAATAACTGTATGAAACCGGACATTAATGATTTTGGCATTATTGGTCAAAGAAAACCAGTAATTAATTTAGAAAAATGTAAGAATTGTAAAGTATGTAATGTTGAAAAAACATGTTATATGAAGGCAATTAAAGTTCAAAACAATCAAGTAATGGTTGATTATCATTTATGTAATAATTGTGGTTTATGTATTAAACGTTGTCCATTCCATGCGGTTGAACCTTTTGAAATAGGTTATAAAGTTTATATTGGTGGTAGATGGGGGAAAGTTGTTGATCGTGGATTACCTTTAAATCGAATCTTTACAGATAAAGAAGAAGTATTAAATGTTGTTGAAAAAAGTATTTTATTATATAAAGAACAAGGAATTAAGGGCGAAAGATTCAATGATACAATCAAACGAATTGGCTTTGAAAAGGTTGAACAACAATTATTAAATGATGAACTTCTAACAAGAAAAGCGGAAATATTAGGTAAATAAAATGAAAAAAAGCGTAGTCTTGTGTTTATTCATTTTATTGATAATGATATCAGGATGTCAAGCAGAAGTTAATAAAGGTAATTATTATAAGTTTATTGATAGTAATAATACCGAAATTTCATTAGCAGAAAAACCAAAAAATGTCGCTGTTTTGTTTTCTTCCTTTGTTGAGATTTATACATTAGCAGGAGGAGTAACTAGTATCACTGTTCAAGAAAGTATTGATCGCGGCTTAGTTAATCAAGATGTTATTTTAGTTGATGAGGGAGCAGGTAAAACCATTAATACCGAAATCTTAATTGCTGCTAATCCCGATTTCGTAATAGGATCGCTTGATATTAGTGAACAAGCAAAAACATGTAAGTTACTCAATGATTTAGGAATTCCTAGTGCTTTATTTAGAGTTGAAAGTTTTGAAGATTATTTATATGTATTAGATATTTTAACTAATATTACTGGTGATAAAACAAATTATGATGAATATGGATTAAAGATTAAAACGGAAATTGATCACATTAAAGCCAGTATAAACCTAGATAACTCATCTAAAATCTTATTTATTAGGTCTGGTTCTTCAATGTCCTCTTGTAAAGCAAAGAATAAAAATAATAATTTTGTGTGTAAAATGTTAGATGAATTAGGAGTAATTAACATTGCAGATACTTCAACAATTTTACTTGATGGATTAAGTATTGAAGAAATCTTATTAAATGAACCCGATTATATCTTTGTATCAATTATGGGTGATAGTGTTGCTTCAGAAAACTTTGTTCGGGAACTATTTGCAACAAAAGCATACAGTTCTTTAAATGCAATAAAAAATAATAAGTATTATTTCTTACCAAAAGATTTGTTTCAATTTAAACCTAATCATAAATGGGCAATAGCTTACCAATATTTGGTGGATATTTTATATGAAAAAGAATAATTATAAAAAAAAGTTACTGATATTAGCACTTATACTATCAGTTATGATCATTATTGCTTTACTTTGTGGTAGTAGTAAAATGACTATCATCGATTGCTTTGAAGGTTTATTTACTAAGGAAAATACACCACAAGCAATCATTATGAAGAATATAAGACTTCCAAGGATTATTGCTGCGATTTTATCGGGTATTGGCCTTGCAGTATCAGGGATCATTATTCAAAGCATAACTGATAACAGTCTTGCGAGTCCGAACATTATTGGTGTTAATAGTGGAGCAGGCTTATTTACCATTCTAGTAATGTTCTTATTCCCTTCATTATTTTATCTAATGCCTTTTGCTGCCTTCTCAGGAGCCTTTATAACTACATTAATTATTATTTTGCTTACTAATAAGATTAATAACTCCAAATCAACCATTATTTTAGCGGGAATGGCCATAACTACTTTGTTTAATGGCATTATTTCATTTATTACTTTATTAGATAATAATATTTTGAGTTCTTATAAATATTTTTCAATTGGTGGTTTAAATGGTGTTAACTATGAATTATTGATTATTCCGATGATTCTAATTATTATTTCAATTATTGTTGTGTATTTATTTATTTCTAAAATTGAAATTCTAAGTCTAGGTGATGAACTTGCACGAAGTTTAGGTGTAAATCCCAAAATAATTAAATTTATAGCTATGGTATGTGCATCATGCCTAGCTGCTTCAGTGGTTAGTTTTGCTGGATTACTTGGATTTGTCGGATTAGTTGTTCCGCATATTTCAAGAAAAATTATTAAAGGTAATTTAAAACAGAACTTAATTGGATCAATCTTAATTGGATCTATCCTCGTATTAATTGCAGATACCATAGGTAGATGTTTATTTTATCCAACTGAAGTTCCAGTGGGCATCGTAATGGCATTTATTGGTGGACCATTCTTTTTATATTTATTATTAAGGAGAAAACATTATGATTAAAATTAAAGATTTATCGTTGAAACTTAATAATAAAGAAGTGTTAAACAAAATTAATATTCATATTGAAAAAAACAAGGTTACTGCAATCTTAGGTAAAAATGCTAGTTCCAAAACCTCGCTTATTAAATGTATAAATGGAACATATCGATATTCTGGAACAATTTTACTAGAAGAACGAAATATTTTAGATATTAGTCTGAAAGATTTATCGAAAAAAATATCATATTTACCGCAAATTTTAAAATATCCCCACATATTAGTTTTAGATATTCTAAAGATGGGAAGAAATCCTTATTTAGGAATTAACAATAAATTAACTGCAACTGATTTAAAGATTATCAATCAAACAATTGATCAATTTAATTTGAACGCTTTATTAGATAAATACTTAGATGAACTATCAGGTGGTCAACGCCAATTAGTATATCTTGCCATGCAAATTATTCAAGATGCGAAAGTAATGATTTTTGATGAGCCATCATCTTTTATGGATGTCAATTATGAAGCATCATTTTTGAAAATGATTAAAGAATTAAATCAACAAAAAAATAAAACCATTGTTGTTGTAATGCATAATATTAATCAAATCATTAAGTATGCAGATAATGTGATTGTCCTAGATGAAGGAAAAGTAGTGTTTAATGGTACAACAAATAAATGTATTGATCAACAAGTCATTGAAAAAGTATTTAATTTAAGGAAGTATCAAATTGCTGATATGATTATTTATGAAAACTGAGATAAATGTTATTAATTGATTTCGGATAAGATTTAGATTAGGAGGAAATAAAATGATTTTATTCTTTATATTTATCATTACTATAATCTTATTGATAGTTAGTTATCAAATAATTGATAGTATTTGTGAATCATATGTAAATAAAAATAGTATTTTACTAGCGAGAATAACAGAGATTAATAATAAATATCATTTTGATAATATTATAAATTATGATCAAAAAAATACTTATGATAATGAAATATATTATAATAGTATTTCACCTGAAGACTATTTAATCTATCAATTACAGTTTAATTATTATAAAATAGCAGAACAGATCAGAAAAACAAACATAAATAAAAATAAGTATAATGAATATATTAACGAAATTAATAAGATAAATATTAAAGGTAGATATTATAAAGAACCAAACAAACGGCTAATTAAAATACTAAATCGCTATGAAGATAAAATGAGTAAAAAAATGTTATATCAACCTGTAATACATTACAATATTACAGTAACGCTTTATTTATCAAAGATTAATGGTGAAAAATATCGAAAAAAATCAGACATATTTAATTCTAATCAAATTTTTATATTGATTCATCGATTACAAGATAAAAATGGTAAATATTTTAATGACCCTGAAATTTGGAATGCGATATGTAGAGTTGAACGCGGGAAAGTAACAAATAAAATGCGGTTCTATATTTATAAACGTGATGGAAATCGATGCCGATATTGTCATCGTTATGGGAATGATTTAGAAGTAGATCATATTATTCCGATCGCTAAAGGTGGTAAAAGTACGCCCGATAATCTTCAAACATTATGTCGTAGATGTAATGTTGAAAAAGGGGACAAAATTGTATAAATAAATATTTTTGCATCAAAAAGAACAATCAAATTAATAAAAGAACTTAATCTTTAATTAATTATGATTAGATCATAGATTATTACTTAATAAGGAAGGAAATAACAATGTTTAGTAAAGTAAAAAAGAATTTTGGATTTGGTTGTATGCGATTACCAGTTACTAATGGTGAAATTGATTATGAACAATTCAAAAAAATGATTGATTTATTTATCAGTAAAGGCTTCAATTATTTTGATACTGCTCATGTGTATCATAGTGGCTTAAGTGAAATTGCTTTAAGAGAATGTCTAGTAAAAAGGTATAAACGCGAAGATTTTGTTCTTACTAATAAATTAAGTGGTGGCTGTTTCAAAACAGCAGCTGATATTAGACCATTATTAGAAGAACAACTAACTGCTTGTGGTGTTGATTATTTTGATTTTTATCTGATGCATGCTCAAAGCAAATTATCATATGAACACTTTAAGGAATGTCACGCATATGAAACAGCGTTTAAGTTAAAACAAGAAGGTAAAGTTAAACATGTAGGCATTTCATTCCACGATACTCATGAATTACTTGATGAAATTTTAACTACTTATCCCGAAATCGAAGTTGTACAATTACAAATTAATTATGTCGATTATGATGACGTAGCAGTTCAAGGGAAACTTTGTTATGAAGTATGTGAAAAACACCATAAACCGGTTATCGTTATGGAACCTGTTAAAGGTGGTAATTTAGTTAATTTACCTGCCAAAGCAAATAAAATTTTGAGTGACTTAAATAATGGCTCTAATGCGAGTTATGCAATTAGATATGCCGCTAGTTTTGAAAATGTTATTATGGTATTATCAGGTATGAGTAATCTTGCTCAAGTTGAAGATAATGTATCATTTATGGAAAACTTTATTCCACTAAATCAGAAAGAATATGATGCTATTGATAAAGTTATTGCCATCTTTAAATCAATGAATTTGATTGCTTGTACATCATGTAGATATTGTATCGATGGATGCCCTAAAAAGATTTCCATTCCAGATTTATTTGCATGTATGAATGCGAAAAATATCTATTCTGGTTTTGGCACTCATGTATATTATCAAATTCATACTAAAGGTAAGGGTAAGGCTAGCGATTGTATTAAATGTGGAAAATGCGAAATAATTTGTCCACAACACCTAAAAATTAGAGATTTATTGATTAAGGTTAAGGAAGAATTTGAAAAAGAATAACAAAAAATGATTGGCATATTTTGGAAATAATGGGGCTTAAGCATATCTTTTGTTGACTAATAACAATAATTTTGGTATAATATTAGAGAATTGCTATAAAAATATTGTATATAGTAATGGAGGAAGAAAAATGAAAATATTAGTATCAGCAGACACATCATGTGTTGTATTAAAAAATGTGCTAGAAAAAAATAACGTTAATGTTTTTCCCCTTAATGTTATAATTGATGGAGTTGAATATTTAGATGGTGTAAGCATTGATCAAGATAAATTATTAACAGAAATGAATGCTAATAAAGTGGTTAAGACATCAACACCACCACTTGGACAAGTAATTGAATATTTTGAAGATTTATTTGAACAAGGATATGATCATATCATTCATTTCACTATTTCAAGTAAATTATCGTCAATGTTTGATTTATTTACCAATGTTGCAAATACTGAATTTGAAGGGAAATTAACTATAATTGATTCATTGTCAGTTTCATCATTAATGTTATCACATGTTTTATTTGCAGTAGATGAAGTAAGAAAAGGAACACCAGTTGAAGCAATTGTTGCCAAAATTGAAGCGAGAAAAATGGATAATTATGTTTGTTTTATTCCCAAAAATTTGACAACGCTTAAAAATGGTGGAAGAATTTCACCAGCAATAGCTGCTATCGGTAATACGATTGGACTTAAACCTCTAATTACTTTAAAAGAAGGTGCATTGGTTAAAGATTCAATGATTAGACATATGAAGAAAGCTTTTATTGAAAAAATTACTGAAAATTATGGTGATTACCCAATCTCTAAATATGATTACACAATAGTTTCTTTTGATAGTAATCAAAACATTGTTGATGCAATCGTTGAGTCGATTGAAAAAATTGATTCAAATTATTCTGACTATAAAGTTATTAAAGGGATTATTCCGATTAATGTTTGTGCTCACTGTGGCCCTGGAACAATTGGACTTCTTGTTACAGCAAAGATTAACGGAAAATCATTACAAGAATTTATGTAAAAAAGTCTGGACTTAAATTCCAGACTATTTTTGTTTTTTTATCTTTTCTGATCGTTTTTTACTGATTTGTTTATATATTAGAACCAAAATGGCAATAACTACAACTGCTCGAACAATATTTAGGGTAGATAGATTGCTGAAAATAAATTTTTCTAATCCTGTTAAATAAGTATTTTCATCATTTAATGCGTTACTGAAGATGTCAATAACGCTAGTAATCGTAATTAGTAAACCAACAAAGGATAGAATATTGTTGGAACGATTTTGAATTTTAGTTTTTTTACTTTGATAGATATGTTCAATTTCACTACGATTACGTTTTAATTGTTCTACGCCTTTTTCAATTTCAAATTTTCGACGCATTACACTTAAAGCTTTCTTAGAAGAATAGAAGTTTGCATCAACATCCCATAAATCTAGCGTTTTTGCATATTCTTCTTGAATTTCATCTAATAAGTCAAGAACATTTTCAGATGATATTTTAAAGATTTTTTCATGTTTTTTTGTTCCTTTAATTTGGTAACTATTAATAAATTGAGAAATACCATTTGATGCAATTTCAATTGCTGCATCTTCTAATTGTAGTATTTCAAAATAGAATAACGCAACTACAGCGAAGTCTACTCTTTCTGCTAAATAATCTTTATAAGTATCACTATATTCTAGGACACACGTTTTTGAAATATAGATTGTAGCGTAGTCATATACGGCATCGCCCCACTTTTTTCGTAAAAGAATATCTAAATTACTATCAACAATTTTACCAAGTTCTTCAACATCTTCAAATAATGTTTCTGCATAAAGTAAACTAGATTTAATTTCCTTAAATGAAGATTTTAATTCTTCACTAGCATCAGCTGGTTCATCGCCTAAGAAAGGTGATAAGATTAAATGACGTGGTGTACCCATTTTTTTCATTTTGAATTTTTGGTCAATATATGAATAAAATGAAACGTATGGTCGACCTTCAACCGTATATTTGATATCTTTTAGATTTAAATCATCGCCACTTACTTCGATTTTAATCATATTGCCAGATACTTCATTTAAGTAATAAGTAGGCTTATTCTTACAACCAAAGTTTAATAAGTATAATACTGCAGCATGAGTATCTTTGTCAGCTGAAACTACTAACCTGATTGGAATAGATCGTTCAAACGCAAGTTCCAGTTTGTCCTTTTTATAATAATTATAGTGAGGTTCTTCAGTAATTAGCATGTTAACTGAACCTAAATCGATTCTAGTAATTCGGTCTTGATATTTTCTTACATTATGATTTTCATTACCAAATTCATAGTCTTCTTGGAATCTAAGACCAGTGATTAAATTTTTAACTAAGAAATTATTTTCTTTAGTTCGCATATTTCTTAAGATATCGAGATTTTCATATTTAACTGGCATTGTCGTATAGATATCAGCAACCATTTTATCTTCATATGCTATATCATCTTCAATTCGTTCTTTTCGGTTTTCATTAAAGACGTAATTGCTGTCGGCTCTAAATGAATAGAAGAACAATGATTGATGATATTCATTATCAATATGATAAACTCTAACACCCTCATGAACGTGGAATAAGTCAAAGGAAGTCTCAATATCAAAGAAAGTAAAGTAATCTACTTCTTTATAAAGTAAAGCTTCAACTTTACCTCCTATTTCACTGGTAAAATGATAATTGTTACTTTCTTTAGCAACTCTAAAACCATCTAAGGTGATTTTTATTCCCTTGCCTTTATAAGCATCTAATTTTTCTAGAGGATTATCTAGTGGGAAAATCATTGGAATCGTTTGATTACGATAATCATCATAGATTTCTAATAATTCAGGATATCTAATAATTGAATAATAGCAATAATTATCACCAAGTGCAGATGGGATTCGTTCGATAAAATCATAATACCAGATGTCCATATCTACTTTATAAGCAGAACTAAAGTTATAAGTTCTTGTATTGTTTGAATTAAGAATTTGTTCATCTGTAATTAAATTATCAGTAAATCCCAACATGTTATAACATGGATATGCTTCAAGAATAGCTTTAATTGGTGAATCTTGATCATACCAATGGTCAAACTTTAAATTTGTAAAGAATAAAACGGTTGTTGGACAAATATTGTAAATATCTTTGATATAGAATTTTAAATCAATGTCAAATTTCTTTTTGTCAATTTTATTAAAGAAATTATAAAAGTTGTGATTCCAGTGATGAGCAAAGTATTGTCCTAAATCAAGCATCAAACAGTAAACATATTCACCATTAATTGTGGAAATAACAATTTTACCGATTTGATGTTTTAAAAGATATTCACAAAGATAAGTTAGATTTAATTTAACTTGAATTTCATCATGTGTAAGTATTTCGTTTTCAACATTTTTATTGAAGTGCTGGTAGAATTCAGATAATTTTTCGTCTCCTAGTTTTTCAATTGTGTACATTTTATAACTCCTTTACATAAATAAAATATTCTGGAAGAGGATCCATTTCTTCACCTTTAATCTTAAAATCGACTGGTAAAGCTCTTTTTCTAACATATCCACGATGTTCATAATATTCAAAATTAGAATATGTGTCAGTATATAAATAAACATTTTTCACATTGTGCTTTTTTAAATACTCACAGAAATCTTCTTGTAGGGTACTACCGATTCCATGTTTGCGGTAATTTTCATCAACAATAAATAAAACAAGTTCAGCTTGTAAGTCTTTTTTATGAGGCTTTAATAATTTATTATTAATTTTATTAGTAATTAAAGTCATTTTAATTCCCCGACGTCCAGGATAAGAAAATAACATTTTGATGCCTAAACCAAGCAATTTTAATGCATACTTTAATCTTACCTTAAATGGTGGATTTTTATATTTACCAAAAATAAATCCAACAACTTTACCATTATCTTTCGCAACTACCTGATAATCCGATTCATATAAATACATATAAAGATAACCATCTTCATATTGCTTAATATATTTTCTTGCGAAAGGATATTCATTAAACCATGCTTCTTTTATTAAGTTTTTAATTTCTGGATAATCACTTTTAGTCATTTTTTCATATTTTATTTCCATTATTAGTCACCCTCTTATACTATTGTATCACAATTATAAATAAAAATCTAGTTTTTATAATTGGAAACTAGATAAATCTAATCTTTTTTTTTGCAAAAAATGATAGTTTATTATATAATAAGGAAAAAGGTGGAAATATTATGTTATTATGTTTTGATATCGGCAATACTAATGTGGTATTAGCAATTGTTGAAAATAAAGAAATTAAGAGAACATTTAGATTTGTAACTAATGATCATTTAACCGCTGATGAATATTATCAAAAAGTTAAATCGGTAATTGGGAATCAAATTGTTGAAGGTGTAGTTATCTCTAATGTTGTGCCAGCACTTGATACAATTTTTGATCAAATGGTAAAAAAATATTTTAATTTAACTCCGATGTTTATTGCACCTGGAATTAAAAGTGGCTTAAAATTAAAAATTGATTCACCAAAAACCCTAGGTGCTGATTTACTTTGTGATGCAGTAGGAGCAGTCCAAAAATATCAAACACCATTAATTATTGTTGATTTAGGTACAGCAACAAAATTTATCGTTGTAAATGATAAAAAGGAATATTTAGGTGGCGCAATCGCTCCAGGGATGAATGGGTCCCTAAATTCACTAATTTCATCTGCTGCTAAACTATCACATACTGCATTAGTTAAACCCAAAAATATTATTGGCAATGATACAACAACATGCATTCAAAGTGGAATGATTTATGGTACGGTCGCAATGATTGAAGGTATGATTAGTAAGATTAAAGCAGAATTAAATGTTGAAGAGATTAATGTAATCTTGACTGGTGGTCTATCTGAATTAATCAAAGATATTATAGAAATTCCCTTTCATTATGAACCCAATATTCTAATTATTGGTTTGATTCATTTATACTATAAAAATCAACAAGATTAGTTACAAAAAGTTTTTATTTATCATATAATATAATGGTGATAAAATGGAAACTAAAAAGAATTATCCAACAATGTTTATTGATACAATTAATACTCAAATTAATAATAATCACTCCCAAATGTTTTTTGATTCAAGAAATACGGATGTTAAAACAACTTGGATTGTAAAAAAAACACCATCAATTATTGAAAAGAAAATTAATGGGATTATGAAACTAGTAACTAAAGGTATGAATGTTAATGTGATATTGGAATTAGAAAATAGTAATCTTGAAGGAACAATTATTGAACAACAAGAAGATGAATTAGTTTTAAAGAATAAAGAAGATTTAATTGATGTAAAGATTGATCAAATTAAAGACATTATTATTTTGGAAGTATAGTACTTCTAAAATTTAGGGATAAGATTAAAATTTATTTTAAACGATTTTATTAATTAAATCAAAAATAAGCTAATGTCTCTAAAGTAGATAGTGAATAACAATAAAATTATTCATTAATTGCTTTAGGGACATTTTAATTATCATATGTTATTCATACTTCTTGGGTAAAATAACACTTATTTCTTGGGTAAAATAACACTTATTTAGTGAAATAAATCAACAAATGTGGTATAATAACTAAAGAGGTGAATCAAATGAAAAAAATTTTTTTAATCATTTCATTAGTGTTAATTTTATCTGTAACTAGTTGTAGTAAGAAAAAAATACCGGTAGAAGATATCTATGGTAAATATATCTATGCAGAATGTTTATATAGTAATCCTTTAAGCAACATCACTATCACTGATGATAATCTAAGTTTTAAAAATATTAGTAGATTTTCATTGAAAGAAAAAACATATCAATATTATAGTACTAAAGCAACTGATCCCACAATTGAGATTTCTAATGTTGAATATATAGAAGCAGAAATTACAGAAGATATCATCAGCAGTTCCATTGAAGATTTTATTAGAAATGTAACTACAAGATTTGATATCTATGGTAAAAAAGTTTATCAAGGATATTCATTTTTATTTGGTAAGGATGAAGCATACTATATGGAAACAAGAAAAATTGATGAAAAACGGGTCGTATGGAAATTTGTTAAATTAGAAAAGATTAGTTAATTAATATTTAATTATTAGAATAAAGCATATAGTAAAAAAAATAACATAAATTTTGGTATAATATATAAGAAGAAAAAGAGGTAATCATTATGAATATTTTAGATCAATTAGCAGATTTGATTTTTCCCGATGTAACGGAAACAATTAGTGATTTAGAACAAAGATATCCAGCAAGAAATTTAGCTCCTGATGCAATTGTATCTCGATTTGCACCTAGCCCAACTGGATTTTTACATACTGGAAGTTTATTTACATCATTAATCGCATGGCGTTTTGCCAAACAAACAAATGGTGTATTCTATTTTAGATTAGAAGATACTGATACCAAAAGAGAAGTAAAAGGTAGTGATGTTGACTTATTAAATCAACTAGCTGCATTCGGAATAACTCCTGATGAAGGCTTTTTTGGTGAAGGTAAACCAGAACGTGGTAATTATGGCCCATATCGTCAAAGTGATCGGGAAATGATTTATCGTACAGTAATTAAGGAAATGGTAAGAAAAAATCTTGCATATCCATGTTTTTGTAGCAGTGAAGAATTATCTGAATTAAGAAGTTATCAAGAAGCAAACAAACTAAATCCAGGTTATTATGGTGAACACGCAAAATGTTCATTCTTAACCCCAGAACAAGCTATTGAAAAGATTAAAAATGGTGAAAAATATGTAATGCGTTTTCGCTCAAAAGGTTGTTATACAAACCGTGTTCAAGTTCATGATTTAATCCGTGGGGACTTAGAATTTGCTGAAAATGATCAACATATCGTTATTTTAAAGAGTGATGGCTTACCAACATATCATTTCGCTCATTTATGTGATGATCATTTTATGCATTCAACGCATATTACAAGAGGTGAAGAATGGCTTGCAAGTCTTCCTGTTCATTTAGAATTGTTCAAGGCAATGAACTGGGAACATCCAAATTATGCTCACTTACCAGTGATTATGAAATTAGATAATGGTAATAAACGAAAACTTTCTAAACGTAAAGATGCTGAAGCGGCAGTATCGTACTTTTTACAAGAAGGATATCCCGTAGAAGGATTCTTAGAATACTTAATTACGATTGCTAATTCTAACTTTGAAGAATGGCGTCTTCAAAACATGAACGCAAATATCTATGATTTTAAACTATCATTTGAAAAAATGAATTTAGATGGAGCACTATTTGATCTTGCGAAAGTGAAAAATATTTGTAAAGAACGTCTTGCTCGTTTAACTAAAGAAGAATTTACAAAACGTGCTTTAGCTTATGCTGAAGAATATAATCAAGATCTTGCAAATCTAATTAAACAAGATGAAGAATACTTTAAATCAATTATCAATATTGAAAGAGAAAAAGAAAATCCAAGAAAAGACTATGAAACATTTTCTCAAGTATATCCGCTTGTTGCATTCTTCTATGCCAACTTATATGATCAATTATTAAAAGAAACTGAATTACCATTCAATGAAAATATTGCAAGAGATGCAATCAAAAATGTTCTAACAACGTACGAACAAAATATGGGATTAGAACTATCAGAAGAAGAATGGTTTGAAAATTTAAAACAAGTTGCTGTTAAATGTGGCTTCTGTGACAATATGAAAGTTTATAAAAAGAATAAAGAAGCATATCTTGGTAGCATTGCTGATGTATCTGAAATTTTAAGAATAGCTGTTTCAACAAGAAAAAATACGCCAAATCCATATTGGGTGCTTAAAATTTTAGGAAAAGACGAAGTATCAAGAAGAATTAATCTCGTTTTAAACAAACTATAAAAATGGACCTGTGTTTAAAAACAGGTCTTTTCTTATAATATTTTACTAATTTCATAACCTATTTCTAACCCAACTGGAAGTCCACCAGAAAGTTTTTGCCAATAGGTAGCTAGATAAAAATTCTTTAGATTTTTTAGTTTATAGGGAATATGATTAAAACTAGATTTCTTTGTAAAAGTAAATCCCATATATGAACCACAATTAGAATTAAAATATTGATTATAGGTCACTGGGGTCCAGCAATCTAATAAAGTGATTGATTTTTTAAGATTAGGAAACTCCTCAACAATTAAATCTTTAAATTTATTAGCTAGATTTGTTTTCTTTCTTTCATAATCATCGGGATTATTTTTTAATAATGATTCAAAATAACTATAATCATCCATTGATTGAGGGATAAACACTTGAATTACGGTCTTATGACTGTGAGGGTAAAGATAGGAATAATCTCTTAAATGCAACCTTGTAATATAATTTTGGCCTATTTTTGTTTCTTTAATTTCGAATATAACACTATCCTTAAATGGACATTGGTCTTTATCAACTAAATATGCTGCATGGAAACTAGAATAAAGCGGGTAGACCCTAGGATCATTAAATTTTTGTTCTAATTCCTTTGGCATATATTCATTAGATAATAGATGATCAAATAAATATTTAGGATCAGCTGTATAAACAAATTCATCAGCCATAATATTTTCGCGATTATTAATTTCAACGCCAACAATGCGGTTATTGTTGAGATGGATTTTGGTTAAAGTGCTATCAAAATGAATGAAACCACCAAGTTTAATATATTCATCTAAAATATTATTTGCAAAAGCTTTTGAACCTGCACTATAAATTTTACCATTACCACTTGCAAAAGTCGCATAAGCATAAATCAATGCTAGTGAACAATATTCTTTCGGCAAATAATCAGTAAACATTTTTCTAAGGAGTGGATGTTTAAATTTTTTAGCTAAATCATCAAGGGATAAATGACGATATCGCATATACGAGTTTAAATAAGCGAAAGGTGTATTAAAAATTTTATTAACCAATTTAGGATTTTGATGGATTACAATTAAACTTTTAACCGTATTAACAAATTTATTGATTTCTTTTTGATCTTCAATTGATAACTTTAATAAATCAGCCCTAAACTTTTCTAAATCGTTAGATAACGCAATTTCGTCCTTATTATATATAGATTTATAAAAATACTCGCCTTGATATAAATTACTTGTTTCTGAGATGGCTCCCACCTTTTTCCATAATTTGAAGGTTTTAGTAGTTTGATTAGTTCCAGTAAGCCAATGCATACAATTATCGATATAGGTATTATCTCTTATCCAACCGGTACAACAACCACCGGCAAAACTATTTTTTTCATATATTGATACTTGATATCCTTTTCTTAAGGCAAAAATTCCCGTACATAATCCTGTAATTCCAGCACCTATAATTACAATTTTTTTCATAAATATCACCAATTATATTATTTACCAGTAAAAAAATTATATACGTATAAAATTACCTAATATTGTATAAAATATATTTGTAAAACAGGGAGGAAAAAATATGAGAAAAATTAAAGTAGTCCAATATGGATGCGGAAAAATGGCGAAATATATTATTCGTTATTTATATGAAAAAGGAGCGGAAATCGTTGGAGCAATCGATATTAATCCGGAAATTATCGGTATGGATGTCGGTGATTTTGCAGAACTAGGGGTAAAATTGGGAGTAAAGATTAGTAGTAATGCTGATCAAGTATTAGATGAGTGTGCAGCTGATGTAGCAGTTGTAACTTTATTTAGTTATATTTCTGATGTTTATGACCATATCGAAAAATGTGTAGAAAGAGGCATAAATGTGATTACAACATGTGAAGAAGCGATTTTTCCCTACCAAACATCAGCTCATCTTACGAATAAATTAGATTTACTTGCAAAAGAAACAGGATGTACAATTACTGGTAGTGGAATGCAAGATATCTTTTGGATTAATATGGTATCAATGATTTGTGGTGGCTGTCATAATATTACCCAAATTAAGGGTGCATATAGCTATAATGTAGATGAATATGGGATCGCTTTGGCCGAAGCGCATGGTGTAGATTTAACCGAAGAAGAATTTGAAGCTAAAATTGCCCATCCCGAAGTTGTTCAAGCATCATATGCATGGAATGCAAGTGAGGCACTAGCAAACAAATTGGGATTGACCATTAAATCATTAACTCAAGAAAATGTCCCATATCTTGCAACAGAAGACACATATAGTCATACCCTAAACAAAACAATTGAAAAGGGAAAATGTATCGGAATGTCCGCAGTTGTAACAATTCATACACATCAAGGTATTATTATTGAAGAACAAACTATTGGTAAGGTTTATGCAGAAGGAGAAGGAGATATGTGTGACTGGGAAATCACAGGCGAACCAAATACGATCTTCAAAGTAGTAAAACCAGACACTGTTGCTCACACGTGTGCAACAATTGTCAATCGAATTCCATCACTATTAAAAGCTGAAACAGGCTACATTTCTATCGATCAATTAGATGAAATCAACTACTTAACTTATCCAATGGCTTTTTATGTAAATGAATAAAGTAATAAAAATTCGGGATACCGAATTTTTTAATTTAAACAACCATATTCTTGAAAGATTTATCAAAATTTGATAAAATACTATTAATAGATAAATCAGGATATACAAAAAAATTTTCATGTTATGAGGGAAGTTATGCATAAATTAAACAAATCAATAATCAGAGAATTAAAAGAAGGAGACAAAGAAGCATTCAATATAATCTTTTCAGAGTACAAAGATGTAATATATTATTTTTGTTATCATTATTTAAAGAATTATGATGATGCAAATGATTGTACACAAGAAATATTTTTAAGATTACTTCAGAAAATCAATATGTATAATGAAAAAGAATCATCATTTTATACTTGGTTCATATCATTATCAAGAAATTACATATTAAATTTTATTAAAATTAAACACAATAGAATGAACAAGTGTACACTTTCAGAAGAAAGTATAGACCAAACAATCGTATTTAATAATACGGAAATTTATTTAATGTTAGAAGATATCGAAAAGCTATTAGGGGATGTCAAATATTCTATTTATGTTAATCGAATTGGATTTAAAATGACGTTCAAAGATATCGCAATTATGTTAAATTTAAATCCAGAAACAGCACGTAGAATGTATAATGAAGCAGAACAAACTGTTAAAGAATACTTGCAAGGAAAGGATCAACAAGAATGAAAGCTGATAAAGAAAAACAATTAATTGAAGCAATGAAATCAAAATATCAATGTCGTGTAACTGCTGAAGATATAATTAAGCAAACTGACTTTTTTGATAATCGTTCTTCAAGAAAGGTAAACAAATTTTTTAATTATAAATACGCTTTTTTAACATCAATTTTTATAATTATCTTAGTTGTCACATCATTTACACTTATAACGATTACAAATGATACTTTTAATAAAAATGTTGAAACGATTTATGTTGATAAACATTTTCATGTCAAAGATGATACAGCCGTGATGACCGAAGAATATTTATCATTTATGAAGAGTCATTGTGAAAAACCAGATGTTAATCCGATGTATTTTATTCAATTAGATCTGAATACATCACTATATATTTATTGTGGCTATGATAAATATGAAACAAAAATAAATAACTATTATTATTTTTATATAATGAAAAGTGCATCTGATGATCTTTCATCCATGTATTTACAGGTTGATGAAAAGATTATTCGTTTTGCTTCTAATTCAAGTTGTGGTATTCTTAAGGCAATTTCAGCAAATGAAATAGGAAATAATCCATTATTAACTATCACTTATGGTAATAGTCAAGGGGCAAAAACTTACACTTTTTCGTATTAATTTAAAAAAAATACAAATTTTTTGTGGAAAATCAAGGATTGAAAGTGTATATATTTATGTATGGGAAATATTTAAAGTATGAGATGAACAAAATACCTACAAATAAAAGGATTGAGAGTCATTTTGTTTATATATATTTTGAAGAAAATCTTTATTATTATAATTCTTTCAATTATATCCTTTGATTTATCTATTATTGTAGTTCGGGGGGATACTACAAGCAAAATTGTATTTGAAACAACAGATGATTATCAGAAATTATCACTTGATACCGAAAGTGTTAATGCTCAAGCGATTGATGAAATTGTGATTCAAATAAAATTTAAAACTGAAGAAGAATTAGAAGAGATTAATGAAAATATAGAACGAAATGATGATCGTTATAGAACTCGTGCTAAACAATATTTTTATAATGGGAATGAAGATAAATTAAAAGATATATTGATTAGTAATTATAAGTCATTTTATATTTCTAAATATTCTCCATACGTAGAATTTACTTATGAAAAAGCTAAATTCTATCAATATCAAGATTTTATTTTAAATCAGTTAAATAGTAATCCGGATATTGAAACTGTATATGTAAAAGAGTATTGTTATGAGAAACAAGAACAATTAATTATCAGTTTAGCTTGTGCCGGTACTGCTGGTATTTATGAAAATCGGACATATACAGGTGAAGGCGTAACAGTTGGAATCTTAGAACCAGGCCTTGTCGATTTATCTCATGAGGAATTCGACAATACAACTTGCTTAATTCATTCCCAAACTGGCTTTACGCAAACAATTGAAAATCACACAACTCAAATGGCAGCAATTATCGCGGCGGAAGACGGGATTGCACCTGATGCAACCATCCTTTCATCTTATCTTTATGGGTCGCTTAGTGAAGAAATAGAATGGATGCTTGATAACGATGTAGATATTATTAATATGAGTTTTGGTGAAGCAAACCCAGATGGTGTATACGCTTCAGATTCAGCCTATGTTGATTATATCGCCCGTGCATATGGGGTGATTATGGTCGCTTCAACAGGAAATGATGGTCGCTTTGTTGCTAACCCTGGTCTTGGTTATAATGTTGTTGGTGTGGGTTCAGCGAATGAATATATTATTAGACACGGGTTTTCAGCATACTTAGAAGCTATAGGCCCTAAAAAACCAACAGTTGTGGTACATGGTTCCTCCGTTGCTGTTCCTTTGAATAATATTTACAGTACAGGAACTAGTCTTTCTTCAGCGATTGCATCAGGTATTATTGCGTTGATGATGGATAAACATCCAGGTTTAAAGGGATATCCAGAAAAAGTTTTAGCCTTACTTACATCTAGTGCCCAATATAGTTCAGAAAATAACCTTTTATGTAATATGAATGGTTTTGATGAAGGAGTTGGAGCAGGAATGATTAGTTGGGTTAACTTTGAGGAACACTATTCCAATGCTAAATCCATTATCCATGTAACTGGTACAAATGGTAGTTGTATCTATCGTCTTCCAATTCAATTAGAGATTTTGGAAAAAATAAAAGTATCAATAGCATGGACTGCATATACAACTGGTACAGTCGATAGTTTGAAATTAACCAATTATGATTTAAGAATCACGGATACCAATGGTAATAATTTGGCTTTCGCGAGTTCAACAAATTCCAATATTGAAATGATTTTATTTGAAGCACCATATGATGGAACTTTTTATATAAAGATTTTTCAAGTTGGTTCGGTTCAAAAACTTAATGAAGAAATTGTACTATCTTATGGTCCGGCTTTAGATAATGTTGATGTGTATAGCTGATATAGCTAATATATTTTAATGATTTTTTAATAATGGAAGGTTTAAAGTGTTTTACAAAAATATAGGGGGATATGTTTGTAATTATAGCAATTTTAACGAGTTTAAATTTTATTTGTAGTTATTTGATGAAGAAGACAATTCGCAGAAAGTTGTCTTCTTTTGTATTTTGTTTTGTAAAATAAAAAAAATATGGTAAAATAATAACATATAATACTTAATAAAGTGGAATAATATTGACAATATGGAGGAATAAAGAATGAAGATTACTTTAATTACTGGTGCTGCTAATGGGCTTGGAAAAGAGTTTGCAAAATTATATGCAAAAGATGACAATAATTTATTATTAGTTGATATTGATCAAGTAGCACTTGAAAGCACAGTTAATGAGATTAAACAAAACTACAATAAGATTATGATTGATTATGTTGTTGCTGATTTGTCAGTAGTAGAAGAACTAAAAAAAGTTTACAATCATACAATTGAAAAAAACTATTTTGTGAATAATTTAGTTAATGCTGCAGGCTTTGGTGATCGTAAAGATTTTAAAAATATGGATATTGATCTACAAATCAGGATGACCAATGTGGATTGTAATGCATTATTATATTTTACAAAAGTATTTTCTGACCAAATGTTAAAAAATAATGAAGGTCATATTATTAACGTTGCATCAATCGCAGCTTTTATGCCTGCACCTTATATGTGTACTTATCATGCTTGTAAAAGTTTTGTCTTGTTATTAGGTGAAGCGATTGCATATGAATTTAGAAAAACTAATGTTAAAGTTTTAACTTTATGCCCAGGGCCTTTTTTGTCTAAGTTTGTTGAAGTTGCCCATAATGATTATACTTTTAAGAAAATTAAACCTATTACTGCAGGCAAAGTGGCAGCTTTTGGTTATCAAAAATCATTAAAAGGAAAACGCCTTGCAGTAGTTGGTTTTAAAAATCGATTAACTATTTTCGGAACAAGATTCTTTCCACGATCATTTGTTACAGCATCTTCTGCAAAAACAATGAAGAAGGGGGCATAAAATGAAAAAAATATGGTTAATTATTGTACTTATTTTTAGTACAACTCTAATTAGTAGTTGCGTTAAAGATATTGAAGATACTAATGGGGATTCAACTGCTTTATGTTATTATACAGAACAAGATATTTTGAGTGGTAAATATCAGATAACAGAAATCGGTAGTATCAATTCACAAGTAAATAATCAGTATTCTTATAGCGTGAAAAAAGCTAATGGAATTCAAAAGTTAAATACGATTAAACCAAAGGGGCAAAGCGTAATTGTAGAAGTTAATTTGCAAATATTAAAGGGTAATGCTCAATTAGTATTATGTAATGATGATAAAATCGTTTATACTTTTAATGAAGTTGATTCGTTCGTAATTGATCCTCTCTATGAAGAATTAAAATTAGTACTTGCCTGTGAAAGTTGTGAACTTAAATTAAAATATAGTCTTTCAGTTCAATAAAAAAGGTCTCTATTAACTAGAAAATAGTTTAATAGAGACTTTTTAAATAAAAAAAGGGAATTAATCCCTTTAGTTTGTATAGTTATCAAAATAACCTTGAATTAAAATGATTGGGGTTCCTTTATCACCACTACCACTAGTTAGATCACAAAGAGAACCAATTAAGTCAGTTAATTGTCTTGGAGTTGTTCCTTGCGATACCATTTTACCAACAAGATTGTCATCCTTTTGTTTGATGTATGATTTAATTGCTTGTTTTAATTCTTCACCAGATAAATTTGCAAAATCATTATCAGCTAGATATTTTAATTTTACTTCGTTTGGAACTCCATCTAAGCCTTGTGTATAGAATGGAGAAACAACGGGATCAGCAAGTTCCCAAATTTTACCTACTGGATCTTTAAAGGCACCATCACCATAAACCATTACTTCTACATGTTTTCCAGTTAATTTAAGCATATCTGCTTGAATTTTTTCAACTAGTTGTTGACCATCACGTGGGAATAGCTTAACTTTTTCTTCTGTTGCTTTGTTACTTCCTAGTAAGCCATAGTTTTTATTATAACCACTACCATTGATTGATTCAGTTAAGATATCATCTAGACCATATACTAAATTAGCATTAGCTTCTTTTAATAAACGTTTAGAACGATGGCGTGAATGAATATCACAACAAAGCACATTTTTTGTATATTTTAGGATAGTTCTTACATCATTAGCAAAAACAATTTCAACTTCAGCACCTTCTGCTTCAATTAATTCTTGATAATATTTAACGTAATCAACACCAGTAAATGGATGAACTTGATATCCAAATAACTCACGATATTGTTTTAATGTTAGTACATCTGACCAAGGATTTATTTTCTTCTCATCTAATTGGTCTAAACTTAGTAAATGATTTCCAACTTCATCAGAAGGATAACTTAACATTAAAATAATTTTTTTCGCACCTCTGGCAATTCCTTTCAAGCAAATTGAAAAACGATTTCGACTTAAAATGGGAAATACAACACCAACTGGATTATCACCAAATTTATTTTTAATATCTTTAGCAATATCATCAATTGTAGCATAGTTCCCTTGGGCTCTTGCAACCACAGCTTCAGTAATACCGATTACATCTTTATCATGAAACTCAAATCCTTCGGCTTTACTCGCGGCAATAATACTATCGACAACGATTTTTTCTAAGTTATCATTTTCTCTAATAATTGGGCATCTAATTCCTCTTGAAATTGTCCCTACTAATCTTTCCATATTTACCTCTCATTTATTTAGTTTGATACTAATATTATACTATAAAAGTTCATCTAAAGTTAAGAAAAAACAATATTATATTAAAATAAAATGTTAGCATCTAGCAAAATTTCAAAAAAATTGTTATAATTAATTGTAGAAAGAGAAGATACTATGAATGAAAAAGCAATTCCTGAATTTTTAAAACATTTATTAGTCAAACAATATGGTGAGGCGTTATACCAAAAAATTGAAGCTGGTTACTTAGGTTCTCGGTTTGTAACAATTAGAGTTAATACGTTAAAGTCGAATATTGAAGAAGTGATAAATGCTTTAGATAAATTACAAATAAGCTATGAAACAGTTAAAGGAATGCCTGATTCCTTAGTACTAAAACATATTAATAGTAAAGAAGTTTTAGCTCTGGCTTTATGTGAAAGTGGTAAGATTTATTTACAAAGTTTATCAAGTCAACTAGCGGCATATTTGCTTAATCCTAAGCCTAACACGGATATTTTAGATATGTGTGCTGCTCCTGGTAGCAAAACGACATATCTAGCAGCATTAACAAATAATAATGCTTTTATTACTGCTTGTGAAATTAATAAAATTAGAATGGAGCGATTGCAATGTAATGTTGCAAAGTTAGGAGCTACTAAGATTAATTTTATGCTTGTTGATTCCAAAAAGTTAGATGATTATTTTCGGTTTGATCAAATTATATTAGACGCTCCATGTAGTGGTAGTGGAACGCTTAATTTAAGGGATGATAGTTTTAACCAAATTTCATTAAAATTAGTTGAAAATTCATCAAGATTACAAATCAGTCTTTTGAAAAAAGCATTAACAATTTTAAAACCTGGTTCGGAAATGATTTATTCAACTTGTTCAATCCTAAATATTGAAAATGAAATGGTCATAAATCACATTTTAAAAGAATTTAAGGTAGAAGTTGTACCAATTAATCGTGATGAATTTGATTTACCACTATTACCAACAACCATTAATGGTGCATTATGTCTGATGCCTAATGCGTATTTTGAAGGTTTTTTCGTGATTAAATTAAAAAAATTACATTAATCATAAATAAAAGTGGAATAATATTTAATAAAATAACTATTTAAATAGTAATTAATATAAATTTAATAATGATAGAGTATAATTTGTCAAAAAGGAGAAAAGATTAATGCGTAAATTTTTTAGGCAAGCTTGGAAAATAATTTGTTCGAGATATTTTATTTGTTCGATTTTAATAATTTTAGAACTAGTTATAATCTTTGGTACAGAAAAATATTTAATTGAATGGCTTACTCCCGTTAGAGTACTTTCTTATATCATTAGTTTTTTAACTTTGATTTATGTAATTAACACTGATATGAGTGTTGAAGGAAAACTTCCTTGGGTAGTTATTATTTTATTAATCCAACCATTTGGTGCGTTATTATATGCTATTTTTGGTGGTAGATTAATTACTAGACATGAAAAAAAGTTTTTAAAAAATTTAGAATGTGATTATGGAAAATTATTTGATGTCGATGATAGCACGTTAAATGAATTAAAGATACTTGATCAAAGAGCATATCAAAATGCTTTGGCCCTATCTAAGGAATCAATTGCAACTTTATATAAAAATACATCAGGAAAATATTTCCCAACTGGTGAACTATTTTATGCTAGTTTGCTAAGTAGTTTAAAAGAAGCTAAACAGTTTATTTTTATGGAATATTTTATTATTTGTGAAGGTAAAATGTGGGATAGTATTTTAGATATTTTAGTTGAAAAAGTAAGAGAAGGTGTTGAAGTTCGATTTATGTATGATGACATTGGTAGTTTATTCAATGTTTCTGGTAATTACTATAAAAAGTTATGTAAGTTAGGAATTAATGCGAAATGTTTTGCTAAATATACTCATAAAGCTAATTCATCCCACAACAATCGTAATCATCGCAAAATCACAATTATCGATGGTGAAGTTGCTTATACTGGTGGAATTAATCTAGCTGATGAATATATTAATGAAAAAGTTATTCATGGTTATTGGAAAGATAGTGCAATTGAAATTAGAGGAAAAGGAGTTAAAGAATTAACAAAAATTTTCCTTTATGACTGGGACTTAAATTGTGGTAAAGTATCCTTATGGTCAAAATACTTAAATAGTGAGAAATTAGATGTTGATGATGGTTACTATTTAGCTTTTGGTACGGGTCCAAGACCATTATATGCACCGAACATTGCGAAAAATATGTATTTAAATCTAATCAATCAAGCAACTAATTATGTTTATATTACAACACCATATTTAATTATAGATCGAGAATTAACCAATGCTTTAATGAATGCAGCTAAGCGTGGAGTTGATGTTCGATTAATCTTACCACACATCCCTGATAAAAAATATGTTTATGTCATGGGTAAAAATGCTTATACACCACTAATTAAGTCAGGAGTTAAGATTTATGAATTTACTAAAGGGTTTATTCATGCGAAAAACTTTATCTCTGATGATTGTTATGCAATTTGTGGAACTATTAATTTTGATTATCGTAGTTTAATTCATCACTATGAAAATGCTGTATGGATGTATAAAACATCAGTATTATTGGCGATGAAGGAAGATTTTCTGAAGACGATAGATGAATCAATGCTTTTAACAATTGAATCTGCTAAACAAAACTTTTTTACAAGAGTTTTTGTGCGAATCATTAATTTGTTTGCTCCATTCTTTTAAAAAAAATGTTATGATTTGAGTCATAACATTTTTATATATTGATTTTAAAGTGGTTATTACAAATTGGACATTTGACACCATGTTCGCCTTTTACTTTTCTTAATCTTAATACTTTTTTACAATTAGGACATTTTCGATAAACATGGGTCTTACGATCTCTAATTTTATGAAAAAAGCGAAGAAATGGTCGTTTAATTTTATTAACGATGTTAATAAATACTTGATTTTCATGATTTCTTTTATAGATATTTCTTGACATAAATCTGAAAATAAAAATTATTAATAAAATGGTATTAACAATTAGAACACTATAATGTTGAAAAAATAAAAATAGAATAAAAGATAAAAAATAAAGAAAGAAAATAAAACGATTTAGTGAATCATTACCACATCTTCCATAGAAAAATTTTTGTATAAAACTTTTAAATTTACTCATAAATCCTACCTTTCTTACCTCGCAAAACATGAAATGAAAATTGAAAAGATAAATCTAATCACTGCAGAAAAAATCATTAGTTTGAAGATGAAATCAAACAAACGAAATGGGTGAGCAGTAGTAGTATATCTAACCCCACTAAAGCCCGCACTCCTTTGATTATTAATTAAAATTTTGATTCTTTGATATTCAGCATTACTTGGATCTAAATTACAGGCAATATTAATATGTTGTTTCGCAGTAACGAAATCGTTTAATCCATAATTAGCAAGCGAACTATAATAATACCATTTTGCTTCATTATTATTCATTGAATTTAAAATTACTCTTGCAGTATAAAAATCACGATTTCTAATTAATTGTTCAACTTGATTATAGCCATTACGATTATAACCATCATAATAATTATAATTATTGTTATATCCTTGATCGTTATTAGTACTAGGATTTCCTTCGCGAATCTTTTTAATTGTATCATAGGCAAAATTGATTTCTTTCATCATCTTTTCAGCGTAAACTTTATCTTGATTTAAATCGGGATGATATTTTTTTGCAAGTTTGCGGTATGCTTCTTTTACTTCATCATCGGTTGCATTAGGGCTGACGCCTAAAACTTGATAGGGATCTTGCATTAGAAAATTCTCCTTTCATGTGATAAAAATATATTTTTTTAGTTTATCTATAAATATTATAGTAAATTTCTTTTAACTAATTATTAACATATAATAAAAATAAATTAACTTTATTAAAACTTAGTTTACAAAATTGATGTATAATATTAATGTATAAATATAAGGAGGGATCAAATGTTTAAAATATTAGTAGTAGACGATGATATTAATTTAAACTATTTAATCAGCAAAGTATTAACTAAAAATGGCTATAAAGTTTATCAAAGTTACAATGCTAATGATGCATATGATGTAATTGATGTTAATTATATTGATTTGATTATCACTGATATAATGATGCCAGGTATTGATGGCTATGCCTTTACCAAATCGTTAAGAGAAGAAAAAATTGAAATTCCGATTTTAATTATTACCTCTTGTGAAGAATTTTCTAATAAAGTCGAAGGATTTTCAGTAGGTGCCGATGATTATTTGGTCAAACCAATTAATTTAGAAGAACTAGTGTTAAGAGTAGGAGCATTACTTAGAAGAGCAAAAATCAATAGTGATAAAAAGGTTACAATTGGATCAACAACACTAGATTATGATACATATAGTGTTGTAACACCAAAAGAAACGATTGAATTACCACAAAAAGAGTTCAATATTTTATTTAAATTGTTCTCTTATCCTAATCAAATTTTTACTCGAACTAAACTAATGAATGAATTTTGGGGTATGCTTAGTGAATCAGATGAAAGAACAATTGATGTTCATATCAATCGGTTAAGAGATAAATTCAAAGATAGTCCTGACTTCGAAATCGTAACAGTTAGGGGTATTGGTTATAAGGTCGTTAAGAAATGAAAAATAAACAACCACTATCAAAAAAGTTTATTTGGAAAATTATCTTGATGATTTTTAATGTTATGTTAGCATCATCAATTATTTTAGGAATTGTGATGGTGATTTTACATCAGTTAAGATTTTTAGAAATTGGTGGAAGGTTTGGATTTGTTGGCACCATTATTTCAATGTTGTTGTCAAGTATTATATTAGGCACAATTATAGGTGCGTTATTTGGCTATCGTACCATTAAACCTTTCAAAGATTTATCAAGTGGAATGAAACAAATTGCTCAAGGTGATTTTAAGGTATCTGTTGAAATTCCCGTTAATGTGGATGATGATTCAGAACTTAACGTTTTAATTCAAAATTTTAACATTATGGCTTCCAAATTAGCTGAAATTGAAACACTTCGTAGTGATTTTATTTCTAATGTATCTCATGAATTTAAAACACCACTTGCAACAATCCAAGGCTATGTAACATTATTAGAAGATGATAAATTAACACCAACCGAACGAAAAAAATATATTGATATTATTTTTGATGCAACAACAAAATTAACTAATCTAACTTCCAATATCTTAAAAATATCTAAATTAGAAAATCAAGAAGTTGAAATTAATAAAACTGAATATAATATTAGTGAACAACTTAGGGAAGTAATTATTTTACTTCAATCATCTTGGGAACAAAAGCGTATTGAATTTGATATTGATATTCCTGATTTTAATATCATTAGTGATGAAGAGCTATTACAACAAGTATGGATGAATATTATTTCCAACGCTATTAAGTTTTCATATGAGGATAGTGTTATTAAAATTGCTATTAAATCGAATAGTAATTCTGTAACAATTAATATTACTGATTATGGCATTGGTATGGATCAAGAAACGCAAACGCATATGTTTGATAAATTTTATCAAGGTGATAAATCACACTCAAAAGCTGGAAATGGTTTAGGTCTTGCATTAGTCCATAAGATTGTTTATCTATGTGGGGGCATAATTGATGTTGAATCAGAATTAGGAAAAGGTACAACCATTAATGTAACCTTGCCTTTATATCTAGAAAATTAAATACATTGGTAAAGAACTTGTTCTTTTATCAATGTATTTTTTTATTTTCTTATCAATCACTGGGTAGTAAATGAATTTTTGTGGTATAATAAAAAAGGATTAGAAGTTTTATTTCTAATCCTTCGTGTCTAGTCTGGGAGTTTTTATGAAGATGAATTTGTTTTCGTAGATTATAGACACCTATTATGGGGGAAGAATTTAAAGAGAATTCCCAGACTTTAAATATCTACAATAGAAGTATATAAAAGAAATATTAACTCAAGTTAAATTAATTATAAAATTATCGAAAAAAGTTGAAAGAAGGAATAAAATGAACGAAATCATTATTGAAAGATTAGCAAAATTAAGAGCTAAAATGAAAAAATTAGAAGTGGATGCTTATATTGTACCTACAAATGATTTTCATGGCTCAGAATATGTAGGTGATTATTTTAAATCACGATCATACATAACTGGTTTTACTGGTAGTGCTGGTACTTGTGTTATTACTATGGATGAAGCTGGTTTATGGACTGATGGACGCTATTTTTTACAAGCTGAATCCGAACTTGAAGGAACTACAATAACTTTATATAAAATGGGTGAAGCTGGCGTACCAACAATTCTTGAGTTCTTAAAAAATAAATTAACTAAGCACAATTGTATTGGTTTTGATGGACGTGTTGTATCAATTGGCTTTGTGAAGAGTCTTAAACAAGCATTAAATAATTTGGAACTTAAATATAATTATGAATTAGATTTAGTCGGTGATATTTGGAAAGATCGTCCGGAATTATCGCATAAGTCTGTTTATGAATTAGGTTTAGAATATGCAGGTGAATCAAGAACTAGTAAATTTAAGCGAGTTAGAAGTGCTTTACTTTCAGCAGGTGCGGATATGTTAGTTCTTACATCATTAGATGATATAGCGTGGTTATTAAATTTACGTGGTGCCGATGTTGAATGTAACCCAGTCTTTTTATCTTATGTTACACTTTCAATGAATGAGTGTACTTTATATCTTAATGAATCAATTTTATCAAAAACGATTATTAATAATTTAGAAACCGATTTAGTAACAATTAAGCCATATAATCAGATTTATCAAGATCTTCAATCAATGAGTAAATCAGTAGTGTTAATGATTGATGAAAACAAAGTAAACTATCGTATTTATGGATGTGTTGAGGGACATCAAATTGTTAATAAACTTAATCCTACTACGATGTTTAAAGCGATTAAAAATGAAACTGAAATAAAAAATGCCTATCTTGCCCATTTAAAAGATGGTGTGGCATTAACTAAATTTATCTATTATTTAAAACAAAATATTGGTAAAGTGGATTTAACTGAAATATCAGCTAGCGATATTTTAGAAAGATTTAGAAAAGAACAAACAAATTTTATTGGTTTAAGTTTTGAAACCATTGCAGGATATAAGGAACATGGTGCAATCATTCATTATTCAGCAACAGAGGCAACTAATAAAACTCTTGATCAACAATCATTTTTACTTGTTGATTCTGGTGGACAATATTTAGAAGGAACAACTGATGTTACACGAACAATTAGTTTAGGCCAATTATCTGCGAAAGAAAAAACTTATTATACCTTAGTTTTAAAAGGACATCTTGCGTTGAGTAATGCAGTATTCATTAAGGGAACATCAGGAGCTAATTTAGATATTCTTGCGAGAAGTGCTTTATTCAAATATGGATTAAATTATAATCATGGTACAGGACATGGTGTCGGTTCATTACTAAATGTTCATGAAGGTCCTCAAAACATTTCACCATCAGTAATTCGTGCTAATTATTCATTTGAGGTTGGAATGATTACTTCCAATGAACCAGGTGTATATCTTCCTGGTGAATTTGGAGTTAGAATTGAAAATTTAGTTTTATGTAAAGAAAATCAAACTACAGCATTTGGACAATTCTTATGTTTTGATGATTTAACCCTTGCTCCATATGAAATTGATGCGATTGATTTAAGTTTATTGACCGAAGTAGAAAAAGCCCAAATTCATGCATATCATCAACGCGTATATGAAATGCTATCACCATATCTAACAAAAGCAGAAAATGAATGGTTGAAGCAAATTGTCGAGGCCATCTAATGATTAATTTGTCAATGAATATTGCGCTTCTAGTCTCAATTATTAATACATATTTAAGAGATAAGTATGATGATTTATTAAATCTTTGTGAGGAAGAAGACATCAATTATAATGATTTATTAGCTATTCTATGTAAGAATAATTACATTTATGATGAATCAATTAATCAAATTAAATTAAAATAAAGATTCTACTAATTGTAGAGTCTTTATTTCTATTCTACTTTTTAAGGCTTAAACAATAGAGTTCAAATTGGTTAAAAATGGTTGATTTTTTTAATCTTCTATATTATAATGTTTAATGAAATAAATTGTTTTGGAGGTAAAAAATGAAACAAGAAGAATTAAAATATATTATTAGTACGGACTCTGGTTGTGATTTATCAATGGATGTCTGTAAAAAAAATAATATTATTCCACTATTAATGCATTATTATGATGATGAAAACGAATATACTGATACAATGGAACAAGAAGATTTAATTAACTATTATCGTAGTATGATTGGTGGTAAAATGTATAAGACTACTGCCGTGAATATTGAAGAAGGTTATTTATTCTTAAAAGGCTTAATGGAATATCATCAACCAATTGTCCATATCTCATTAGGTAGTGGTATCTCTGGTACTTATAATAATATGCTTCAAGCAAGGGAAAGAGTATTAAAAGAATATCCTGATGCTGTAATCTATATTGTTGATTCAACTTTAGCATCTTTAGGCTATGGAATGCTTCTACTTGAAGCAGCAAAAATGCGTAGTGAAGGCGAAAGTATTGAAAGCGTTGTTGAGTATTTAGAAAAAGTTAAAGTTGGTGTTAATCCTTACTTTACAACTAATACATTAACTTATCTTGCAAAAGGTGGACGTGTTACAAAAATTGCATCAATCTTTGGTAATGTCTTAAGTATTAGACCAGTTTTAAGACTTGATACTGCAGGCCATCTATTAGTATATAAAAAAGGTCATGGAAAAACCGATACATTAAAGAAAATGAAAACAGTAATTGAAGAAGCAGCATTTAATCCTAGTGAACAAACCCTTTATATTTCCCACTCACATGCAATTGATGATGCGATTGAATTAGGGGAAATGTTACAAAGAGAATTAGGATTTAAAGAAATTGTCTATAGCTATATTGGCACTATTATAGGTTCACATACTGGTCCAGGACTAGTTGCAGCATTCTTCCATGGTAAGGATCGCTTTGAATAGAAAAAGAACATATTGAAATGGATTTTTCAATATGTTCTTATTTTGTTTTCTTTCTAAATTTGGATTGAACCGAAAACATTGAGAACCATAAAATAATTAAAACTTGAAATGGAACTGCAATAACATAAATTAATGCAGCATTTTCCCAATGAACTCGATATAACATTAGATGTCCTAATAATGCAAGCCCCCATACTAAACCAGAAACGGAAATTGTTTTTGCAAAATTATTATACCATAAACCGGAAAAAACAGTTAGTAGGATAAAGGATATTGGGATTGCACTAATAAAAATTAACCATAAATCATATGATGAAGTTGATGGTATTATTTTTAAAATGACAAAGGTTAAAGTTGCAATAAACCATACAAGTCCAACTGAAAGTAAAATAATGAAAATATGGTTTACTTTTTTCGAAGTTTTAGCTTTAATGGGCTCAATATCTTCACGACATAAATCATTAAGTGTAATACCATAAAACTCTGCTAATTTACATAAAGTGTAAACATCTGGTAAACTCTCTCCCCTTTCCCACTTTGAAATAGCTTTATCAGAGTAATTTAATTTTTCGGCTAAATCTAATTGTGTTAAATTATTAATTTTGCGATATTTTGTTAAATTTTTTGCAATAATGTTTTTAAATATTTCTTCATTCATCATATCTTTATTATACAAAAAAAATAAAAAAAATACAAGTTAAACACTATTTACTTTTTAAAGCAAAATATCATCCAAATAATTTAAAAAGTGATATACTAATTAATAGTTAGTTTTAAAACTAATTAATATAATAGAGGTGAAGAATGAATAATGATAAAATTCCGTATGGAGCACAGATTAATTATTTAAGTAAGTTATTTAGAAATTCGATTAAAGATTTATGTAACAACAAAGGAATTAATTCTACATACTCCTCCATTATTATGTATTTAAGAAGAGTAGAAGATGGTGCAACGCAAAATGAGATTGCTGAACATGCACATTTAAAAGCACCAACTGTTAGTTTAACCTTAAAAAATATGGAAATAATAGGATTAATAACCAAGGAAACAAAGAAAGAAGATAGCCGTAAAGTTATTGTTAAACTAACTGAAAAGGGATTAGAGTTAGATGAACAAATTCGCGAATGTTATGAAGAACTTGAAAATAAAATGATTAATCAAATTTCAGATGTAGATTTAGCAACATTTAAACGGATTATTTCAATGATGAAAAATAATTTAGAAAATTTAGATTAAGAAGGAGGACATGATGTTTAAATTATTTAGGTATTTAAAAAAATATTGGTGGGCTGCACTTTTAGCACCAGTATTTATGATTATAGAAGTATCAATGGATATGATGCTGACTAAACAAATGCAAGTAATGATTGATGAAGGAATACCATCTGGTGATCTAAATAATATTTTATCAATCGGTTTAACAATGATTGGAATTGTATTGATAGGTGTTATTGGTGGATTTTTAAGTGGTGTATTTGCTAATATTGCAAGTTGTAATTTTGCGAATGATTTAAGACAAGATTTATTCAATAAAATTATGTGTCTATCATATGATCAAACCGATGACTTCTCTACTGGATCTCTTGTAACTAGAGTAACAAATGATATCACACAAATGCAAAACTTTATTGCTCAAATGATTAGAATGTTTGTTAGATCATTTGGAATGTTTATTCTGGGAATTATTTTTACAATTTCTATCGATTCAAGATTTGCAATTATTTTATTAATAGCTCTACCAGTGGAAATTTTAGTTATGATAATTTTTATGAAAAAAGCATTTCCTGTTTTTTCAGTAATTCAAACTAAATTGGATGCAGTTAATACCGTTGTTCATGAAAATGTTAGTGGAGCACGTGTTGTCAAAGCATTTTGTAAAGAAGATTATGAAAATGAACGTTTTAAACGGGTAAATGGTAGTTATGCTGATACTTTATTATATATTAATAAAATTTTAGCATTGTTAATGCCATTATTTATGTTAATTGTTTATTTAGCCCAAATCGCAATTTATGCAATTGGTGGTAATTCTATTTTTGAAGGATATCAAAATGGTACTCGCCCAGACATTTTAGTTGGTGAAACATCACAAGCTGTAACTTATATCGTGATGATTTGTTTCTCATTAATGCAATTTGGGATGATATTCTCAAATGTGGCAAGAGCTCAAGCATCAGCAAAACGGATCAATGCAGTACTTGACTGTCCACTAGAAATTGTTGATGGTACTTTAGATATTAATACCATTACTGAAAAAGGAACAGTTGAATTTAAAAATGTATCTTTTACTTATCCTAATGCTAATGGTGCAGTGCTTGAAAATATAACATTCAAAATTGAACAAGGTGAAACGATTGCAATTGTTGGTGCGACAGGATCAGGCAAGACATCTTTAGTTAATTTAATTACAAGATTCTACGATGTAACTGAAGGTGAAGTATTAGTAGATGGTGTTAATGTCAAAGAATATAAACAAAAAGAATTAAGAAATAAGATTGCAATTGCGCTTCAAAAATCAGAATTATTTGCGGGTACAATTAGAGATAACATTGCCTGGGGTAAACCAGATGCTACTGATGAAGAAATCCATTTAGCTGCAGAAATTGCGCAAGCATTAGAGTTTATCAATAGTAAACCTGAAGGATTTGATGAATATGTTGAAGAAAAGGGTACATCACTATCAGGTGGTCAAAAGCAAAGATTATCAATTGCTAGAGCAATTGTAAAACAACCAGAAATTTTAATTTTCGATGATTCAACTAGTGCACTAGATTTAGTTACAGAATCACTATTATATAAAGCAATGAGAAAATATATCAATAATACAACAAGAATTGTTGTCGCTCAACGTGTTGCTACTGCCAAAAATGCGGATAAGATTATCGTATTAGATTCTGGTTCCATTGTTGCATTTGATACTCATGAAAACTTACTAAAGAATTGTGAAGTATATCAAGATATCTACAATTCACAATTAAAGAAAGAAGGTGACAACAATGAGTAAAAGAAAACTAGATGATAAAAAACTTCGTGAATTAAAAATCAAAGCCGGCAATGGTCATGGTCCAGGAAGTAGGTTTGGTGGATTAAAAGAAAAACCTAAAAATTTTAGAAAAACATTCAAACAATTACTTGACTATATTTCATTTTCTAAAGGATTGTTAATTTCTTTAATCATTGTTGTATTATTTGTTACCGCTGCCACTTTGTCAACCAATGTTATAATTCAAAAAATTATTGCTTCTTTTGGCGAATATAATATTGAAACTAATAGTTGGAAAATAGAACCTAACCTTAATAATATTATATTGTATATTGGTATATTAGCAGCTGTATATATTGTATATTGTGTGCTTCAATACCTATCATCATTAATTGGTGCTTATCTTTCAATTGGGATGACAAGAAAACTAAGAAATGATTTATTTGCGAAAATTGTTAAATTCCCAATAAAATATACTGATACACACGCTCATGGTGATATTATGTCAAGAATGACTAATGATATTGATAATATCTCAATGGCTGTATCACAATCAATTTCATCATTAGTATCAGGAATTCTAACAATTATTGGTTGCTTATGTATAATGTTAGTCTTTTCTCCATTACTTACACTAGTATCACTTGTAACACTTATCCTATCATTGATTGTTACTTTTGTGATGTCTAAGTTTATGGGACCGCTATTTACCAAACAACAAACCATTTTAGGCTTATTAAATTCGCAAACAGAAGAAATGGTGACTGGTTGTAAAACAGTTATTGCTTATAATCATCAAGATATTGCAGTAGCAGAATTTAATGAATATTCAGATACATTATGCAAAACAGCAATCAATGCTCAAATTTGGAGTGGTTCAATGGGACCGATTATGAACTTTGTCGGTAATGTTGGTTATTTCTTAATTTGTCTATTTGGTGCAATCTTTATGAGTAAAGGTATAGGTGGATCAATTGTAATGGGAAATCTTAGCGTTTCAATTATTATTTCTTTCTTGACATTAAATAAACAATTTACAAGACCAATTAATGAAATTGCTCAATTATACTCATCACTTTTAACAGCGATGGCAGGTGCTGAAAGAGTCTTTACAATGATGAATGAAGAAGTAGAAGATTTTAGTGGTACAATTGAATTTGATCCAAATAAAACAACAGGTTATATTGATTTCCAACATGTTGGATTTGGTTATGTACCAGAAAAGCAAGTTTTAAAAGATTTTACCGTAGATGTTAGAAGTGGTCACAAAATTGCTTTAGTTGGAGCAACAGGTTCAGGAAAAACAACGATTGTTAATTTATTACTTCGTTTCTATGATGTAACTAGTGGTCGAATTTTAATTGATGGTAAGGATATTAAGGATATGTCCAAGAAAAATTTAAGAGATGCCATTTCTATTGTATTACAAGATGCGGTATTATTTGGTGATACAATTGAAAATAATGTTAAATATGGAAAAGCGGATGCAACTCAAGAAGAATTTGATAACGCTTTAAAGATGGCTAATTGTTATAAATTTGTTAATCGTCTACCATTAAAAGAAAAAACGGTTCTAAATGAAGGTGCAACTAATCTTTCTCAAGGACAAAGACAATTACTAACTATTGCAAGAGCTGTTCTTGCTAATCCTAAAATCTTAATTCTCGATGAAGCTACATCTTCAGTTGATACAAGAACTGAAAAGAAGATTCAAGATGCTTTAGTTAAACTAATGGAAAACCGAACAACGATTATTATTGCTCACCGTTTATCAACAATCCAAGATGCGGATTTAATTGTTGTTCTTGATCAAGGAATAGTTGTTGAAATGGGTAATCATCAAGAATTACTTGCAAAACAAGGTGTTTATAATCGTTTATATCAAACTCAATTTGCTGGTTTGGATACATAAGCAGTTTAATTTTATAAAATCTTTTTGATGATTCTAAGAAAAACATACATTAAATATTCTTAAAAGAATAAAAAGAAGAACTAATCAAAATAGGAAGATATCTCTAAAGTAGATAGTGAAACAAAATAACATTATTCACGATTTGCTTTGGAGGTATTTTTTATATGGAATTAAAAATAAAACTTAATTTGATTTATTCTAGTGACTTAGCGATGAGAATTATCAATAGATGTTTTTATTGCTTTTATTGAAAAAATAAGAAAAAATTGGTATAATGATTTAATATAAGATTGTTTTTAAGGGTGATTATATGATTATTGAATTAAAAAAAGAAAATGATAGTTTACGTGTTTTATTATTGGGAAGACTTGATTCTCAATCATATATTGAACTTGAAACGAAAATGGGAGAAATTCTTAATGAAAAGATTAGTTCCTTAATCTTTGATTTTTCTTCTTTACAATATATTTCAAGTGCTGGATTAAGAGTTATTTTGTTATTTGTTAAGCAAACTAAAGCAAAAAATATCAATTTTGAGATTGTTAATGCATCAGATGAAATAATTGATGTATTTAATTTAACTGGCTTTATTGATATTGTAAAGATAAAATAAAAAGGATGATTAGCATGAAAAAATTACAAATAGACGCTAAAATTGATAATCTCAATGATGTAATTTCATTTATTGATAATATCTTAGATGATACAAATTGTACATTTAAACAAAGATTTGCCATTGAAGAAGCAGTAGAAGAAATCTTTGTTAACATTGCTAAATATGCATATCCTGTAGATGGAGGAGATGCCATCATTGAAGTTAATACAAATATTGATCCACACTATATTCAAATTATATTTATCGATCAAGGAATCCAATATAACCCACTCGAAAAAGAAGATCCCAACTTTAATATTCCCCTTGCTGATCGCCAAATCGGTGGATTGGGGATTTATATGGTAAAAAATTTAATGGATAATATTGAATATGAATATGATAATCAACAAAACAAATTAACCATTATCAAATATTTAGGTGAAAGCGAGAATAGGTAGTATGAAAAAGTTCAGGAAATTAATTAATAGTATTAACTTTCGCTTTATTTTCTTTATTGTCATTATTTTACTTTTATCTAATGCAGTAGCATGTGTGATTGGTTATGTTGAAATTAATGAAGCGATGAAAAAAACATATTATGAATATGCAATTAATGCCGCTGATACTGCTAATGATTTTATTGATGGTGATATGCTTGATGATTATTTGGCTGATGTTGATTATTATAAACAAGATAGTGAATATTTAGAAATATTAGATAATTTAAATCATGTTTGCCAAAAACAAAAAATAACGCTTCTATATGTTATTGTTGTTGATCAAGAAGCAAACTATGATAATTTCTATTCGGTATTCAATACAGTTATTGATGATAACCCTTATGGTTATACGCCATGGGAACTAGGATATCATCGTGAAAGTAATGATGAATACATTAGTATTTATAAAGATTTATATGAAAAAAAGATTGAAAACGGAGTAGTAACTAGAACTAAAGATTTAAATGGTAAACCTCCACATATTACGGCACTATCGCCGGTTTTTGATTCAAATGGAAATGTTGTTGCAATAACTTGTGTTCAAAGAGAAATGAATGAATTAAATAGCTTGTTATCAAGTTTTCTAAGAAAAAATACCTTAACAACCTTTGCTAATCTAGCGATTTTAGTCTTTTTTGGCGTTTTGTATTGTATTAAACAATTCTCTAATCCAGTTAAAAAGATTATTACGGAATCTAAACGCTTCGCAAGTAGTAATATTGTTCTTGAAGATAATGTTAAATCAGTTAGTAGCATTACAGAACTTAATTCAATCTGGCGATCACTACAACATTTAGAAAATGATGTTGTTAATAATACTAATTTATTAGAAAAATTAACTGCAGAACGAGAAAGGATTGCAACTGAATTAAATCTTGCAACAAAAATCCAAATGACAATGATTCCAAGTGTCTTTCCGCCATTTCCCGAACGAGAAGATATTGACTTATTTGGTTTAATGCATCCTGCTAAAGAAGTAGGTGGCGATTACTTCGATTTTTACTTGCTTGATGATGATCATTTAGCTTTAACTATTGGTGATGTATCAGGTAAAGGGGTTCCAGCCGCATTATTTATGATGGTTACTAAAATCTTAACAAGTAATCTTGCAACGTTAATCAATGATCCGGCTAAAATTTTAGAAGCACTAAATAATAAGATTTCAAGTAACAACCAAGAAGATATGTTTGTTACGGTTTGGTTTGCCATCATAGAATTATCAACGGGTAAGGTTATTTGTGCGAATGCGGGACATGAAGATCCAGTAATTAAAGCAAATGATGGAACTGCAAAAGTCTATCAAACTAAACATGGATTAGCAATTGGATGCTTCCCAAATATGAAATATAAAAATTATGAATTTGTATTAGAAAAAGGAGAAACTTTATTGATTTATACAGATGGTGTAACTGAAGCAATCAATAATCAAAATATTCAATTTGGAATTGAAGGAATATTAGCTGTAGTAAACAAAGATTCAAATCTTTCTACAACTGATTTAATTAAAAATATGAAAAAATCAATTGAAGAGTTTTGTAATGAAACACCACAATTTGATGATATTACAATGCTTGCAATCAAGCGAAAATAAAAAGGAGCTTAGAATATGGAAATTAAAAGTAGAATTGAAAATGATTTATTAGTAATTGAACTAATTGGAAGAATTGATGCTTCTAATGCTAATGAAGCCGAAGAAAAGATTAAAAAGCTTATTAATGATTCATTAGAACAAGCTTTTATTATCGATGCTGAAGCTTTAGAATATATTTCAAGTGCTGGTCTTCGAATTTTATTAAGATTACGCAAGACAGTCGATGAATTAAAGGTGATTAATGTTTCTAATGAAATCTATAATATTTTTGATATGACAGGGTTTGTTGAATTATTAACAGTTGAAAAAGCATTTAGAAAATTAAGTTTAGATGGTTGTGAAGTTATTGCACAAGGAGCTAAGGGGAGAATTTATCGTTACGATGCTGAAACAATTGTTAAAGTATTCTATAATCATTCGCCACTTGAAGAGATTAAAAATGAACGTGAACTTTGTAGAAAAGTCTTAATGAAAGGAATTAACTCAGCTATTCCCTATGATATTGTTAAAGTGGGAGAATATTATGCAACTGTTGTTGAATTACTAAATGCTAAATCAATTACTAAATGCATTATCGCAGAACCAGAAAAATTAGAATATTATATGCATATTTTTTCTAATTTCTTAGAAAAAATCCATGAAACAAAGGCTACTTTAGATGAATTCCCATCAATCAAAAAAGTGGGCATTGGTTGGTTAAATGTGATTAAAGGCAAAATTAGTGATCATCTATGGGATAAACTAGAACAATTAATCACAGAAATTCCAGTTTTACCAATATTAATCCATGGTGATTATCATACAAATAATGTTATGTTTGGTGATAATGAACCAATTTTAATTGATATGGATACAGTATCAGTTGGTCATCCAATTTTCGATTTGGTTAGTGTTTATTGTAGTTTTGTCGGTTATTCAATGTTTAATCATCAAAATGCATTAGATTTTTATGGCTTATCTTATGATACAACTGTTAAAATGTGGCATTTATTCTTAAATGATTATTTTGATAATAATCAAGAATTAATTGAAGATGCAGTAAGAAAAGTTGAAATCTTATCAGCAGTACGAATTCTTCGTCGTGTGTATGTATATCATACTGAAGATACTTTAGAAGGTAAACAATTTATTGAATACTACACTAAATTATTAGAAAACAATCTTGCAAAGGTTGATAAATTATCATTTTAAGTTATGAATGATTTAAAAATAAAAGCTTTAAAATTCGCTGGTATTGCTCATCAAAAAGATGTAAGAAAGGGTGGTCTTCCCTATATTTTGCATCCAGTATCAGTCGGCTTAAAATTACTTGAAAATGGAGCTAGTGATGAACTAGTAGCAGCTGGTTTTTTGCATGACACTATCGAAGATGCTAATGTAACACCGGAAACCATTAAACAAGAATTTGGTGAAGAAGTTTATCGCTTAGTAATGTTTGATACAGAAGATAAATCATTATCCTGGGAAGAACGCAAAAATGCTACATTAAAAGCTCTTGAAAATTGTGATGATGCTTGTGCAATGTTAGTCTTAGCCGATAAATTGTCAAACATCATTGATATTCATGAATCAATGAACCGAGATGGAGATAGTATTTGGAGTATGTTTAAACGCGGAAAAGAAAAACAAGAATGGTTATACAACGAGTATATCCAAGTGTTTAGTCGTTTCAGCCACTTAAAGATGTATCAAGAACTTAAGCAAGAAGTAGAAACTGTATTTGCAAAAAAGGAATCTAAAAATATAATCTATATCACATATGAAAATAATACTACCTATATCAATTTAGTCGGAAGTATTGATATAAACAATGCTAATGAATTTGAAAACCATGCTACAAATGCAAAGATTTTAGATAATGGTATCATTATTAACGCCAAAGCGTTGAATTACATTTCTAGTGCTGGATTAAGAGTAATTCTAAAACTAAAAAAGAAATGTAATAATAAGCCACTATCGATTATTAATGCAAATGAAAATATTATTGATATTTTAAATCTAACTGAATTTAGTGAAATTACTAAGATAAAACAAACATAAGATTAATCTAAATAATTAATATTATTTACTAAATCAGGTGATAGTTTAGAAAGGATTTTTGGCATTTCAAAATACGAAAAAAATAGTAGATTTAAGTTGCGTTTAAATACATTATTAAAAAGACTAATTAGGAGAAAAAATATGAAAGTATTAATTTTTAATGGTAGTCCTAAAGGAAATAAGAGTGATACTTTGCACTTGACTAAAGCCTTTTTAGAAGGAATGAAAACAGCAACTACAATAGAAGAAACAATTATCAATGTTAATGAGAAAAAAATCAATTATTGTAAAGGGTACTTTGCTTGTAAGATCAACAATGGTGAGTGTATCTAAGATGATGATATGAAAGAAATTCTTGAAGAAATTTTATTAAGTGATATCATAATTTTTAGTTTTCCGTTATATTGTTATGGAATGCCTGCTATACTAAAAGCAGTATTAGATCGAACTATGCCACTATCGAAAATGACAATGGTTAAGGAAAATGATCAGTATTATCATGTTGGAAGAAGTGATTAGTCTCATCTTAAATATGTCATGATTAGTGGTTGCGGCTTTCCAAGTTCAAAAAATAATTTTGAAGCAGTAATAAAACAATTTGAATTATGTTTTCCCAATAATCATACAATGATCACAGTAACAGAGAGTCCACTTTTTAATATTCCACCAGCAATGCCATTCTTAGAAATAGTAAAAAAAGCTGGATATGAATATATTAAGGATGGAATGATTTCATCATCGACAATGGAAAAATTAAAAACACCAATGATACCTGAAGAAATTTATGCAAAAATGGCAAACGAGAATATAAAATAAAGTCTATATAAAAATCATATAGTTATTTTATCTATAACAATTATAGAGTCAAAAATTTGATTAGTTAAGGAATATTTTAAAAAAATTGTCGATATAAGTAAAATTACTTTATTTTTTTGATTTTTTTGGTATAATAATATCAAAAGGAATTAAAGAGATGAAAGAAGAAAAAGAATTTGAATTACATAAAAAAATCCAAAAACCAAGTTGGTATCTATTGCCAATTGAATGGATTGGTGCTTGGTGGTTTTCAGGAATATTTGGAACTAGAACAAAAATAAATAAAATTAATTGTCAAGGCTTAAAACCACCGTATTTAGTACTTGCAAATCATGCATCTTTTGTTGATTTTGCAAATCTAATCAAAGCCAATAAACCACAAAAAAATTGTTGGGTAACATCAATTGAAGAGTTTAACGGCCGCGAATGGCTAATGCGTCATATCGGCTGTATTCCTAAACGCAAATTTACTAAAGATACAGTGTTAATCAGAAATTGCTACAATGCTTTACACAAATTAAAATGTAATGTTGTAATTTATCCGGAAGCTAGATTTACGCTTGCGGGGATTAATGAAGATATTGGTAAAGCTCTAGGTAAGTTTGCAAAATTATGTAAAGTACCAGTAGTGGTGATTAATCAAAAAGGAACATTTATTCGTTCTCCGCAGTGGAATAAACATCCTTATCGTAAAGGATTCAGATGTGAAGCAGACTTTATACAAGTTGTAACAAAAGAAGAAGTATTAAGTATATCAGCAGATGAAATCCAAGAACGGATTGAAAAAGCTTTTATCTATGATGATTACAAGTGGCAATATGATAATAAGATCAAGATAACTGATCATGATCGTGCAACAAATCTTCATAAAATTTTATATAAATGTCCATGTTGTGGAACTGAACAAAAAATGACTAGTTATGATCACTACTTAGAATGTTTAGATTGTCATGCAAAATGGGATATGGACGAATATTCTCGTCTACATTTACTAAACGAAGATCAAAAATGGGATGAAAACTTATCACATATTCCTTCATGGTATTTGTGGCAAAGATCAGTTGTCAATCATGCAGTTGATGAAGGAACTTACTATTTTGAAGATGATGTCAGAATTGAACGATTGGTTAATTCGAAAAAAGGATTTGTTCGAATTGGTGTTGTAAAAATGAAACAGTCATTAGAAGGAATCAGATTGGAAGGAACATTAGATGATGGTTCTGAATTTAGTTTATTCAAACCAGCGGTATCAACTGCATCACTTCATATTGAATATAATTATAAGGGACGTGGAGATGCAATAGATATTGCGACAATGGAAGATACTTATTTTGTTTTTCCATTGAATAATCCGAATGTATTAACGAAACTTCATTTTGCAACGGAAGCAATCTTTAAAAAAGCATCATCCAATCAGGAAAAATAATAATTAAAATACTGACATAAATAAAAGATATTTATGTCAGTTTTATTTTGAACTAACTGATTTTAAAATTGCATTATTTAACTTAAGCTACTTTTAAAGTGGTATAATATTGTAGAATTTAAGGAGGATTTGCTTATGCAATTATTTATTGTTGTATTAACAGAGGACCAATATGTACTTCCTTTGTTAAAAACTTATTCTGTTAATAATTATCGTGGGACTGTCTTATCAACTAAGAGTATTCATCACGCATTAATGGATTCTATTGAACCAGAACCATATTTTGGCGGAATTAATCGAATGATTGATCAAGATGTAGAAATATCTAGACCAATGATTTTAGTAGTAGTAAAAAAAGATGAAGAAGTAAAAGAATTAGCTAAAATTACTAATCAAGCATTATCTGGAATTAAAGAAAAAGGTTTCATGTATTCACTTCCGATTGCCTTCTTGGAAGGACTTGATGAATAATGGATACTGGAAGCATTTTATTAGGAATTAGTATTGCTTTAATTGCCGGATTAATTTCTAATCGACTAATCAAATTAGTAAAATTACCCAATGTAACTGGTTATTTAATTGTGGGAATTTTACTTGGCCCTTATCTTTTCAGTTTATTTAATGATGATTTAACTGGTGTATTATCAAAAGATATGGTATCGGCTTTTGGTATCATTGTTGATTTAGCATTAGGTTTTATCGCTTTTTCCATCGGAAGCGAATTTAAGTTAAGTAGTATCAAGAAAGTTGGTAAAGGTATTGTTACCATCACAATGTTACAAGCATTTGCAGCATTAGCATTTGTTGATATTGCGTTAATTATTGTGTGCTTATGTACAAATAATTTAGCTGAACAATTGCCATTAATCTTGACTTTAGGTGCGGTTGCAACTGCTACAGCTCCAGCAGCAACATTAATGGTCATTAAACAATATAAAGCTAAAGGACCAGTTACTGATACATTATTACCAGTTGTTGCATTTGATGATGCAGTAGGTTTAATTTTATTCTCAATCTCATTTTCGATTGCTCAAGTTTTTGCTAAACAGCAAGCAGGACTAGGTGGTGGTAATATTAGTGTTGTTGATATCTTAGTATTTCCACTATTAGAAATAGTTTTATCCCTATTAATTGGTGGTATTATTGGTTTAATTTTAACTTATGCGATGAATGCGTTTAAATCACGGGCAAATCGTTTAATGTGCATGCTTGCTGCAGTCTTTTTAGCTGTGGCACTATGTGACCTATTTGGAACGTGGTTTGATTTAGAATTATCATCGTTACTTACTTGTATGATGTTAGGAGCAGTTTTCTGTAATTTGAGAAAAGATGCAATTGTGATTCTTGATGGAATTGATCGTTGGACTCCAGCATTATTTATGCTATTCTTTATTCTATCAGGTGCGGAACTAGATTTTAGTGTTATCACATTACCAGTTGTTGCCTTATGCGTTGTTTATTTAATTGCCAGATCACTTGGTAAATACTTTGGTGCTCGCTTTGGCTGTTCGCTAGAAAAGAAAGATAAAAATGTTACTAAATATTTAGGTTTAACTTTATTGCCACAAGCTGGTGTTGCAATCGGTATGGCTCGTAGTGCTTCAAATACTTTTAGAGCAATCGCTGATGCAGCTTTAGAAGAAAATCATTTATTTACTGGTGCGAATTATTTATATGGTCTTGCTGGAACAATTACGGCTGTTGTTTTATGCGCAACTTTAGTTTATGAATTAATTGGACCAGTTATTACAAAGATTGCTTTAACTAAAGCAGGTGAAATTAAGAAAGAATAAATAAATTAATTAAGATATACTCTATAAAAATTATGGAGTATATTTTTATTAAATAAATAGTTATTTTAATTGAAAAAGTGATTAATAAATGATAAAATTTTATCAATAAAAGAAAAGGACTAAAGAATATGAATCAATTTAATAAAAAAGTAAAAACTATCATTGATGATATTACGATTGAGGAACAAGAAAAAATCAAAGTGGCAGCAAAGATGATTTTTAATGCAATTAAAGTTGATGGTGTTGTACATGTTTTTGCAACAGGTCACTCTCATATGTTTGCTGAAGAACTATTTTATCGTGCAGGAGGATTAGTTAATGTTAATCCTATTTTGGAACCATGTCTAATGCAACATGAAGGAGCAATTAGAAGTACTAAATTAGAACGATTGACTGGACTTGCTGAAACGATTTTTAATAGTATTGATCGAAAACCAAATGAACCATTTATTATTGTTTCTAATTCAGGGATTAATGCTGTTCCAGTTGAAATGGCTAATCTGGTAAGAAAGCATGGTCATCCATTAATTGTAGTAACAAGTAAAAAAACAAGTGAAAAATTAACTCCTAGAAACACTCTTAATCAACACTTATATGAACTAGCCGATGTTGTAATTGATAATCATACACCATATGGTGATGGAGTAATTGAAAAACCATATGCTTTAGTTGGAGCAGTATCATCAATTGCTGGAGCCTATATTGCTCAAAGTTTAGTCTTAGAAATAATAAAATTGTATGAAGAAAATAACCTAATACCACCGGTATATCATAGTGCGAATACACCAGGTGGTGATGAATATAACCAAAAACTATATGATAAATATCAAAGACGAATTAAGAGTCTTTATTAGAAAGGAAAGTAAAAATGAAAAAATCAAATCTTCAAAAATATGCACACTTAGTAGCCAAAGTTGGAGCTAATGTTCAACCAGGTCAAGAAGTTATTATTAGAGCGGAAGTAGATCAAGTTGAATTTGTATCTTATGTAGTTACTGAATGTTATAAGCTTAAAGCATCAGAAGTTACTGTAGATTGGAATCTTCCTGCTTCGATTAAAAAAACCAAAGTAAAATATGAAACAGTTGAAAAACTAGCTGAACTTCCAACTTGGAGAATTGAAAAAATGAAACACCAAGTAAAAACTAATCCGGTAATTATTCATATTATGAGTAGTGCACCTGATGCATTAAAAGGATTAGATCAGGCTAAACTAAGTAAAGCTAATATGATTATGTACCCGATTATGAAACCATTTATTGAACAAATGAATAATCATTATCAATGGACAATAGTGGCTGTTCCAAGCGTGGAATGGGCTAAAAAAGTTTTCCCTAATTTATCAAAGAAACAAGCAGTTGAAGCTTTATGGGATGCAATCTTAAAAACTGCACGTGTTACGGATGATCCAATTAAGGCTTGGGAATTACATAATCAAGATTTACTAAATCGTTGTAATTATTTAAATAGTTTAGATATCGATTATTTAGAATATCACTCAAATAATGGTACTGATTTTAAAGTCTGGATGTTAGATCAATGTCAATGGTTAGGTGGTGGTGAAACATCATTAAGAGGAATTTATTATAATCCGAATATGCCAACTGAAGAATGTTTTATTACGCCAATTAAAGGTCGTGCTGAAGGACATGTTGTTGCAACTAAACCACTTAGTTATAATGGTGATTTGATTGAAAACTTTTCTTTCACTTTTAAAAATGGAAAAGTAGAATCATATCATGCTGAAAAAGGTGAAGAATTACTAAAACAAATGTTATCAATGGATGAAGGTGCTTCATATTTAGGTGAATGTGCATTAGTTCCATTTGAATCGCCAGTTAATCAAACAGGAATTTTGTTCTATAATACTTTATTTGATGAAAATGCCGTTTGTCATTTAGCTTTAGGGCGTGGATTTAGTGATTGTGTTAAAGATTATGAAAAATATTCACAACAAGATTTTGATCAAATGGGAATTAATAATTCAATGATTCATGTTGATTTTATGATTGGTTCTGAAGACTTAAAAATCACTGCTCATCTTAAAAATGGAACAGATGTACCAATTTTTGTTAATGGAACATGGGCTTTTAAAAATTAATTAAATTTTTGTCACTTTTTTCCTTTTTAATTTGTTTTATAAGTGAAAGGAAGTGGAAAGAATGTTAAAAAGAATAACTTTAACTTTTGTTTTAATTTGTTTATTATGTGGATTGATGTTATTAACTGCATGTGCTAATAAAAATACTGGATATGCACCTAATGGTAGTAATGACATGATGAATGGTGGGAATTTTTGTGAGGTAGCTGAAGATAATGAGGATTCATTTATGCTAGGTGAAGATTACAATCAGGTTACGGAAAATAATTTCATTTATACGAGTAGTAATAATGCTAGTTATTTTAGTATGGACTCATTTACAGCTTCATATTCAAATTTACGAAGATATATTAATCAAGGACAAGCTCTTAATGCTAATATTATCAAAACTGATGAATTAATTAACTATTTTAATTATGATTTAGAAAAGCCAGAAGGTGATGAAACATTTAAGATTAGTGCTGAAATGGGGAAATGTCCTTGGAGTGATAATCAATTATTAACGATTGCAGTCAATACTAAAGAAGAAGATTTAACTACAGGTGTTGGTAATAATCTTGTATTTTTAATTGATGTATCAGGTTCAATGAATTCTACGAATAAAATTGGCTTACTAAAAGAAGGATTTACTAAATTATTAGATACTTTATCACCAACTGATCGCATTTCAATTGTAACGTATGCAAATGGTGTGAAAGTACGTGCTAATGGTGTTTATGCCGATGAAAAAGAATCACTAAAACGAATTATCAACGATTTAACTGCTGGTGGTGGAACTAATGGTTCAGGTGGAATTCAAAAAGCTTATGAAATTGCTGAAAAATATTTAATTCCTGGTGGTAATAACAGAATTATTCTTGCAACAGATGGTGATTTCAATATTGGTATTTATAATCAAGATGAATTAAAATCATTCATTAGTGGAAAAACAACCAGTGGTATTTATCTTACAACATTAGGCTTTGGTATGGGGAATTATCGTGATACAACATTAGAAACACTAGCCAAAAATGGTAATGGTAATTATGCGTATATTGATAGCAGTTTAGAGGTTGAAAAGGTATTAGTTGATGAAATTAGTAAAACACTAGTAACGGTGGCAAAAGATGTAAAAAACAAGGTTGAATTTAATCCTAATACAGTTGACAGTTATCGCTTAATCGGCTATGAAAATAAATTACTAACTGAAGATGAATTTAATGATGAAACTAAAGATGCAGGAGACGTCGGTAGTGGTCATACAACATTAATTGCTTATGAGATTGTTTTAAAAGCAGAAACCGATGCCTTCTTACAAGAGTTATTCAATGTTCAAATTAATTATAAGGATCCTAAATCAAATGAATCCTTAACAAAAAAAGTATCATTTGGGTATGAAATTGTTAAACAAGAACTATCGGAAAATCATCAATTTGTTAGTTGTTTAGTTGAATTTGCATTAATTCTTAGAAATTCAAATTATCGTGGGACTGCTAATTATGATCATTTGGTAGCCAGATTAGAACAATTAGAATGTATACATACGGATAAATTTAAAGCAGAATTTGTAACTTTAGTAAAAAAAGCTCAAAGTAAGAATTTAATTGCTCATCCAATCTATGATCAAACATTAGTTTCATTAACTCTTATTAGTGATTATGGATATCGGATTTTGAATTTGAAAAAGGGAACAATTATTTCTGGACAATCAATTCGTTCTTTATTATATTCAAATTCAAGTGATTATCTAGTAGAACTTGCATATGATGCTGACTTTACCAATTTAATCACCGAGCATTGTTTAAATGCTGATTTAGCTTTATATATTCGTGTCACAAAATTAGAACAAAATGACTAAAATAATTAATACTGAAAAGATTCAAAGAGATTTTTGAATCTTTTTTATTTAATTAATTAATCTTCAAGCAATATTTTAAAAATTGTGCTATAATAATTATACATAATTAGTAACAAGGAGGATGATTAAAGTGAGAAATAGTTTGTATAATCTAATGTTACGAAGAAGAAGTATTAGAAAGTTTAAGCCAAATCAAGTAAATGAAGAAGATATTAAATATTTACTAGAAGTTGCAATGAGTGCTCCCTCAGCATGTAATAAACAACCTTGGGAATTTTATGTTATAACTAATGAAACTTTATTGAAAGAATTAACCAATGTCAGTCGCTATACTAAGATTGATGCACCACTCGCAATTGTTGTATGTGGTAATTTACAAAGAAGTTTGTCTAGAAAAGATAATGATTATTGGATTCAAGACTGTTCAGCAGCTATTGAAAACATCCTAATTGGATGTACTGCTTTGGGATTAGGTTCACTTTGGTGTGGGGCTTATCCGCAAAAATCTGTTGTTAAGAACGTCAAAGAATTATTAAGATTAGATGATGACGTAATACCACTAGGACTAATTTATATCGGTTATCCTGATGAAGATAAAGCACCGAGAACACAATATGATGAAAAATATATTCATAGATTATAAAAAAAGGAGAAGAAAAATATGGAAATGAAATGGGATTTAAATATCTTATATAAGGGATATGAAGATGAGAAATATCAAAAAGATAGTTCGAGTGTATTTGAATTAATTCAAGAATTAAATCAAAAAGCTGAATTATTAAAAACCATTAATAAGAGTGATGAACAAAGTGTAATTAATGTAATTGAAGCAGAATTAAAACTCGAAGAACGTTTCACTAGTTTAATCGAAGAATTATTTACGTATTCATCATTAAGAACAGCAACTAATGTTAACGATTTTGTGGCTTTAGGTGAAATGGGAAAATTACAAATGGCCCTTCAAGAAACTGTTGGTTCAAGTGTTGCCTTTACCAAATTTTTATTAGATTTAGATTTAGATGATCTTGCTTCAAAAAGTGAATTAATTAAAACATATTTATTTAATTTAAAGAACAATCAAGAAAGTGCCAAACATATGCTATCGGATAAAGAAGAAATCTTAGCTGCTAAATTGGAATTAGTTGGTTCTTCATCTTGGAGTGATTTACAACAACAATTAACTGCTAATTTATCAATTAAAGTTAAAGGCTTTGATGAAGCAATGCCATTATCTGCAGTTCGAAATCTTGCTTACGCTAATGATCAAGAAGTGAGAAAAAATGCTTATTTTGCCGAACTTGAAGCTTGCAAAACAATTGAAACATCAGTAGCAATGGCTTTAAATAACATTAAGCGTGAAGTCAATATTATGATGCCATTACGCGGATTTAAGAGTGCTCTAGAAAAAACATTAATTCAATCACATATGAAACAAGCAACTTTAAATGCAATGATTGAAGCAATTAAAGAAGAAGCACCTAAATTTAGAGAATATTTTAAATTAAAAGCTAAAGCGTTAGGTCATGAAAATGGACTTCCATTCTATGAATTGTTCGCACCAATGGGAAATTTAACTAAAGAATATACGCCACTTGAAGCTAAAGAATTAGTATTAGAAGTATATAAATCATTTTCTGATAAGTTATATGAATTAGGAAAAGAAGCATTTGAAAATCAATGGATTGACTTTTTACCGGCACAAGGTAAAAGTGGTGGAGCATTTTGTGCTAGTTTAGGCAATCATAATCAAAGTCGTGTATTAACTAACTTTACAGGTTCACTAAGTGATATTCAAACATTAGCTCATGAATTAGGTCATGCGTATCATGGTCGAGTTACATGTGATAATGCTCCACTCAATCGCGACTATCCAATGCCACTTGCTGAAACAGCATCAATTTTCTGCCAAACATTAATGGCTAACAAAATGATTAATGAAATCAGTGATCCACTTGAAAAATTAACAGTAGTTGAACAATCACTTCAAGAAGATACTCAATGTGTAATTGATATTCTATCAAGATTCTTATTTGAATCGAAAGTTCTTGCAAGCGATGTAGCTGTACCACTATCAGCAGATGATATGTGTAAAATGATGCTAGATGCCCAAGATGAAAGTTATGGTGATGGTCTTGATTCAGCATATCGTCATCCGTATATGTGGCTAGTCAAGAGCCATTATTATAGTGCAGGCCTTAATTTCTATAATTGGCCATATGCATTTGGTTTATTATATGGTAAAGGTTTATATAAGCAATATTTAAAAAATCCTCAATCATTTGTTCAAAAATATGATCAAATGTTAAGAAATACTGGTTTTATGAGTGTAGAAGATGTTGCAATGAGCATGGATATTGATGTAACCAATAAAGAATTTTGGCTTGAAAGTTTAAGATTTATTGAAGAAGATATTGATACTTTTGAAGCGTTATTAAAAGAAACAAAAATGATTAAATAAAATGAATTATTATTGTATATTACTGATTGCTTATTTGATTTATCTAATAACTATTTCCCTTGTGACATTTGTTCTATTTGTAGTTGATAAATCTTTTGCAAAAAAAGCAAATCATATTAGAATCAAAGAAAAAGTATTACTTTTGGTGGTAGCACTAGGAGGAAGTATTGGAGCATATTTTGCGAGAGTTTTAGTTAGACATAAAACACAAAAAAAATATTTTAGTTTCATCATTAACTTTTCTTTAGTTTTATCACTGATTATCCTTGGAATTTTAATCACATTAGTAATTATAGGAAAAAGATAACATGACAGATAATCAAATATCACTTAATAAATCACATTCCAAATGGTCTAATTTTTGCTTGACACTAATTTGCTTTTTGATTACAATTATTACTGCAGCAATTTGGATTGTTTTAGCATTTAAGGACTATATAATTGGTTATCGATTTTATGGAATATTGGTATTATTAGTAATTATGCTAATTTGTTTATTATTTATAATTATAAAATTTAGAAGATAATTAATGAAGTAACTAAGAAATAGAATTTTTATAAAAAGAAGAGGATATAAAATGAAAATTGTTTCTTTTAATGTAAATGGGTTGCGAGCAATCATCAAGAAAAACTTTATTGAAGATTTTGAACGATTTAATGCTGATATTTTTAGTTTAAATGAAACTAAATTATCATTAGATTCGGATATATCGGTATTTGAACCATCGGGATATTATTGTTATTATACTAATTCTAAGATAAGAAAAGGTTATTCAGGGGTTTTAGTTTATACAAAAAATAAACCATTAAGTGTACATTATGGCTTAGACAATCATAAATATGATGATGAAGGGCGAATTATCACCCTTGAGTTCGAAGAGTTTTATTATGTTGCGTGTTATGTCCCCAATAGTGGTGATGGGCTAAAACGACTAGATTTTAGATTAGAATTTGAAGAAGATATACTTAAGTATTTGAATGATTTAAATCAGAAAAAGCCAATTATTTACGCAGGTGACTTAAATTGTGCTCATCAACCAATTGATATCAAAAATCCTAATGCGAATATTCATAATGCAGGATTTACAATTGAAGAACGTAATGCATTTACTAACCTATTAGCTAATGGTTATACTGATATTTATCGAGTATTACACCCTAATACAATTAAATATTCGTGGTGGAGTTATCGATTCAATGCAAGGGTGAATAACGCTGGATGGAGAATTGATTACTTTATTATTAGTGATTGCTTAAGATCAAAAGTTATTGCCACTGATATTTGTAATGATATCATGGGTAGTGATCATTGTCCAATTGTCTTAGATATTAATGTAAAATAAAATAGTGTAGAAAATTTTCTACACTATTTTTGATTATTAAAGCGTTCTAAAAAGTTTTTAGTTCGTTCACATTTAGGATGTTCGAAGATTTCAGTAGGAGTTCCAGTTTCGATAATTTTGCTATCGGCCATAAAAACGACACGACTACTAATTTCTTTAGCAAAACTCATTTCATGAGTAACAATAATTAATGTCATATCTTTAGTTGTTAATTTTTTAATGACATCTAGAACTTCACCAATCATTTCTGGGTCTAATGCACTGGTTGGTTCATCAAATAAGATTACTTCTGGCTTCATACATAATGTTCTTGCTATCGCAACGCGTTGTTTTTGTCCACCAGATAATGTTTGAACTCTTTGATTTTCAAATCCTTCTAATCCAACAAGTTTTAATAATTCTTTAGCATTAGCGATAGCCTCCGCCTTAGGCATTTTTAAGATTTTGGTAGGACCAATGATGAGGTTTTGTAATACATTCATATTGTTGAACAAATTAAATGATTGAAAAACCATCCCGATTTTAGTTCTTAAATTGTTTAATTGCTTAGGATTAGTGATAATGTTTTGATTATGAAAATAAATTTCACCACTATCAGGAATATTTAATAAGTTCAAACATCTAAGTAATGTTGATTTACCAGAACCGGATGGACCGATAATTGATATAATATCACCTTTATTGATGGTTAGGTTGATATTGTCTAAAATAACTTCATTATCAAATGATTTAGTTAAATTATTAATTTTAAATATAGGTTCCATAGTTACCTCACTAATTACAACTAGTTATTTCTTTAGTTGGAGCACCAATTTTGCGCTCTAATAACATTAATAGTTTAGAAGAACCAAGGGTAAGAATTAAGTAAATAATTGCTCCAATGGAATATGCTTCTAAATAAAGAAGTGTACTTCCAGTTACGGTTTCAATAGTTGAGAATAAATCAATAATTCCAATTGTACTAAGTACAGCGGTATCTTTAATGTTAATAATTAATTCATTACCAATTGAAGCCATTGAATTTTTAAGTGCTTGTGGGAAGATTACATAAATCATCGCTTTAGTTTGACTCATCCCCATCGCCCGTGCCGCTTCCATTTGTCCTTTGTCAATTGATTCAATTCCACCTCTAATCACTTCGGTTAAATATGCTGAAGTATTTAGGGAAACAGTAAATAATCCTGCAAGATTCGCACTCCAATTAATGCCGATTGTTTTAAAACCATAGAAGAAGATGAATGCTTGTAGAATCATTGGTGTTCCTCTAAAAATAGTAACATAAGTTTTAACAAAGACTAAACCAATGCGTTTAATTCCCTTAACAAATCTAGAATCAGTTGGATTAATGGTCTGAACGCGTATTGTTCCTAAAATTAAAGCCAAAATGAAACCGATTATGGTTCCAAAAATTGCAAGATATAAGGTGATTAAAACACCATCAGCAAATAAAATTCCGTATTCTCTTAAGACAACAGAATAAGATAAAAAGTTAAGCTCCATATTATTCCTCATTTTGTAGCCCAATAGCAGTTTGCATAATATTATTTCTTTCTTCTTGAGAAATATTTGCAAGTGCACTATTTACTGCCACTAAAAGTGCTTCATCGATTTTTCTGACACCGATTGAAACAATTAAATTTTCTTCTAGAATATCAAAAGCACTTTCTAGTTGGATATAAGTGAATTCAGGATATTTTGCAACAATTCCTCTTGCAACAGGTTCTTCTAGAACAGTAATATCCGATGCGTTAGAAGTAAGTGAAATAATAATCTCAGGAATTGTATTAAGTGGATTTTGATATATAGTTGATGAATTCTTTTCAGCAATTTGTTTTGCAAGTTCATCATATGATGTTGATTTTTGACCAATTACTTTAGCGTTATTTAAATCATCAAATGTTTTTGCATTTGCGTATACACTAGATTTTTTCATTAGTAAGACATGATTAGAGCGATAATATTCATCAGTAAAGTTAATTACTTTCTTACGTTCAGCAGTTGGACTCATTCCAGCGATAATTAGATCAATATCACCAGATGTTAATGCAGGTACTAATCCGTTCCAATCAATTGCTTTAATTTTTAGTTCATAACCTAATTGTTCAGCAATTCTTTTTGCAATCATTACATCATAACCTTCGGCGTACATATTAGACGCTCCAGTTACTTTGACATTAGTTGTAGTTGGTTTAGTTTCGGCCCAATTAAAAGGTGCATAGTTACATTCTAGACCAATCGTTATAACTCCTTCTTTTTCGTTAAATTGTGCTTTTTTACAACTTGTTAAGCTACAACAACAAATACTTAATAATAAGCATAAAAATAATTTTTTCATTTTCTTAATTCCTTTCGATAAAAAACAAAAAAAGCGTGCTAGACGCTTTTTAATACCTTTTGATATTTTAGTCTAGCGCCTCTACAATATTAATTGTAGGAGTGTTATAGATATTCTCTATAACCCCATAAAATAATTATGCCTAATTATTTTATTCGGCGTTGATTACCTTTCTCATTAGATCATCGCATGCCTGCTAGCTAATGTTACTCATTTGCAACGCTACCTCTATTTACTTTTTTATGTGGATAATATACCAAGAAATCCACAAAAATGCTAATATAATGCTTTAAAAATAAAATAATTAGAAAACTTGAAAATAAGATTTAAATGGTTTATACTAATAATAATTCTATTAGATAAGGACTGTTGTAAAATGAATTATAATATTTTTGAAGAAGTAGAATATGGTAAAATTAAACTGATTGAAGAAAGATTGACTAAAAATATTATTGATGAATTAAATACGACATTTATGGCATTTGATGTAGAAACGACTGGATTTTCATGTACTAACGATCGTATTATTGAATTAGGTGCGGTATTGTTTGTTAAGCAATTAGCAAATGAAAGTTTTTCCTCTTTAGTTAACCCCCATTGTATAATTACGCCACAGGTCACGAAAGTAAATAACATTACAAATACGATGATAAAAAAAGCTGATGATGAAGCTATTGTCTATGCTAAATTTGTTAAGTTTTTTGAAAAGGTGTTGACTGGTGATGTCATCGTATGTGCTCATAATGCATCATTTGATATGGGGTTTATTTCAAATACTCTAGAAAGGTTAGGTTATAATGGTATTATTCGTTATATTGATACTTTGAAGATTGCAAGAAATAAGTTGTTTTTACCCAATTATAAACAAGCTACTGTAGCGGAATATTATAAAATTATTAATAAAAATGCCCATCGTGCTTGTGATGATGCATTAACATGTGGAAAAATCTTAATTAATTTATTAAAAGAATCATAATATTTTGATTGTTCAATTAAAATATTGGTATAAAGCAGCAAAAAATGATATAATAATCAATGTTAGGTGTTTTTAGTTAAACTTAATAAGGAATCTAAGTGAAAAGCTTAAACTGTGCCAGCAACTGTGAATACGGACTATTATTTTAATACCATTGAATTTTGATTTGAGAAGGTTAATAATGGGATGATGTTAAGTCAGGAGACTTGCCTAATCTAAAATAAGAGGAGGAAATAATTGATTTAATTGTAAATAATGCTGGGTCACGTTATTGGTTAAATGAATTATAAACAGCAATGAAAAAGAATTTTTATGGATGCTTGATGATGATTTTTTTTATCGCATTCATGCTTGGTTCTTGTCATAAAGAACTAGTTCCAGTCGTTAAGGGAAGTTATGACTTTATAATCTATCAAAGTGATAGTGATAATAGCAATTTATCGGATAATATTGTTATTGTGAAATATCAAATTGAATATGCAAATGCAACCACAGTAACTGATACCTTAATTAAAAGGGGTAATAAGTATTATTTTAGTAACGATGCTGCGGATTATTTGGTACTAGAAGATAGTACTTATGGTTTAACTTATACAAGAGGTTATTTTGCAAATTATTCCGAATGTAATGATAATCAAGAAATTGATGTTTCGTGGAGTTATATCGCCGTTAATGGTAATTCTGCTCCTAGTGGTATTGGCGAAACTAGTTTAGAAGGTCTACAAGAGTTTGGGTTTGTAATTAATGGTTGGAAATAAGATTAAAGAAATTACTTTGATGGCTGCTTTAAGTTGTATTTTATTTGTTCAAAAAATTATTTTATCTTTATTACCGAATATTAGTTTAACAGTCTTTTTAATGATTCTCTATGCGAAAAAATTGGGATTTTTTAAAAGTTCAATTATTATTTTAGTTTACATTATTTTGGATAATTTAGTTGTAGGCAGTTTTAATATAATCTTTACACCATTTATGATCTTAGGATGGATGCTTATTCCGATTCTTACTTGTACTTTATTTAAAAAAGTCGATCATCCATTATGGCTAGGAGGGTTAGGGATTGTTTGTTCATTTTTTTATTGTTGGATTTATCTAATTCCCAATGTAATTTTTTTACATCTTGATCCAATGTATTATCTTATCCAAGATTTAACATTTGAAATCATTCTGGCGGTAAGTAGTTTTTTATCAACGATTATTTTGTATCATCCGCTTAGTAAAGTGTTTGACTCATATTTGATTAATTTCTAATTTTGAATTTGCAAAAATTGACTTTTTTTGATATAATATTACTGGAAGATTATTGAGAGGTGTCATATGAATATTATCCATTTAAAATATGCAATTATGGTTGCTGAAACAGGTTCAATGAGTAAAGCAGCAGAAAAATTATATGTTGCACAACCTAATTTATCACGTGCAATTAAAGAATTAGAAAATGAATTAAACATTGCGATTTTTGATCGTAATTCTAAAGGACTTGTAATTACACCTGATGGTGAAAAGTTAATTATGTATGGGAAGAAAATCTTAAAGCAAATTGATGAACTTGAAAATTCATTTGGTGACAATGCAAGTAAAAATGTTTTCTCAATCTCTGTTCCTAGGTCTAGTTATGTTTCTGATGCTTTCGCAAAATTTTCGAAGATTCTTTCGAAAATTGATAATGTCGAATTGATTTATAAAGAAACGAATGCTTATAAAGCAATTAATAATATTATTAATGCAGATTATAAATTAGGTATTATTCGTTATGATATTAATTACGATAATTATTTTAAAGAGATGCTTGTGAAAAAAGATTTAACAAGTGAGTTAATTCATGAATTTAATTATGTTTTGGTTTTTAGTAAAGATTCACCACTTGCTGAAAATGAAATAATTACAACCGATGATTTAGTTAATTATATTGAAATTGCGCATAAGGATTCATATGTTCCGCAAATTCCAATGTCAGAAGTAACAAAAATGGAATTAACTAGTAAGGTAAGTAGAAGGATTTTTGTTTTTGAACGAGCTAGTCAGTTTGAACTATTAGCCGAAAATCATGAAACATTTATGTGGGTTTCACCGATTCCAGAAGCTACTTTAAATCGATATGGTCTTGTTCAAAGAACATGTGTTGATCAAACCCGGGTGTATAAAGATTTGTTAATTTATAAATCTTCACATAAATTAACTAAATTAGAAAAAGACTTCATTACTTGTCTTTGTGAGAGTAAAAGAAGGGTTAAAATTAGTAAATAGATATTTGTATATCGATATTGATATATCGATATACTTTTTTTATATTTTACATTTATATTTTATTATGATATACTATTAGTGTGAAAGGAAGATGCGTAATGAATAGTAACAAAAATATTCCTAAATCAGTCATTGAAAGAATACCGCTTTATGCCAATTATTTGAAATGTTTAGAGAAAAAGCAGATTGAAATGATCTCATCGACCAAATTAGCAATGGACTTAGGATTAGGTGAAGTGCAGGTAAGAAAAGATCTTAACTTAATTGCTGGTAATGGTAAACCTAAAATTGGGTATTATGTAACGGATTTAAAGACTAAAATCGATACACTTATTGGTCAATCTGGGACAAACGATGTAGTTATTATCGGTGCTGGTAAAATTGGTAAAGCCCTCGCAATGTATGATGGATTTGAAGAAAACAGGTTTAGCATAGTGGGATTGTTTGATAATGATGAATCATTAATTGGTAAGTCAATCAATAATCATCCAATTTTATCAATTGATGAATTAACAAATTTTAGTAAAGTTAAAATTGCTATTTTAGCAGTTCCAGCTGATGTTGCTCAAAGCGTATGTGATCAAGTTACAGCAGTTGGGATTAAAGGTATTTTAAATTTTACAAATCAGAAATTAATTGTTAATGATGATGTCAAAGTAAGAAATATTGATATTGCGGCATCATTAGCAATTTTATCAATCGAAATAAATAATAATTGAATAGGAGAAATATTATGAACAAAAATTATGATATTGTAGATAGCTTAGAAAGTTTATCAAAAAAATTAGAAAATTTAAGAAAAGCTCAATGTAAATATGCTACTTATACTCAAGAAGAAGTAGACAAAATCTTTTTAGCAGCTTCACTTGCTGCAAATAATGCTCGTATCTCGCTTGCAAAACTTGCTGTTGAAGAAACAGGAATGGGTGTTGTCGAAGATAAAGTTATTAAAAATCACTATGCATCTGAATATATTTATAATCAATACCGTGATACTATCACTTGTGGTGTTATTGAAGAAGATAAAGCTTATGGAATTAAGAAAATTGCTGAACCAATCGGTGTTGTTGCTGCCGTTATTCCTACTACAAATCCAACTTCAACTGCGATCTTTAAAGCTTTACTTGCATTAAAAACAAGAAATGCAATCATCATTAGTCCACATCCACGTGCTAAGAATTCAACAATTGCTGCTGCTAAAATTGTTTTAGAAGCTGCTGTTAAAGCTGGTGCTCCCGAAGGAATCATTGGTTGGATTGATGTTCCTAGTCTAGAACTTACTAATACAGTAATGAAAGAAGCCGATATTATTCTTGCAACTGGTGGCCCAGGGATGGTAAAAGCTGCTTACTCTTCAGGTAAACCTGCAATTGGTGTAGGTGCTGGTAATACTCCTGCAATTATCGATGAAACTGCTGATATTATTCTTGCAGTAAACTCAATTATTCATTCAAAAACTTTTGATAATGGGATGATTTGTGCATCTGAACAATCAGTAATTGTTCATAAAAATGTTTACGATGCAGTTAAATATGAATTTGCTGCTCGTGGTTGTTACTTCCTAAATGATAATGAATTAAATAAAGTAAGAAAAACAATTATTATTAATGGTTCATTAAACGCTAAAATTGTTGGTCAACCTGCAGCTAAAATTGCTGCTATCGCTGGCGTTAGTGTTCCAGAAGGTACAAAAGTATTAATTGGTGAAGTTTCTTCAGTTGAATTAAGTGAAGAATTTGCTCATGAAAAATTATCACCAGTACTTGCAATGTATAAAGCTAAATCAATTAAAGATGCATTTAGTAAAGCTGAACAATTAATTGCTGATGGTGGATATGGACATACTTCATCAATTTATATTAATGAATTAACTGAACAAGATAAACTTAATGAATTTGCAGCTCGCATGAAAACATGTCGTATTTTAGTAAACACACCATCATCACAAGGTGGTATCGGTGATATTTACAACTTTAAACTTGCACCATCACTAACTCTTGGTTGTGGTTCTTGGGGTGGAAATAGTGTATCAGAAAATGTTGGTGTAAAACACTTAATCAATATTAAAACAGTTGCAGAAAGAAGGGAAAATATGCTTTGGTTTAGAGCTCCAGAAAAAGTTTACTTAAAGAAAGGTTGTATGCCTGTTGCCTTAAATGAATTAAAGACTGTGATGAATAAAAAACGTGCATTTATTGTTACAGATAATTTCTTATATACACACGGACATGCTACGCCAATTATTAACAAATTAAAAGAATTAAATATCGAAAGTGCTGTGTTCTATGATGTTGAACCAGATCCAACACTAGCTTGTGCTAAAAAAGGTGCTGAACAAATGGCTTCATTCAAACCTGATTGTATTATTGCATTAGGTGGTGGTTCAGCAATGGATGCTGCTAAGATTATGTGGGTATTATATGAACATCCAGAAGTAGACTTTATGGATATGGCTATGCGTTTCATGGATATTAGAAAACGTATCTATACTTTCCCTAAGATGGGTGAAAAAGCATACTTTATTGCAATTCCAACATCAGCTGGTACAGGTTCAGAAGTTACTCCATTTGCAGTAATTACTGATGAAACTACTGGTATCAAATATCCACTTGCTGATTATGAATTATTACCTAATATGGCCATTGTTGATGCAGATTTCCATATGACTGCTCCTAGAGGTTTAACTGCTGCATCTGGTATTGATGCTGTAACTCATGCAGTCGAAGCATATGCTTCAATGCTTGCAACTGAATATACAGATAGTTTAGCTTTAGGTGCTTTAAAAATTATTTTTGAATGGTTACCAGTTGCTTATGAAGATGGTCAAAATAATCCTGTTGCAAGAGAAAAAATGGCTAATGCAGCTACTATGGCAGGTATGGCTTTCGCTAATGCCTTCTTAGGTGTATGTCACTCAATGGCTCATAAATTAGGTGCATTCCATCATATTCCTCATGGTGTTGCTAATGCTTTAATGATTGATGAAGTAATTAGATTTAATGCATCAGATGTTCCACATAAGATGGGAACATTCTCCCAATATGATCATCCTCATACAATGGCAAGATATGCTGAAATTGCTACTCATTTAGGTTTAGGTGGATCAACAAATGAGGAAAAAGTCGAAAATCTAATTAAAGCGATTGATGAACTAAAAGCTAAAGTTGGAATCAAATCTACAATCAAAGATTATGTAGCAGATGAAGCAGTATTCATGAGTTCATTAGATGAAATGGTTGAACAAGCATTTGATGATCAATGTACAGGTGCTAATCCTAGATATCCATTAATGAGTGAAATCAAACAAATGTACTTAAATGCTTATTATGGAAAAACTTTTATTGAAAAAGAAGTTCCAGCTCAATGTGTAGTTAATAAAGAAGAAGATAATGATTTCAAAAATCTTTATCGTAAAAATAAATAGGAAACGAGGTAATGATAATGAATCTTGAAAAAATTATTGCGATTAGAAACGCTAAAACTGTTTATAAAGATAATGATAATTGTATTAAATTATTCAATGCAGACTATTCAAAAGCTGATATTTTAAATGAAGCTTTAAATCAAGCACGTGTTGAAGAATTAACAATCAATGTACCAAAGATTAAATCAATTGAAACTGTTGAAGGAAAATGGGCAATTATTACTGAATATATTGAAGGTGATACACTTGCTGCATTAATGGAAAAACATCCAGAACAAAAGGATGAATATTTAGAACAATTTGTTGAATTACAAATTATGGTTCAAAGCAATAAGAGTCCATTATTAACAAAATTAAAAGATAAATTTACTCAAAAAATTAGTATTGCTAATGTTTCACCAACAACAAAATATGACTTACATACAAGACTTGAAAGTATGCCTAAAGGATCATCGGTATGTCATGGTGACTTTAACCCTTCAAATATTATTATTGGTAAAGATGGTAAAGCTTATATCATTGACTGGTCACATGCTACTCAAGGTAATCCATGTGCTGATGCAGCTAGAACATATCTATTATTCTGGTTAGCCGGTGATATTTCAACTGCTGATAAATATTTAAACTTATATTGTGATAAGAGTAATCACTTAAAGAAAGATGTTCAAAGATGGTTACCAATTGTTGCAGTATCTCAATCGGTTAAAGGTAATGAAAAAGAAAGAGAATTCTTATTATCTTGGGCTAATGTCGTTGATTACGAATAGAAGAAAGGAATTAGATTAAAATGATTAAAATAACAGTATGTATTGGAAGTTCTTGTCATATTAAAGGTTCAAGACAAGTTGTAGAACAAATTCAATATTTGATTTCAAAAAATAATTTAAGTGATAAAGTTGAATTAGGTGGAACATTCTGTATGGGTAGATGCCAAGAAGGTGTTTGCGTTAAAGTTGGAGAAGAATTCTTTTCCGTAAATGTGGAAAATGTAAATGAATTCTTTGAAAAAAATGTTCTAGCAAAACTTCAATAATATGATTGAAATTAAAGTCTGTATTGGAAGTTCATGTTTTTTAAAGAATTCTCCAGAAATCGTTGAATATTTAAACAAGAGAATTGAAAAAGAAGCATTAGATGATCAAATCATCTTATCAGGAAGTTTTTGTGCGGGTAAATGCAATCGTAATGGTGTAACAATTATCGTAGATGATTGCGTTTATCCGGGCATTACCCCATTAACTATAGAAAAATTTTGGGAGGAAGTTATTGCTCCTAAATTAAAATAAGAGGTTAAATATGGCTACATTTCTAAAATTAAAAAAATCAAATTGTAAAAACTGCTATAAATGTATTAGACATTGTCCAGTTAAATCAATTCGATTTTCCGCTAATCAAGCACATATTATTGAAAATGAATGTATTTTATGTGGACAATGCTTTGTAGTATGTCCGCAAAATGCTAAAGAAATCGTTAATGATATCGAAAAGGCAAAAGTACTTTTAAAGTCAAATGAACAAGTAATTGTTAGTTTAGCACCATCATTTATTGCAAATTATGATGGTATCGGGATTGAATCAATTAGAGCAGCCCTACAAAAATTGGGAGTATATGATGTTGAAGAAACAGCAATTGGTGCAACTTTTGTTAAAAATGAATATAATCGCATTTTAAAAGAAGGAAATAGTGATATTCTAATTTCTTCTTGTTGTCATTCTGTTAATTTGCTTATTCAAAAATACTTCCCTCATGCATTAAAATATTTAGCAAATGTAATGACACCAATGCAAGCACATTGTACTGATATCAAAAAAAGATATCCAAATGCCAAAACGATTTTTGTAGGGCCTTGCGTAGCAAAAAAAGATGAAGGTTCAAGATATGAAGGTATTGTCGATTGCGTTTTAACGTTTGAAGAATTAACCAATTGGTTAAAAGAAGAAAAAATTACCATTGAAAAGACTCCAAATGAAGAAAATAATATTAACTCTAAAGCCAGATTGTTTCCAACAACTGGTGGTATCTTAAAAACGATGGCTTGTGATAATCCTAAATACACTTATTTAGCGATTGATGGAGTAGAAAACTGTATTCAAACATTAAAAGATATTGAAGCAGGAAAGGTAAGCAATTGCTTTATTGAAATGTCGGCATGTGTTGGTAGTTGTATTGGTGGACCAATTATGGAAAAATACCATTCATCGCATATTCGTGATTTCCAATTAGTAACGAAATATGCTGGTACTAATGATTTTATTGTTAGTAGTGGTAATTCACAACTGTTCCAAAAACAATTTTCACCAATTATGGTTAATGAATTAAAACCAACTAATTATGAAATTGAACAAATTTTAAAACAAATGGGGAAATTTAAACCTAGTGATGAACTAAATTGTGGTTCATGTGGTTATAGTACATGTCGGGCCAAAGCAGTAGCAATTTTCCAAGGTAAAGCCGAAATTTCGATGTGTTTACCATTCTTAAAAGATAAAGCTGAAAGTTTCTCCGACAGCATTGTTAAAAATACCCCTAATGGAATTATTGTTTTAAATGATTGTTTAGAAGTACAACAAATAAATGAAGCAGCTAAAAAAATGTTACATATTCGTTTTGAATCAGATATTTTAGGTGATCAAGTTGTTCGCATTCTGGATCCATTACCATTTATTAAAGTTTTGGATTCCAAATGTAATATTAAGAATGAACGCATCTATTTGGCTGAATATGATAAATATGTTGAACAATCAATCTTATATGATGATACTTCGCACTTATTAATTTGTTTAATGCGTGACGTAACTGAAGCGACAATCGAAAAATCGAAAAAAGAATCAATCAGCAAACAAACTGTTGAAATTGCTGATAAAGTAGTTGAACGTCAAATGCGAATCGTCCAAGAAATAGCATCATTACTAGGTGAAACAGCAGCTGAAACTAAGATTGCTTTAACTAAATTAAAGGAGTCGATTAAAGATGAATAATCTATGTGCTGATATTGGCTTTAAAAGTGTCAACCATTATGGCGAGGAACTATGTGGTGATCACATTGATGTTGTTGAACAGCCAGATGGTTCAACAATTGTAGTTCTAGCAGATGGATTAGGTAGTGGTGTAAAAGCAAGTATTTTATCAACACTAACATCAAAGATTATTTCAACAATGTTATCTGCAGGATTATCACTTGAATCATGTGTTGATACGATTGCTGCAACTTTACCAATTTGTTCGGTTCGTGGTGTTGCCTATTCAACATTTTCCATTATTCATATTAAAGATAATGAACAAGCAGAATTAATTCAGTATGACAATCCCCAAATTTTATTTATTAGAAATAATGAAATTTATGATTATCCAAAACAAGAATTGATTATGGGTGGCAAAAAAATTATCAAATCAATCATCAATTTAGAAGAAGGAGATGCCATCATTACAATGAGTGATGGTTGTCCTCATGCTGGTATTGGGATTGCTTATAATTTCGGATGGAAAATTGAAGATATCGCTGAGTTTTTAGTTAGCATTAATGCTGGTGGTTATACAGCTAAGACGATGTCAACAATGTTAATTGATGAATGTAATAAACTATATGGTTTTGAACCAGGAGATGATGCAACTGCTTGTGTCATTAAAATTAGAAAGCGTGAACCAGTCAATATCTTATTTGGGCCTTCATCAGATAAAAATGATGGAAATAGAATGATGGCATTATTCTTCGCAAAAGAAGGTAAACATATTGTATGTGGAGGTACAACATCATCAATCGCAGCTAAATACCTAGGTAAAAAAGTTGAAGCAACATTATCTTTTGAAGATAGTGATATGCCACCGATTGCAAAAATTGAAGGTGTAGACTTAGTAACTGAAGGTGTGATTACCATGAACCGTGTTGTTGAATATGCTAAAGATTATACGGAAGAAAATAAATTATATAATATCTGGTGCTATAAAAAAGATGGAGCATCATTAATATCAAGAATCTTATTTGAAGAAGCAACTGATATTAATTTCTATGTTGGTCGAGCCATTAATCCAGCTCACCAAAATCCCGATTTGCCAATCAACTTTAGTATTAAAATGAATCTTGTTGAAGAACTAACAAAATACTTAAAAGCAATGGGAAAAAGAATAAAAGTTAGTTATTTTTAGGAAAAGATAAAATGAAAAAATTTGATACAAAAGTCCAACATATAAAATATAAAGTATTACGTGAAGTCGCACGTGAAGCTTGGAATGATACATTACAAGAAAATTTATTAGATATTGCCAAAAAAATCGTTCCAGGTAAAATTCCTACAATGCGTTGTTGTGTTTACAAAGAAAGAGCAATTATTGCTGATCGAGTAAAATTAGCAATGGGTGGTGATCGCAGTAATCCCAATGTTATTGAGGTAATTGAAAGTGCTTGTGATGAATGCCCAATGGGTGGTTATGAAGTAACTAATTCATGCCGTGGATGTTTAGCTCATCGCTGTGAAGAAGCATGCCCAAGAGGAGCAATTACATTTGATAGTAATCACGTAGCACACATTGATAAAACTAAATGTATAGAATGTGGTGCCTGTGCTAAGGTTTGTCCATATTCGGCAATTCACAATTATAAACGTCCATGTGAAACAGCTTGTAAAGTAAAAGCAATTTCGATGGGTGAAAATAAAGAAGCCAAAATCAACAATGATAAATGTATTGCTTGTGGTGCCTGTGTATATCAATGTCCATTTGGAGCCATTTCAGATAAATCATATATTGTTGATGTAATTGATTTAATTAAAAAGAGTAATAATAATCAAAATTATAAAGTTTATGCAGTGGTAGCACCATCTATTTCTAGTCAATTTACCTATGCAAAATTAGGTCAAGTTATTACTGGATTAAAACAACTAGGATTTTATACAGTAATTGAAGCAGCCTTAGGTGCCGATATGGTAGCTAAAAGTGAATCTCAAGAATTAGCGGAAAAAGGATTTCTAACTAGTAGTTGTTGTCCAGCATTTGTAGCGTATGTCCGAAAGGATTTTCCTGATTTAGAACCACTTATTTCGCATAATTTATCGCCGATGGCGACAATTGCTAAATATTTAAAAGAATTAGATCCGACATGTAAAGTGATCTTTATTGGTCCATGTACAGCTAAAAAGATGGAAATAAGACAAGAAGTGGTCAAGGATTATGTTGATGAAGTATTAACTTTCGAAGAACTACAAGCATTATTTGATAGTAAAGATTTAGATATTACGACATTAGATTTAGATGTATTAGATAATGCATCTTATTATGGCAGAATTTTTGCTAGATCAGGTGGATTATCTGATGCAGTAAGACAAGCACTAAAGGAACAAAACATTGAAGATTTTGAAGTGAAACCAATTGCTTGTAATGGAATTGATGAATGTAAAATTGCCTTACTTAAAAAACGTCGAAATATGCTTGATGCTAATTTTGTTGAAGGCATGGCATGTATTGGTGGCTGTATTGGTGGAGCTGGTTGTTTAACTCATGGCCCTAAAGATAAAGCAGAAGTTGATAAGTATGGACAAGAAGCTTATGAAAAGAACATTACTGATGCAATTGCTATCTTTAATTTAGTTAATTCAAACAAAAAATAATTGTAAAAGATAAAAGGCAAGTTAAATTGGATATTTAATTTGCCTTTTACCATATTTATTAATAAATTCATTGAAATTAATAAGAGAAATTGATATAATGAAAGTAAGATATTTGTAATATACAAATATTCAGGATGGAAAGAGGTATTTAAAAATGGGAAAATCAAGAATCAATATGATTGAATTAATGAACAAAGCATGGAGCAGAAGACAAGAAGTTTCACATGATGAATACGAAGTTAAAATTAAAAATTTAATTTCTCATTCATTTGTTGAATATGAAAAGATTTTTAAAGATTATTGTTCAAGAAACGGTAAATCTTATAATGAAGAAGTATTTGTTATTTATCAACACATTTTTGTATTTTTAATGCTAAGTGATGGTGATTTCTTACAAGGTGAATATGACGCATATTGTAAATATTGTAATTGGGCTGGATTCCAACCATTATCAGTTGCTGATTCAAGAGCACTATATAATCGTTTATCAGTTGATGATTTAGTTGATGATATCAAAGTCCTAATCGATTTAAGAGAAGGTATTGATCCAGAAAATTACGAAGCTATGGTTCAAGGATTCTGCTATCTTGCTCTTGCTGGTGATAAAGAAATGGATGAAAATGAATACTACATTTTAAGATGTTTCTTTGAATCAGGTTATGACTATGCTCCAAGTACTTGGGAACAATTCAAAAAAGAATGGTAATAATTAACAGGACATTGTTCCTGTTTTTGTTTTTTTAAGAAAAAATAGCTTATGGTAAAAATTGTAATAACTTTTTAAATTTTAATATAGTGAAAACGTTTGCTTAAAATATAAATTTATGATATAATAGAAACGAAAAAGGAGAACATAAAATGAATAATGTCAAAAAATTATTATTGTTAACGATCGCATTATTATTAATAGTTGTTACTTCATGTAAAAAAACTGGCAAAGTAGAATTAAAAGAAGTTACTTTTAATAATGTTCCTGAAGTAATGTATAAGGGCGATAGCTTAACAATTGATTACACAAAACAAGAAGGCGTAGTTGCAAGTTGGGAAAGTAGTAACGTTGAAGTTGCTACGGTTACCGATGGTGTGATTAATGCTTTAAAAGCAGGTGATTTTATATTAAAAGTTACCTTTAGTTTAGATGATCAAAGTAAAAAATATGAATTTAATATTAAAGTAGAAGAAACGGATTATTTAATCACATATCATTTAGATGAAGGTATTCAAAATAGTCAAAATCCAAATGGGTATAACATTAATAATTTGCCGATTGAATTAAAAAATCCAACAAAAGATGGGTATACCTTTTTAGGATGGTATTTAAATGAAGATTTTAGTGGTGTTGTTGTAACATCAATAACTCAAGGAAGTAAAGGAAACCTTGATTTATATGCAAAATGGGAAAAAGACATTGTAGAACATAAAATTAGTTATGTTTTATATGGTGGTGTTTTACCAGAAGATGCTCCAACAAGTTTTATTGAAGGGGTTGGTGTTGAACTTGTAAATCCAGAAAAAGATGGCTGTGAATTTTTAGGCTGGAAGCTATCAATGAATAGTTCAACCTATGTAACTAGTATTTCAGCTAGTGTTACAACTGATTGCACTTTATATGCTATTTGGCAAAAAATTCCTGTTAATAGTGAAATTAATTATCGTTTAAATGGTGGTAGTTTAACTGAAGATGCCCCACTTACTTATACCGAAGGTGTTGAATTAGTATTACCAATTCCAACACGAGTAGGTTATGATTTTTTAGGTTGGACATTAGCAGAAACTTCAGCAGCATATATTACAAAAATCAGTAAATCACAAACTGGTGATGTAACAGTGTATGCTCAATGGCAAGAAAAATCAACATTCACAATTACTTATGTCTATGAGGAAGGACAACTTCCAACACAAAAACCAGCAACTGTTGATGAATTCATCAATTACTTCTGGGAGGAATTTCATAAATGGAGTGGAAGTAGTGATAGTTTAGCAACTTTCAAGACTGCATGTCTTAATAGTTGGAGCTCTGGTGGAGTTGCCACTTACAAATTATATAATCAAGGTGCTGATCAAAATACTAAAGATGATAACTACTTCTTCCATGCAAAGGCTAATTTCGATACATGGATGCCGGTTTTAATTGGTTTTGAAGCAGCAGTTAATAACATTAATGGTTCCCAATCAATTTGGACATCATCATGGACTGCCCATAAACGTTTCTACGAATTCTTTTCTGGTAACTTTGCATCATATTGGACTGATGAACGAAAAGCAATGGTATATAATGAATTGAATAAACCAATTCCGCTTCCAGATTCATACAATTTAGGTGATGAATTCGATTTATTAGAACTTGTTATTGATGATGGTCGAACATTCTTAGGTTGGTATAATCAAACTGGTGATAAAGTTGAAAAGATTACTGCTGATATGAAAGGTGATTTAGTACTTACTGCAATGTGGAGTGCATCTACTCCAGTAACTAGTTTTACTGTCAACAACGAAATTAGTGAACTTGCAAAATTTACATCACATCAATTAATATGGACACTTGGACCAAGTGATGCAACTAATAAGCGAGTATTATTTAAATCAAGTAATTCATCAGTGTTAACTGTTACTGAAGAAGGCTTAATTTATGGTCTTGCAGAAGGAGTAGCAGAACTTACAATCACAGTTTTAGGCAATACAGATTTAAATGTTACTCTAACAATTGAAGTATTTGTGGCACCATTTATTGATGGTAGTTATGAAACTGTATCCTATGTTGAACCAGAAAATACAATTACACTTAAAGCTACATTATATAAACTTTCATCTAAAATTTTATGGAAATCAAATAATCCAGATATTGCAACAGTTGATGAAAATGGCGTTGTTACTGGTATTAAGACTGGTTATGCAGAAATCATTGCATACGCTGAAGGTAATGAAATGGTTAATCTTTCATATGGGGTAACGATTATTCCATTATCAGAATCGGATTTCTTTAAAATTATTGCTGAAAGTCATAATTCAGAAGTTTATTATGTTAAAAATTTAAATGTTGCATTTGGTGCTTATTATACTGATGTTGTCTGCTCGGTATCAGATATTTACTATAATCATGAATTCTATGCTGATCAAACATTACGTTTAAGTCAAGAAGTTCTTACTGAAACTGGCAGAAAGAATATGTCAAAAATTGAGTTTATTACAGTTCACTATAATGGTATGCCACAAAAAGGTGTTAATGGTCATCGTACAGCATTATCATTAAAGAACAATTATCGAGTTGGAAATACTACATGTTGGCATTATTCAACTGGTAATGATGGTGTTTTCCAAAGTCTAGATGATTATGTCAGAGCAGCACATGCCGGTGATGGATTCAATGATGTTGGTTGGACTAATTCAGGTGTTAAAGCAACTTCAAATACTAAACCGGTATATGATCGATCTGGTGGATACTTGACAATTAATGGTACTAAGTCAAATATTGCTTTACCAAGTGGCTATACATCAACTCGCTTTACTTGGTTTGGACCAGCATGGAAAGTTGTAGATGGATATTACTATATTGCAAAATTATATTACAATTCTGATTATAAATATATTTCTAACTATGGTGGAAATCAAAATTCAATTGGTATTGAATCTGCTTGTGATGAAGGTAGTGATCTATGGCGAACATATCATATGACTGCCCAACTAGTTGCAAACTTACTAAAGACTCATAATTTAGATTTATCACGAGTTACTGGTCACCATATGTTTAGTGGTAAAGGTTGCCCACAAACATTATTAGAAAACAATGGTGAATTATGGCATAAATTCATGGAATTAGTTGAAGCTGAATATAAATTATTACAACAAATGAGTAATTATACAATTACAATGGAGTCTAATAATCCCGATATTCTAGATAATAATGGTCGCATTATTCAAGTGCCTAATCAAACAACAACAGTTAGTTATACAGTAACTGTTACTAATAACTTAACTGGTGTCAGTAAAACTGCTACATTTTCAAGTATTGTTCATGGTGCTTATACTAGATAATTAAAAATAAACTATCTCATTTCTAAATGATGTGAGATAGTTTTTCTAATCTTTTGACAAGTTTATTAGAAAGAAATAGATGATTTTATTTTAAAATAAATAAAGCATTTTCAATGAAAAAATCGTTATAATGGTATATAATGATGATGTATATTTAAAAACATTGAAAAGAAGAGTAAGTAATTTCGTGCTTATATAGAGAGTCTTTGTTGGTGGAAATAAGATAAAGAAGAGTTACTGAACATGGTCTTGGAGTTGAATAGTCGATATTTAGGCTATTACGGGTTCTCCCGTTATCGAGATAAAGTTTACAACTTAAAGAAAAATATAATACCACATATTTTTAATAACTTTAGGGATTGAACTTGATGAGGCTTATTTTCGTAAGAAATAGGTGAACAAAGGTGGTAACACGGGTGAATTTTGACTCGTCCTTTATTAATAAAGGATGAGTTTTTTTATTTGTAAGGAGGGATTAAATGATAAGAATATCAAATCTATCAAAAAGCTTTAAATCAACTGATAAAAAGAACAAAGAAGATTTTGTTGTTATTGATAACTTAAATTTAGAAATCAAAGATGATACCATTTTTGGAATTATTGGCTTATCTGGTGCTGGTAAAACGACACTCTTAAAACTATTAACATTATTGGAAAAACCAACTAGTGGTAATATTTATGTCGATGATCTAAATCTGAGTGAATTATCTAAGAAAGAAGTAAGATCTTTTAGAAAAAATTTAGGTGTTGTCTTTCAAGGATATAATCTATTGATGCAAGAGAATATTTATAATAATATTGCTTTTCCATTAAAAATTAATAAGGTAGATAAAGAAGAAATAAATCGTACAGTAATCAAATTATTAGAATTAATTGGACTAAGTGATAAAGCTTTATCGTATCCTTCAATGTTATCAGGCGGACAAATGCAACGGGTAGCAATTGCGAGAGCACTTGCAACTAATCCAAAAATTTTATTATTAGATGAACCAACATCAGCGTTAGATCCATATACAACTAATCAAATTGTTAATTTGTTAAAAGAAATAAAAAAAGCATTAAAAATCACAATTATTATTATTACCCATGAAATGAGTGTTGTTAGTAAACTATGTGATGAAGTTGCGGTCTTAGATGGTGGATGTATTAAAGAAGTAAGTACCGTTAAAGACTTAATGGATAATCCACAAACTGAAATTGCTAAATTACTATTAGGAAAGGAAGAAATTTAAAATGAAAGAATTAATTTCACTTTTAAGTAGTATAAATTTATTAGATAGTTTAATTGAAACACTCTTAATGACATTTATTAGTTGTGCCTGTGCATATGTGCTTGGGATTCCCATTGGTGTATTAATGGTCATTACGGATAAAGATGGTTTACACCCTAATGGTATTATTCATAAAATCTTATCAGTGATTGTTAATTTAGGAAGATCAATTCCATTTTTGATTTTACTAGTACTATTAATTCCTTTTACTAAAATCATTGTAGGTACATCGCTAGGTGTAAGAGGAATGATTGTGCCTTTAGTAATTGGTTCAACTCCTTTTATCGCAAGGTTAGTTGAACAATCATTAAGAGAAATCCCTAAAGGTGTAATCGATGCAGCGGTTTGTATGGGGGCGAGTAATTTACAAATTATTATGCGGGTATACTTAAAAGAATGTATACCATCACTAATTAGGGGTGTTTCGATTGCATTAATCACTTTAGTTGGTTATTCAGCAATGTCGGGAACTGTTGGTGGGGGAGGACTTGGATACACAGCAGTGTATCAAGGTCATTATAACTTTAGAACAGATGTTATGATAATTGTATTAATCGTTCTAATTATTGTCGTTCAAGTAATTCAAACTTGTTTTGATTATTTGGCCAAAAAAATTGATAAAAGAAAAGGAAATTAAGATTATGAAAAAAATTAAAAGTTTATTATTTATTACAATTTGTATTGTTTCATTAGTACTTACTAGTTGTGCTAAAAATAAGATTGATGATAAAAAAATCATCGTTGGTGCTTCAGCTAATCCTCATGCAAAAATCTTAGAAGAAGCAAGAAGTTATATTGAATCAAAAGGCTATGAATTAGAAATTAAAATTTATGATGATTATGTAGTTCCTAATATTGCCTTAGAAGATGGTGAATTAGATGCTAACTTTTTCCAACACAAACCATATTTAGATAACTTCAATAAACAAAATAATACGCATTTAGTTAGTGTATTACAAGTGCATTATGAACCACTAGGAATTTATGCTGGAAAAGCAAGTTCATTAGACAATTTACAAAGTGGTGCCAAAGTTGCAATTCCTAACGATGCAACTAATCGTGCTAGAGCTCTTTTATTACTTGCTGCCAAAGGTTTAATTAGTGTTAATGAAAGTAAAGGACTTGAAATTGATATTAATGATATTACATCAAATCCGTTAAACCTTGAAATTATTCCATTTGAAGCCGCTAGTATTCCAGCTCAATTATCAGAAGTAGAAATTGCAGTAATTAATGGTAACTATGCTGAAAGTGCAAAGATTGCACATGATAAATTACTTGCTCAAGAAGATAAAGAAAGTGTTGCTGCTACTACTTATGGTAATATCATTGCTGTAAAAGAAGGTAATGAAGAAGCTGAAGCAATTAAAGTATTAATTGAAGCATTATCTCAAGATAGTATTAGACAATATATTAATGATAATTATCAAGGAACAGTAATTCCATTCTAAAAAAATTGCATTTTGCTATAATATTTTATCAAAAAAAGCTATAATGGTATTGTAATAAAAATTAAAAAAAGATAGGAGTAATCCTTGATTATAATTATGCAATTAGTTTGAATTAGTTAACATAATTATAAGCTAGTTGTAATAAAGAAGATTCTTTAACATCTAGAATAGTATTACTTTTCTAGATGTTTTTTTAAGGAGATAATATGAAAAAAATATTAGTTTATTTATTAATTATCATTAGTATGATTAGTTTAAGCTCATGTAGTAAAACTAATCATCAACTGAAAATGGTTGATATTGATTTAACTAATGAAGAATATGCTTTTGCTGTAAAAAAAGGGAATACCGAATTAACAAATCAGTTTAACTCATTCTTAGATCAAATTACTTTAAATGGTGAATTAACTGAGATTATTGAAATGTATTTCTCATCAAATCAAGAGTTAAATGGATACCCTTTATCTAGAGGGAGTGTTACCAATACAGATGATAATTTTGTTATTGCAACGAATTGTCCATTTGAACCATTTGAATATATTGATGGTGGGAAAGCTTATGGAATTGATATTGAAATTGCAGCGAGATTTGCTAAAAAGTATGAACTAGAATTAATAATTAAAAATATTGATTTTGATGCAATTTTAAGTGATGTCAATGCTGGCTTTTCGGATATGGGAATGGCGGGAATGACAGCTACGAGTGAAAGAAAACAAGTATGTGATTTTACGAATCCTTATTATCAAGCATCACAAAAATTAATTGTTCAAGCAACTAATCCGCTATTTGATCAATGTTCAACAAAAGAAGAAATAGAAATAGTTATTAATAGTACAAATGATTTAAAAGTAGGTTATCAATTTGGAACAACTGCTAATTGGTATGTAATAGGAGATCAAGCATTAGGATTTAATGGCTTTTCTAATGTTAAACAGAGTGGATATAAAACTTCCCAACTGGCGTTAACCGATTTACAAAATGGAATTATTGATTGTGTCATTGTTGATGAAGCACCTGGTGCAATCATGATGAATGGTCTCAATCAAGAACAAAAGAGGATCGATATTTTTATTGATAGTGTGGCACAAGCTAATTTCCAAAAATTAATTTTAACCGGATTAAGAAATACAATCGTTATTGCAATAATTGGATTATTGATTGGAATTATATTGGGTACAATCATTGCTTTAATTAAAGTAGCACCTAAATATAAATTATTGGTTCGCATTGCCGATAAAATTGGCACTTGTTATGTTGCTATTTTCAGAGGAACACCAATTGTTGTTCAATTATTACTTGCTTATTATGTTTTGTTACCGCTTTTAAATGTTACGAATGTTTCATCTTTATTAGTAGCGATTATTGTCTTTGGTTTAAATAGTGCTGCCTATGTTTCGGAAATTATGCGTGGTGGAATTAATGCAGTGGATGTCGGGCAACTAGAAGCAGGTCGTGCTTTAGGCTTAAGTTATCATGCTACAATGGTAAAAATTATTATTCCTCAAGCAATTAAAAATATTTTACCAACACTTGGTAATGAATTAATTACACTTATAAAAGAAACATCAGTTGTAAGTTTCATTACTGTAGTGGACTTATATACGGCATTCAATACGATTGGTACTAATACTTATAGCGTAATTATTCCATACTTAGTGATGGCATTAATTTACATTGTATTAGTCATCATCATATCAATAATTATTAAATTAGTAGAAAGGAGATTAGCCGCTAGTGATCGACGTCATTAATTTAACCAAAAAATATGATAATATAACGATTTTAGATAATGTGTCAGTTAAGATTAACGCTGGTGAAAAAGTTTGTATTATCGGTCCATCTGGATCAGGTAAAAGCACCTTACTTAGATGTTTGAATTGTATTGTTGATCCAACAAGTGGTCAAATCATTTTTGAAAATCAAGATATTACATCGTTTAAAGTAGATATTAACGAAGTACGGACAAAAATGGGGATGGTGTTCCAACATTTTAATTTGTTTAATCATCTAACAGTTTTAGAAAATATTACTTATGTCCCAACCTATCTTAAGGTTAAAGCACTAAAAAAAGATTATCGATATAATTTCTTTTTAGGTTTTACTAATTTATTTAGAAAAAATAAAAAGCAAAAACGAGTGATTAATACAACTATTAAACAACTGAAAGCCCAAATTAAAACAGAGGCGATTGAATATTTAAATAAAATTAACCTAATAAATGTGGCAGATAACTATCCATCGCAATTATCTGGTGGGCAAAAACAACGAATTGCAATCGTTAGAACCTTAATGATGAATCCGAAAGTCATTTTATTTGATGAACCAACTTCAGCATTAGATCCTGAAATGGTTAAAGAAGTATTAGAACTAATTAAAAAAGTATCCCAAGCTAATATTACAATGGTGATTGTTACCCATGAAATGAATTTTGCTAAAGAAATAGCAGATCGCATTTTATTTATGGATCAAGGTAAAATTGTTGAACAAGGAACACCAGAAGCAATTTTTGAACATCCACAAACGCCAAGATTACAAGAGTTTTTAAGTAAAGTATTATGAAAATTTGCCAAAATATGATACAATTAGATTAATAATTAAATTTATAAAAAGATGGAGAAAGATATATGATTCATATGTTAATTGGGATTCAAGGCTCGGGAAAGACAACTTTTGCGAAAAGTTTCGCTCCAACGATTAATGCTTGTATTGTATCTACCGATAGTGTTCGAAAAAGTCATCCAGGAATTGATGAAACTCTAGTGTGGAAGTTAGTTTATGAACAAGTGGCAATTAACGTGAAGAATAACATTGAATTAATCTTTGATGCGACTAGTATTACACCCAAGGTTAGAAAAAGATTTATTGATGAGGTATCAAAATTTGGAATTACTCCTGAAGTTTGTGCTTATTTCTTTGAAACTGATAAAAATGAATGTTATAAACGTGTAGTTGAAAGAAATAAAATAGAAGGAGAGTTACCTTTACCACCAGAAGTTGTTTATTCTTATAGTGAAAGATTAATCCCACCAACTTTTGAAGAAGGTTTTGTCAAGATTTTGATTGTTAAAGATTCAAAAATTGTAGAAGAATTAGTTAAAGATAACCAAAATAATTAATTTAAGTTTAAGATCATCAATCTAACAAAAATTGAGATAACCTAGATGATTGTTAGTTATTTAAGTTGAAAATATTATGATTGGTTCATAAGATAAATTAGTGTAGTTTACTAGTTTATCTTTTTTTAATGCGTTCTTTTTTTAAAAAATAATTTATTGTGGTATAATCAAAAAATGTTAAAAAATAGTTAAAATTTGTCGGATATAATAACTATTTGTCGAGGTGATACTATGAAATATTATTTGGGTATAGATATTGGGTCAACTACGGTTAAAGTGGTTTTCTTAGATGAAACAGAAAACATGATTTTTGGGAAATATCAAAGGCACTGTTCTCATCCTCAAGAAACATTAAAAAATTTGTTAGAAGAAGCATATGAATCTTTTGGTGAAGATATCGAAATTGCCACAAAAGTTACGGGATCAGGAGCTATGAGTTTGGGTAAAGCTTTAAATATTAGTTTTATTCAAGAAGTTGTTGCAACAACTAAATCAATTAAAAAGATAGCACCAAAGACAGATGTAGCGATTGAATTAGGTGGTGAAGATGCCAAAATTATTTATTTTGGTAACTCAATAGAAGAACGAATGAATGGCGTATGTGCTGGTGGAACCGGTTCTTTTATCGACCAAATGGCATCACTTTTACAAACAGATGCAACTGGTTTAAATGAACTTGCAAAAGGTTATCATGAGATTTATCCCATTGCTGCTCGTTGTGGTGTTTTTGCGAAAACGGATATCCAACCTTTGATTAATGAAGGAGCGACTAAAGAAGACTTAGCTGCATCAATTTATCAAGCAGTTGTGAATCAAACGATTTCGGGTTTGGCCTGTGGTAAACCAATTCGTGGGTGTGTAGCCTTTTTAGGTGGACCACTTCATTATATGTCGGAACTAAAAAAAGCATTTATTAGAACATTAAAATTAACTCCTGATCAGATTATCGATCCAGATAATTCTCACCTTTTTGCTGCTTTAGGTTCTGCACTTAATGCAAAAGAAGAATCAACTCATTCTTTATGCAAGATTATTGAACAATTAAAACAAGGGGTTAAAGTTGAAATGGAAATTAAACGGCTTGATCCTCTTTTTAAAGATGAAGATGAATATCATGAGTTCTTAACAAGACATCAAAAAGCGGTATTAAAGAAAAAACCACTAAAAGAATATCATGGTAATGCTTTTTTGGGAATTGATGCTGGATCAACGACAACGAAAGTGGCAATGATTGCTGAAGATGGTAGTTTACTTTATTCTTATTACACCAACAACTTAGGTAATCCGATTAAAGCTTGTATTAATGCTATTAAAGAATTAAAAGAATTAATGCCAACTGATGTCAAAATTGTTAGAAGTTGTTCTACTGGTTATGGTGAAGCATTACTTAAAACTGCGTTTAATTTAGATGAAGGCGAAGTTGAAACTATTGCTCACTGTAAAGCGGCGGCTTTCTTTAATCCCAATGTGGATTGTGTACTAGATATTGGTGGGCAAGACATGAAATGTATTAAGGTTAAAAATCATATTGTTGATAATGTAATCTTAAATGAAGCATGTTCATCTGGATGTGGGTCGTTTATCGAAAACTTTGCTACTTCATTATCGCTTACGGCTAAAGAATTTGCTGAAACGGCGATTTATGCATCAAAGCCGATTGATTTAGGGACTAGATGTACAGTGTTTATGAATTCAAATGTCAAACAAGCACAAAAAGAAGGTGCTAGTGTTTCGGATATTTCTGCAGGCCTTGCTTATTCGGTGGTTAAAAATGCCATTTATAAAGTAATTAAATTAGTTAATAAAGATGATTTAGGTAGTAATATTGTAGTTCAAGGTGGAACTTTTTATAACCATGCTGTACTAAGAGCGTTAGAAAAAGTTCTTGAAAAAGATGTTGTTTGTCCGGATATTTCCGGAATTATGGGAGCATTTGGTGCGGCACTTATTGCCAAAGAAACTTATAATGGTAATCCGACTTCGATGCTTGAACTTGATGATATTATCAATTTAAAATATCATACAACGGTAACGAGATGTAAAGGTTGTACCAATAATTGTATGTTAACTATTAATTCTTTTAATGATACAAGAAAATATATTACTGGTAATCGTTGTGAAAAAGCCTTTGGTAAAACTGATTCAACTAATAATGATTTAAATCTTTTTAAATATAAACAAAAACGATATTTTGATTATGAACCACTAAGGATTGAAGAGGCTTATCGTGGCGAAATTGGAATTCCTCGCGTATTAAATCTTTATGAAAATTATCCGTTTTGGGCAACTTTCTTTAAACAATTAGGTTTTAGAGTAATCCTATCCCCATTTTCTAATAAGAAAATCTATGAATTAGGAATTGAATCAATTCCATCAGAATCAGAATGTTATCCAGCTAAACTTGCTCATGGTCATGTTAAATGGTTAATTGATAATGGAGTTAAAAATATTTTTCATCCATGTGTTTTCTATGAAAAACAAGAACATAAATGTGCTCAAAATCATTATAATTGTCCGATGGTTATTTCCTATCCAGAAAATTTAAAAAATAATGTTGATGAACTATCTACACAAAATATTAATTATTTAAGACCATTTATTGCTTTTACATCGTTAGATACTGTAACCAATCGGTTAGTTGATTTTTGTAAAAGTACATGGAATATTTCCAAAGTAGAAGTTATTAAGGCGGCAAAAGCAGCTTGGGAAGAATCAAATCAAGCCAGACAGGATTTAATTAATGAAGGAAGAAGCGTTCTTAACAAAATGCGAAACCTAGGGTTAACAGGGATTGTACTAGCAGGTCGCCCATATCATCTTGATCCCGAAATTAATCATGGTATACCTGAACTAATCTCATCGTATAATTTTGCAGTATTCACTGAAGATTCATTACCAATTGATTTTAAAGTCTCTAGACCATTAAGAGTATTAGATCAATGGAGTTATCATTCAAGACTTTATAATGCTGCAGAAATGGTTGCAAAAGCAGATGATTTAGAATTAATTCAATTAAATTCCTTTGGATGTGGATTAGATGCAATAACAACCGATCAAGTGGCGGATATTTTAGAAGCTAATAATAAACTTTACACTGTTTTAAAAATTGATGAAGTTAATAATTTAGGTGCGATTAGAATTAGAATTAGAAGTTTAATTGCAGCGATTAAAATGCGTAGAAATCAAAACATTAAACCAATTTATCATGATATTACATATCACCGAACTGAATATACGAAAGCTATGAATGATTCACAATATACAATCCTAGCACCACAAATGAGTCCGATTCATTTTACAATTTTAGAAAGTTTAATGAAAAGCAAAGGTTATAATGTTGTTGTTTTAGATAATGATAATAAAAAGGCAATTGATACTGGATTAAAATATGTTAATAATGATGCATGTTATCCATCAATTGTGGTTGTTGGACAAATTATGGATGCTGTGCTTTCGGGTAAATACGATACTAATCGTTTGGCAATTTTTATGTCACAGACTGGTGGCTGTTGTCGTGCTAGTAATTATGTTGGTTTTATTAGAAGAGCTTTAGATAAAACTGGCTATTCACATATTCCAGTTGTTTCTGTTAGTACAGCGGGATTAGAAAAAAATTCGGGTTTTAAATTATCATTAGATTTATTAATTCCCCTAGTTAAAGGGCTAGTTTATGGCGATTTATTGATGCGATGTTTATATCGTACTAGACCTTATGAAAAAAATTCAGGTTCGGCTAATAAACTCTATCAAAAACTTAATGCGATTTGTATTGATTCATTAGTTAATAAACACTCTAAATATTCATACAAAGATGTATGTAAATTGATTGTTAAAGAATTTGATTTATTAGAATTAGATGAAACAAAGAAAAAACCAAGAATTGGGATTGTTGGTGAAATTTTAGTTAAATATATGCCCCTTGCAAATAATCAATTAGTTGAAGTTTTAGAAAAAGAAAATTGTGAAGTAGTTGTTCCTGATTTAATTGATTTCTTCAATTATGGTTTTTATAATGGTTTATATAAAGAAAAATATTTAGGGGCTAAAAAGCAAACTAAATATGTATCAGAAATTGCGTTAGGTTTTGTTAAATACTTAAGAAAACCAGCAATTGAAGCCTTGAAAAGTAGCAATCGTTTTATTCCACCATGTGATATTTATCACTTAGCGGAAGTTACAAAACCAATTATTTCGATTGGTAATCAATCAGGTGAAGGATGGTTCTTAACTGGAGAAATGGTCGAATTACTTACTTCGGGTGTCGAAAACATTGTTTGTATTCAACCATTTGCTTGTCTACCTAATCATGTTGTGGGAAAAGGGGTAATTAAAAAATTAAAAGAAAATTATCCTAATGCTAATATTGTTGCAGTCGATTATGATCCAGGTGCAAGTAGTGTTAATCAGTTAAATCGAATAAAATTAATGCTTGCGACCGCACTAGAGAGGATAAAATAAGACTAATAGTTTGAACTTTCAGCAAAAAAGTGCTATAATAACTATATTAATAGGAGGTAAAACCATGATTAAGAAATTAATATTGGGTTTAAGTTTAATTATAACAGCAATTATTAGTTATATTAAAGTCACATCAATTAAATTAATTTGGATTCCAATTGTTGTGTTTTTGGGTAGTTATGCCAGTATTGTTGTTATTCTTTTATTATTCGTGTGGTTAATCTCATTGACTATTAATATGAAAAAAGATTATGATAAGCAAAATAAATTTTATTTGTTTATCTTTAATAGTGTATTAGGGGCACTAATTGATTATGGAAGAATTAAAGTAATCGTTAAGGGAGTAGAAAAGGTACCAAAGGATCAAAAGTATTTACTTGTTATGAATCATAAATCAAGATTTGATCCAATCATTCAATGTTATGTTTTAAGAAAGACATCTTTGGTTCAAATTTCTAAACCAGAAAACTTTAAGATTCCGATTGCTGGACCGTTTATGAAACGTTGTTGTTTTTTAGCAGTTGATCGTGAAAATAATCGTAATGCGTTAAAAACAATTGTTAAGAGTATTAAATTTATAGAAGAACAAAAATATAGTGTGGGGATTGCACCAGAAGGAACAAGAAATTTTGGTGAAGGATTACTACCATTTAAATCAGGTAGTTTTAAAATCGCTACCAAAGCAAAATGCCCACTAGTAATTTGTACAATGAAAAATACTTTTGATATTCACAAAAATTTTCCATTTAAGAAAACAATTGTGGAAATGAATATTGTTGATGTGATCAGTTATGAAGAGCATCAAGATTTAAATACTCATCAACTAGCATTACTTGCGAGAAGAAAAATGGTTGAAGATTTATGCATCGATGAAACATATGAAGAAAGTGAAAATAATATTGCATAAATAAGTATATGCAATAATAAAATAAATAGATAACAGAGGAAGTATATGATCAGATTTTTTAAAATAATCATTTGTAATCTTCATCTAGTAATTTATTATGTTTTTAAAATGCGTAAAATTAATAAAGCTAAAAATACTAATTATACCAAAGAAGAAAAATATGTATTAGCACAAAAACTTGTTAATTTAGTATCCAAAAAGGGTAAAATTAGTGTTGATGTATATGGATTAGAAAATTTACCTAAAACGAATGGCTATGTTTTATATCCTAATCATCAAGGTAAATATGATGCTCTTGCGATTATTAGAACGCATGATAAGCCAGTATCCGTAGTAATTGATAAAAAAGTATGTACGAATCCGTTACTAAATAACTTTTTAAGATTAACTAATTCAAAAATTTTAGATAAAGAACATCCAAAACAAGGAGTTAAACTGTTTAAAGAAATCGAACAAGAAGTTCAAATGGGAAATAATTTTTTAATCTTTGCTGAAGGTAAATATGATGACAATCATAACAACCTGCAAGAGTTTAATACCGGATGTATGCACTTTTTATCTAAAGCTAAATGCCCGATTGTTCCAGTAGCATTATTTGATACTTATAAACCATTTGGGGTTAATTCGTTAAAGAAGGTATCGTGTGAAGTACATTATTTAGCTCCGATTTATTATGAAGAATATCAAAATTTAAATAAAGTCGAAATTGCCGCTTTAATTAAAAGTCGGATTGCTGAAAAACTAGATGAAATTAAACAAAAAAATGAGGTATAAAACGCCTCATTTTTTAATTTTAAGTAAAAATAGTTCATATTGAATAATTAATTAATAAAAATATGATATAATAATTTAAAAGAGGAAAGAATTATGCTTAAATTATTTCGATATTTTAATACATATAAAATCTATGCAGTATTAGCACCAATGTTTAAACTACTAGAAGCACTTCTAGAATTATTAATTCCTTTAGTTGTTGCTTCGATTATTGACAAAGGAATCGCTGGTAATGATCAAACATATATTGTTAAAATGATTATTTTAATGATTGCTCTTGGAATTATTGGTTTAGTTTTTTCGATTGCTGGTCAATTTTTTGCAGCAAAAACGGCGGTTGGTTTTGCAACAAAATTAAGATATGACTTATTCAAAAAATTAGAAAGTCTATCTTTTAGTGAAATTGATAATCTTGGTGCTTCAAGTATGATTACGAGAATGACTAGTGATGTTAATCAAGTTCAAACCGGAATCAATTTAACTTTAAGATTATTTCTAAGATCACCATTTGTTGTATTTGGTTCAGCAATTATGGCATATTTAATTGATCCAAGTATTTCGATTGTTTTCTTTATTACAATTATTGTTTTATCAATTATTATTTTTGGAATTATGATAATTACAATGCCATTACATAAAAAAGTACAAGAACGTTTGGATGTTGTTTTATCTTCAACTCGAGAAAATTTAACAGGAGTAAGGGTGATTAGAGCTTTTACATCTGAGGAAGAAGAAAAAGCAAAATATGATCAAAGCACTAAAGCATTAGAAAAAGCTCAAAATAAAGTTGGAAATATTTCTAATTTAATGAATCCACTTACGTTTATTATTATTAATCTGGCAATTATTATTGTCATATACTTGGGTGCTCAAAATGTTAATAGTGGTGAATTATTACAAGGTGAAGTTATCGCTTTATATAATTATATGTCACAAATTTTAGTGGAATTAATTAAATTAGCTAGTTTAATTATTACAATTACAAAATCACTTGCTTGCTTAAAACGAATTGCTAAAGTTATGGATATAGACACTACTATTAATGTAAAAGAACAAGCAAAAAAATTAGATAAACCATTTATTAGTTTTGAACAAGTATCAATGAAATATCGTGCATCAAGCATTGAAACTTTAGAAAATATTACTTTTGATATTCATCGTGGGGAAACGATTGGAATTATCGGTTCAACTGGAAGTGGTAAAACTTCACTTGTTAATTTATTATTTAGATTTTATGATGTTAGTGGTGGCCATTTATACTTAGATGGAATTGATATTGAGGCATATCATCCTGATGATTTAAGAGAACGTTTTAGTATTGTTATGCAAAATGCATCACTATTTAAAGGTACAATTAGGGAAAATCTAAAATGGGGAAATCCTAATGCAACTGATGAAGAATTAATTAATGCGTTAAAGATTGCTCAAGGATTAGATATTATTGAAAAGAAAAAAGCAGGTTTGGATGAAATTGTTGAACAAAAAGGAAAAAATTTCTCTGGTGGTCAACGACAAAGATTGTCACTTGCAAGATCAATCGTAAAGAAAGCGGAACTTTTAGTTTTAGATGACTCATCATCAGCATTAGATTATGCAACCGATGCTAATTTAAGAAGAGCAATTAAAAATTTAGATTATCATCCAACAGTTATTATTGTATCACAACGTACTGCATCAATTGCTAATGCTGATTTAATTATTGTTTTAGAAGATGGTAAACTAGTTGGTAAAGGAACACATGAAGAATTATTAAAAGATAATGTTGTGTACCAAGAAATTTACTATTCACAATTTAAAGATGGTGATAGCGATGAATAAGAATAGTCTAAAACGAATTTTAAAATATTTAAAGAAAAATATAATCTTATTGATTGTTACTTTTATTCTCGCATTAATTTCAACCCTACTTACTATCTATGTACCAGTATTATTTGGTAAGGCAATTGACGAAATTACTTTTATTAATGCGGTTAATTTTGTAAATTTAAGGGACATTTTAAGTAAAATTGTAATCATTGTGTTCAGTATTGGAATTATTCAGTGGGTGATGATGGCAGTTAATAATCAAATCGCTTATCATATTACGCGAAGATTAAGAAAAGAAACTTTTGATAAAATTCAACAATTACCACTTAAATTTTTAGATCAAAAACCATATGGGGAAATCTTAAGTATTGTGATAAATGATGTTGATCAATTTACTGAAGGACTGTTACTTGGATTAACTCAAGTTTTTACTAGTTTAGTGACAATTATTGGAACAATAGGTTTCTTGATTAGTATTAATGTCATTATTGCTTTAGTTGTAGTGATAGTAACACCAATTTCACTTTTTGTTGCGAAATTTATTGCTAGTAAAACTTATACGATGTTTAAAAAACAATCAGAGATTAAAGCAGTCCAAACGAGTTTTATTGATGAAATGGTTAGTAATTTGAAAGTTGTTGCCTCATTTAATCATCAAAAAACGAATTTAAATCGTTTTGATGAAATTAATCAAGAATTAGAGCGGTGTTCATTAAAAGCCATTTTCTTCTCATCTTTAACTAATCCATGCACTCGATTTGTTAATTCCTTAGTCTATGCTTTAGTTTGTCTATGTGGTGCTTTATTTGTCATTAACCCGCTTAGTTTTACTAAACCATTAACCGTCGGGATGTTATCATCTTGTTTAAGTTATGCTAATCAATATACTAAGCCATTTAATGAAATTTCTTCGGTAATGACCGAATTACAAAATGCTTTTGCTTGTGCGAATCGGATCTTTAATTTATTAGATGAACCTGTTGAAACACCTGATCAAGGCTTATTAGAACTAGCGGGTGTTGAAGGTAATATTGAATTAAAGAATGTCTATTTTTCCTATCAGCCAAATCAAAAACTTATCGAAAACTTTAATTTAAAAGTTGTAGCAGGTAAAAAAATTGCGATTGTTGGTCCAACTGGTTGTGGTAAAACCACTCTAATTAATTTATTAATGCGTTTTTATGATGTCAAAGCTGGTAGTATTGAGATTGACGGCAATAATATTAACCAAGTCACAAGAAAGAGCTTACGTGATTGTTATGGCATGGTTCTACAAGATACTTGGATTAAACGAGCTAGTATTAAAGATAATATTACTATCGGTAAACCGGATGCAACAATGGAAGAAGTGATTGAAGCATGTAAGAAAGCCCATTGTCATAGTTTTATTAAGAGACTTGAAAATGGTTATGATACAATCATCAATGAAGAAGGTAATTTATCGGTTGGCCAAAGGCAATTACTATGTATCGCTCGCATTATGCTAATTTTACCACCAATGTTGATTTTAGATGAAGCAACATCTTCAATTGATACGAGAACGGAAATTAAAATTCAACAAGCTTTTGCGACTTTAATGGAAGGAAAAACGACTTTTATTGTTGCTCATCGCCTTTCAACAATTAAAAATGCTGATGTTATTCTGGTAATGAATAATGGAAATGTAATTGAACAAGGAACACATCAAGAATTAATCAAACGAAATGGTTTTTATGCCAAATTATATAACAGTCAATTTGTGAAATATTAGGAGAATAATATGGAAAAAAATGTATATCTATATCCTTGTTCAAGTTATGATGAAGGATTAATCAATACTGCATATCAAGAAATCTTGATTAATTCAGGTTTACTTGATTGTATTAAGAATGGTTCAAAAGTTGGAATAAAACTTAATTTAGTTTCTTCACTAGCCCCTGAAAAGGCTGCCACAACTCATCCATTACTAGTATCGGAATTATGTAAATTATTAATTGAAAAAAATTGCCAAGTCACAATTGGTGATAGTCCAGGAGGCTTATTTACAGAAGGAATTTTAAAAAAAGTTTATCATGAATGTGGATTAAGCAATCTAACTAGTTTAGGCGTTAATTTAAACTATAATACGACTATTACGAAAGTTAAAGTTGAAGGAAAATCCCTTCATCAATTAGATACAACTTGTTGGCTTGAAGAACAAGATGTATTAATTAATTTTAGTAAAATTAAATCACATGGGATGATGGGACTTAGTGCGAGTGTAAAAAATATGTTTGGTGTAGTTCCTGGACTAACTAAACCTGAATATCATTATCGCTATCCTAATCATATTGATTTTGCAAATATGTTAATTGATATTAATGAGTATTATAAACCAGTTATTAATTTGATTGATGCAGTAATAGGAATGGAAGGCAATGGACCTACGCAAGGAACGCCAAGATTAGTTGGTTTACTACTAGCATCTAAATCACCATATGCTTTAGATTTAGTTGCAGCTAAATTGATTGGACTTCTTCCAACCGATGTTGAAACCATTAATCAATCGATTAAAAGAGGTTTAGTGCCTGAATCAGTCGATGATTTAAACTTAAATCTTAAATTAGATGAGTATATTATCGATGATTTCAAATGTATAAAGCCAGGTAAAAATATGGAATTTGGTAATAAATGGAAAGGTCCATTCGGGAAAGTTATTACTAAAGTTGTATCTAGGGTTTTAAAGGTAAGACCCAAAGTTAATAGAAAGGAATGTATTGGTTGCAAAAAATGTGCCAACATCTGCCCGGTTAAAGCCATAACAATGAAAAATCAATTACCAAAAATCAACTCTTCCGTTTGTATTCGTTGCTTCTGTTGTCAAGAATTTTGTCCTAAAGGGGCAATGAAAGTCCATAAGAATTTAATTATTAAAATTTTAAATCAAAATAAAAGGAGTGCCAATGAAAAATAAAATAATTATAATCATAATTTGTCTTTGCTTAGGGTTTGGTTTAGGTTCTTGTCAAGAACAAAATAATCAAGATGGGAATAATGATAATCTATTAGATGGTATCGATATTTCTAAATATGAAATGCCACAAACAGATTTCTTAAAAGATGGACATACATTATCTAAAACAGAAGAATTAATGAAATATGTCATTGAAAATGGTGAGTTTGTCTATGATCCTTATTCTGATGGAATTGGCTATAAATTAATGCTTGCTGAAGATGGTGATATAACTCGTTATGCTTTTTATAGTATTAATTTTTTAAGAATTAGTGAAGTAGAGGCAAGTCGTAGAACCTTTAATACATCATACGTTAAAATATCAAATGATGATACCGATGAATTTAACCTAATGCATAAAATTGTTTATAACTCATATCGAGATGATTTTTATGCAATTATGAAAGGAACAAAGAGTACTTTTAATCGTAAATTCATTGGTGAATATGATTTATATCGTGGCTATATTACTTCTTCACAAAGTGAAGTAACAACAAAATTAGTAAGTGCAATTGATCGTTTATTTAATGAATTTAATGAAAAGATTGGTTCAAAGGTTAAAATTACTTTAAAAGATATTGGCTTTACTAATTATTAAAAAAATCAATAAGTAAATTCCAAATGGGGTTTTACTTATTTTTTTATATTTAAAATAGTTAATAATCTTTTTTATAAAAAAGATTACAAAAAATAAAAAAAAGTGTATAATATTAATATGAAAAAAATTGAATTTATTAAAATGTTTAAAATTGAAGAAGCTTTGGTCAAGCAAATTGTATTAGAAAAAAACGATTTAATTATTACAATAGCAATGAATGCTAATATTTTTGCGATGGGTAATAACATTCGTGAAGATGAAATGATTGAATGTCTGACAACTTATGTTTTTAAGAATACTTTATTGATGGATATCGACCTTAAAAAGATTACAAATATTTATAATAGTTATCTTGTTGGCGATAATATCATTTTAGAAACAAATATGGGAATGGTGAAAATTCAAGCAGAAGAAATTTTAATTAAAGAGGGAAAAATATGTCAGTAAAGAATTTTTTTCGTCATTTACACACAGTTAATCATCATCGATTTTTAGTAATGAAACATTGTTTTAAATTAGGAATGATTTGGCAAGGCCTAACTCATGACTTATCTAAATATTCCCCAACTGAATTTTTTCGTGGGGTAAAATATTATCAGGGTGTTAGAAGTCCGAATGATTATGAACGAGAATTAAACGGCTATTCGGTTGCTTGGATTCACCATAAGGGGCGAAATAAACATCACTTTGAATATTGGAACGATTTAGATATGAAAATACATGAATACAAATCAGTTAAAATGCCGATTAAATATGTAAAAGAAATGTTTTGTGATCGACTTGCAGCATCAAAGACTTACTTGAAAGATAAATATACGGATTCATCGGCTTTAGAATATTTTGTGATGAAGAAAGCTAAAGATTTAATGCATGAAGAAACGGCTAATTTATTGTTTAGTTGGTTAACTTTATTAGCAGAACAAGGAGAGAAAAAGGCATTTAAAGCGATAAAAAAGCAAAAAGAGTATTAAAGGAGGAAGATGATGGCTTTAGGTAAGAAGAAAAAACAACAACAAAATGAGATAATGAAAATCAGCAATAGTGATGTTGAAACAAAATTGATTAATCAAGAAAATAAAAAAATTTGGTATACCATTGGTTCAATTGTTGGAATTCTAATCATTATCTTCTTAATCAGTTGTATCTTGAATATCTATCAATCAGCTAGTAGTATTAACCAATATTTTGGTATTGCAATGGTTGTAGTAGCAATTGTAGTCGTAATTATTTTTATTGTTATGCCAATAGTTAGAATCATTAATGCCCCTACATTTACATTAGATGCAACTAAAAATAATGTAACAATTAGCAAGCGAAATTATCGGACTTTAAAAAGTGTTACAAAAAATATTATTGATGGAAATAACTGTGTTCCCTTTGCAGCAAAGAATAATTTAAAAGCTAAATTAGATGATAAATATGCACTTCGTGATGAATTAAATCTTGTTTACAATAAATATATCAAAAAAGATATTAATAAAATTATTTGGGCGACTTCATCTAAAGTTGCTTGTGCTACTGGCCTTAGTAAGAATAATACCTTTGATGCGTTAACGGTTATAATGGCTAATATTAAAATGGTAATGCAAATTGTGGTTAAATGTGGATATCGTCCTTCTTATGTGAAACTAGCTAAATTAATTTTTAAAGTATTTAGAAATGCTTTAGTTGCTTATTCAATCGAATCAATGAATTTAGGTGAAGTAGTGGTTAATTGTTGTTCTAAGTTCTTTAAGGATTTACCAGCCATTGGCAAACCAATTGCTTCAGTGATGGAAGGTGCAGCAAATGGCTTCTTGACTGCGAGAGTAGGTGTCATTACGAGAAAATACTTATATAATGAATTTAAGGTTGTATCAAGAATGATTTCAATTGAAGAAGCAGAGAATGATTTTTTAGTTGATGCAGTAAAAGAAGCTAAAACAATTATTGATGAACGAGGAGAAACTGATGCTGCTTAGTTTAGCGATTAAAGACATTTTAATCAAGACACTTAATTCAATAATAATTCTAGTCATTGGAATCATCATTGGCATCGGGATTGTTATGCTTGTGTATTTGATTATTACCTTAATTCATCAGCGAATCAGGAAGCAACCTAGAGTAGCACCTAAAATAATATCACCGATAACAGATCCCAATAAGATTATTTTAAAATATCAAGTGCTCTATGAAAATGAATATTCGCATAAAGGATTAAGTTTAAGAATTAACTCATTAAAAAAAATTGCTTTTGATTTAGTTAGGGATATTGCAACTATTTATCATCCTAATGCTGAACAGCCCATTTTAGAAGTATCACTTGAAAGTATTTTACTTTTAACAAATCATATTATTGATCAAATTGATCATGTTATTGATGAAATCATTTCTAGTTCAGTTTTTAAAGTTGTATGGATTGGTTATGCTAGTTTTCATAATGTGAAAAATTTCTTTAAAGGAATCTTTAAAAAAGAAAAAAATGAAAATGTATCACTAGATATTAGAAAATTAAAACTATCATTTGTTTTATCTGAGTTAGAAGGTAAAACAATCAATAGCAATCCTAATAATCAAATAGAGGATAAAAAATATTTTTTACTAGATACTTTTATTAATAATCAAATTAAAGAATTAATTAAAACGATAGCCAATGAAGCGATTCTAATTTATAGTAATAAAGTTAATAATAATGATATGATTGGAGATAATAAGAATGATTGAGATTGTTTTTGGTTCATCTGAAATATTATTATTATGCTTTGGAATACTAATTGGTGTTACTATGGGTGCTACCATTTTTATTAAGAGAAAACGTGTTTTGATTTTAAATCAGATTAATCAAAGAAAAGCAATTTTACCCAAAGAAGAAGTAAAATTAGTTGAGTCAAAGATTAATGATATTTATGGCTATCACATTAAGGTTCGAAAAACTAAAACTAAAATTTTGTTTGGAATTATCAGCCTCAAACGAAAAGTAAAATATGAGGAATTATCTACAACGTATTTAAAATTGAAAGAGCCACTAAGTGGTCCAATGAGTATATCTAAAGAACTATGGTGGTTAATCAATGAAATAGCAAAAATTTATTATCCTAATAGTAAATATCCGTTATATGAGTTATCGATTGATGAAATTTTTTTGTTGTTAAGAGAGATTGTTAGCTTAATCTATCAAATTATTAGTGATTTAGGCATTCCTAATCTAAATAAAATAAAAATTTCGACCCTAAATGAATTGGTCAAAACCACTGGTAAGATTAAAAGAATCTATAGTTTAAGAGGTATTCAGATTACAATTGGATTTTTTAACGCAGCAATTAAAATTCAAAGTGTGTTAACACCGATTTATTGGATTAAAACTGGAACTAATTTAATTGCAGTTAATTCATTATCTCAATTTTTGATTAAATTGATGTTTGAATTAGTTGCGAAAGAAACAGCACAAATCTATAGTAAAAATTTTGTTAACCGATAAGCATTTTGTTTGAAACTAATAAATAAATATATTATAATAAACATAGAATTATAATAATTCTAAATTTTGGAAGGTAATATGTTTATGACTAAACAAAGAAAATTGATACTTGCAATTATCAATGATTCAATGGAGCATTTAACTGCAGAAGCGATTTTTATGGAAGCCAAAAAGCGGATGGATAGTATTGCTTTTGCGACAGTCTATAATAATCTAAATGCGCTTGTCAGTGAAAATTATATTGCGAGAATTAAATCACCAGGTAATGCTGATCGATTTGATAAAATAACAAAACCACATGAACATCTTATTTGTGATAGTTGTGGGCATATTATAGATGTACATGTCACAGATTTAAAAGATATGATTGAACAAAAAATTAAAGTCAATTTGACTTCATATAATTTGGACATGCATTATGTTTGTGAAGCTTGTAAGAAAAGTTTTTCACATTAAATTAAGGTATTAATTAATTTCATACTTAGGAGGTTATAAAAAATGGAATTAAAAGGATCAAAAACTGAACAAAACTTAATGACTGCTTTTGCTGGTGAAAGCCAAGCAAGAAACAAGTACACTTATTTTGCAAGTGTTGCTCGTAAAGAAGGCTACGAACAAATCGCTGCTATTTTTGAACAAACAGCTAATAATGAAAAAGAACATGCAAAATTATGGTTTAAGGCTTTGGGTGAATTAGGAAATACAGCTGAAAATCTTGCTGCTGCTGCAGAAGGTGAAAATTATGAATGGACTGATATGTATGATCGCTTTGCAAAAGATGCTGAAGAAGAAGGATTTACACGTCTTGCTTATCAATTTAGAGCTGTAGCAGCAATCGAAAAAGCTCATGAAGAAAGATATCGTGCATTACTTAATAATGTTGACATGCAAAAAGTATTTGAAAAATCTGAAGAAACAATGTGGGAATGTCGCAACTGCGGTCATTTAGTAATGGGCAAAAAAGCTCCTGAAGTATGTCCAGTATGTACTCATCCAAAGAGCTACTTTGAAGTAAGAAAAGAAAACTACTAAAATAAAACAAATAAGCCAGAGTTTTGTACTCAGGCTTTATTTTATATCTACTATATATCTACTAAATAAAGGAATAGAATATGAAAAAATACTATTTATACAATCCCAAAGCAAATAACAATCAAGGTGAAGTTATAATAAATGAATTAAAACAAAAGGCAACATCGAATCAAATATTTAAGAATATCTTAGAAATTACTAATTATCAAGAATTTGTAAATAATTTAAATGCTGAAGATCAAATTATTTTATGTGGTGGTGATGGAACTTTAAATTGTTTTGTGAATAATATCAGAGATTTAAATATAACTAATGATATTTATTATTATGCAACTGGTACTGGTAATGACTTTTTAAAAGATATTTTAGGAACAGCAAAAACAATAGAACCAGTCTTAATCAATCAATATTTAGTAAAATTACCAGTTGTAACTGTCAATGGAAATAGTTATCATTTTATTAATGGTGTTGGTTATGGAATAGATGGCTATTGCTGTGAAGTAGCAGATAAGTTAAAAGCAAAATCAAATAAGAAAATCAATTATACATCAATCGCAATCAAAGGTTTATTATTTCATTATCAACCAACTACAGCGAAAATTATTGTTGATGGAAAAACGTTTGAATTTAAGAAAGTATGGGTTGCTCCAACAATGAATGGACGTTTTTATGGTGGTGGAATGATGCCAACTCCAGATCAAGACCGTTTAAATCAAGAACGAAGCGTATCATTAATGGTGATGCATGGTTATGGCCGGTTAAAAACATTAATGGCATTTCCAACAATCTTTAAAGGTGAACATATTAAAAAGACTAAAATGGTATCAGTATTTAAAGGAAAACATATTGTTGTTGAGTTTAATCATCCTGTTGCGTTACAGATTGATGGAGAAACAATTTTAAATGTAAGTAGATACGAAGTAACAACATCTAAATAATAATATTTTTAGTTAATAAATCATTATATTTAGTTTTAAAGCATAAATGTGATATAATATAATAGAGGTAAATGATATGAATCAAGAATTAAAACAATTGCTAAATGAAAGTTTGTATGTTCATAAAGAAATTAAAGCAAACGAAGCTGATTCAGCAGAAACTAGATGGTTAAATAAAAAAGTATATGATTCTTTATGTTTATATGATGGAACATCTTTAAATAATGTCACTACCAATGCTTGTCTAGAAGTTAGTATCAATCATGAAATATATTTAACAGGGTCATCTTCGCTTAAAATTAGATTATCAACAGATGTTGAAAATGTTATACCTAGACCATGGCCTAGTGTTAAGATTAAATTACCAATTCAAAATTTAACTAAATATAATCGTATCGCATGTGATATTTATATTAAAGCCAATGGTTATCAGAACTTTTATTATCAATTCTTTATCGGTAATAAAGGTGGACTAGAACATCATTCTCCAAGTTTAAAACCTAATAAATGGAATCATATAATTTGGGAAATTAGTGATGTAAAAAGAGATTTATGTGAAGAAATAAGTATTGGTCCTTGGCTAATGGGTACTCCTCCAGAAGGACTTCCAAATTATGAAGTGTATATTGATAATGTTACAGCAGAAATTGTTGATGCTGAATATCAAGAAGGTTGGGATTTAGAAGAACGAATTGCTTACTCACATGTTGGATATTTTAAAGATGTTAAAAAAATAGCATTAACTGGAATTAAAACAAGTGAACATTTTGCTGTATATAATAAGGACAAAATAATCTTAGAAAAGCCATTAGTAGAAGAATATAGTGATTTAGGAACATTCTATATAATGGATTTTAGTGAAATTACAGAAGAGGGATTATATTATTTAGTTGTAGGTAATAATAAAACTAGGGAGTTCTTAATCAGTGATTCAGTTTATGATTCTTCAATTTGGAAGAGCATGAATTTTTTACGATTGCTTAGATGTGGTGAAGATATTCCTGGAGTACATAGTGCTTGTCATTTAAATTGTCGTTCAGTTCATCCTAATGGATCAAGTGTACCTAACTTTGGTGGTTGGCATGATGCAGGAGATGTATCGCAATTCGAAATTCCAACTGCTGAAATGGCTCATGCAATATTAGATTTAGCTTGTAAAGTTAAGAATCAAAATCAACTTTTATATGAACGTTTAATTGAAGAAGCCAGAGTTGGGCTAAATTGGTTACTTAGAACTAGATTTGGTGATGGTTATCGTGCCCTTGCAGTAACATATTCAATTTGGCGTAAAAATATTCTAACTACTGATAACAAAACGGTCTATAATAATGTAGCAGAAAATGGGCCATTTGAAAATTTTTTAGCTAGTGCTGCTCTTGCAAAAGCTTATAATGTCTATCTAGAAGAAGATCAAGTCTTTGCGGATTGGTGTCTAAGAAGTGCCAAAGAAGATTTTGAATTTGCAAAAAAAGGCTATGAACAAGGAATTTATACTAAAAGATGGGGACCAAATATTGATAGTCAAGTGGCTGGTCATGGAAGCATTGCTGCATGTGAACTATATCTTGCAACACAAGATCACTATTATTTAGATGCGGCTGTTGAATATGCGAGAATTATTATGGCTTGTCAAGAAACAACTGACTTAGGTATGGAAATTGATTTAAGAGGATTCTTCTACGAAGATCCCAATCATAATTATATCTTAACATACGAACATCGAGGTCATGAACAATCACCAATTCAAGGTCTTGTAATGCTTGCGAAGGTGCTTCCTGATCATCCGGATTATGATATGTGGATTAATGCTATCAAATTATATCGCTCATATGTAGTAAATAGTATGCAGTTTACATCTCCTTATGGATTAATGCCAGGACATTTATATATTGTTGATAAAATCAATCCAGATCGCTTTACAATCCCTGCTAGTTATGGAACTAAGGCTGAAGGATTAGAAATGCTTAAAAAACAAGCGATGAGTGGTAAAAAGTTAGCCGAAGGAATCTATTTAAGAAGATTTCCAATTGCCATTCAAAGAAGGGGGTATCATGCAACGCTACTTAGTAAGACTAAGGCGATTAGCAGTATTGCTGTACTATTGAATGATCAAAAATTAAAACAAATTGCAATTGATCAATTAGAATGGATTTTAGGCAAAAACCCATTCGCATCATCAACAATGTATGGTGAAGGTCATAACTATCACCCATTATATGTAGCGTTTTCTAGACAAATGGTTGGTGCCCTTCCGGTTGGAATTATGACCAAAGGTGATAATGATGCACCATTTTGGCCTACACGTAATCATGCTGTATATAAAGAAATCTGGGGACATACCACTGGAAAGTATCTATGGGTACTTGCAGATTTAATTGAAGAAAAGAGGTACTAACAATGGATTTAAATAATTATACTTTATTATGTGACTTTTATGAGTTAACAATGGCAAATGGTTATTTCCAAACTAAGTATAGAGACACAACTACATATTTTGATTTATTTTATCGTAAAAATCCTGATCAAGGTGGTTTTGTTATCTGTGCTGGATTAGAAAGTGTTGTTCAATATATTAATAATTTACACTTTTCTAATGAAGATATTGAATTCTTAAGATCAAAGAATGTTTTCTGTGAAGAATTTTTAGAATATTTAAGTAATTTTAAATTTACTGGTGATATTTATGCAGTAAAAGAAGGAACACCAGTTTTCCCATATGAACCTTTAATTACAGTTAGAGCGAAAGCAATTGAAGCACAATTAATTGAAACATATTTATTACTTTCAATTAATCATCAATCATTAATTGCAACAAAAACGAATCGAATTGTTCGTGCTGCTGAAGGTAGACCAGTTATGGAATTTGGTAGTAGACGGGCACAGGGGGCATCCGCTGCCATTTTAGGTGCTAGAAGTGCTTATATTGGTGGTGTTAGTGGTACAGCTTGTGCAATTGCCGACAAAGAACATGGGGTAAAAGCACTAGGAACTATGGCTCATTCATGGGTTCAAATGTTTGATAGTGAATATGAAGCCTTTGAAACTTATTGTAAACTTTATCCACATAATGTCGTTTTACTTGTTGATACTTATGATGTATTAAAACAAGGAGTGCCTAATGCAATTAAAGCGATTAAAAATGTTTTATTACCGATGGGGATTAAAAAAGCGGGAATTCGCATTGATTCCGGGGACATTGCTTATTTGAGTAAAAAAGCTCATAAGATGTTCGTGGAAGCAGGACTTCCTTGGGTTACAATTTGTGTTTCAAATGGACTTGATGAACGCTTAGTATCAGAATTAATTAATCAAGATGCGGCAGTAGATTCTTTTGGTGTTGGTGAACGCTTAATTACGGCTTCATCAGATCCTGTGTTTGGTGGTGTTTATAAATTAGTTGCAATCGAAGAAGATGGAAAAATTATTCCTAAAATTAAGATTAGTGAAAATGAATCAAAAATTACTAATCCGCATTTTAAGAAAACTTATCGTTTCTTTGAAAAACAAACGAATAAAGCAATTGCAGATGTAATGTGTGTTTATGATGAAGTAATTGATGAAAAAGAACCATATGAAATTTTTCATCCTAACTACACTTGGAAACGCAAAACCATTACCGACTTCTATGTTGAACCATTGCAAGTTCCAGTATTTTTAAATGGTCAACAAGTATATGAATTGCCTACATTAGAAGATATTCGAAAATATTCGCAAAACGAAGTTAATCGTTTATGGGATGAAGTAAAAAGATTTGATAATCCTCATACTTATTATGTCGATTTATCACAAAAATTATGGGATATTAAACAAAAGATGCTTTCTAAAGAAAGGGGGAAATAAAGTGGAAGCAAAAGCAAATATCACGAAAGGTAAAAAATTAGGGATTATTTTAGGAATAATTTCGATTGTTTTAACTGTTGCTGCCATATTTTGCTTAATTTTATCATGCGTTGCATATGTTCAATTATTAGAAATTCAAAATAGTGCAGAAGGACTAGAAGGGCTTGGAGCTATTGGACCAGCTATTGTGTTAGTTATTATGATGTTTACATCGATAATCTTGGTTCTTATTAGTTCAACTTTATCAATTATTACATTGTTCAAAGCAATAAAATCATTTAAAATTTTATCCATAGTATTATTAGGAATTAATATTTTAATTATTATTGGTAATGTTATTATATTTATCTTACTGCAATAATCAATAATTTGATAACTGGGTTTTCCTGGTTATCTTTTTCTTTAGACATTTAAGAAAAAATATGGTATAATAAATTAAAGGTGAAAAAATATGAATCAAGATAAAATACTACTTGCAACAGATATCGATGGAACACTTTTGAGAAGTGATAAAACAATTTCCGATTATACTAAAGAACGAATTCATCAAATGCTTAATTTAGGTCATTATTTTGTAATTGCAACGGGAAGACCCTTCCACCGCATTGAACAAATTATTGATGATTTAGCGATTAAAAGTAATCAAAATTTTTGTATTTGTTTTAATGGTGGTTTAATAATGACTACTGATGGTAGTAAAGTAATCTATGAATGTTTATTAAATGATGATGATGTAGTGAGGCTAGTTGATTTATCATCAGCATTAAAAATTTCGGTTATGGTCTATTTAAAAGATGTAATTTTAGTTGATCAGATTCCTGATGCAGTAAGTAGTTTAAATAAACTTAATTGTGTCAAAATTGTTGATGGTGGGAAAGCCTTTTTAAGAAATCAAACTAATGTTTATAAAGTCATTTACATTGGATCAGAAGCAGAAATTGACCTTGTTAAAACTAAAATTCCTAAAGAAGTGTATCACCAATTTAATGTAACTAGAAGTAGTGCCAATTATTTAGAAATTACAGCAAAATCCATATCTAAAGGTAATGGTATGATTAAATTAGCTGAATATTTAAAAGTAGATATCAAAAATACGATTGCAGTTGGTGATGAAGAAAATGATATATCGATGATTAAAGCTGCAAATTTAGGATGTGTAGTTAGCAATGGTAATCAAGAATTAATTAAAATAGCTGATTTTGTTACTAAATCAAATGATGAAGATGGTGTTGGATTACTAATTGATCAGTTTGTTTTACAGAAGGAGGAAGCGTGAAAAGTATTATTGTTAGTGCTTGCTTAATGGGAGAAAATTGTAAATACAATGGTGGCAATAATTTAAAATCCGAATTAGTTGCAGCTTTAAAAGATTATAATGTGATTTTAATTTGTCCTGAAGTAGATGGAGGACTTTCAATTCCACGAGTTCCAGCTGAAATCATTGGCGAACAAGTAATTAATCAAGTAGGAATTGATGTTACTAGTAATTATCTTCTAGGAGCAAATCTTGCTTTAAAGAAGGCTCTAGAAAATGATGTAAAAATCGCAATCTTAAAAGCTAAAAGTCCTTCATGTGGTAGTAACCAAATTTATGATGGAACCTTTTCGCATACTTTAACTACAGGCGATGGAGTTACTTCAAAATTATTTAAAGCTAATGGAATTAAAGTATATACTGAAAATAATTATCAAGAAATATTTCAACAAAATAGGCTTTTTTAAGGGCCTATTTTATTATTTAATAATATAATACATAGGGGGTGTATGAATGAAGTATGCAATATATGGGGTTCTAGCAGGGGGATTTACCTGGGTTATGACAATCATTGGATCAATGTTTGTTTTTGGTATTAAGACAACAAAAAATAAATTGATTTCACTACTATTAGGATTAGGTGGTGGAATTATGTTAGCAGCAAGTATTTTTAGTTTAATTATTCCAGCCATTGAATATTGTGATAGTTTAGAAAAAACACCATGGATGATTTGTACATTAGGCTTTATTCTAGGAATATTAATGATAGTTAGTTTGGATATGTTTCTATCAAAAAGAGAACAAAAAAATAATATTGAAAAAAGTAATCTATTATTCGTTCTAGCAATTATTTTTCATAATATTCCGGAAGGATTAGCAATTGGTGTTGCATTTGGATCAATCCCGTTAGGCATTGAAAACGTCACAATCTCATCAGCAATCCTACTTGCCGTTGGCATCGGTTTACAAAATTTACCAGAAGGTGCGGCAATAAGTATTCCCTTAAATGTAAAAGGGATGAATAAGCGAAAAGCGTTTTTAATAGGAGCATTCAGTGCGATAGTAGAACCAATCAGTGCTTTTCTCGGAGCACTTTTAGTGATTGCAGTAAAAAATATCTTACCACTAATGTTACTTATGGCATCCTCTGCGATGATTTACGTCATCGTCGATGAAATAATCCCTACTTCAAGAACATATCATCAAAAATTTACGACTTTAGGGATGATGCTGGGATTTATCGTAATGATGATATTGGATTTAGCATTTGGATAAGATTTTGTCACTTTAAGTGACAATTTTTAATTAAAAGAAGCGTAAGCTAATGCTTACGCCTTTGTAAATGATTAATGGCTAAAAGGAAAGAAGGGCTATGTTACCATAACCCTTCAAGTGTTAAACTGCAAGGGCACATCTAATTACACAAGTAATAGGATCAAAACATTGAATAGCACAAATACAACTAATTTTGACAGTAATTGTTTGATTAGTACATGTCAATTCTTGATCTGCTAATACTAGTAATCTTAAAATAACAACATCACCTTTAACTTCTTCAACGCGGAAACGATTAGCAGTTGTGTTATCATCAACAGCAGCAGTAAGTACTCCATCGCATAAGTAAACAGCAATAGGTTTAGTATTATAAACAGGGGCAATAATACAAGTATTACAATTTCCAGCTGCATTAGCGATAATTGCATCTTTTTGCATTTTATCGATTCGTCTTAGTAAATCAGCGATTGAATCATTACGAGTGTTAGTATTAGTTGCAGTATTAGTCATTTCGAAACAAGCCATTAATTTCACCTCACTTACACTTTATAGTATGATTGAGATAGTCAAGATGTATGGGTAAAAACTCAAGGTGTACTAAAAAATAATCTATGATAGTTGAAATAAAATTCAAAATAAGGTATAATAGATATAGTTAAAATATAGCTTTAAGGAGGCTTATATGTTTTTAAAAATTGCTCCAGAATTATTCCCAATTCTTATCCCATTATTAGTTATCTTTATTCCTGTAGTTGTTCTAGGAATTATTGTTATTGTTAAGAAAATAACTAAATACGCAAAGAAAAATCAAACAATAAGACAAAATGCTAACCTTGATTATGAAAGCTGGTTTGGTGGAAAAAGTAATATCTTAGCACTTGAAGTTAAAATGTCACGGGTTAATGTTACAGTTGAAGATTTAGATAAAGTTGATTTTGAGCAAATCAAACAATTAAATATGGGAGTTCTTGTTGTAGGAAATGTAATTAAATGTGCATCAGCTGAATTTGTCCAAATGATTGAAAATCAAGAAAAGTAGGTACTATAATATACCTACTTTTTTAATGCGATTAATAGTTGATTAGTTAATTCGTTTTTTAAATCTGCTGATGCATGTTTCCAAATTAATTCTAAAAAAACGCCTAATCCGGGTAAAGTTTTTTCCTCTAAAGAAGTAGTAGCTTCCTCGATTGTTTGATAAATCTCATTTTTAGATAATGATTTAAAATTATCAATAATTGCCGTTCTGATGTTAATATTCATTGTAATTCCTCCATTTATGCTTTTATTATTAACTAATTTTTGATTATTATGCTTATTTTTCTTTAAAAACTAAGAAAAATATGGTATAATAAATGTATAATTAAAGTGAGGAATATGAAAATGATTGACTTTAGAAAAATGCTTGAACAAAACAAACAATTAATAATCAAAAAAACACAAGAATTAATTCGAATTCCTAGTGTCTTAGATGAAGCAAATGCCAGTGAGGATGCTCCCTTTGGTCCTAAAATTAAGGAAGCATTAGATTATATGATGGATCTTGCAATAGCAGATGGGTTTGAAACGGCAAGAGATGGTGGTTATGCTGGTCATGTTAGTTATGGTAATAAAAATGGTAAAATTATTGGTGTGCTATGTCATTTAGACGTCGTTCCTGAAGGTACTGGTTGGCTTTATCCACCGTATTCGGCAACAATTGTTGATGGAAAAATGTATGGTCGTGGTACAACTGATGATAAAGGACCGACTATGGCAGCATATTATGCATTAAAATTAATTAAAGATGCTAACATTAAATTAAAAAATGAAATTAGAATTATCTTTGGTACCGATGAAGAAACAGGTTGGCGTGGGATTGGTCATTATTTACAAAATTTTGAAATGCCGGATTTAGGGTTTGCACCAGACTGTAATTTTCCACTTGTCTATGGTGAAAAAGGTCGGATGAGTTTTGATTTAGGATTAGATAGTTGGGATGATGATGATATTTTAGTTTCGATTACTGGTGGTGAACGTTATAATGTTGTATTAGAAGAAGTTACTGCAGTAATTAAAACAGATTTAACCAAAGCATTCATTGCATATGCAACCAAACATAATTTAGAATATCATATTCAAAAAGTAGATAATAACTATCATTTAACATTAAAAGGCGTAGCTGCTCACGCAATGGAACCACATAAGGGGATTAATGCTGGAACGCATATGTGTAATTTCTTAAAAGAATATTCACATAATAAAATGGTTAAATACATTGCTGAATATCATCACTTATCACATTTTTTAGAAAACTTAGGATTAGATTATAATGATTATGAAATGGGGCCAATTACTTGTAATATTGGGATTATGAATATTAATAAAAATAATACAAGAGTAACCCTTGATTTAAGATATCCAGTTCGATATAATCTTGAACGTTTTAATCGTGACTTTAAAAATAAAATCGAAAAAAATGGCTTAAAGATTACTGCCTCAACTCATAAAGAACCTCACTATGTATCACCAGAAGATGATCTAGTAAAACTTCTTTATGCAGCCTATGTTAAAAATACGAATGATTTTGTTAACAAACCTTTCACTGTTGGTGGAGGAACATATGCAAGTATTTTAGATAAGGCAGTTGCATATGGAATGATGATGCCAGATGAAGAAGAACTTGCTCATCAAAAAAATGAATATTTAAATTTAGAAACTTTATTTACAGGGATTTTAATTTATATTGATGCAATCCTAGCGTTAGGAGAAATTGATGCGTAGAAGAAATGCTAAAAATGCTCATAGCAGAGTTTTAAATTCTGCCAATGTTATTATCTTAGAGCCAAAAAAATACCATGGTAAATGGAAAGATTTGTTTGGTAATAATCATCCGATTTATCTAGAAATAGGGATGGGTAAGGGAAAGTTTATTATTGAGAATGCGAAAAAATATCCAAATATTAATTTTATCGGTATTGAAAAATATGATGGAGTTATTATCCAAGCCGCTGATAAATTAAAAGATCAACCATTACCCAATCTTTATTTAATTTCTGTAGATGCTAGTAATTTATTAGAAATATTTGCTGAAAATGAAATTAGTAAAATCTTTCTTAATTTTTCTGATCCATGGCCTAAATTAAGACATGCAAAAAGAAGACTTACATCTAAAACTTTTTTAGATATGTATAAAGTTATTCTCGATGGTGAACTTGAATTTAAAACTGATAATCGTGGTTTATTTGAATATAGTTTAATCTCATTAAATGAAAACCATTGGCAATTCTTAGATTTAACCTTTGATCTTCATGAAAGAACAACTGATATTATCACAACTGAATATGAAGATAAGTTTTCTAGTCTAGGACATCCAATTTATTTTGTAAAAACTAAAAATTAGAGGTGAAAGATGAAAGGAATGATGCTATTTGCTGATTATTTTGAAGATATCGAAGCATTAGGAACATTAGATATGTTAAGACGGGCGAAAATTGAAGTCGAAACAATCAGCATTACAGATAAGAAAGAAGTTATCAGTCAATCAAATGTCGTGATTAAAACTGATAAATTATTAACTGAAATTAATCTTGATGAATATTCATTTTTAATTATCCCTGGTGGCAAAGCAGTTATGCAGACCCATTTATATAGTGAAATTACTAAAATGGTTGTTGAAGTATTTGTAAAGAAAACAGCTTTGATTGCTGCTATCTGTGCTGCTCCTAGTATCTTAGGCAAAGAAGGATATTTAACTGATTGCGAATATGTATGTTATCCAAGTTTTGAAAAATTAATCTCGGGAGGAACATATCGAAGTGACAAAAAAGTAGTAGTCAATAAAAACTTCATCACATCAAAAGCGGCAGGTACTACTTTTGAATTTGCTTATGAGATTATTAAATATTTAAAGAGTGAAACAATTGCTAAACATATAATGGAAACAATCTTTTATTGTTAACAAAAAACCGATATATTTCATATTATACTCATAGAGGGGTAAAATGGAGTATATCGGTTATTTTTCTGGTGGTGGTATTAAAGGCTTAGCTTTTATCGGCTGTATTATTGCATTAGAAGAACGAGGGTTTATCTGTAAAAGGTGTGCAGGTACTAGTGCAGGGGCTATTTTTGGAAGTTTAATTGCATCGGGATATAGTGGTAGGGAATTACTAAAAATAGCATATCATACTGATTTTAAACAAATTTTTAAAGTAAATAAAGGCATTTCTAAAGTAAAAAATATGGGTCTTTCTTCAATGAAAGATTTAGAATTCTACTTAAATCGTTTATATTTGAAGAAAAATGTTCGCACTTTTAAGAATTTATATTACGAAGGTGATTACAAATTAAAAGTTGTTGCAACTAATCTTCTAAAACTAAAAAAAATGATTTTACCAACAGATTTAGAACAATATAATATCAATCCGTTTAATTATCCAGTAGCTAAAGCGGTAATTATGAGTTCAAGTTTACCATTTGTTTTTGAACCAATAAAAATTAACAATCAAATTATTGTTGATGGTGGCTTAAGTGCGAAAGTACCAATCGTACCATTTAAATCGCCTTTACCAAAAATATATTTTGTTTTCGATGAACGTACATTTAATGATGGATATACAATTAAAATTGAATTACCAAAAGTCAAAACAACAGAATTTGATATCAAAAAAGAAAAAATGGAAGAACTAATTAGAAATGGTTATCAAGCAGGAAGAAAATTCATTGACCAATATTTTAACTTTTAAATTATAGTTTCAATCGCTTTACACAAATAAAAAAATATGGTATAATACTATCCGATTGATAAATAATATTTATCATCCTTGCTTTTCTAATAGAAAAGCCGAAAGACCAAAAGGAGGTGGAAAGAATGAAAAAGTACGAAGTTATGTATATCATTCGCCCAAGTATTGATGAAGAAGGTAAGAAAAACATTATTAATGAAATTAACGAAGTTTTCACTAAATGTGGTTCTACTGTTGCTGAAGTTAAGGAATGGGGCTTAAGAGAACTAGCTTACGAAATTGCTGGCGAAAGTAAAGGTTACTATGTTTTATTAAACGTAGAAGCAACACCTGAAGCTGTTAAAGAATTTGATCGTGTTGCAAATATCAAAGAATCAGTTATTCGTCACATCGTTATTGCTTTATAGGAGGTACCTATGAATAGAGTTGTTCTTGCAGGAAGAATTACTAAGGATCCAGAACTTAGAAATTCACCTAATGGTGTATCTTTTACTGCGTTTACAATTGCCGTTAATCGTGCTGTTGCAAATGCTCAAGGTGAAAGAGTAGCCGATTTTATTAACTGTGTTGCTTTCAACAAGCAAGCAGAAAATTTAGCTCGTTATATTCGCAAAGGCGGATTAATTGGTGTTGATGGTAAACTTCAAACTAGAACTTATCAAGCACAAGATGGTAGCAATCGCTATGTAACTGAAGTTATTTGTGATGCTATTACATTTTTAGAATCGCGTAATTCACAAAATGGTGGCTATAATGATTATAGTTCTTATGAAGGTAGCTACAGTCAACAACCACAACAAGATAATAGTCCAAGAAATTCATATGTTCAACCACAAAAACCAGCACCAGCACCTGTTGCTCCTGCTAAACCAGAGCCTAATGCTTTTAATGATATTGAACAACAATTTGATATTTCTGACGATGATTTACCATTTTAGGAGGAAATTATGGCAACATTTAAAAAACGTAAAAAAGTGTGCTACTTTACTGAAAACAAAGACGTTAAGATTGATTGGAAAAACGTTGATTTATTAAAAAAATTCATTTCTGAACGTGGAAAAATCTTACCTCGTCGTGTTACAGGAACAAAAGCTATATATCAAAGAGAATTAGCTATTGCTATTAAAAGAGCACGTCATATGGCGCTATTACCATTCGTTAAAGAATAGTGTCACTTGATATAAGATTACAAGTTCGCTTTGCAATGAAAATTACAAATTAAATTGCAACGTACTATTTCAATAAAAAGTAATAAAAACATAAAACAAAAGCTTAACATTCAATTGTTAAGCTCTTTTTTTATATCCTTATGTTTCATAATACTTGAAAAAACGCGCGATTTTATATATTTTTTACTTGAAATTTCGCTTAAATGTATGATTATTTTCCTAACTAATACATTTAATATAAACTTTAGTTCACACTTTACATCTTACTAAAGCTCCTACTAATACATTAAATGCTACTTATAGCATTCTTTTTCTACTAATAGGACAAATAAGTCCTGTCAGTGAAACTGGCTGTGCTCTACTAAGCAAAATAAAAAAACTATCAAAACTATTTACGAATTTGATAAAACACGATATAATAATGCTTAGAGGGTGCTGCAATCTATTTTGTAGTATTTGGCGCAAAGAACTTTGTAGGGTAACAACTTGATATAAGATTACAAGTTCGCTTTGGATGAAAATTACAAAATGGATTTGGAAATTACAGTAAGCAAACGTATAAAGACATATAAAATCACTTAGTTGAGTGGTTTTATTGCTTAGTTATAGTGTATTTGCAGCATTTGTATCCTAGGATATTATTATAGTTAGTTTTATATTAGGTTTTATATGGTATAATTTATAAGGAATGTGATCCGCATGAAATTAAAAAATAAAATTATTTTTTCTTTTCTATATATTGTTATGATTGTTGGTTTTTCTTTCGCATTAACTAATAAATATAAGTATGCCAATATTCAAGAACAAGATTTAGTTTTTACAACTGAAGTTTTTGTAAATAGTAAAAAGACTAGAAGCACTTATCATATCACTTGTGAAAGTGGAAATAAGTATCATATAACTCGAATTCTTGCTGACGATGAACATTTAGAGATGCTTGAACAGGGGGATTTGTTAGAGTTAGGATTAAATGGAAATAATATAGTGGTGCTTGTTTCTAATGGGAAAACAATTATAAGTATTGATGATTGTAATCAAAGATATGCCAAAAATTTTAAAACATCAGTAATTGTATTGCCATCTGTTGTTGTGGGAATGTTTTTGTTAATGGTTGGGTTGGAGTTATTAATAAAAAAGATAGAAAAAGATTATATTGAGGGAAATTACAAAAGTGATTATGTTAAAACCAAAGAAACTATTGATGATGAAGTTTATAAAAGCATTCAAGATTCAATATATAAAAAGAATGGTTATCTAAGATGTAATATATTAGAACAAATCGAAAACGATGAATTAGTATATACATTTTATAGATCTATGATAAATTATTTAAATGACAGAGAATTAGTATTATTGATTGATGATGGTTGTTTAAATGATGGTTTAGCAATGGCTTTTTACAAAGATAATAAGAAATTATATTTCAATATGTTATTTAGAGATGACAAAGAACCTTTTGAAATTGAAAAAAGTTTGTTTTGGTATTATCCATATGATGCCAAGGTGACAAAAGAAGAATCTATTGCTTTTGTCGATGCAATTGAAGAGTATATAACATATAATAGGGATTTATTAAAATATACGGATTAACAAAAATAGGATGAATTATATGATTAAAAAGAGATACTTCTTTCATTGATTCCTATACTTGGATCAATAATATATACATTTTATTTGTTCTTAACAGATAGACAAAGATATCACAAAGTTTTTTGCTGAATATAGTTGGTATGTTATCATTTATTGCTATATATTTATCATTTTCATTAATTTGTAATGAAACATCATTAGATTTGGTTAAATCTGAATGGCTATTGATATTAATATTTATTGTTTTTTGGTATTGTATGGAATATTGCATATTTCTTAATATTAAATTTAATTGAGAAAAGGAATGATAAATAGTTATTAGGGGGCGTAAAACTATGGAAAGAGAAATAATTATAGAAAGAAAAAAATCCAAGAGCATTATAATAAGTTTATTTATGTTTATCATAGATTTAATAATTCTTTTGCCTATAATTACATATTTTGTTGATTTTGATTTTATAACTTCAGATATTCCTTTAGTGATTGTAATACTTGCTATTGTTGAATTACCATTATTGATTTGGACTACAGTATATTATTTTAAACAAATTTTTAATGATAAACCTGTTTTAGTAGTAAATGAAAAAGGTATTGAAGAAGGGATGTCTACCTATAGTGTAGGTCTCATTGAATGGGAAGATATTGAAAATGTGAAAGTTATTCCTTATATGAATAATACTTATTTCATTGGAATTATATTAAAAAGGCCTGAAAAATATATAACTAAAGAAAAATTATTAAATAGATTAAGTAAACAAAAAAGTACTAAAAAATGGGGACATGTTCACCTTTCATCAATATATTTTAAAAAAGAATTTAAAAGTGTTATTGAGTTAATTTCATATTATTATGAGATGCATAAAAACAATAATTTCTAATATGTAATAATCCAAGTCCATTTTAAAAAATATTACAAAATGAATTTGGAAAAATTAGTCCAAAGTAAGATTGTATTAATACACTTGATGAAATAGTACAATTTATTTTGCAACAAAAAGTACAAATGAAATTGCAATGAACTATTTCAATAACAAGTAATAATTACATATAATAAAAACAAAAGCTTAACATTAAATTGTTAAGTTTTCAGAGTGTTGACAAACCTATCTGCGCTTATAATAGCTAGATAGGTTTTTAACATTAATTCGTTTATTTAAAAGAATTTATAGTAAATTATAATATTTTCATACCATTTTCAGCTATTTTTATATAAATTTATAAAAAATATATCATCATAAAAAAACAATGCTGTTGACACTCGACTTTGTCAACAGCCTCGTTAAGTTTTTTTATCTATTAACCCTCATTTGCTTCTGTTACAAAACATTTATTCTTAATAAGAACTTATACAATATTTCTATAAATGATATTTCCTAGGTGTTTAAAAAAATTCTTAAATAAATGTATGGTTTTATCATGGCATGATGTTCATAATGAAAATAAAAGAAAATTATTATGTAAATTCTCTTATAGTTTTATGGTAAAATAGATTAGTAACCATAAAGGATTTTAATGAAAGACCATAAAACTTTTTATCAAAAAAAAGGACTGTTCCTATATGAGATAGTCCTTTTTAGCATATAATTATTATTGTTCATATTGTTCTTTTCTATAAATTATATGTCAGTATATTATAAAGAGGGATGAACAAAAAAAGAGGAGATTTGAACTAAATTATTCAAATCTCTTTTTTATAAAAGATTTTATAGAACTGCTATTATTTATGCCACACAACTGTAAAACTCAGATTTCGGCTCTCCAAAGTCTTTTGGGATTCTGGAGGATCATAAAAAAGAACTTTGTATTTTTGTATAAAAATAAACAACCATAAGCCTGATAAAATTGTTAAAATCAAAAAACATTAATAAGAATGATTGAAACGTTTTTATTAATTGATTGAAAATCATTTGAATTTGTAGTATAATTATTATGTTATTATTAAACAAACTATTTTTATCAAAATCACTTTGTTATAGTAATTCGACTAATTATATGGCGTTTATATCTTTGTTTAATTTTTAATAATAAATGATATACATATTAAGTAGGTTGGAATATTACAGCATTGTTGATAATATTATTTATAGGTGGTAAAACCATAATGTTAATAATAACAATAAATAGTAAGTGGAGGAAAAAATGAATAAAATTAGCAAATTTTCAAAAAGAATGTTTAGCTTTTTTATGGTTGTTTTATGTTTATCACTAATAGCATCTTGTGTAATTAATGATGACTGTGAACATAAATGGGGTGAATGGATTACAACAGAAGAAGCAACTTGTACTGAAACTGGGCTAAAAGAACATGAATGTTCAAAATGTGGAAAAAAAGAAACATCTTCAATTGATGCACTTGGACATGACTGGGAAGAAGCAACTTGTACTTCTCCTAAAACATGTAAAGTGTGTAATGAAACTGAAGGATCTGCAAAAGGACATAGCTTTATTTTAGAAACTGCAAACGAAAAGGCTTTAAAATCTGTTGCAACTTGTGATTCTGCAGCGGTTTATTATAAATCATGTGCTTGTGGAGCAATTAGCACTAGTGATGAAGATACATTCACTGTAGGTAATGCCCTTGATCATATTGATGAGGATAAAAATCATGCATGTGACCATGAGTGTGGAACAAATTTAGGTACATGTGAGGATTTAAATAAAGATCATCTATGTGATTATGGATGTGGTAAAGTATTTGGAGTACATGCTGATTCTAGTACAGATAACGATCATCTATGTGATTATGGATGTGGTGAAGTATTAGAAGAATGTTCTGATGTTGAAGGTGATCACGATCATACATGTGATGTTTGTGGTAAAACAGATGTAACTGAACATAATTTTGGAAGTGCAACTTGTGAACATCCTGAAACATGTTCTGAATGTAATACAATACGTGGTGAAAAATTAGAACACTTAGATGAAAATAAAGATCACGTTTGTGATTATGGATGTGGCAAAAATGATATTGGTGAACACTCAGATTCAGCCGATGATGATGATCATCTATGTGATTATGGATGTGGAGCAGTACTTGAAAATTGCTTTGATTCTGATTCTGATCATGATCATGATTGTGATGTTTGTGGCAAAGCCAATATTACTTTACATGATTATGTATTAGTTGAAGAATTGTCAGTTGCTGCTACATGTACATCTCCTGCAATACATACATATAGATGTGACTGTGGTGACGAATATGAAGAATCATATGGTGATGCGTTAGGCCATAATATTACTGGTGTAACACCAGAAGAAGGATTAGTAGAAGGATGCGAATATGTTTTAGTATATATTTGTCAAAGAGAAAATTGCTGTGAAGAAGTTCATGGTGAACATATTTATCATCACCATTATGTAGCTACTATCAAACAAGCTGCAACATGTTGTGAAAATGGTGTTAAATCAATTGTTTGTGAAGATTGTGGACATGAAAAAGATGCAGAAGTTATTCCTGCCAATTCTACTGGTCATAACTGGGTTGCTGGTGTCGTAGTGGATGGTGTTAGAACTGATGAATGTTCTATTTGTCATGAAACTAAAACTGTAACAGTTTATGAAGGAAATACAACTGATGCAATTAATGCAAGTGATTTAGCTGATAAAGAAATTGAACTAAATGATGCAAATATTAGTTTAGATAATGGTGTTATTGATACAATTGGCGATCAAAACATTACAGTATCAGCAGATAAACTTGAAGGTGAAAATAGAAATGAAATTGGATTAGATAATGAACAACTTCAACAAGTTGGTGATAACCCAATTTACAACTTCACTATCAATAATGGAACAGATAATATTTCTGATTTTGGTGAAAATAACTGGGTAACAATTACTCTTCCATATGTCTTATCAGAAGGTGAAGACGTTGATAGTGTTGCGGTATGGTTTATTAGTGATCATTGTGCTGATGAAACTTGTACTGATGGAGATGCTTGTACAAATGTTGCACATAGATTAGTATCTATTTCTGCTACATATAACAACGGTTATGTAACATTTAAAACTAACCACTTCTCATATTATACAGTAACTAAATTAACACCTGCTGAAAGATGTGCTTTATATGGACATGGATATGTTCATCAACATGTTGAAGGTAGTTGTACACAAGATTCATATGATCTTTATGTATGTGTTCGTTGTCATGACAGATATATTGATCAAGAAACTTATGTTGTTGCGGATGGACATAATTATGTTGAAGATACACATGCAGCAACATGTACTGAAAGTGGATATATTACTTATACATGTAGTGATTGTGATCACTCTTATACAGTTAAAGTTAATGCAACAGGTCACTCTTGGGAAGTAAATAGTTCAGAAGAAGCAACATGTACAGCTGATGGACATACAACTTATCGTTGTACAAAATGTGATGAAGAATATACTATAATTATTCCAAAATTATCTCATATTTATGTTGATACTGTTGTTTCTGCAACATGTACTACTGATGGTTATACTTTACACAAATGTGAAAAATGTGAATATAGTTTTGTTGATAATTTTGTTTCTGCATTAGGTCATGCATATGCATCAACAACTTGGTCTTGGAATGCTGATTATAGTGCTGCTACATTAACATTTGTTTGTGAACATGACTCTGAGCATGTAGTAGTACGTGATGCTATAGTTGAAGTGTTAGTTGTAACTGGAACATGTTCTAATTTTGTTAAGACTACTTATACTGCAACTGTAATTTACGATGGAATGACATATAGTGATGTTAAAGTAGTTGAAGAAGGAACTCCAGATCATAAATTCGCTGATGAATGGGAAAAAGATGAATACGAACACTGGCATGAATGCGTATGTGGTGAAAAAACAGATATAGCTGAACATACATTTGAAAATGAAGTAGTAACTAAAGAACCTACTTGTTCACAACCTGGTGAAAGTGTTTCTACGTGCGTATGTGGTGCAACAAAAGTCACTGTTATTCCTGCAACAGGTGAACATAATTATCAAGATGGTGTATGTGTGGATTGTGGTAGTGAATATGTTGATGTATATTTTATAAATTTATTAAATACTTGGAAGAATATTGATAGTTTCGCATTACATATTGAAAATTTAACATTAGTAGTTAAAGAACAGAATAAAGAAGGAGAATACAATCTCATTGGTAGTATTCAACAAGTTGATATAATTGAACTTATTCTATATGTAGAAAATGGTGAACTTAAAGGTGGATTTAAAGGTTCTGTTGAAATCTTTAATGGTCCTGTTCCTGATGATACTTCTGTAGTTGTGATAAAAGCTATTATTGAAAATAATAATGTTTATGTAACATTTGAATATACAGTTAATGCTATTGTTCACAGACAAGAAATTATATATTCATTAGATGCATTAGTTGAAAATATATTGAATGGAGTATTAAATCTAGATTCTAATTCAATGATGATTATACTTGATTTTGTCAAAAATACATTATTACCTGTAATTGATAAATTGGTTGACAGCAATTCAGAAAAAATTAATGCATTATTAGAAAAATTATTTAATATGGTATTCACATTTGAAAAGCAAGAAAATGGTACTGTAAATGTAACACTTGATTTTGATAAATTATATGAATTAAGTGCAAATATTACATCAAAGACTATCAAAGAATTTATTGATCATTATTTTGGTGAAGGATCATTTGATGGCTTAGTAAACGATATAATTTATTTAGCAAATCTTGAAGTACATAGTATTCCTGCTGCTCTTGAAAACTTAGGAGTTGATTTAGAAGTGTTATATGCTGGTATTAATGATTTTGCTAGAAAAATGGGAGCACCTGAAGACTTTGATATTGAAAGTATAATTATGAATGAAGAACTACAAGGATTAACACTTGGAATGATAATTTTCCAAACAGAAGATAATTCGTATTTGGAAATGATTAATTATATAGTTTCTATATTAGAAGAAAACTGTTTGTGTGAATTAATATTAGGTAATACTACTGATGCACCTACTGTAGAACCAGATACTGAAAATGTAGCTGCTGATGAAATTAGTTGTTGCGATGAAGTTAAAGCAATGATTGACAGTGTTATCGAAATGTTATCTAATATGGTTTCAGTGTCATTTACAACCGATAAATCAGGAACAATTACTTCTGCAAGTATTGATGTAAGTGTTAATGATTTTAATGTAAGTGAATATAGTACAATCAGTGTATCATTTGGTATTGATATTGAAATCAATAGTGATGTCGATATTACATGGACTGATATTATTGATGAAATTGAAGCAAATGTTGTCTTACCAACTTCTGACATGCTTGATTTATTTATGAATGTTGATTATCATCCGGTTGAAAATGGGGTTGTAACTTATAAAGGTAATGAATATCCATTTGCATTTGGTGTGTATGTTGAAGTATCTAATGCTGAGGTAGATAAGTTGTCTTATATGATGATATCACCAGATTGTCATGGTTGGATGAAATATGATGCAAACTTTGCAAAACGAATAAATCAATTCTTACTAGTTACTATTGAAGTAGATGGCCAAAGTATAAATCTTATTGTAGATAGATTAAGTGGTACAGTAGTAGAAATGCGTCAAACTGAAACAGGATATCTAGCTATCTATGAAGATGGCACTGAAACTGTTATTGAGTTTTCTGCTGAAGAAATGGAATCTGAATATGCTATTGCAATTCTTTGTTTAAAAGCAATGCCAAACGCTGAATATGTAATTAATTATGAGGGCTTACATATTTCATATTTATATAATTCAACATTAAATGAATATGCTTTTGAATCACAACATGAATTGGAACAAAGTTATGAATTACTTGGTGAAAGTTGTGAAGATGGTGTAATAGTAACTGAAATTTGTACAAAATGTGATTATTATAATCAATATAAACGTTGGTATTGTAATTCTGAACAAGTTACTATTGATTTAGCAGAACATAGTGCTTGTGGTGGTTCAATCACTGCTTACAAATGTAATATTTGTGGTGAAATTAAGCATGTCATCAATATGGCAATTAATTGTCAAATGGTGAATGAGATTGTAGAAGATATTCTTGATGAAAATGGTAATGTAATAGGAAGCAAACGTACAATGACTTGTTCTGAATGTGGTCTTGTATTTGTTTCAGGTATTTGGACCGAAGCATTATCATCTTGTAGTTACAAGGAATTTACATCTATTATTATTTTGAATGGTGAAGCTTGTATTTTTGAATATGTTAATGAAAGTTATTTTGCAAGTCATCAATACGAATATACTTATGAACTTCAAGGAGATTCTTGTGAAGATGGTGTAGCATATCATGCAATATGTAAATTATGTGGTGATAATTATGAAGGATATTTCTCTCACCATGAAACACATACAATTTTCCGTTTGGATGAAGAATATGGATGCTGTGAAAATCATTTTATTGAAGTTTTTGGCTGTCCATGTGGTGAACATTTTGATTATAAATATAATGAATTTGGTTTAGAATATGATGAAAAAACACAAACATATATCTGCAACACATGTGGATTAATGATTAAAAATTCATATGAAGAAAAAAATGAAGGATGTATTACATATTATGTAAACACACTTGAAATAAAAGTTAATGATAAGGTTTTATATAGTTTGGTTAATGAACAATCAAGACAAAACCATAACTTTAGTCAAGTTAGTGTTACGACAGAAAATTGTGTTTACTTAGTTAAAATAACTTGTAGTAAATGTGGAGAAAGTCATATTAGTCAAGTAAATAATGTAACTCTAGAAAACCATAATGGTGAATACTATTATGATTATGAATTTACTCCAGAGGTAAGTGGTTATTACACAATAAATGGTTTAGCAGAAAATGACACTAGAGTAGAATTATTTATTCTATCGGATGGAAATAAACAAATAGGAGGCGATGATGATTCAGGATATGGAAATCAATTCCTATTATGCCAATATTTAGAAGCTGGAGTTACTTATGTTTATCGAATTAGTTTCTATAATCGGGACAATTCTGGTACTATTGCTTTTGCTATGGCAAATAGCGAAATAAGAAATGTTGAAGATACTAAAGAAATATGTAATGTTTCTGTTCTATTAGAAGGTTCAGAAAGTTGTGAAGATGGGGCTTTAGTAATTCTTGTTGATTACACATCTGGTAATTTATTGATGGCTTCTGAAACTCATGAACATATTACTATGGAAAAAACAAGAGTAAATATTTCAAATTATGGCGCATGTTATGGTGAATATATTTACCATTCTTGTGCATGTGGTGCAGAACATTATATAGAGTTATATTCTTGTTGTGATTCTTATAATAGTAATGAATATGTTGATGAAGAAGGACATTTAGTTAGCGTTGAAGTTTCTTCTTGTAGTTCATGTGGATTACGATATGAAAAAATTTCTTATGAAGTTGAAGATTTAGCAAATTGTCAAGTTGTTGAATATATTTCAGTATTGATTAGTATCAATGGTACTATTATTATTGATGAACAATATGAAATATCTAGAAAGCAACATGATTATGAAATAACTAGTGAATTGTTTGAAGGTGCTACTTCTTGTGAAGATGGAGTAGTTGTTACATATAGATGTAAAACTTGTGGCTTAGAAAAAGTTGAAGAAGCACATCATCATATATTACTAGAAAAAGAAGTAATTGATTTATTAACTTTAGGTAGTGTTTGTGGTGGAACTGCAACATTGTATGAATGTCCATGTGGACATGAAGGAGAACTTACTCTTGATCATTTGCTTTGTGATATGGATAATCAAAGTTGTTCAATATGGGTTGAAAATATTATTTCTGGTTCACAATATACAATCAGTGGAACTAATATATTTAGATCAACATCATATATGATGGTATGTGCTGTAACTGATCCAGCTTGTAGATTTGTTATAAGATATGCTGAATATTGGTTAAAAGATGAAAACTCATGTTCAGTATCTCAATATCGAACATGGCAACTTGGTTATGATGAAGAAACAGACACATGTATTAGAGAAATTACAGTTAAGAGTGGTTGGGTAAGAGATTATCATAACTATGTAGATAATAGTACAGAAAATAATTATACTTATGATTGCCCTGATTGTGGAAGTTATTATCATCAACAATATTGTTATAATGATGATAGTGAAATGACTAAACATGAAATTGAAATCGCAAATACTTTAAATAATGGCTATGATCAATATAGATTAACTATTGAAGAATATGCTAAATACGAAGATACTTCTTATGTTAGTCGATCATATACAAAAACAATATCTACAGATGGTACTGAATATTGGCGAGAAACAATACGTAGTAAAGAAGAATACATTGCACCAGAACCATTCGAAAATGGTTTATTAACTAGAGAAAGTTCATCAAGTTCATATGGTGAATCTGTCGTATTTGAGAAAGCTACTGGATTATATTGTAATTATGTTTATGAATTATATGAATATCGAAAAGATGAAAAATATTGGTCTAGATATGACTACTCATATTCATTTGAAAATCAATGTATTAGAACTACAACATTAACAGATAGTTATGGTCAAAAAAATGTATACGATGAAGAATGCTGTCACTTATATAGAGATGAAGTATTAGAAGAAACTTGTACTCAAGATGGAGCATATTGCAATGAGTGTTATGTTTGTAACTATCATTCAGAAGAATATGTTATTAATCCACATGGCCATTCATGGAGAAGTGGTGGAGGATTAGGCTATTATTGTACAAAATGTGGTATGGAAAATGCTAATGGTGCAGATGGTTCAATTATTTTAGAAGATTTAACAAGAAAATATGGGAATGGTGAAAACTATGTAGTTGGATATTTTGAAGCTACTAGTGTTGAATTTACACATTACATAAGTTTAGTATTGGATGATGATTCAATTGTTGATATAATTGACAATATCGAAATTATCCAATTAGAAAATGTTCGTGCATTTGCATTTAGTAGAGTAGCAGTAGAAACTTGGGCAACTGAAAATGGTTATGCTGATTATAAAGTTAGATTCACATTTGTACCAGTTGGATCAGATGGAAACTTTGATTATAGTATAACATTTACAGAACCTGTGGAAATTATTACAGATAGTATTAAATTTGTTGATTTCATTGGTGCTGGTGAAGAAAAATATTATGTTATTACTCCAACTGTAGACAGCAAATGGATATTCCAATCTACTGGTGATTCTGATACAAAAGCTTACTTATATAATGCTGATGGAACTCAATTGGTTTATAGTGATGATGATGGTAAAGGCTCAAACTTCTTGATTGAATATGATTTAGAAGCTGGTCAAACGTATACTCTCAAAGTAATGTTTTATTCTGATTCTAGAGCTGAATATGTACCATTAGATTTTGAATGGGTTCCACTAAATGTAGCTGAATAATATATAGATAAAATGGTTCTATCAAAAAAATAAAGGCAAGATAAAATTCGTTATAATTTTGAAAAAACTATCGATTTTATTATGGTCTAAAAAGTAAAATAAAAAGCGATAATAGTACACTGATATGGTTCTATTACCGCTTTTTTTGCACACCTTTAATATAATAATATTGTCGTTTACTAATACATACAACGTAAAATTTAGTTAACTCAACTTCACACATAGCGAAGTTTTTAGTTACTAATAAAATAAAAAAACTATCAAAATTACTTACAAATTTGACAAAACACTACTTAAATAATACTCAGGAGCTGAGAACGTAAACTAATTTTAAAAAAAAGAACTGCGATAGATGTAGTACAGACATTAGCACCTGGTGTACTATCTCCATATATAATGAAGGATAATCTATATGAAGAATTTGGAAGAAGAGACTAAAAGATCTGACGATAAAAAACCCAATAGTCATAAATATCCTTGTGTGATCTGTAGTAGTGAATTTATAGGATATTCACATAGTACTATTTCTGTTTGTGATGCAAGAGTGAGTTGTGAATTATGCAATAATCAAGTTATAGTTGAGAGACTAAAGCAATAGGTCAATAAATAATCCTTTTTTGTCTTGATTCCATTGTAATTTACTTTATATCTTTAGGCGTATTTATGCCTGTGCTGTGACATCATTTATTAGTCAAAATGTTTAATCAAATAATTAATTGTACTTACAATATGAATGACAAAATTAAATGTCATTATTTTTTATTTCAATATATGAAAGATTATTTATTAGTTTATAAATATTAATTTATTCGATTAGTAATGGGACAATTAAGAAATAAATGCTAAAATATCTTTTATAACTTGGAATTAAGATGTCATTTGATTAACTGTATTAATTTCTAATACTAAATTATTAGAAATATAATATAACTATAATCTTGAAAAAGTGAACATAATATGGTATAATAAGTGAAACAAAGAAAGGAGTTATTATGAAAAATAAATCATCTTTATCAATAACTTTCTTATTTTTAGCATTACTTTTTTCTAGTGTCGGAATAGGTTTCCTATTTTATTTTAGAGGAGATACCGTATTATCTGATGCTGTATTCTATATTTTGTGTGGTGTAGATGTAATTTTGATTACAACATTAATTATCACGATTGGTAATTATCGGAATAATAGATACGTTCAAACACTAGAAAATCGTTTAAGTTTATGGAATACAATTTCTTATAAAGTTAAGGGTGCAGGTGAAACTGCATTTAATAGTTTACCGACGGGAGTAATTGTTTTAGATAATACTTATAAAATTAAATGGAGTAATCCAATGGCACAAACGATTTTAATGAGTACTTTAAAAGATCGTAGTTTAAAAGAGGTTGCTAATAGTAAACTATTTGATTTTATTGTGGAAAATGAAACAAAAGAAGAAAATGTCGTAGTTTCACAAATTGCTCTTTTTCAAAAAATTTACTTAATTCAATTTATTAAGGATTTAAGAATTATCTATTTACGAGATATCACTGAAATGGTGAATTTGGAAAAGAAATATGTCGATCGAACTTTAGCTTTTGGTTATATTAATGTTGATAATCTAGAAGAAGCATTATCAGAACTTGATGTTCAAGGTAAAAGTGATTATCAAGGTAAAATTCTAAATGCAATTGTTAAATGGGCAGAAAATTTTGGAGCGATTGTTCGTGCATTTTCCGACTCTAAGTTAATGTTAATGACTGATCATGAGCATTTAAAACTAATGATGAGTAATGATTTTACCATTTTAGATGATGTTAAATTATTACTTAAAACAACTAAGGCTGTTCATATTACGCTTAGTATGGGGATTGCTTGCGAAGATTTACCAGTTGATAAACTTACTAAGGAAGCAGAAGATCAACTAGAACTAGCTTTAAATCGTGGTGGGGATCAAGCAATTGTAAAAATTGATGGTAATACAACATTTTATGGTGCAAAAACGGAACCAGCTAAAAAAGAATCAAAAGTCGAAATTCGTTATTATTATCAAAAATTAGAAGATTTGATTAACTCATCTAGTACTGTTTTTTGTATGGGACATAAATTTCAAGATGCTGATTCATTTGGGTCAACAATCGCAATGTATAATTTAGCTGTAGCTTTAGGAAAACCAGCATATATTATTTTAGATGAATCACAAATTGATCCAACAGTTAAAAAGGTTTATGAAGATGTTAAACGATATCATCGAACACTACATAAAGTATTTGTGACTCCAGAAAAAGCAGCTGAATTAGTTAACGATAAGAGTTTATTAATGATTGTAGATTGCCAATCTGAAAAGCAGGTCTTTCTAAATCCTAAACAATTATCGGCATTTAAACATATTGGAGTTATCGATCATCATCGTAAAAATGACGCAGGAACAATTGAAGAAACTGACTTCTATTATTCAGAACCAGGTGCATCTTCGTGTGTGGAAGTTATTTTCTCACTACTTGAATTTTCTGATGTTGAACTGAGCATTACTGATAATGAAGCAACTTGGATGTTACTTGGTATGGTTGTTGATACAAATAACTTTGTTTATCGCTCAAGTGAAGTCACATTTGAAATTGCAGCAAAACTTGCAAAAATGCAAGCTAACATGGGAAAAGTTAAAGAATACTTAAAAGAGAAAAAAGAAGAAAAATTATTAAGAAATCGTTTAATGACTGATATAGAAGTATATCATGATAATGTTGCAATTGCTGTTCAATCAGATAATGCTGAACTAGAAGCTGCAACTTTAGCTAAGGTATCAGATGAATTGTTATCAATTGAAGGATTCATTTTAGCAATTACTTGTGGCTATACTAGAGGTGGAGCTATTAGATTATCAGCTCGTAGTTTAGGTAAAGTCAATTGTCAAGTATTAATGGAAAAACTAGGTGGTGGTGGTCATTTAACTGCTGCTGCAGCTGTAATTTCATCTACAACAATGTCAGAAGTTGTCAAACGATTAAAAAGTGCGATTGATGAAATCTTAAAAGAAGATAGAGTGATTAAAGTTATTTTAAGAGAAGATGTCAAAGGTAAAGGTTCAATGGGGGAAATTTTAGAGTTTGAAGCTTATCAAGCAAAATTATTAATTGAAAATAATCAAGCGATTGAAGCAACAACAGAGAATATTCGTTTATTAGAACAAGAAAAGCGCGAAGAACAAGAAGTAGCAGCATTACGTGTCAAAGAATATTATGCAACAAAAGCTAAAATTGAGAAAGAACCATTAGAAATTCAAGTTGAGATTGATGAAAATGGTCGGATTATGGACTTAGTTAATGCAAAATTTATTGCAGCGTGTTTGAAACGAAAAATCAAACAAAAAGTCGATTATCGTAAAATTATTTTTAACAGTAATGTTGTTGCTTTGGGAGCATATGAAGCACAATTACAATTAAACAAAGATATATTTGCAACAATTACAATTTATGTTGTTGAAAATAAGAATGACGATAAAGATAAAAATGGAGAAAAGAAATGAAAGTAATATTAATAAATGATGTTAAAGGCAAAGGTAAAAAAGGCGAAGTAAAAGATTTTCAAGCAGGATATGCAAACTTTTTAATCAAAAGTGGACTTGCGATTGTAGCATCATCAGATAATATGCATGCCTTAGAAGTTCAAATTGCTAAAGAACAAGAACTAGAAGCAAAACACCTAAAAGATATGCAAGAGCTAAAACAAAAAATTGAGAATGTTCAATTAGTTATCCCCGTAAAAGTTGCAGCTGATGGGCATGTACTGGGAACTGTAACAACTAAACATATTGCTGAAGTATTAGAAAAAGCGGTAGGAACAAAAATTGATAAACGTAAAATTACCTTTACAGCTTTAGTAACAGCGCTTGGTGAATACAATGCCAAAATTCAATTACACAAAGAAGTGGTTGCAAATATTACATTTAAAGCGATAACTACAAACTAATAACTGTCATAGTGAAAGGAGTATAAAATGCCTAGACAAAGAGATAGTCGAAATTTTAATCGTTCTGTACCATATAATACTGATGCAGAAATGTATGTATTAGGTAGTATTTTTATCGATAATAAAATTATTGATAGTCTAACTGGTAAAATTAATGATACAGATTTTTACGATGAACGTAATCAATTTATTTATCGTGCTATGACCAACTTATATAATAATGGTAATGTCATCAATTTAATTAATGTTGAAGAAGAATTAAAAAGACTTAACTATGCCGATATTGATAATATTAGTAATTATTTAGTTGAAATTGTTGATTCCGTCCCATCGATTGCATCAGTTTCGTTATACATTGAAGTAGTAGAAGAAAAGGCAATAGAAAGAAAACTCCTTCAAAGTATGAATAGTCTTAGTGAGGATATCTTAAATCATAAATATGAACTTAATGATATGCTTGATCGAGTTGAAGATAATATCATGAATATTGTCAAACTGAGAAGAACTAGTGATTTTACAACACTAGCCGTGGCAGCTGATAGTGTCTATCAAAAAATTAATCAGTATGTAGGTAAAAATAAAGAGTTAACAGGTTTAGATACTGGTTATCCTAACTTAAACAAAGCGACTTTAGGTTTTCAAAATGGTGATTTAATGATTCTTGCTGCACGTCCAGCGGTTGGTAAATCATCATATGCGATTAACCTTGCGTTACAAGTAGCAAAACAAAACAATGCTCATGTTGCTTTCTTCTCATTAGAAATGAGTATTGAACAATTATTAATGAGAATTTATGCTTATCAAGCAGGAATTGATTTAAGTAAAATTAGAAGTGGTAACTTATCAAATGATGAATTATTATTATTAGGAATTGCTAAAGAAGAACTTACAAAATATAATTTATATTTTGATTCATCACCTTCATCTAATATTGCGGATTTAAGAACTAAATGTCGTCAATTAAAGCAAGCAGGCAAACTTGATTTTGTTGTTATTGACTATTTACAATTAATCAATGTTGAAAATGCTCGAGGTAGTCGTCAAGAAGAAGTATCAAAAATTTCGAGACAATTAAAGACACTTGCTCAAGAATTGAATGTACCAATCTTAGCTTTATCCCAATTATCACGTGGACTTGAAGGTCGTGAAGATAAACGTCCACAATTATCTGATTTGAGAGAATCAGGAAGTATCGAACAAGATGCAGATATCGTTTACTTTATTTATCGTCGAAGTGACATTGAAGAACAAGATGTTGCTGATCAATTAAATGAAAAAGTTCAAGAAGAACTACCTAAGAAACAAAAACCAAAGAAAGATATGATTGAAGTTATTGTTTCGATTGCTAAAAACCGTCAAGGTCCATTAGACGATTTTGATTACCACTTTTATGGACATTTATGTAAGTTTACTGAACAAGCCGAGTTTAGAAAACCGATTCCTAAAAAACGTCGTAATCAAGGAATGAGAAAGTTAAACGGCAATAATAATCAATAAAACAATTTAAAAATAGCCTGAGGAGTTTAATATGAAAGACAGATTAGAAGTTATTTGTCAAAGATATAATCAAATAACGGAAATGTTAGGAGATCCTAATATCGTATCAGATATTAAGAAATTAACAGATTTATCAAAAGAACAACGTTCATTAGAAGCTATTGTCAATAAATATAATGAATTAAAGCAATTAGAAAATGATATTGTAGATTTAAAAGAAATGCTTAATGATCCAGAATTAAAAGAAATGGCAGAACTTGAATTGGCAAGTTCAGTTGAACGAATTGCTAAAATTGAAGAAGAAATCAAAATTCTTTTAATTCCGAAAGATCCTAATGATGAAAAGAATGTAATTGTTGAAATTAGGGGAGCTGCTGGTGGAGATGAAGGTAATATCTTTGCTGGTGACCTATTTAGAATGTACACTAAATACGCTGAATCAAGAGGGTGGAAAATTGAACTAATGGATTCAGAACCATGTGAAGCTGGAGGATTTAGTTATATTGGCTTTATGATTAAAGGCGATTCCGTATATTCTTATTTGAAATATGAATCTGGTTCACATCGTGTTCAAAGAGTCCCAACAACAGAATCAGCTGGAAGAATTCACACATCAACAGCGACTGTACTTGTAATGCCAGAAGCAGAAGAACTAGAAGTAGAATTAGATATGAACGATGTAAGAATTGATACTTTCTGTGCATCTGGACCTGGTGGTCAATGTGTTAACACGACTAAATCAGCGATTAGAGTTACACATATTCCTACGGGTATCGTTGTAAGTTGTCAAGATGGTAAGAGTCAACATGAAAACAAAGCTAGTGCGTTAAAAGTTCTAAGAGCACGATTATATGATCATATGTTACAAGAAAAGGAAGCTCAAGAAGGGGCTGAACGTAAATCAAAAATTGGTCATGGGGATCGTAGTGAAAAAATTAGAACTTATAATTATCCACAAAATCGTTTAACAGATCATCGAATTGGCTATACTATTCAACAATTAGATCGTGTTATGGAAGGCAAATTAGATTCAGTAATTGAAGCATTAATCGCTTATGAACAACAACGTTTATTAAGTGCTGAAGAAAATTAAAAAAATAAAGTTGTATTTCAAAATTGAATACAACTTTTTGTGCTTAATATTAGTTATTTATCATAAACTACATTGGTGATAGATGTGCTACTAGTGAAATTAGATATAATTAAAGAAAATATAGAAATAATCAAAAAGATAACCAATTGTGATTTAATTGCTGTCGTAAAAAGTAATGCTTATGGCATTGGTGTTAAATATTTGGTTCCATTTTATCAAAAAATCGGAATAAAATATTTTTTTGTTAATCATTATGATGAATATCAAGTAATTGCACCACTGCTAGGAAAGACACAAGTGATTATTATGGATAGTATTAAACTAAAAAATGATGATAAAATTATTTATACGATTAATTCATATCAAGATGCTTTAGAAGTTGTTAATGCCCAAAGAAAAGTAACGATTCATTTACAAGTTGACTTAAAGATGAATCGTTTAGGAATTAAGTCTAAAGCGAAAATGATTGAAATTTTAAGTTTATTGAAGAAAAATCCATTAATTCAGATTGAAGGTATATATGGTCATTTTCCACTTTCAATCGATAATGTAGTCGATTATAAGTATTTATCGGATTATTTTTTAGAGTTTACAAAATTATATCCGTTTAAAATGATCCACGCTTGCGCAACACCATCTTTACATAAACCGATTATTGGTAATTTTGTTCGCGTAGGACTTGGGGTATATGGTATGGGTAATCCGTATTTAAAATTAAAAAATGCTATAGCAGCATATGAAAAACCAATTGCTATCTTAAATTTAGATATTGGGGATAAAGTTGGATATGAAGCAGATAATAATGTAATAACAAAACCAAGTAAGGTTGCAGTAATTCCAATTGGTTATTATGAAGTATTTAATTTAGATTATATTTCCTATTTAGATCAAAAATATCCGAAAATTGGTAATTCTTGTATGAATCATAGTCATTTTATTGTTGATGATAAAATTAATAATTTAACTTATTTGTCGATTCTTAAAAAAAATGATACAATAGATATAGAGAAAATCAATCCTTACCATTATTTAATTAATTTATCAAATTATCGAAAAATATACATAATGAGGTATCAAAATGACATATTTAGAATTAATAAAAGAAAATATCACCCAAGCCGAAAATTTAAATTTAGAATCAACAGCTGTCAAGATGTTAATCCAAGAATTATCCGGTTTTAATAATGCTGAATTCATCCTTCACTTGAATGAACCAATAGAACCATCAAAGTTAATAATGATTCAAAACCAATTGGCTTTATATTTAGAAAGTAAAATTCCAATTCAATATATTTTAGGTTATAGTTATTTTTACCAACGAAAGTTTATGGTAAATCGTAATGTCTTAATTCCAAGACCAGAAACAGAAGAATTAGTCGCTATTGTCATTGATACATGTCAACAACTTTTTAACAACCAAGAACTTAATGTAGTTGATATTGGTACTGGTAGTGGGGCGATTGCAGTAACATTGAAAAAAGAATGTGAAAATATGAACATAACTGCTACGGATATTTCATTACCAGCACTAGAACAAGCGAAAGTTAACGCTGAAATTCATCATGCTGATATTACATTTCTTTTCGGAAATATGTTAGAACCACTAATTGAAAAAAAGTTAAAATTTGATGTGATTATATCTAATCCACCATATATTGATCCTAATGAGGATGTTGATGTGATGGTTGCAAATAATGAACCACATATAGCTTTATATGCTGATCATCAGGGGATGGAATTTTACGAAATGATCCTAAAAGACGCTAGTAAAATTTTAAATCAGTCAAGCGTAATTGCATTTGAACATGGATATGCCCAAAAAGATTTAATGATTACATTAATAAGTAGATATTTACCTCATGCTGAATATCAAATTTTAAAAGATTTAAATGGTAAAGATCGAATAACAATTATAATTAATAGGTGATAAAATGAAATTAGAAGATTTATTGAAACTATCGATTGAAGAATTAAAAGGTAAAATTATCTGTTTTCCGACTGATACTGTATATGGTGTTGGTTGTATGATTGAAGATGATCAGGCATTACAAAAAATTTATCATATTAAACATCGTGATTTGAATAAACCTCTAGCTGTCTTGTTTCCAAGCATAAATTCAGTATGTGAATATGGTAAAGTTCCCAATAATCAAGTTAAGTCATTAATGAAACAATACTGGCCTGGAGCATTAACTTTAATTATGGAAAAAAATAAGATCATATCTGATTATGTAACTGCTGGAAAACCAACAATTGGTTGTCGAATCCCCCAATCTGATCTAGCATTAAGCATCTTAAACCATTTTGGTCCAATGGCAACAACTAGTGTTAATTTAAGTGGTATGCCACCACTAAATGATTTAAATGAAATAAGATCAGAATTTAAAGATAGTATTGATTACTATATTGAAGATCCAAGCGAAAGTTCAAAAATTGCTTCAACTGTAGTAGATGTTACTAAGGATCCTTATATCGTATTAAGAGAAGGAAGTATTAAAATTAAATAGTATAAATTACCAATTTTAGTAAAAAATAGAATTGGTGATAGAATGAAAAAACTTTTTTTAATCATTGTTATTTTTTTCAATTTAATGATGCTTGTTTGTTGTAAGAATGATGAAGACTACAAAAGATTGAGAATTATTGCAGAAAATAATACAAGTGAGAGTATTGATGAGAAAACATTAATTAAAAATACGATTAAAACACTTTTTGAAAATGAGACTCTAAATTATCAAGATTGCAATCCTGAAGAACTTGATGAGTTGTTAAAAAAAGAACTTCCTAGTGATTTATATAATAAATTAACAATTGATGAATGTATTAGTTATTATCCAGCAAAAGCATATCAAAATAAAATGATTCCATCAGGTGACTATAAGACAATTTTAATTACGATTGGTAGTGGTGGAGGTCATAACTTTTGGACGCTTTTATATCCAGAATACTTTGGCTATGAGTTTGAAGAAAATAATGAAATTGAATATCGAAGTTACTTTTATGATTTATTTAATAAGCAAAAGTAAAAATAAATGATTAAAATGTGATATAATAAACAATAACGGAGGACAAAATAATGAAAATTGCAATAGGATCAGATCATGCAGGTTACATATTAAAAGAAGAGGTAAAAAAATATTTAACCAACGAACAATATGAAATAATTGACTTTGGAACTTATAGTACTGAAAGCATCGATTATCCTGATTATGCGTTAAAAGTTGCAGAAGCAGTTAGAAATAATGAATGTAGTCTTGGAATTTTAATTTGTTATACTGGAATTGGTATGTCAATTGCTGCTAATAAAGTTACAGGAATAAGAGCGGCATTAGTTAATTCAAAGGAAAATGCTCATTTAACTAAGGAACATAATAATTCTAACATCTTATGTCTTGGAGCTAAAGACTTAAATAACGAATTAGCTAAAGAAATTGTTCAGGAGTTTATTGTTACACCATTTGCTGGTGGACGTCATGAAAAACGGGTTAATAAAGTTAAAGAAATCGAGAAAAAATATGGAAAATAAATCGTTAGAAGAAAAAAACTTTAAAGAATTAGTAAGCAGTAAACTATGGGGTTTATTGGGAATGATTTTATTAGGGATTTTATTTGGATATATGGTCTATAGTTCACAAGCTAAAGAAGGCAATCCCCAAATTAGTTATATGATTACAATTATTGGTGTTTGTGCACTAATCGGTTTTATTTCTTTTTTAGTAAAAGTTATTCCTGCATATAAAAGATTAAAAAAACAAAGAAATGAAGGAAAAACCGAATAATTCATTAAGAATCTTAATTATGAATTATTGCGTTTATTTAATATATAAGATTTATTAGTTCTCTTAGAAATAAGGGGACTTTTGTTATTATTAAGATGTTATTTTAATCATATTCCTTGCATATATTTAAATAATGGTATATAATATATGCGTAATTACACATATGAGTAAACACACATATATATAAAAAAGGAGAAAATATGAATAAATATCAATTAGATGATGACTTGATTTATACATTATCGGAATTTTATAAAAACATGTCTGACCCAACAAGAATGAAAATAATTTATGCATTAACAATTGGCGAATTATGTGTTCAAGATATTGCAAATATCGTAAATATGAGTCAAACCGCAGTATCATACCAATTAAGAATTTTAAGAGGAGCCAGATTAGTAAAATTTAGAAGGGAAGGAAAAATGATTTTTTATTCAATTGATGATGAACATGTTAGTTCTATTATAAAAACAGCAATTGAACACTTGAATCATGAAGACTAATTATGAAGAAAGTAATTGAGACTGAATTGTATTTTGAGCATATTGATTGTGCTGCTTGTGCTGCGAAAATTGAAACTTTACTAAACAAAGATGAAAACATTATTCAAGCTAGAGTTAACTTTATTTCAAAAAAGATCATTTTATCATATTATGAAGGCATTGATATCGTATCGTTAGCTGAAAATATTTCTAGAAAAATTGAAGTGGATGCGATTGTATCAACGACTCCACTAGTGGAAGAAGAACACCATCATCATCATGATCATGAGTGTGAATGTGAACATCATCAACCCGAATCTGAAAAACATCATCATGATTATGAGTGTGAATGTGGACATCATCAACATCAATCTGAAGAACACCATCAAAAACATAGTAAATCAACAAATAAGGATTCAAAATTGTTATTGATATTCGGAGTAATTTTTACAATTATTGCAAGTTGCTTAAAATATATTTTTGATACGAAAGAAACAATCATTATTGCGAGATGCCTATATGTTGTAGCTTATTTGTTACTTGCCTATAAGATTATTTTAAAGTCACTTAAGAATATTAAACAAGGAAATATTTTTGATGAAAATTTATTAATGATGGTGGCTAGTGTAGGTGCATTAATTATTGATGAAAGTTTAGAAGCAATTCTAGTGGTATTACTTTACACTATTGGTGAATATTTCCAAGATAAAGCTTTAGGTGAATCAACTGATGCGATTGCAGGGTTAACTAAATTAAAAGTAGAATACACAACACTTGTTAATGGTGAAAAAGTTTTAACTGAAAAAGTTAAACTTGATGATATAATTTTAGTTAAAGTGGGAGAAAGAATTCCGCTTGATGGGATTATTGTTTCCGGTAATACTAGTTTAGATGTTAAAGTGTTAACAGGTGAAAGTATTCCTAAAGATGTTAGTGTTGGTGATGAGGTCTTATCTGGTTGTATTAATTTACAAAAGGTTATTGAAGTAAAAGTTACAAAAGTAGCCAGTGAATCAACTGCTAGTAAAATTATCAAAATGGTTGAACTTGCAGGAAATAAAAAATCAAAAACAGAAGAATTTATTACTAAGTTTGCTTCGATTTACACACCGATTGTTCTAACCTTAGCGGTAATTGTGTTTTTAGTCGAATGGCTATTGATTAGTAATTTTACACTTAATGATGCATTAAATAATGCTTTTGTCTTTTTAGTAACATCATGTCCTTGTGCTTTAGTAATTTCAATCCCTCTTGCTTTTTTTGGTGGAATTGGCAAATGCTCTTCATTTGGGATTTTAATTAAGGGTGGTAATTATTTAGAAGCTTTATCCAAGACTAAAACAATTTGTTTTGATAAAACTGGTACTTTAACTAAGGGTAATTTTAGTGTAGTTGAAATTATTGCAGAAAATAATACATCTGATCAATTAATTGATTATTTAGTAGCCGTAGAAAGTTATTCTAATCACCCGATTGCGAAGGCAATATGTAAATTAAAACCAAAAAATGAACAATTAGAAGTAAATAATGTCACTGAAATTTCTGGTCATGGACTTAGAGCTAATGTGAATCATAATTTGGTCATTATAGGCAATGATAAATTAATGCATGAAAACAAAATCGATATTCCTGCCATTAATCATTTTGGAACAATTATTTATTGTGCCGTCAATCAAGAGTATTTAGGTGCAGTCATTATCATTGATGAAATTAAAGAAGAATCATTTGAATTAATTAAGAATTTAAAAGAACTAAAGATAAAGACAGCAATGCTAACAGGTGATAAAAAAAGTGTAGGTTTAGCGGTTGCTGAAAAATTGGGAATTGACGATGTACAAGCCGAATTATTGCCAGTTGATAAATTATTATGTTTAGAACAAATTATCAAATCAAAACCAAAAAATAGTAGTGTTGTGTATGTAGGTGATGGAATTAATGATACCCCAGCGATTAAGTTGGCTGATGTTGGAATTGCAATTGGTGGATTTGGTAATGATGAAGCAGTTGAAACTAGCGATATTGTATTAATGAGCAATAATATGAATAATTTAGTCAAAGCGATTAAGACGGCCAAATTTACTAAAAAGATTTTAATGCAAAATATTGTATTTTCATTAGTAGTTAAGTTTGCAGCATTAATTATTGGTATATTGGGAATTTTTGGTAGTTATGGAATGCTACTAGGAGTATTTGCTGATGTCGGTGTATGTTTAATTACAATTTTAAATACATTGAGAATTTTAAAAACAAGGAGATAAATTAATATGGATTTTATTGTTAATGTAATTACATTTAGTGTGTTTCTTGTTATGTGTATTGTTAGTAGTAAATTATTACTAGATTCTAACTTTGAAAAAATTTTTAAACAAGGTCGAGTAACTTCAATTAGAATTGCATATTTTATTGTTATTTTTATTGTTGCTTTTTTAACTGCTTTTTGTTTCAAAGAATTAATTTATGTCATCTATAATATTTTGAATTTTTAGTGCATAAAAATATAAAAAATCTCGCATAATAATTGCGAGGTGATATAATGAAAAATTGGATTAAAAAGATTGGCCAAAATAAATTTCAATTTTTCTTCTTCGTGGGGATTGTTGGTTTGCTGGTAATGGCAATCGTTGTTGCAAGTGTCAATAATAACACACCAACTGAAAGTCCTAGTGATAATCCTGGGAATGTTATTACTCCTGATCCTAATCCTGATGATGAAGAAGTCATCACAACGGCAACAGAATTTGTTTCGATGCCTTTTGATGCAACGCTTACTTACAAAGTTGTAAGAAAATTCTATGAAAAAGATGCAAGTAAAGAAGACCAAGCTAAAGCTTTAATTAAATATGAAAATAGTTACCGCACAAGTAATGGTACTAGTTATGCTTTAGATAGTGGTGAATATTTCGATGTTATTGCATCAATTTCTGGTAAAGTAATTGAAGTTGCAAAAAGTCCACTATTCGGTAACTATGTAGTTGTCCAAACTGATGATGATATAAAAACTTATTATTATGGCCTAAGTGAAGTTACAGTAACTAAAGGAACGGATGTTAAACAAGGAGAAAAATTAGGGATTGCTGGAACATCAACCGTAGATCAAGAAACTGGAATCCATGTTTATTTCCAAATTTCTAAATCAGGAAAGTTCTTGAACCCTGAAAAAGTAATCGGTTCAAAAGTAACAGAAATTTAAAAATAAAAAAGATCAGCTTTTGGCTGATTTTTTTGTATTAAGAGTAAAGTTTTGGTGAATAATAATGTTAAGGGGGATATTTAATATGGAAAAAAGTAATGAATTAAATAAATTTCTTTCATATATTCATATGGGAATGAGCATTTATCGCATTTATAGTGAATATGCAGAGAAATTAGAAATAAAGTCGCTTGTAAATCTATTAACAAAAATTGAAACGACATTTAAACAGCATGAAAAAGAAATAACAAATTTAATTGATGATTTAGATGAAGAAGCAACTAAGAGTTTAACGTTTGCTGGAATTATGGGTGTCTATAAAGAACGCTTAAAAACATTTGATAGTGCTTATACAATTTGTGTTAACGCAATTAAAACAATAAATATGGGATTACTTAGTGCGATTAAATTTTTAGAAGAAAATCAAGAACTTCCGAATAATGTTAAAGCTAGTATTAAAAAAGTGATTAATGATTATGTTAATATTGAAGTTAAAATTACGGATTATGTTTTAGAACTTATTTGATCAATAAGTTCTTTTGTTTTATTAATACAAAATAATAAAAAAAATGATATAATAGAAGTAATAAATAAAAAGAAGGAAAAAAACAATGAATAAACAACAACCAATTTTAATTGAACAGCTAAATAGCGATGTAGTAAATATTTCTGGTAGTGTCGTAGAATTTGTCCATTTGGTGAACCGACTTTATGATTTTGTTAAGAATAAAGAAGAAAAAATAATGGAAGAACAGTTTCATTTAGAACCAGTAACTGAGTTAGATGATCATTCTTTAGCACTTACAATTAAACTAGTAACTGATGATTATTTTCATAATTTAGAAGATCATATTCCAATGCAAATTATTAGTAGTGCAAATGAAGTGATGATTGTTAGTAATCTAGATGGTTTATATTATTTTATGCAATTGTTAATTGAGATGTTAGAAGCGTGCAAAACAAAGAAAAAAGAAGAAATGATTGAAATGTTGTTAGAAAGAGGAGTTTGGATCTTAAGTGATTCACTTTCACTTGCAATCAAGATTAAATAACAAAAGTGCCATTAATTTATTTGGCACTTTTAATTTTGTTATGGGAAATCGTAAGAACATAAGGGGCATTAGGGCGATTATAGTTTAAATATTTAGAGACTAAATATAAAGAAGGATTAAGATTTAAGCTAAATTGATCAAGATAATCACTTTCTTTTTTGCCTTCCTCATGCCCTGGATATACACAAATAATAATAGTTAAATTGGGATTGATTAGAATTTGTTTAGTTAATTTAGTAATTGTTTGTAAAGTAATATCGGCAGTAGTAGTGATTGACTTGTTAAAACAAGGTAAATATCCTAAATTAAAAACTGCTAAGTCATATTTGCTTATATCAATATTAACAAATGAATCATGATAAAAAGAAACATTGGTAAGTTGGTGTTTATTGATTAAATCTTTAGTCATTTCAATTGCTATTTCTTGAATGTCATAGGCATCAACATGACCACGTTCTTTTAATAATTCGGCAATAAATAAAGTATCGTTTCCCTTACCACAAGTTGCATCGAGACAATTAATGAAGGGAAGGCTTGAATCATGATAATATTTTTCAATTATTAAATGACAGAAATCAACGATTTTTAACATATAAATCTCCTTGATAGTAATTATTTTTACGCATCAGTTTATCAATTTCATTCATCACAACAAATTTTTTTGTAGTCCAAAGCGGTGCGATTAATTGATTTTGATCGGCATCACCAGTAATTCGGTGAATAACAGTCATTGGATTTAATAATCGCAATTGAGTTATGGTAATATCAACATATTCTTCAAGTGATAGAAGGGGAAAAGGTGCTTCTTGATACATTTTTCCCAGTGGTGAATCTTTGATAATGTGTAACATATGAATTTTAATGCCATCAATATTTAAGTTATTTAGGAAGTTAATTGTATTTAACATATCTTCTTTGGTATCACCAGGAAGACCATTGATGATGTGAACAATAACCTTAATTTGTAGTTGTTTTAATTTTGTGATTGCTTCAGTCAAAACTATATTTTGATATCCACGATTAATAAAGTTGGCGGTTTTTTCATTACTGGTTTGAAAGCCAAGCTCAATCCATAAAGGGATTTGTTTGGATAATTCATCTAGATATTGATAAATTTCATCGTTTAGACAATCAGGTCTAGTCGCAATTGATAATATTTTGATTTTATCATTTAATAATTTGCCATTATCAATTATTTGACTAAATCTTTGTTTTAGTTCATCGACAGTTCCATAGGTATTAGTATTAGCCTGAAAATAAGCAATGTAAGACCCATTTGGCCATTTTTGTTCAATTTTAGTGCGAATCTTATCAAATTGAGTGCTGATTGAATCAGTCTTTTCTCCAGCAAAATCACCACTAGCTTTACTGGAACAAAACAAGCAACCTTTAGTACTAAGTTTACCATCACGATTTGGACAAGAAAAATTGCCATTCAGTGATATTTTAAATACTTTTTCATGGTAAATGCTTTTTAAATAATTATTAAGTGTTAAATAATGTTTTTCATCTGTAAATAAATTTTTCATAAAAATTCCTCTAATTATATTTTACTATAAATTTTAAAAAAAATCTTTTAAATTGAATGTAGAAAGTAAGTTAATATGGTATAATAAGCAAAAGAGGTGAGATTATGGTATCAAAACAAATTAAAGCACTAATTATCGTCGTTATTATTTATGGTTTTACAATCTGTGGATGTACATTGTTATATCCTATATTACCATTTGGAAGTGATAATGCTGAAGATATTTTAGTGAAATTAGTAATTTTAGATTTAATTGCAACGGTCTTTATTTTTTTAATGAGTACTATTTTTAAAAATTCTTCATTGTATGATCCATATTGGAGTGTTGCTCCAATGGTGATTAGTATTGCGTTTATGCTTTTAGTTGATAATGTCAATCCATTTAGCGTATTATTAGTAGTTTTAATTTGCCTATGGGGAGTACGACTTACTATAAACTGGGCAATTGGGTTTAAGCGAATGAATCATCAAGATTGGCGTTATGTTATGTTAAAAGAAAAGTTTCCTAAACTATATCCATTAATTAATTTATTTGGGATTCACTTAATGCCAACAATTGTGGTGATGGTTGGACTACTTCCAGCGCTTAATTTTATTGGTGATGTCCTAAAACCTGGATATGAGCCATCTTTGATGACAATTGTTGGATATTTAGTAGTCTTTGCTGCAATCATTATTGAAACAATTGCTGATCTACAATTATTCTTATTTAAACGCTATCCATCTAATGATGGATTAGTTATGACTAGAGGTTTATGGAAAAATAGTCGTCATCCAAATTATTTTGGCGAATGTTTATTTTGGTTTGGCTTGTTTTTAGTTCATTTTAGTTTCAAAAATGCTAATCCAATTTTAGTGTTTGCACCACTACTTGTCTTTTTATTATTTGAATTCATTAGTATTCCAATGATGGATAAACGTCAATTAAGCAAAAAACCTGCCTATAATGAATATAAAGCAAGGACAAATCCAATGTTACCAATTTTTCCACCTAAAGGCAAGGAAGAATAAAAAAGTTAATAAGGGTTACTTATTAACTAATAGTGATTTGATTATTTGTCAAAGCGATTAGTACTTGCGATAGGTCTTTTACAGCACTTTCTGGAACTTTAACTGTTAAATTAACATTGGTAGTAAAAGCTTTGGCTAAGATTTCGTAATCCTTTAATTTATTTTCAATGATATTTAAAAAGGAATAATTAAAAGTTAGACTAAGTTCTTGATAATTAATGATTTCAATAATCCCTGCTTCTTTTAAAGCCAGACTAGCCGAAGAAGAATATGCTCTTACAAGTCCGCCTGCTCCAAGTTTAATTCCACCAAAATATCGGACGACAATACAAACAAAATTGGTTAAATTGTTCTTTTTAAAGACATCTAGGACTGGTAGTCCCGCAGTCCCACTTGGTTCACCATCATCATTCGCATGGCCTGCTTCAGCTGTTTGGCCGATTAGATAGGCAGTGACATGATGTGTAGCATTTGGATGGATTGCTTTAACTTCTTTGATATAAGCTTTAGCAGTATCGACATCAGTTACTCTTTTTAAATATGTGGTAAAGATGCTTTTATTGATTTCTTGAGTAACAATTACATCGTTTTTGATTGTATTCATAGATTATAATCTCCTTATGCGTATTATATCAAATTTTAAATAAAAAATAAAGTAAAAAAATTAAATTAAATAAAGAAGGTGAAATAATGATAGAAACAAAAAGATTCATTATTCGTAAATTTATAAGAAGTGATGCTTCAATGATCTTTACTAATTATGCAACTGATCAAGAAGTTACTAAATATTTAACATGGTATCCTCATGAATCAATAAATGATACAATTAAATATTTGGAGTTTGTTCTTAGTACTAATCAAAATAACTATGCGATTATTGATAAGACTAACAATCAAGTTATTGGATCAATTGCTAATGTTTCTGAAAATGCTGATTTTACCTTATGTGAAGTAGGATATTGTTTAGCTAAAAGTTATTGGAATCAAGGAGTTATGACAGAAGTTCTAACTACTTATTTGGATTATTTATTTAATAAACGCAATTATGAAATTGTTACTGCAAAGCATAATGTTGATAATCCTGCTTCTGGTCGGGTAATGGTTAAGTCTGGATTTAAATACACAGGAATAAGTGATGAATTAACTGAAAAATTTGGTTGGATTAGTCTTCGCAACTATTCTATTACCAAAGAAGAATATGAAATGTTTAAAATTACGACAAATATTAATGCTATGTTTAAGCTTGTTGTCCCAAGATTTACCGACATTAAGCAATTAACACGCTATTTAGAAGACAATAACTATTTAGTAAAAACTATCAGTCTATTAAACAATAATGACTGCAATCTTAAGCAAGTTCCTAATGTTTGTATTTTATCGATGACAAATGAAAATATCATCACTTATTATTTTGTATCAAAACAAAGCGATTATCAATTACTTAATCATTTGCTGGATGATTTCATGGTAAAGAATAGAAAGCTAGTTATTATCCAATCAGATTTATCGATTGAATTAGTCTTAGTTCAACTATTGAAAAAACATCACTTGACAATCAGTTTTGCAGAAAGTTGTACTGGTGGTTTAATGGCCTCAAAAATTGTTAATATTGCCGGTGCATCGGATGTAATTAAAGAAAGTTATGTTACTTATAGTGAAGATGCAAAACACCGAATTTTAGGAGTAAGGAAAGAAACAATTAATAAATTTACGGTATATTCAAAAGAAGTAGCAATCGAAATGGCAAAAGGTCTTAAACGAATTAGTAATGCTGATATTTGTGTAAGCATAACTGGCCTTGCTGGAAGTAATATCCGCAACCTAAATGATGGAACCTATGATTCAAGCATTATCATGGAAGTTAATAAAAAAATAGAAGTGATAACGTTTAGAAAAGTTGAAAGTGGCACAAGAAATAGTGTTAGAAATAAACAAGTAAACTACGTTTTTTATAAAATAATTAAAGCTTTAGAAGAACTATTTTAGAAGTCCTTTTAAAGCTTTTTTTGTGTGATTTTATAAGTAAATGTAGTTGAAATTATTAAGAAATTGTGGTATAATATTTAAGAATTATCAGTGTTGGAATTATTGATTGTTATGGCATTGATGCCCAATTTAAAATTATAACAGATCTACTTTTGAATCTGCCAACCAAAAGATAGGAAAATAAGCGGAGGTTAGAAATGGAAAACGATTATATTAATGACGCCTTACTTGGGAAAATTTCGCGTGAACAAAATGTTAAAATTTCTCAAATAAGAGCGGTATTGCAATTAATTGAAGGTGGTGCGACTGTACCATTTATTGCCCGTTATCGTAAAGAAGTAACAGGTGGACTAGATGAAGAACAAATAAGAGCAATTTATCAAGAATGGGATTATGGTCAAAAACTTGCCCAAAGAAAAGAAGATGTTATGCGTCTTATTGAAGAAAAGGGTAAACTTACACCTGAGTTGAAAGAAGCAATCATTAAAGCAACAAAACTTGCTGAAATTGAAGATATTTATCGTCCATTTAAGGAAAAGAAAAAGACTCGTGCTACTGATGCCAAGAAAAAAGGTTTAGAACCACTAGCCGAATATTTACTTTCATTTCCTCTTGAAGGTGATCCAGTCGAAGTTGCAAAAGCATATGTTACAGTATTAGATGGTAAAACTGATGAAGAAATTGAAGCAATGAAAAAAGAAGGCTTAATTGTTAAAAATGAAGCTGAGGCATTACAAGGTGCTAAAGATATTATTGCTGAAATTGTATCGGATGATGCTCATTATCGTTCATGGATTCGTGATTATTTTGAAAAAAATGCTAAACTTAAATGTACTTTAAAAGATGGTTCATTAGATGAAAAGAAAGTCTATGAAATGTACTATGATTATGAAGAACCAATTAAAACCGTTAAATTACATCGAATTTTAGCTGTTAATCGTGCTGAAGCCGAAAAAGTAATTAAAGTTGATTTAGTTGAAGATTATGCCTTTGTTTTGAATTATATTTGTAGTGATAAGATTAAAGTAATGGAATCAGTTACTGCATCATATGTTCGTGAAGCATGTGAAGATGCATATGAAAGACTAATCAAATCAGCAATTATTCGTGAAATTCGTGCTGATTTAAAAGATAAAGCTGAAAACCAAGCCATTCATATTTTTGGTGAAAATCTAAGAAATTATTTATTACAACCACCAATGAAAGGCAAAACTGTATTAGGTGTCGACCCTGCATTTAGAACTGGTTGTAAATTAGCAGTTGTAGATGCAACTGGTAAACTACTTGAAAAGAGTGTTATGTACCCTCATCAAAAAAGTAAAGATGAAGTTGTTCCACCAGGACGTTATGCTAATGCGGTTGAAATCTTTAAAGATTTAGTAATTAGACATAATGTTGAAGTAGTTGCAATGGGAAATGGTACTGCTTCACGTGAAACCGAAGCATTTGTTGCAAATACCCTTGCAGCAATGAAAGAAGAACTAGATAGTCTTGGTCGGGTTGTTAAATATATTATTGTTAATGAAGCTGGAGCTTCTGTATATTCTGCATCGGATATTGCCCGTGATGAATTTCCAGATTTCTCAGTTGAAGAACGTTCAGCAATTTCAATTGCAAGAAGATTACAAGATCCACTTGCTGAATTAGTTAAAATCGATCCAAAATCAATTGGTGTTGGCCAATATCAACATGATGTTACACAAAGCAAACTTGCTGAATCACTTGATTTTGTTGTTTCAACAGCTGTAAACCAAGTTGGTGTTAATATTAATACGGCTTCACCATCATTATTAAAATATGTTGCTGGTCTTAATGCAGGTACTGCTAAAAAGATTGTAGCTCATCGTGAAGAAAATGGTCGTTTTAATAATCGTGAAGATATTAAAGTAAAAGGTGTAGGTCCTAAAGCATTAGAACAAGCAATTGGTTTCTTAAGAATTGTTGATGGTAATGAACCATTAGATATGACTGGCATTCATCCAGAAAGTTATGATGCAGCACGTGCAATTTTAAGTAAACTTGGCTTTACATCAGCTGATTTAGGCAAAAATGAACTTGTAGAAAAGGTTAAGGCCTTAACTAATGAAGAATTACAAGCACTACAAACAGAATTAAAGATTGGTGAATATACAATTAAAGATATTCTAGATGCATTCTGTAGCCCACTTCGTGATCCACGTGATGTAATCGAAGCACCAATTCTAAAGAGCGATGTCCTTCACTTAGAAGACTTAAAAGTAGGAATGGAATTACAAGGTACAGTTCGTAATGTAACTGACTTTGGAGCCTTTGTTGATTGTGGTCTTCATGACGATGGTTTAGTTCATATTTCCAAAATGTCAAATGGGTTTATCAAACATCCATTAGATGCTGTTCATGTTGGACAAATTGTTAAAGTATGGGTACTTGAAGTAGACATCAAAAAGGAAAGATTACAACTTACAATGATTGATCCTGATGCTCCAAAACCAGCACCAAAGGAACCAAGAAAACCTAATAACAATCGTTCTAATAAACCTAAACCAGAAACAAAGGTTAAACCACTTAACCAAAAGCCAAATAATAAACGCAAAAAACTTCCAGATCTTCCATTCACACAAAAGGAAAGACCACATTTAGGAAGAAAATAAAAAAATAAAATTAAGGAGAAGAATTATGGTATTTGAAAAGGTTAAAGCAATTATTGCAGAAGAATTAAATGTTAAACCTGAAAAAATCACAATGGAATCTAATCTTGTTGAAGATTTAGAAGCAGATTCACTAGATGCAGTAGAAATCATTGTTCGTATTGAAGAAGAATTTGATTTACAAGTAGATGATAATGCTGCTGAAAGTGTAAAAACTGTTGGTGATTTAGTTAGATGCATTGAAGAAAATTTAAAATAAACTAAGTAGAGAAAAGGATTATGTTCCTTTTCTTTGCTTTTTTTTTATTAGTATGATATAATTTAAAAGAATAGTAGCGAGGTATTATAAATGAAAAAATTATTTTTAGTTTTTATTATGATTTTTGCAGGATTGCTTGTTACATCATGTAATATTGTTAATGATGATGTTACTACACCTACAAGAGAATATAAGATTAAAATTAGATTAGATGCAAAAAAACCGACCGTTGAAATTGCTGATGGTGCTACTTGGTATGAAGTAACAGTCAAAAATTCAAACGATTTACAATATGTAATCACAACTATTACCATTACCGATGCAAAATATCAAAATGCATCATATGTATTAATTGTTAATGATAAAGAAATTAGCAACAAGAAATATACTGTTAAGGATAATGTCATCACATATAAAGTCGATGATCCAAACTGGACAGATTATTACTAAAATAATTTAAGCCTTCGGGCTTATTTATTTTCACTAATAAATGGTTTAATATTAAAGGTATTATGTTTTGTAATAAAACTATAAAGGAGGATATTTATGGCTAAAAAGATTAATAATGAAAATAATGTAGAAGCAAAAACTGAATCACCAAAGAAAGTTGCTTCGAAAAAGGCAGAACCAAAAGAAGGAAAACTAGAGTCAACAAAAAAAGCTTCGACTAAAAAGGTAACATCTTCTAAAAAAGCCCCAGTCAAAAAGACTATTGATCCAAGAACAGGTAAAGCTATTGTAGCAGGTAAAAAAGCTCCAGTAAAAAAAGTAGAACAAGAATCAAAACAACCAGTAGTTGAAGTTAAAAAGACTACAAAGAAAAAAACATCGTTACCAAAGAAATCATCCAAAGAATTAACCATTGAAACGGAAAAGAAAGCACCTGCTGAAATTGTTCGTCCAACTCCAAAAAAGACTAAAGAACTTACTAAAGAAGAAAAAGTGCTATATAAACAACTTCATGAGGCATTTACCTTTGTTAGTAATATGGCTAACGTTATTGAAGATAGAACAATGGATCGTAAACAAATCCCTGATCTTGCAATCGGAGAACTTCATGTAATTGAAACAGTTAATAAATATAACAATAAACCAATGACTTTAATCGCTAAAAAAGAACACGTAACTGTTGGTGCTCTTACAACATGTGTTAATCGATTAGTTCAAAAAGGTTATTTATTGAGAACAAGAGATGAAATGGATCATCGCGTAATTTTATTAAGTGTTACCCAAAAAGCTAAAAAGGTTATAAAAGTCCATGATAAATTCCATGATGATATTATTGGTTTAGCCCTAGAAGGAGTAGGCCTTGCACAAGCGACAAAAGTAATGACACAATTTGCACATATTTTAGAAGTGTACTACGATCCATCACTTTTAGAAGTGAAAGAAAATTCGAAAAAAATAAGTAAAAAGAAATAAAACTGCTAAATAGGCAGTTTTTTTGTATAGGATTCAGCTTTTATAGAAAAAATACTAGTATGAAAAACAAAATTATAAGTTTATTACCACCAAAAATTAAGCTTTATCTAGATGAATATTTTGAATTATCAAAAAAAATTAGTCCCAGTGTTTTTGCAAGCTCATTAGTATATTATTTTATTATTGTTAGTATTCCTTTAATTAATTATATTTTACATGTTCTTGCAAAATTATCACTAATCGATTTAGAATATCAGCATAATCTGAGTGGACTTTCATTAATTATTTTTTTAGTTAATTTAGTTTATGTTGCTTCTAAAATTGTTCATAATTTAAAAATCGTATCCAATATTATTTATCAAAAGGATCCTTCTTTTTCGGTTAAGGAGCGGATTAAATCGGTTATATTAATGATTTATCTATTTATGATGATGATTGCCTTAATTGTTGGTGAGTTTTATTTACAATTTTTCTTCGAACACCATATGTTTTATTCTTTTATTAAAAACATGATTATCTTTATTTTTCGCTTCTTAATGATTAGTTTTATTTACAGTTTTTTATTAAAAAAAATTATTCCCGTAAAAGTTAAAATTATACATACGTTTAAATTAAGTCTAGTTGTTACCTTGATTTCATATCTATTAATCTTCTTATATCAACTATTTTATCAATTATTTACACCAATTAATTATCAAAATTTATATGGCAGTATTTATCAGTTATTTCTGTTTTTAGTTTTAATTTATTTTATTTGTTTGGTTTTAATTTATTCATTAATTTTTGAATTTATTATGCATAAAATCAAAAATATTGAATATAATAATAGTGAACATGAAAGAGGTGTATAAAATGAAAAAAATCTTTCTTGGCATCACAATCATGTTTATAATGTTTTTCACAACATCTTATTTGTCCCTTAATGCATATGGGTTTGGTTTCACAAAAAATGATAATCATCAAACACCAGATATTGGCATCTATCAAGATATCTTAAATGATACAGATAGCTTTTACGTTGGTGATACGAATCAAAAGGAGATCTATTTAACTTTTGATGCTGGATATGACAATGGTGAATTACCACTAATTTTAGATGTTCTAGCCGAAAAGAATGTTAAAGCCAGTTTCTTTTTAACAGGAGATTTTGTTAAAAGATTTCCAGAACTTACGATTCGGATGACACTTGAAGGTCACACCATTTGTAATCATACTTATAATCATGCTAATATTACTAAATTAAGTATCGAAAGCATGAAAGAAGAACTTACAAAGTTAGAAGAAGCCTATTATGAATTAACTGGTTGCGAGATGGTTAAGTATGTAAGACCACCTGCTGGTGAATTTGACAAATTGTCATTACTTAAATTAAAACAGCTAGGTTATAAAACAGTCTTTTGGTCGATTGCGTACCGAGACTGGAATGTTAATGGTCAAAAAAGTGTGGAATATACAAAAGATACGTATATTAGAAATATCCACAATGGTGCGATTTTATTAATGCACAGTGTATCAAGTAGCAACCGTGAAGCACTCCCTTTCATTATTGATGAGTTAACAAATTTAGGTTATACCTTTAAAACTGTAACTTCATTATAGGACAAAAAAAAGGCCCTTAAAATTATTTTAAGGACTTTTTTTATTTTTAGTTCTAGTTTTGTTCCCATCTAGCAGTTAGATTGATTTCTTTTGGCTCTAGTTTACTTAAAGAAGTAACTTGATTACCTTCATCATCAAACCAACCGATAAAGGTCCAACCTTTAACTGATAAAGGTTTTAATTCAATCGATGCTTTTTGCGATTCATTAGCATAGAATTCTAACTTATCAGTGATATTCTTTTGAGCATTGGGACTATTAACATAAGTTTCTGGATCGGTTTCTCTTAAATATTCTACATACGCTTCTCTTTCATACTCTTCTAAAGTATGCTTGACTGTATATGTAAGGGGATTTATACTTTCATTATTAGCTTTTAATTCATTAACACGAGTTGGATTGATATTTGCATCGCCTTTTACATTATAATTAACTTTAAACTCAGTTGGTAACCATTTTGCGTAAAGGGTTATTTTACTACTTGTTTTGAAAGTATATTCTAGAAGGGATTGATCTTCTTCATTATTAAATAATCCACCAACTGTGAATTTATCATTTAAATACCATCCGGCAAAATTAAAATAATTACGCGTTGGATCTTTTGGAGCATCTTCTAGTAGACCATCAGTACGAGATACTTGATAACGAGTATTTTGAGATGAACCATCACGATAGACAAATTCAGCTTTAACTGGAGTAGTTAAGAAGATGATTGAAAAGACAACTAATAATGCTATTCCAACTAAACTGGCAATAACAGTTATTTTTCTTTTTTTGTCAAAAGCAGGGATATTCTCATTGAAACCACTAGTATCGCCCACAGCTTCGGTAACATTTTTGATTTTTTGATCTTTTTTACTCATGTAAACCTCCTGTAATTACAAATATTATACCACATTTTTAATAAATAATCTACTAAAAGTTTTTAAAATATTAATATTAATTCTAAATACTTTAAAAAGATTTCCAAAAATGGTATAATATAGGTAAATAATTGTAGAAGGAGTGTTACGATGGTAACTAATGTTGTAAAAGAAAAACAAGAAATTTTATTATCGATTAAGCGAATTGGTATTAATGGTGAAGGAATTGGCTATTATAAACGCCTTGCAGTATTTGTTGATAATACTTTACCGGGTGAAGAATGTGTTGTAAGAATTACGGAAGTACATGATCAATACGCAAAAGCTGTATTAGTCAAAATTAAAGGTGATGAAAGTGAAGATCGAATTAAACCTAATTGCCCACATTATGGTATCTGTGGTGGTTGTAGTCTTCAACATATTAGTTATGAAGGCCAATTAAAAATTAAACAATCACTAGTAATTGAAGCTTTTAATCGCTATTATGATGGAAAATTAAATCCTAATTTATTTAAATCTACTTTAGGCGCTGATAATCCATGGCATTATCGCAACAAAGCCAAGCTTCCAGTGCGTTATGATGGTGAAAAATTAGTAACTGGTTTATATGCTTTTGATTCTAATAAACTAGTTTATGTTGATAAATGCGATGTTGAAAAGGAAGATATTAGAAATTGTGTTAAAAGTATTCTTACATATTTGAGTAAATATCAAGTTATTGCTTATAACCCCAAACTTCGTGATGGGGTATTAAGACATATTGTGTTAAGAAGTTCTAGTTATACGAAAGAAATTCAAGTAACCTTGATTTTATATAAAGAAGATGAAAGAACAATTAAGATTGCTGAAGGACTAACATCTTTGAAAAACATTGTTAGTGTTTATATTAGTATCAACCATGATACTGATGCAATTGAAAACTTTGGTGAAAAAACTTACTTACTGGCTGGAAAAAAGACCATTGTCGAAAAGATTGGTGACTTCAGTTTTGAATTATTACCAACATCATTTTTTCAATTAAACCTATTACAAACAATCAAATTATATACGCAAATAGCACAAATTGCAAAACTAAAATCAACTGATAATTTAGTTGATGCCTATTGTGGTGTAGGAACAATTGGTTTATTCTTAAGCAAATTTGTTAAAGAAGTAAGAGGAATTGATAGTAATGAAGAAGCAATTACTAATGCTAATAATAATGTTGTGTTAAATAATGTTAATAATGCAAGTTTCTATGCTGGTGAGGTATTACCAAGTTTAACAAAGTGGCATAAAAAAGGTTGGGATGCAGATGTATTAGTTGTCGATCCACCTAGAACGGGGCTTGAATTAAAATTAATCAATTATTTACAAGAACATCCAGTGAAAAAGATTATCTATGTATCTTGTAATCCAGCTACGCTTGCGAAGAATTGCAATCACTTACAACGAAAATATCATATTTTAAATATTCAGCCATTAGATATGTTCCCACAAACATCAGCTGTTGAGACGATTGTTTTGTTATCCCACAAAAATAATAATTTCTAAGTTAATATAAATCTTAATTTAGATAATTAAAAAGGGAAAAAGTTAATGAAAAAAGTTATTGAAAATGTGGATTCTAGAAAATAGCCAGAGAGTGCTTCATATCCAGAAATTAAAGAGTATATTTTAAATAAATACAATGTTAAAGTGAGCTCATTATATATTGCTCAAACAAAAGCAAAATATGGAATTATTGAAATAGATTTTTTAATTTATTCATCATTTAAATTAATTATCTATACTAAATTTCAAAAAGAACTTTATAGAAGACTAGGTAATGCTATTGTTAAAAGAGTAATTGATGAACGTGATAAAGCAGATAAGGATTTACAACATATTAGAAATGAAAATTTTAGAAGGAAGCTGAACTTAATAGATTAATTGAAGAAGGATTAATTTCTAAAGAAGAATTAAAAGCTGAAATGTAATAATTGAAGTAAAGAAAAGCCTATTCTTGCGAATAGACTAATAATTTGATGAATTAGGATCAAGTAAGAAATCAAATATACTCATGATAATAATCAACGTTATCAAATCTTAACAAACCATTTAAAACAGCTTCAAATTTACCAAGCAGTTGAATTTCATATAATAAAAAATAATACATATCTGAATCAACTACTTTACTTTTTAAATAAGGGGAAGTAACTTTCGGATTTTGGTATTCTTCATTATCAAAATCATCAAAGTTAAGTTCTATGATATGATCTTCTTTTACACCTTCAGATAGTAAATGATTTTTAAAATGTTTAAACAAAAGAAAAGATTTTCCACATCTACGAATTCTGGTAATTACTTTGATTAAACCATTGTGCTTTCGTGCCTTAAAAAGCAAGTATAACACTTTACAAAATTGTCACAAGTGACAAAAAAATAAAAATCAAACGTTTACTATATTATATATTATTTCATCTAAGAAGTTTGTAGAAATATAATATTAAGTTATTAATATTCTCTACATTACAATTATTTTTGTAATACAGAGAAAAAAACTAACTAGAATTTTTTAAAAAAAATAAAATTATTTAAAATTAAAAATTATGTATTAATTTATATTCAGAAAAATAATTAAAAAATAACTTAGAAATGTTTTTTTAAAAAAATTATTATAAAAAATATTTAATAAAAAATTTTATCATTTTTTCGAATATAATAGAAATAATTATAAAGACCATATAAATAAGTGTATGGTTTAAGTAAAAACACCTATAAAATAGTGCATGGTTTTTAATACCTTATGAATATTGTCATAGCGATTATAGAGAAGCAATTGAAAATAATGACATATCTAGTTTAATTAGAATTTTTTACGATATTGAATTAGTTAAAAAAGAAAAGAAAGCTTCTTTATTATCAAGAGATGAAGTAATTTAGAAGACTAAATCTATTAAAGAAGCATTAGTTAACATTTATTGTGTAGATGAATTATATTTATTTGGTTCTTTTGCAAAAGGAAATAATACAGAGAAAAATGATTTAGATTTTGTTGTGATGTTGATTCATTGGATTTTAGTTATGACTAGATACATTTTGAGTATTTAATTATTTTAATTTAACAGGTTAATTAGATTGTTGACAAACATGGATGTTTGCCAACTTTTTTATGTTTTAAACAATTAAAAACATAATAGCACCAACTGTGATATTTCATGTTAGATTTTCAAACATAGTTTGTCATCAGTTTATGAGGTGAATAAATTTATCTTAACTTTTTAACCTTATGTCAATCTATGTTAAAATATCAAAGATATAGATGAAACAATTTTTGTTTTATTGATATTTTTGATAAATAATCCAGAAATTAGTGGTAAAATGTCAGGTTTTATTTATCTAGCATTTTTTGATTAAATATGGTATACTAATACTATCTATTCTAATTGGAGGTTTTTATGAGTAAAAAAGTATTGATTGGTACATCTAATAATTCAAAAATTACATATTTACAAGAATTATTAAAAGATTATCAAGTAGAATTCTATACTCTTGCTGATTTGAAAATTGAATCTACTCCAGAAGAAGAAGGAAATACACCATTAGAAAATGCCGTAATTAAGGCTAAAAGTTATGGTCATTATTGTGACTATGTAATATGTAATGATGCCGGATTATATATTAAAGAAATACCATTAGATGATCCAAGACAGCCAGGTCTTCATGTTAGAAGTCCATATGGCATAAGATTAAACGATGAGGAAATGATTGCCTATTATACTAATCTAGTTAAAAGTTTGGGGGGTAAGGTTGTTTGTTATTATTTGCAAGGTTTTGCTGTATATAATATGGGATTAATTACTAGTTTTGTTGATCAAGGATCAGCTTCACTATTAAATAACTTTTATTTAGTAAGTGACCCACATCCAGCTCGTCATGAAGGATGGCCACTTGATTCAATTTCTCAAAACATTGATAATGGTAAGTATTTTGTAGAATATCATAATTTAACAGCACTTACGAAAACCAGTGATCAAGAAGAGAGCTATAAACAAAAATTACTATCATTTTTGGTTTCTGGTTTAGATTTAAAATTAAAACAATAAGAGGAATTTATAATGCAAATTAATGAATTTATTAATAATTTACAAATGAAATTTAAAGAATTTTCGGTTGATGATACGATAATAAAAAAAGATGATACGGGTAGTTCATTAATTATTCCAATTACCGATGAAGAAGTACCTTCATATAAATTGGCAGTTAGTTTTATTGAAGATGGCTATTTAAGTATTTATACTGCTTTTTGTCATAATGCAGTACTTAAGAAAGAGTTAGGATCGATTTTAACTACTTTAAATGAATTTAATCAACAAAGCTTTGTTAAATTTACTTTAGATAAAAAGTATATTAAAGTCAGTTATAATATTCCTGAGGTAGATCAAGATGATGTGGAAAAGATAGTAAGAATTATCTCCATTATTCCTAATATAATCTATGATTTCTACCAAGATTTAAAACAATATTTACAAAAAAAATAAGGAAGATAATATGAAAAAGAATAAAAAAGTTGAAAATCTTAAACCAAATGGTTTGGCATGGAACATATATCAATTATATTCTAAATTTACAATGAAAAAGAACAATCAAATCAAATACGATGTAGAAGATTTTAAAAACCGCGATAAAAAATCGGGATGTATTGTTATTTATAATCATTTTAGTATTAAAGATCATTTTATTGCATCAGGAATGTTTGGTTCAACACGAGTTAATTATGTTGTATCAAAAAGATTTTTATTCAAACCTGCAATTAGAACTGTTTTAAGAATCGTTAAAGCGATTTCTCGTGATCAATTTAAAAATGATACATCATCAATTTTAAAAATGAAAAGAGTAATTGAGCGTGGAGGTGTGGTTTGTATTGCTCCTGCAGGTCAAATATCGATTAATGGAGAAAGTCCTTATATTAATCCGATTATTGTAAAACTATTAAAAATGTGTAAAGCCGATGTTTATACAATGCAAACAACTGGTGCATATCTTGCTTATCCGAAATGGGGAACAAATAAAAGACATTATCCAATCCATGTTAAATGTGTTAAGACTTTATCTAAAGAAGAAGTTAAAACTTTAAACCAAGATGAATGTTATGATCGTGTTTATCAAGCCCTTAATGTATGTGATCGTGATTACCAAAGTAAAGCAATGATTAAAATTAAAGGTAAAAATTTAAGTGCTGGTCTTGAAAATATTTTATATATTTGTCCTAAATGTCAAAAGAAATATACCATCTATACAAAAAATAATGATATTATTTGTAGCCATTGTGGAAATACAATTACTTATAATGAATATGGTTTCTTAGAAGGAAAAGGCAATGATTATGTCTTAATGCAAGATGAAGCATTATGGTATAATTACCAAAAACATATTTTAATTGAAGAAATAAAAAATAAGACATGCTATCTAGAAAGTAAAGTTGATTTATATTCAAATACACATCATGAATATAAGTTAGAAAAAATTGGTTCAGGTGTGCTTATCTATAATGTTGACAGCTTATATTATGATGGTACCAAAGATGGCGAAGTAATTCATAAAGAATTTAATCTACATTCCATTTATCAATTACCTTTTGCTCCAGGTGAAAGATTTAACATTCCGGATGAAGAGGGATTATATGAATTTGTTCCCGAAAATTTAAGAGAAGTTATTGAATGGGTTCAAATTGTTGATGCATTAAATGAAGTAAAACTAGAGGAAGAAGATAATGTCGTTACCAACGAAAGTCATTAGATATGATGATAACTTTAAAGGAATTGTAAATTTAAAGAATCAAGAATATTTAGTTGATAAAGTTATTGTTGATGAAACAATTGATGTTGATTTAACTAAAGATGGAACTGTCATTGTTAGACAGATTACAAAACCAGCGAAATCAAGAGTTAAAGTCCCTTGTCCGATTTATAATCAATGTGGTGGTTGTAACTTACTTCATATTGACTATCAAGAACAATTAAAAATGAAAAAAGAATTGGTTGAAAAATTATTCTTTGATACATTTAATTGTTATTATCATGTCAATGATGTATTAGGAATGGCTAATCCAAGTCACTACCGAAATAAAAATCAAATTGTTTTTAAAAATGTTAAAGGTGGAAAATGCCGAATTGCAAGTGGGTTTTATCAAGAAAAAACGCATAACATTGTCGAATTTGAACAATGCTATACCCAAGATGAAGTAAGCGATAAAATTGTCAGTATTATTAAAGAATTGATGCTTAAAATGCATTATCAAGCATACGATGAAGATAAAAAAACGGGATTAATTCGTCACATTTTGATTAAAAGAAGCATGCAAACTAAAGAAATAATGGTTGTAGTAGTAACTGGTAGTGAAATCTTTCCCGGATCGCAAAATTTTGTCAAAGCTTTGGTAGCAAGAGTACCAAATATTACAACAATTATTCAAAATGTTAATAATAAATCAACAAGTGCAGTCTTAGGAAACAAAGAAAAAATCCTTTATGGCAAAGGATATATTACTGATATCTTATTAGAAAAAAAATTCAAAATTTCAGCAAAATCATTTTATCAAATTAATTCAGAGCAATGTGCCGTATTATATTCTAAAGCATTGCAACTAGCAAAACTATCGAAAAATGACGTTATATTGGATGCTTATTGTGGTGTAGGAACAATTGGAATCATTGCGAGCGAAAAGGTAGGAAAAGTAATTGGTGTTGAATTAGTTAAAGATGCAATAGCTGATGCAATCGTTAATGCGAAAATGAATAATGTTAAAAATATCCACTTTTTCTGTGATGATGCATCTAACTTTATCAAAAATCTAGCCAATAAAAAAGAAAAAATTGATGTAATTATTATGGATCCACCAAGAAAAGGTAGTGATGAAAGATTTTTAAATGCTGTAGTTAAACTAGCACCAAAGAAGATTATTTATATTTCATGCGATCCACATACGCAAGTGATCGATCTAAAAACATTAGTAAAAAATAATTATCAAATTGATATTATTCAACCAGTAGATATGTTTCCGCATACAGCTCATATTGAGTGTATTGCGTTGTTATGTCTGAAGGATGCGAAAAAGTAGAAAAAATACACAGAAATTATGAGGAGATGCTTCCATTATGAAAATTAGTTTTGCAATATGTGATGATAGTATTATCGATTCTGAATATGTAAAAGAATTAGTAATAAAATGGTCGAAAGAAAATAAATATCGAGTTAATATAGATGTGTTCCCTTCAGCTGAAGCATTTATCTTTCATTATGTTGAAAATAAAGAATATGATGTTTTATTATTAGATATTGAAATGGGAATTATAGATGGTGTAACATTAGCTAGAGAAATTAGAAAATCAAATAAAAGTGTTCAAATCATCTTTATTACTGGATATTCAGACTATATTGCAGAAGGTTATGATGTAGAAGCACTACACTATTTAATGAAACCATTAAAAGCAGAAAAATTATTTAACGTACTTGAACGTGCTGTTTCTCGACTCATTCAAAATGAAAAACAATTAGTATTAAATTCATTTGATGAAATGATTAAAATCCCCTTACACGAAATAATTTATTTGGACGTAGATAGAAATTATGTAACAGTTCACGCAAATAAAGATTATACTATTAAGAAAACACTTGGTGATGTTGAAAAAGAATTAGATGAAAGATTCTTTAGGATAGGTCGTTCAGCAATAATAAATTTAAAATATGTTAGTAGAGTTAGTAAAACTGATGTGTATCTAACTAACGGTGTTACTTTACAATTGCCTAGAGGGATATATGAGGCTTTAAATAGAGCTATCATTAATGAAATGTAGGAGGATTTAGTGATGGCAAGTAAGAAGATAGACAAACAAATCGAAAGATATCAAAGGGAATTAATAGACACACATTATCAAGAAGTTGAAACAATGTATAAAAAAATGCGTGGTTGGAGACATGATTATCGCAACCACATTCAAACTATGAAAGTTTTAGCTGACAAAGGAGATTTAGAAGCAATTAAAGAGTATTTAAATAAACTAGATGAAGATTTATCAACTGTAGATACTGTTGTAAAAACTGGAAATGCAATGGCTGATGCGATTTTAAATAGCAAAATATCATTAGCTAAATCCAAAGGAATAAATGTTAAAGTAGATGCACATGTTCCAGTAAAACTAAAGATGAGCGAACTAGATCTTTGCGTTATATTAGGCAATCTATTTGATAACGCTATTGAGGCTAGTTTACCTTTACCAGAAGATGAAAGATTAATTAGGGTGTATATGGTCATGAAAAATACCCAATTATATATTTCATTTACAAACCTTACGGCTTCAAAGAAACAAAGAAAAGAAGCAAATATATTTAAGACAACTAAAGGTGATGGACATGGATTTGGATTAGTAAGAATAGATAGCATAATTGAGAAATTGGATGGCTATTTAAGTAGAAATAGCGAAGATGGGGCTTTTACTACTGAAGTACTCATTCCTCAAATATAACAATTCGTCCCCATAATTTAACAATTCGTCCCTCGTTTTTTTGTGGGGCGATTTTTATTTGATATACTATAACTGTAAAAAAGGAGATTGATATTTGTGATAGTAAGAAATCAACCTAAAAATAAACCAAAATATAATATTTTCCAAAATTCATGGTTTATGATTAAACTTGCTTGGAAACAAAAAGAAAAGAAAGTTATTTTTACTGCAATTCTTCTAGTTTTATTAGGCGTTGAATTAAATTTGATTAATCTATACATTGCTCCAACTATATTAAATGCAATAGAAACAGGGGCATCATTTACTATATTAATTACAACTATATTGGTTTTTGTTACAGCTTTAGTTTTAACGTATGCTTTTAATTCTTATATCAATGCGAATGTGTTATATGGAAGAATATCTGTAAGAACAGAAATAATTGCAATGCTTAATAATAAGGCTTGCAAAACATCTTATCCTAATATTGAGAATGAAGAATTCTATAAGTTATGTGAACAAGCTTCTATTCGCTGTAGTAATAATAGAGAGGCCACAGAAGCAATTTGGGAAACATTAACTCAGTTATTAATTAATATTACATGTTTTATATTTTATGTTGGACTATTATTAATGGTTAAACCATTAATGTTAATTATAATCTTAGTAACAACTTTAATTGGATTTTTTATTAATAATTATTTAAGTGAATATAAATATAAATACAAAGACTTAGAAGCAGAAGAAGATAAAAAACTTAATTGGATAAATGGAGCATCTAGTTCCTTACAATTTGCAAAAGATATTCGTATTTTCGGATTGCGTTCATGGTTAACTGAATTGCATGATAAATCAATGGATTTACTACACGCTTTTAATAAACAAGTAGCTAGAGTGTATTTATGGGCTAGAATTGCTGATTTAGTTTTGGCATTTTTAAGAAATGTAGTAGCGTATGTATATTTAATTGGACTTGTTATTAATAACGAAATATCTGTAGCAGAATTCTTACTTTATTTTTCTGCAGTAGAAGGCTTTACAAATCTTGTTATAGGAGTTATGACTCAATTAAATACCTTAAAAAAACAAAGTATAGACTTATCAATTGTTAGGGAGGTATTAGATTATCCAGAAGTATTTAAATTTGAAGATGGTGAAAATTTGAATGTTAATTTGAATAAAGATTATACAATTGAATTAAGAAATGTTTCGTTTAGATATCCAGGAAGAGATAAAAATATTTTAACTAATATTAATTTAACTATTAAGCCTAATGAAAAGATAGCAATTGTAGGTTTAAATGGTGTTGGTAAGACCACATTAGTAAAACTTATTTGTGGTTACTATGATCCTACTGAAGGTGAAATTCTTTTAAATGGAGTTAATATTAAAATATATAATAGAGAGCATTATTACAAAATGTTTTCAGCTGTTTTTCAACACTTTTCTTTATTAGCTGGAAGTGTTGCTACTAATGTAGCTCAAACTGAAGATAACATTAATTATGAATTAGTTTATAAGTGTATTGAAAGAGCAGGTTTAAAAGAAAAAATCGAATCACTTCCTGAAAAATATGAAAGCAAATTAAATAGAGAAGTATATGAGGATGCGACAAACCTATCTGGTGGAGAAATACAAAGATTGATGTTAGCTAGAGCTCTTTATAAAGATGCTCCAGTAATTGTGTTGGATGAACCAACAAGTGCTTTGGATCCAATCGCTGAAGCTGATATTTATAATAAATACAATGAACTAGCTAAAAATAAATCTTCATTGTTTATTTCTCATAGATTAGCCTCCACAAGATTCTGCGATAGAATATTATTTATTGCAGATGAAAAAATAGCGGAAGTTGGAACCCATGAAGAATTACTAGCTTTAGGTGGAAAATACGCACAATTATTTGAAGTACAAAGTAAATACTATCGAGAAGGAGAAATTGAAAATGAAAAATAAAAATTCAATTAATCGAAAAAACTCGATGGCTATAAATAATAGAGCATTAAAAATGATTTATAAGAAGTATCCTCAAATGGTTATTTCAACAATTATGAATTCTATTTGGTCAGCTATAACACCTTATATAGGAATTTATTTATCAGCACTTATTATTGATGAACTTGCTAGGGACAGAAATGTTGATAGATTAAAAATTTTAGTTTTAGTTACTGTCATTTCAGGAGCATTTATAACTCTAATATCAGCAGTCTTAAAGAAGTGGCATGAGATACAAACATCCAATCTATATTTTAAATTTGAAAAATTCTATACAGAAAAATTATTTGATATGGATTTTATTAATCTTGATGATACAAAAACACATGAATTATTATCTACTATAAGACAAAACCAAAATGGTGGAGGTTGGGGATTGTTTAGAGTTGTTGGCAATTATCAATCATTAATTTCTTCAATTTTTACTTTATTAGGTGGAATTGCGTTAACATTTACATTGTTTGTAACTAAAGTGCCTGTATCTGCTGAGAGTTTTGTATTCTTGAATCATCCATTATTTATCGTTGGGGTTATTGTATTAATGATATCAATAACTTTACTAGCTCCTTATTTTTCTTATAAAGGAGAAAGTTATTTTGCAAAATATTCAAATATGCACAATTTGGGAAATAGAATGTTTGGATTCTTTGGTTGGTTGGGTTACAAAAAAGAATTATCTACAGATGTTAGAATGTATAGGCAAGATCTATTGTGTGATAAATACAATAGAAATAAAAATGATACTTTTGCATCAAATGGTTTGTTTGCAAAATTATCTAAAGGACCAATTGGTTTATACGCTTCGCTATCTGCAGTAATATCTGCATTATTTATCGGATTAGTATATTTGTTTGTATGTTTGAAATCTTGGGCTGGAGCTTTTGGTGTTGGTATGGTAATGCAGTATATTGCATCAATTACCAAAGTATCATCTGGTCTTAATAGTTTTGTAAGCACTATAGGTGATATGAAAACAAATAGTAGTTTCTTAGAATTAATATTTGAATTCTTAGATATTCAAAATACTATGTATCAAGGTTCGTTAACTGTAGAAAAAAGACTGGATAGAGACTATGAAATAGAATTTAAAAATGTATCATTTAAATATCAAACAAGTACTGATTATGTTTTAAAGGATATTAACATTAAATTTAAAGTTGGCAGCAAATTAGCTATTGTAGGAATGAATGGTAGTGGTAAAACTACGTTTATAAAATTGTTATGTAGGTTATATGATCCTACAGAAGGTGAAATACTATTAAATGGTATAAATATTAAAAAATATAATTATCTAGATTATTTGATGGTATTCTCAGTTGTATTTCAAGACTTTAAATTGTTGGCGTTAAAATTAGGTGATAATGTGGCTTCTGGAACTAAATATGATTCGAATACAGTAATTGATTGCTTAGTTAGAGCTGGCTTTGCTGAAGGATTAAAGAAGATGAATAATGATTTGAATACATATTTATATAAGCAAATCAATGAAAAAGGAGTTAATATTTCTGGAGGTGAAGCACAAAAAATAGCAATTGCCAGAGCATTATATAAGAATTCACCATTTATTATTTTAGATGAACCTACTGCTTCTTTAGATCCAATCGCAGAAGCAGAAATCTATTCTAAGTTTAATGAAATTGTTGGGGATAAGACTGCAATTTATATTAGTCACAGATTATCTTCATGTGTATTCTGTGATGAAGTGGTAGTATTTGATAATGGTCATATCGTTCAACACGATACACATAAGAATTTGTTAAGTAATAAAAATGGTAAATACTATGAATTATGGAATGCTCAAGCTCAATATTATAAATAGTGATAAAACATGATTGAACTCACAAATTTTGTGGGTTCTTTTCTATTTATTTTTACTTTTTGGGGGGTGATTTAATACTTTAAATGTTGATTACTATTAGAAGGATTAATCAAAAAATAATTGGAAATAATTGGATTAAATTCATTTAAATGAGTTGCTCTTAATTATTATGGATCCAACTCATTTTATAAAATTATCATAAGTACAAAAATATAGAGTTTTAGGTGCTTATGATATTATACTTTTTTTAATAAACAGTTTATAGAAATATATTCTCTGGTTAAATTATTTTTGTAATCGAAATGAAAAATTTATCAAGGTCTTTTATTTAATTACTAAACTTTAAAATAAAAGTCAAAATTTAGATAAAGATAAAGCAAAAATGGTATAATATTGTAAGTTATATGATAATGGTGATATAAAATGAAGAATAAAATAAAATGGTTAATGATTTATTTATCAATGATTTTATCTATATTAACAGGATGTACACTAACGAATAATCAATTTATGATTGCTAATGGTGAAGTTTTAAATCTTGAAATTGGTGAAGTATTACAATTAGAAGTAATTAATGAAATTAATCCTAATGGTGATTTAATTTGGCAATCTTCAAACGATTGTGTGATTATTACGGAAGATGGAATCATTACGTGTATTAAACCAGGCAGTAGTACAATTACTGTTACATTTGATAATTATATTGATGAAATTATTATCAATGTTGTCCAAACTGAGATTACAGTTAAAATAATGTTAAAAGTATCTTCATTAGAAGTAGGTGAATCGATTAAAATAACAGCCAGTGTTCAACCGCTTAATTACCAAAATGAAGTAATCTATGAATTAATCTCCGGAAATGATTGTGCGTTCATAGAAGAAGATATGCTTACAGCAGTATCTCCAGGGATTATTAGGATTGTTGCAAGGGTCAAAGATATAGTATCAACTCCTTTTTTAATAGAAATATTAACTAATGAAGTCTCAAATGATCCGTATGAAAATATAACTTATGAGGAGTTCTATGCTAATTATACCAAAGCTTGCAGTTATTCTGATGCGTTATATCGAAGTGAACATGGATTTATGTCAGGCGATATTAGTAAGCAAAGTCAAGAACCCAATGTTGCCTTAAATCAACCACAAAGTGAAGGAATTTTATATCGTAATAGTGATGCGATCTATTCTGCTGATGGGAATACTTATTATATTGTTTCGGCAACTGGCGAAATTGTTAATCAGATTTATCGCGGTGGGGCCTATGTTACTTTAGAAGAAGTAGCTGCTTATGTGCTTGCTTTTGGTGATGTTCCTGCTAACTATATTTCCAATAAATCTGGTTCACCTTTGAGAAGTATTTGGGGTGAATATTTACGATTAAATCATAGTGCTTTTAGTGGAGATATTTCCAGATATCCCTACGAACCAGAATTACCAAATATTAGTGGTTGTGGTGGTGATTTGGAATATTATGAAATTGATTTAGGTACAACTGGTACTGATTGTGATCCAAACTATGAAGTTGCAGAATATAATAATGGTAGTTATATTACGCGTGGTGCTGCAAGAATCGTCTATACTAGATATGATAAAAATGGTGATCATATTATTGATATCAATGAAAAATATGTATTTTATACGTATAATCATTACAATGATTTTCAGGAATACTTAAATTATGAAGGTGGTTGGGGTAAGATGTTTGGAAATATTACTGGTGGTGGTTCTCTTTCGAGTAAGAGTGATTATAATCCTAGTCCTTATGTTAGTACATACTTAGTATCATTCAAATCTTTATCATTAAATAGTTTAATAAATGTTAAATATAATTATCAAATGTCAATAAATGATTTGATATGTTCAAAATACTGCAGATAGCTGCAGTTTTATTTTATTTTGATAATTATAATATTAGCATAATATTCATCATCATCACTTGGAAGAAGTAGATTTGCACTATTATTCGTTATGTTTGAAATTGTTAATTTAGAATTTTTTTCTAATACTTTGATAATACCTAATTTTGACATATTCATACTATTATCTTTGGTACTAATTTTCATATAAGGTATTGTTTGATCATTTAATTTTAAACCAAAATGTTGATTTTTATTAAGGGGAAGTTCATAAGCAATTATATATGTTCCTTTTTTATTTAAAAGAATATGATCATCATCTAAAATAATTGTATTTCCATATCTAATAATTTCTTCATCAAAAATAATATTGTTATTAGGTTCAATCTGGCTATTACTAGAAGCATTCAGTATTTTAGCAAATACTGCATAATCGGTGATTTCTCCTGGTGGTCCCATCGGTCCAACGGGTCCCATTGGACCTACCATTGGTTTAGGAGTATTATTTTGTAGGGAACAAATAGCCGATATGTAGTTAATCGTATCTTGATCAGGAATATTAATCTCATAGTTTTTGATGACTTTATTTGCATAATCTAGATTATCGTTTATCATATTAAACCTCGCTTTTTGGTAAGTTTTATACTTTATAATATGCAGAAGTTGTTTGTTTGGTTAAAATTTATTTTGGAGGATAATTATAGTTTGTTTTGCTAAAGTTTTTTTCTTGATAATTTAGGAAAAATAAGATATAATATAGTTACGAGAGCTAACTATATTAGAAATAATTATTAATTAGGAGGAAGAATAAATGGTAAATGTGGCTATCGGGATTATATTGCCTTTAATTGGAACAATGTTAGGTGCTTCTCTTGTATTATTTGTATCTAAAATTAATCAAAAATTTCAAAAATTTTTATTAGGATTTGCTGGTGGTGTAATGATAGCAGCATCGGTTTGGTCTTTAATTATTCCTGCAATTGAAATGAGCAATGGAAAATTTAGTTTTATTCCTGCTGCAATTGGTTTTTTATTAGGGATTGGTTTTCTTTTGATATTAGATATGATTATTCCCCATTTGCATGTTAATGAAACTAAACCAGAGGGGATAAAGAGTAGTTTGAAGAAAACAACGATGTTACTTTTAGCCGTTACATTGCATAATATTCCTGAAGGAATGGCAGTAGGAGTAATCTTTGCAGGATTAATGACAAATAGTACCACGGTTACATTAACCGGTGCAATCGCTTTATCGATTGGAATTGCGATTCAAAATTTTCCTGAAGGGGCAATAATTTCAATTCCTCTAAAAGCTGAAGGTGAAAATAAGTTTAAAGCCTTTCTAAAAGGGGCATTATCGGGAATTGTTGAACCACTTGCAGCACTAGTTACATTATTATTAACTAATTTGGTGGTAGGAATCTTACCTTATTTGCTTGCTTTTGCTGCTGGAGCGATGATTTATGTCGTTGTTGAAGAACTAATACCTGAATCACAAATGGGAGAACATTCAAATATAGGTACGATTGGTGTTGCAATCGGCTTTACCATTATGATGATTTTAGATGTTGCTTTAGGATAGGATTAAGATAATTGGATAACATTTAAAGCAATTTTTTATTTGAATACACTACTAAATTGTGGCATACTTTATCATAGTAAATTTTAAAAAACTACACATAATAATTTTATATAAAATAATATAGGTGATATTATGATTAATCGAAAATTATTAATATGGAGTTTTTTAAGTTATTTAATGATTTTAATTTGGTTGATTTATTTTAAAGCTAATATAGGTGAATGGATTAATAATACTAAAACTTTTTTTGAGGGAATGAGCTTATTGTCTAAAATTAGATATGGTATTATTCCCTTTGAACATTTTAAACTATGGAAAGTAAAATCTTATTTGCTAAATGTTTTAATCTTTATCCCTTTTTTCATTTATTTTGAATTCATCAAATCAAAGAGGAATAACTCTTTGCAACTATTTTTATTGTTAATCATTCCGATTTTTATTGAAGTTATGCAATTGTTTATTCCGTTTTGTGGATTTGCAGTTGAAGATATTATTTGTAATATGTTAGGGATGTATATCGGTCTAATTATTGCAAAATATGTAAATAAAATCAACCCTGCAATTATTAATCGATTAACAATTGGTAGTTTAATTATTTTATTACCACTAACAATTTATGGAATAATTAATACAATCATTAATTTTAATTTATATCAATAAAAGGAAGAAAAGTAGTATGAATTTTGAACGAACAAATACAAAAATATCATTATTAGAAGATTATTATTCGCATTTTAATGAGGATCATCGCTTACAAACAAGACATGGTCAAGTTGAGTTTATTACTTCAATTAAATATATTGAAGAATGTTTAGAAAATGATCAATCAAAAAAGATTTTAGATATTGGGGCAGGTACTGGTGCTTATAGCGTATATTTTAGTAAAAAAGGGTATTCGGTCACAGCTATTGAATTAGTTAAACACAATATTGAAATCTTTAAAAGTAAAAACAGTAATGTTGAAATTCATCAAGGTAACGCATTAGATTTATCAAGGTTTAGTGATCATAGTTTTGATGTCACTTTACTATTTGGACCGATGTATCACTTACTCAATGAAGAAGAAAAAATTAAAGCATTGAGTGAAGCTGCAAGAGTGACTAAAAAAGGTGGTTATATCTTAACTAGTTATTATATGAATGATTATGCAATTATTACTTATGGCTTCATTAAACAACATATTTTAGAAGCAATTGAAAACCATCAAGTTGATGATCATTATCATATGATTAATCTCAAAGATGATTTATATTCGATGGTTAGAATAGAAGATATAGATTTCTTTAATCAAAAAGTAGGGTTAAAAAGAGTAAAAATTGTTGCTGCTGATGGGCCAAGTAATTACTTGCGAGTTGTTTTAAATAAGTTATCTGATGTTGAATTTAAAGAATTTATTAAATATCATTTAAGCACCTGCGAAAGAAGTGATTTACTAGGCGCAAGTGCACATTTATTAGATATCGTACTAAAAGAATAGTAAAAGAAGGTAATAAGGTGAAAAATAAATTTTGTATAGAAGGAATGACATGTTCGGCTTGTGCCTCTCATGTTGACAACGCAACAAGAAAACTAGATGGTGTCAAGGAAGTTAATGTTAATTTATTGTCGAATACGATGGAAGTTGAATACGATGAAAAGCATTGCTCGGTAGACGTAATTATCGATGCAGTAAAAAAAGCTGGATATGGTGCATATCTTGGTAATAAAGTTCAGGAAGAAAAAACAAAAAAAATTAATCTCGAATTAATTAAATTAATTATTTGTGGCATTTTATTAGTCATTTTAATGTATATTACGATGGGTCATATGATTAATTTAGAGTTACCATCGTTTTTAAAGGGAAGAAGTAATGCTTTATATTATGCAGTAACCCAACTTATTTTAGTTATTCCCATTCTAATGATTTATCGGCGATTTTTTGTTTCTGGGTATCAAAAATTATTTAACAAAGCTCCAAATATGGATTCATTGATTGCAGTAAGTGCTACTGCATCGATTGTTTATGGGCTTTATGCAATTGTGATGATTGGATATGGATTAGCAAAACAAGATGATGTTTTAGTTGATCAATATCATCATAATTTATATTTTGAATCAGCCGGAATGATTTTAACTTTAGTTAGTTTTGGTAAATATTTAGAAAGTTTATCAAAGAAAAAAACAACTAATGCGATTACAAAGTTAATGAATTTATCGCCGACAAAGGCTACTGTAATTAGAGATAATGAACAAGTTTTAGTTGATGCTAGTGAAGTATCAATTGGTGATATAGTAGTTGTTAAAAAGGGAGATAAAATCCCTGTTGATGGGGTAATTATTGATGGAAGTGGTTCAATTAACCAAGCGAATATTACCGGTGAAAGTATGCCAGTATATGGCAAAAAAGAAACATTTGTTTATTCATCAACCATCTTAGTTACCGGTTTTATTAAAATTAAAGCCTTGAAAGTTGGCAGTGATACGAAAATATCAACGATTATTAGATTAGTAGAAGAAGCAAGTAATTCTAAAGCACCAATTTCGAAATTAGTTGATGCTGTAGCACGAGTATTTGTCCCAGTAATTATGGGGATTGCTTTAGTTACTTTTATGATTTGGTTTTTAATTAATCATAATTTTGAAGCAGCATTTAATTTTGCAATATCAGTATTAGTCATTGCTTGCCCATGTGCTTTAGGCCTTGCTACGCCAGTAGCGATTATGGTTGGTACTGGAATGGGAGCTGAAAATGGATTGTTAATTAAAAACGCTGAGATTTTAGAAAAAGCTCATAATATCAAAACCGTAGTCTTAGATAAAACTGGAACGATTACGATTGGAATGCCTAAAGTTGTTGATTTTGTTAGTTTAGATTATACTATTGATGTTCTTGCAATTGCTTATTCATTTGAGATATTATCAGAACACCCTCTATCTAATGCGATATGCGAATATGCTAAAAGTAAGTATAGTGATATTTATGATGTTGATGAATATCAAAGCCTTGATGGTATGGGATTGATTGGCAAAATTAATGGTGATCAATATTATATTGGTAATACCAAATACCTAGATGAAAATTTAATCGATGAAAATATTAAAACAAAAATTAAAAAATATGCTGATGAGGGTAAAACGTTATTAATTGTTTGTAAGAAACAAGAAATAATTGGTTTTTTTGCGGTGAAAGATGAAATTAAACCAACATCGAAACAAGCAATTGCGGAGTTAAAAAAATATGGAATAAAAGTTGTAATGTTAACTGGTGATAATCAAATGGTTGCTAATAATATTGCTTCGGAAGTAGGAATTGATTATGTTTATGCTGATGTATTACCAACGGATAAACAAACAATTGTTGCTGAATTAAAACAAGAACACTTGGGTTTAGTTACAATGGTTGGTGATGGTGTAAATGATGCTCTTGCTTTAACGAGTGCGGATTTAGGAATTGCCATCGGTGCTGGTAGTGATATTGCGATTGATTCAAGTGATATCGTCTTACTAAGAAATGATTTAATGGACATTTTAAATGTAATCAGATTAAGTAAAAAAGTATTAAATACAATTAAAGGCAATTTGTTCTGGGCTTTCTTTTATAATTGTATTGGCATCATTTTTGCTACGGGGATTTTATATTATCCCTTTGGTATTAAGTTAAATCCGATGATTGGTTCAGCAGCAATGAGTTTTTCATCAATTTTTGTGGTTTTAAATGCTTTAAGAATTAATCTCTTTAAACCCAAGAAAAATGATACACAAGATAATATAATCATCAAAACTAAAGAAATATCCCTTTCTGTTGACAAGATGATGTGTGAACATTGCATTCATCATGTTGAGGAGGCTTGCTTACAAGTAGAGGGCGTGGTTAATGCGAAAGCATCACTAAAGAATAAAAATGTTACTATTTCCTATGTTGATAGAATTAATCTAGCCAAAATCAAAGAAAACATTGAAAAAGCTGGATATATTGTTATTGAATCACAATCAGATAATTAATTATCTGATTTTTTTAAGGTCTTTTAATATTATTTTTAATTAAAATATGATATTATATATTAGAAGAATTGATTTATAAAATATGATTTTGGTGAAAGGCGTAATTGCAGTTATCAAGAATAGGAATGACTATGGCAGATATTAAAGAAATTGAACGTTCAATTATTAAAACTTATCGTAAGGAATTATGGGCTAAATTTGTTCATGCAATTGATGAATATCAATTATTAAAAGAACATGATCGAGTATGTATTTGTATTTCTGGGGGTAAAGACTCAATGATTCTTGCAAAATTATTTCAAGAGTTACATCGCCATTCTGAATATGAATTTGAAATTAAGTTTTTACTAATGGATCCTGGGTATAGTCAGAAGCATTTAGATTTAATTCATGAGAATCTAAAAAAATTAGAAATACCAGCAACCATCGTTCAAAGTGATATTTTTGAAGTAGCTAATAAACAAGAAAAAAATCCATGTTATCTTTGTGCGAGAATGCGAAGAGGATTTTTATATCAGAAAGCTCAAGAATTAGGTTGTAATAAAATTGCTTTGGGACATCACTATGATGATGTAATTGAAACAACATTAATGAATATGCTCAATTCAGGTTCATTTCAAACGATGGTTCCTAAACTACATAGTACTAATTTTGAAGGAATGGAACTGATTAGACCGATGTATCTAATTAGGGAAAAAGATATTATTAAATGGGCGAATCATAATGAACTTAAGTTTATAAATTGTGCATGTAAATTTACGGAAAACTATTATACAAAGCAGGATATTGTTGGCTCAAAACGTTATGAAACAAAACAATTAATAGCTAGTTTACTAAAAAATAATCCACTCGTTGAACAAAATATTTTTATGAGTGCTCATAATGTTAATCTTGACATGATAGTTGGTTATAAGCAAGATGGAATAGATCATAACTTCTGTGATGAGTATGAAAAACGAAAGCCTAAAGGTAAAACCGATGCAGAAAATATTAGATAAACTTTATGCTTTAAGTAGTAATAAGATTGGTGAATTTGCAAATAGTTTGATTCCAAATGCTAAACCGATGATTGGAGTAAGAATACCAGAAGTTAGAAAACTAGCAAAAGAAATTATTAAGGATGACCCTCTAGCATTTATTCATAAAAATGACTTATCATACTATGAATTAGAACTATTGCAAGGAATCGTAATTGCGGGAATGAAAAAGGATTTAATGGAAAAATTACCATTAATAAATGATTTTATTTATCAAATTCATGATTGGTCGGTTTGTGATACGTTTTGTTCAAGTTTTAAACTAACTAAGAAAGATGAAGATATTATGTGGCATTTTTTGCTTAACTATCTTAGTAGTAAGTATGAGTTTGTCAAGCGGTTTGTGGTTGTAATGATGATGGGACATTTCCTAACCGATAAATATATTGATCAAGTTATTCAAATTGTGGATCAAATGAGTGATGATCGGTATTACTATCGAATGGGAGCAGCATGGTTAATTGCAACTATGATGGCGAAATATCCTGATAAAACGCTTGTTTATTTACAACATCACCACTTAGATGATTGGACTTATAACAAAGCATTACAAAAAATGTTGGAATCATATCGAGTAAGTGATGAAATGAAAATAATTATTAGAGAATTAAAAAAGAAAAAGGAGGATACAAATGTATAAATTTGATGTTGAACATGCAACTAATGCATGTATTAAATGGATTCAAGATTTCTTTTTAGAAAATGGGAAAGGTTGCAATGCAGTAGTAGGTATCTCTGGAGGTAAAGACTCATCGGTTGTTGCAGCTTTACTAGTCAAGGCTTTAGGTAAGGAACGAGTAATTGGTGTTTTAATGCCAAATGGTGAGCAAAGTGATATTGACTATGCATATGAGATTTGTGAGATTTTAGGAATCCAACATTTTGTTGTTAATATTAAGACTAGCTATGATGCGTTAATTACTGAAATCAAAAAGACTAATGAATTAACAAATCAAGCAATCATTAATTTAGCCCCAAGACTTAGAATGTCAACTTTATATGCAGTTAGTCAATGTCATAATGGAAGAGTTGCAAACACTTGTAATTTAAGTGAAGACTGGGTTGGTTATTCAACTAGATATGGTGATGCAGCTGGTGATTTTGCACCTATTGCTAATTTTACCGTAACGGAAGTTAAACAAATTGCTGCATATTTAAACTTACCAGAAAAATTTTATGAAAAAATTCCAAGTGATGGATTGTGTGGCAAAACTGATGAAGATAATTTAGGCTTTAAATATGCTACATTAGATGATTATATTCGTAAAGGAATTATTCCTGAACCAAAAACTAAAGCCAGAATTGATCATTTACATCAAATAAATTTATTTAAATTAAGTTATATGCCAGTGTTTAAATATCAAGGAAAGGAAGAAGAAAATGAGTAATACAAATAATTGTAATCACGATTGTGATAATTGTGAAAATAAATGTGAAGAAGCAGAACAAGGATGTAATCATGATTGTGCTTCTTGTTCACAAAATTGTGGAGGGCCACATTCAAGAGAAGATTTTTTAAAACCACAAAATCAATATTCTAATGTATCAAAAGTAATCGCTGTTATGAGTGGTAAAGGTGGTGTTGGTAAATCAATGGTAACATCACTACTTGCATCTAAATTACAAAAAGATGGATATAAAGTTGGAATTCTAGATGCAGATATTACTGGACCATCAATTCCTAAATGCTTTGGTGTTAGTGGCATGGTTAGTGGTTCAAGTGAATGCATTTTCCCGAAAGAATCAAAAACGGGAATTAAAATGATTTCATCTAATTTACTTTTAGAAAATGAAACAGATCCAATTATTTGGCGTGGACCTGTGATTGCAGGACTAGTTGAACAATTTTGGACTGATGTGGCATGGGGCGATCTTGACTTTTTATTTGTTGATATGCCACCAGGAACGGGAGATGTACCGCTAACTGTTTTCCAATCACTACCAGTGGATGGAATTATTGTTGTTACTTCACCACAAGATTTAGTTTCTATGATTGTTGAAAAAGCTGTTAAGATGGCAGGTAAAATGGATATTCCAGTTCTAGGTTTAGTTGAAAATATGTCATATTTTGAATGCCCTAACTGTATGGAAAAACATTATATCTTTGGTGAAAGTGGAATTGAAGTGATTGCAGCAGAGTATAATATCGATACTGTATCGAAAGTAGCAATTGATGGTACCATTCCGGCTTTATGTGATCAAGGTTTAGTCGAAGCATATGAACAAAATCCATTAAAAAATGTGGTTAATAAACTAGAAAAGCTATAAGAAAACACGGTTCTGTAAAATCTCTTATGGTTTTATGGTAAAAACGATTTATTAACCATAAAA